>CAYQJS010000027.1:0-1890 GCA_964417895.1 uncultured Chloroflexota bacterium | reverse complement strand
GGCCCCTCGATTTCAGGCGGTCTGGCCATACCGCCCCGTACAAACCGCGGGCTAGGATAATGTCAACCGCGAGCCGATGGCCGAAAGGTCGGCGCGAGAAACAGGCAGCCATGTCTGAGAGGGGTGATCGTAGTGGGTTTGGACGTTCTATTCGCGCTGGTCGCCTTCGGTACTGTCAGCTTCGCCTGGGCCGTGCTTCCGGAGAGGGCGCGGGGCGTCAGGTAGCAGAAACTCAGCCGGGACGAAGGGATTGAGGAGGAGGTAGCTGTGGATATCGAAATTATCGCCGGTCTGGTCGCGTTCGCCGCGCTCATCGCCGTTTGGGCGTTCGCCCCCGCCAAGCCCAGGGTGGCGCCATCTCGGGTCGCCGTCCCACGCGAAGCGTTGGCCTAACCTGAAAATAGGCCGGTTTTTCATCGCCAGTGGTGCCCCGCAGGGGCATGCGGTCTAATCAGCCTTCGGTTTTAGACAAGACAGCCCACTCTCAGAGGGGATCGAGGGTGGGCTGTCTTTCTGCCACTCAGAACTCCTCTCAGGCGCCCCGACAACGCCCCCGTCGCTGAGAACTGTCTGCCCTTGATACTAGCTCGCCCGCTCAGAGGCGAGGAACGCCACCATCACCGCGAACTGTCTGGCTTCCCATACCGACCAGGGGAAATCTCGCCGGAGAACCCCGCGATGGCACGCGCTCTCGGCGCCTTGCACCGAGCGCCGGACTTGACGTCTCGGCACTCGTTATGGTCCCATACGTTGCTCACTCGGCAGAACCGCGTGCTGGCACAGCACACCACCGCACCGGAGGATTGCCCGACATGGCGAAGCTCAGGCTCAGCATGATCTCTCAACCCAACGAGCGCACCCAGGCGCTCATCGACGGCGCAATCGAAGTCGAGGGCGTCGAGGTGGTTCACACCAACTCGGACCCTTCGGAGACATTCTGGCGGCAGCTCAACTTCCAGGAGTTCGAGTTCTCCGAGATGTCGCTCTCCTCCTACCTTATCGCCCGCTCCCACGGTATGGATATGATCGCCATCCCCGTGTTCCCTTCGCGGCGCTTCATGCACGCGAACCTGTCCATCAACACGGACTCGGGGGTGGAGGAGCCCCACGATCTGGTCGGTAAGCGCATCGGCGTCGGTGAATACCAGCAGACCGCGTCGCTGTGGATGAGGGGCGTGCTCGAGCACGACTTCGGCGTCTCGCAGTACACCGTCGACTGGTGGATGGAGCGGACCGAGGAGCTCAGCCACGGAGGCGCCACGGGCTTCACGCCCCCCGATGGCATCAAGTTCCATCGGATTCCGCCGGACAAGAGCCTGGCATCCATGCTGGTCAACCATGAGCTGGACGCAGCGCCCGTGGGCAGGGCCTTGTCGCCGCAATCGAATCTCATCGACAGGTCAACCCACATCCGGGCGCTCGGGGGCGACTGGAGCAAGATCAAGCCGCTCTTTCCGGATCTCGTCGCCGAGGGCACACGCTTCTTCAAGGCGCATGGCTACATCCCCGCCAACCACGCGTACGCAATCCGGGGGGACGTTTATCGGCAGTACCCGTGGCTCGCATTCAACCTCTACAAGGGATTCCTGGCGGCGAAGGAGCACTGCTACGCGCGCATGTCCGACAGCATCCATTCGGGCCTCATCTTCGGAGCGCAGTACCTGCGCAGGACCCGAGAGATCTTCGGGGACGACCCGTACCCTTACGGCGTGAAGGGAAATCGTGAGATGCTGCAAACGATCATCGACTTCTCCCACGAGCAGGGCCTGACGAAGGAGAAGATGAAGATCGAGGGCATGTTCGCGCCGAGCACGCTGGACTTGTAGGGCTTCTTGCCTCTCCCTCTGGGCTCATCCTTATACATAAGTGGTGGCCAAGCTAAGCATGAGC
>CAYQJS010000026.1:0-69332 GCA_964417895.1 uncultured Chloroflexota bacterium | reverse complement strand
CATGAGCGGACCGCTCGCCCTGAGCTTGTCGAAGGGCAGGCTCACCATGAGCGGAACCGACCTTTTCAGCAGCCTGCTAGACGAGGGCGACGCGATGATACCAGATAGACCGGTCCAGCGAGACGACGTGTACCCAGTGCGCGTCAGGTGCCCCTAACTTATGACTAAGAGCATTACCACTCTGACGCCATTTAGGATTCCTGCTCCCACGTATGCTCGTCAGTGGTTCGGCCGTTCTGGGGTTAGTTACCGTCGATAGAGGAAGACGATGATGATGAGTCGACTGAGCTTCTTCATGCTGGCGCTCGCGGCGGTCGTGGCGGCCTGCGGCTCCGTCGGGCCGCGCTCGACGGACGAGGGCGGCGTGCCGTCGCCCGGCTCCGAGCGCAGAGCCATTCGGCAGGTCATGCGCGTCGAATCCGTGAGTTTGGCCTCGAAGGCGCTCCAGAGCACCGGCATCAGCGTGCGCCAGACGGTGCGGCTGCTCAACGCGGAGCTGGATTATGCCGACTCACGCGAACGGCCGCTGCCGTATCTGGCCGAGGCGACTTGACCATCAAGGTTGGCATGTGACTATATAGTCACCTATAGTCTTGGCATGGATGAGGTGTTCAGGGCCCTCGCCGATCCGACGCGGCGGAGCCTGCTCGATGAGCTCTTCCGCGAGGACGGGCAGACGTTGAGCGCGCTCGAGGGCCGCTTCGAGATGTCGCGCTTCGGCGTGATGAAGCACCTGAAGCAGCTTGAAGAGGCCGGCCTGGTGGTGACCAGGCGGCGAGGGCGCGAGAAGCTCCATTTTCTGAACCCTGTTCCAATCCGGCTTGTCCACGACCGGTGGGTGAGCAAGTACGCCGAGCCCTGGGCCGCAGCGCTCAGCGGGCTCAAAGACAGATTGGAGGAACGCATGGAAAAGGTTTTCGAGATCTATATCAAAACCACCCCGGAGCGCCTGTGGGAGGCGATCACCGATGGTGAGATCAGGAGCAAGTACAACTTTGGCTCCCGGTTCAGCTCGGACTGGACTCCGGGCTCGCGCTACGAAGTGAGTCACCCGGCCGCCACCGGGCTCTTGGGAGAGGGGGAGAACCTCGAGGTCGATCCGCCGCGCCGGCTGGTCCAGAGCATGGTTGCGCTGTGGAGCGACGACGTGAAGAGCGAGGGAACCTCGAGGGTCACCTGGGAGATCGAGCCGATCGGCGACTCCTGCCGCCTGACCGTGACCCACGACGAGCTTCGCGAGGGCGCGAACGACGAGCTCTACGGCGGCTGGCCGATGATCCTCTCTGGCCTGAAGACGTGGCTCGAGACGGGCGAGTTGCTCACCACACCGGGATCGCTGCTATACGGATGAGCCGGCTCGGGCAACCCCTCGCCGTGGGTGCCCGGCTACGAGCTGAAGACCTCGTTCCGATTCGACGAAACCGGCGGCGGCTGGCGCCAGCGGACCGCGCAATTCTTCGCCCCGCCGGCCGAAGCCAACAGCGAGTCCATCCTGCTCGCCAGCGCGACCTACGCACCTGCCGCGATGCTCTGGCGGATCAACATCGGCTGGCTCGCCCGAAAGCAGTGTCAACAAGTCGGTTTCCCGATCGACATGGACACGGGTCGATGGGGCAAGAGCTCCCAGGAGGTGAGCCCGGAGGCAGATTCCGACGGCAATCCAAACGCCCGACGGGCGCACATCGAAATGGTCATTCCATTCGTCCAGGACCGGAGCAACCCGCTGATCTCCAGTTCGCCGAGCCGTATGACGCCGCGACACAAGCGAGCTTGCAGTACGCCTTGAAGCGCGGCATCGAACAGGCTCTGGAAATTGCTGGTTGCACGCTCGTGCGGCTGCACGATGAAACAGACTGGCCTCGCATCGAGGGCTACCCCTGGATCTTTTGGAAATGGAGGGCGACCGTGACCGCAGCACCGCCGCGGTTTGCCTCCGGCGCCCTGGTCCGCGCCAGAGGGCGAGACTGGGTCGTGCTTCCTCCGACCGAAGATCCAGAGCTCCTCCTATTGCGCCCGCTGGGCGGCACCGACGAGGATGCAGTCGGCCTATACATTCCCCTCGAAGGCAACGACGTCGTCTCGGCCACGCTTCCACCCCCCGACCCAGTGTTCGTCGGCGATGCCGTATCGGCGTCCCTGCTGCGCGACGCCGTCCGTTTCGGGTTTCGGTGGCCGCCGGACCGCTACACTGCCTGGGGCGGATCGCCGTCGAGCCTCGTCCGTACCAGCTCGTCCCACTGCTCATGGCTCTTCGCCAGAACCCCGTTCGTCTGCTCATTTGCGACGACGTAGGGATCGGAAAGACGATCGAGGCCGCACTCATCGCCCGTGAGCTATCGGACCGAGGCGAGATTCACCGCATTGCGGTTCTCTGCCCGCCACACCTGTGCAAGCAGTGGCAGTCCGAGCTTCGAGACAAGTTACATATCGAGGCGGTTGTGGTCCGGCCCGGCACAGTTGCTGCTATCGAGCGGGAGATCGAGCGCGAGCGCGGCCGGAGCCTCTCCCGCTCGATCTTCGACGAGCGGCCGTTCGTGGTCGTCTCCATCGACTACATCAAGAGCGACCGCCGGCGGGCGGCATTCGTCCGCGCATGTCCGGAATTCGTGATCGTGGACGAAGCACACGGCGTGACAGAGTCAGCCGGGCTCACTGCCCGGGCGCAACCCCACGCGCTCATCACGGACCTAGCGCGGGACTTGGACCGACACCTCGTCTTCGCCACTGCTTCATAGCCCCGATCGTAAACGTTGGCGATGGCCTCGAGGTCGGCGCCTTCCCGATACTCGTCCACGATCCGCTGCGCATCGGCGTTGTTCTCCCCCTGGATCAGCGTCACGTGGGCCTGCGTCTTGATCACCTTGCCCCGCTCCCGACCCATCTCCTTCAGCTTGAGGCTGGTGACGTTCCTCTCATCGTTGCATCTGATAAAGGCCTCGTCGCACTGCTCGGCAACGAAGCGGTAACCGCCCTCGGACGAGGTGGCATAGACGATCGTGGGCCACGGTTTCTGCACCGGGGTAGGATTGGAGGAGTAGCCGGCGAGGGTGAAGAATTTGCCCTCGAAGTCCACGGGCTCCCCCGTCCACAGCCGCTTCACGACGTGCAGCCACTCGTCGATGTACTCGTGGCGGTAGAACTCGAAGCCCTCTGGATAGAGCCCCATGCGCTGGTACTCGGTGTCCGAGCTGACGATATTGACCCCGAGCCGCCCGCCTGAGATTTCATCGAGCGTGACCGCCATTTTCGCCACAATGGTGGGATGAATCAGGATCGGGGCGACCGACGCGACGAGGCGCAGGCGGGTGGTAGCGACGGCAAGCGCCGCCATGAGCGTGAACGACTCGATGGTGGTCTCCCAGAAGTGGGTCTCGCCACCATAGCCGCTCCACTTGGCCATCGAGAAGACGTAGTCGAACCCGATCTGTTCAGCGAGCTGCGAAATGTCCCTGTTCAGCTGATAGGTCGGGAGGTATTGCGGCGAGGTCTTCGAGATGATCCAGCCGTTGTTGGCAACCGGCAAGAAAATCCCGAGCCGGAAATACTTGCGCCGCGTGCCAGGCCCGTCTGCCATCTTCTCGCTCCACTCCCTCCGCTGAGGCGTGACCTAAGTGGGGTCAGATGTCTTGCGCATGGCCATTTGATGCCGGGTTGCATGCGTCGCCCGCGGGCCCGGCGTGCCGCGCCCCTACCAGACCGACCACCTTCGGCATGGCAACATTCGTAGCATCTGACCCATTAGAGCTGCCGCTTCACGGCCCCCACGCCTGGCGACGGCGGCCCCCAGCCGCGGCCCGCGAGCTGTCGTGCCATGTACACAAGATCGCTGCCGAGCGCCTCAGCCTGCTCACGCAGGGGATCGCTGAGCTGCTGGTCGGGAAGGAACTGGTCGCGCGCGGCATACAGCCCGCCCGGAACAGTGTGCATATTGAAAAAGGTCATGATCGGACGGAAGCTCAAATCCAGCGCCAGATAATGGTGGAACGAGGCGCCCGTCGCCAGCAACGCCGCCACCTTTCCTAACATCGCCTCGACCGGCATGAGGTCGAAGAAGTTCTTGAGGACCCCGGTGTAGGTCGCACGATAGATCGGCGATCCGAACACGAACGCGTCGGCATGCCCTGCTAGCTCGAGCGCACGTTGGGTGGTCGCGGAGTACTGGTCGGCCGGCAGGTTCGCTGCGAAGTCGATCGGGGTGTCACTCAGGTCGAGCAGCTCTGTCCGAACGTCCGCGGCCCGGGTCGCGGCGAGCACGGCCTCGACGAGCGCTCGGGTGTGCCAACTCTGGCCGATCCCGCCTGCCACCCCCAGGATCAGCATGCTTCACGCCCTCTAGCACGCGTCGGCGCAAGAGCACCGATGGTTGAACGAGCGGACAAGCTCCCTCTCCTGCCGCACCGGGAGAGGGGTGGGGTGAGGGCAAACCTCGATGGCCGATGATATTAGGGTGCGGCAGGAGGCCCTCACCTAAACCTCTTCCACTGCGATGGGAGAGGGATCTGGTTGAACGCATCCGGGCGTTTGAGGGCAACCCACCACTTACTTCCGCCGAGCCGTACGGGGTGAACTCGAGTCATCCCGCTCGGGGTGCCGATTATATCGCCGAGCGCGGCGTATACTGCGACCGCGCTCAGGAGCCCTGTCGCGGAGGTCCGCCGAGATGCAGGCGCCGATCCGTCCGGAGCCGAAGCCTGCGACCCTGGACCCCTCGTCGTCCGCTGTGGCGGTACTGGACCTCACCGTCCAGTGTGACGATCCGAGCGAGATCTGCTCGCAGCTCATTCCCGGAGTGAGCGCTTTCCTGGAGCGCGCCCGCGCGAAGGGCGTCCCTGCGATCTTCACGGGCGTCGCGTTCTTGAAGGGCACGCCCCAGGGCGAAGCGGCAATGGGGCTGCGCCGGCAATCGACCGAGCCGCTCATCTATCCAGACGGCTACGACAAGTTCATGTCGGGCGAGCTTCGGCGCTTTCTTGACGAGCGCAACGTCAAGACCCTGGTGATCGTCGGCTCGTCGACGCACCTCGCCGTTATGTACACGGCGACTACCGCCGCTCGCATGCACGACTACACGGTTGTCATCCCGTTGGACGGCGTCAACACCCGAAATTCGTACGAGCACGAATACTCGCTGCATCAGCTGAGCGTCCTGCCGCGGGGCGTGTCTCAGCGCTTCCTGTTCACGACTCTCTCGATGATTGAGTGGGCGTAACGCGTGAACATTCGCCACGATGAGTTCGTCAGGACTGGGCCCGGAACCCTGGCGGGGCGCTTCATGCGCAGCTTCTGGCAGCCCGTGTATCTGTCGGCGGACCTGAAGTCCGGCCGTGCAGTGCCGCTTCATATCCTCGGCGAGGACCTCACGCTGTACCGTGGGGTTCCCGGTTCGGAGCTCCGGGGTTCGAGTGACGGCGCAGGGCCCGGAACGCGGAACCCGGAGCTCGGAAGACCCCACCTGGTTGCCTACCGCTGCGCCCACCGCGGTACGCAGCTTTCGACCGGCTGGGTGGAAGGCGACTGCATCCGCTGCTTCTATCACGGGTGGAAATACGATGCCAGCGGGCAATGCGTCGAGCAGCCGGCGGAAGACCCCGATTTTGCCGCGAAGGTGCGCATCCGGAGCTATCCGACGCGCGACTATCTCGGACTGATCTTCGCCTATCTGGGCGAAGGCGATCCGCCGCCATTTCCCCGCTACCCGCAGTTGGAAGGCGAGGGCGTCCTCGAGACTCATGCGTACCTCCGCGAGTGCAGCTACTTCAACAGCATCGAGAACAACATGGACGAGGCGCACATCGCGTTCGTACACCGGTCATCGAGCTTCACCGACACTGGCCTCAACACCTTCCTGCCCGAGATCTCCGGCGAAGAGACAGAGTATGGCATCGTCCGCTACGGCACGCGGCCGAACGGGGCCGTGCGCGTGTTGCACCTGGTGATGCCGAACCTGCTGGTCTTCAAGGGTGAGCCAACAAGTGACAGCGGAGAGACCGAAGGGCGGGACCAGTTTGCCTGGCGAGTACCGATCGATGATTCCCAGCATCGCAGCTTCAACGTGAGCTACGTGCACGCCAAGGGCGACGCGGCCGAACGGTACCGTGAGCGCATGCAACGACGGCAGGGGCCACCAACTGGACCCTCTGCGAACGAGCTGGCCGGGCGTGTGCTTCGTGGGGAGGTTCACGTCGATGAACTCGCCGATCGGCCGGACATCGTCAACATCCAGGACGTCGTGGCGCAGGTTGGCCAGGGACAGATCGCCGATCGCGAGAACGAGCGCCTGGGCCGGTCGGACGTCCTGATCATCCTGCTGCGGACGATCTGGCTGCGCGAGCTGCAGGCGCTGGCCGAAGGCCGTCCCATGAAATCGTGGGCTCAGCCCCGCGACCTCGCGGCCGCCTTCGGCGTGTAAGCGCGGACTGCGCGGGCGAGTCTCAGTCGGACCTAGAAAGACAGGACGGCTGTCCGCCGCGCCTCTCCTAGCGGGTCAGTTCGCATGGATGTCGGGGTTACGGTCACCCCCACCCCAACCCTCCCCCGTCGAGGGGGAGGGGGAAGAACTGGTTCCCTCCCCCCTTGCGGGGGAGGGTGTAAACGCCCACGTTCATGCGGAAGTGACCTACTCGCTCTCCTTCCCCTCCTCACGGTATAGGCCCAGGGCTTTCAGCGCCGGCCAGTCGTTCATCGAGTAGAGGATGCTGTCCTCGTCGGCGCGATTCTCATGGCTGTGCCACGCCCACGGGGGGATGACGAAGATGTCGCCCTCCGACCACTCGAGGAGCTGGCCATCCACTTCCGTAGCGCCCTTCCCTTTGAACACCTGGTAGATCGTCGTACTGATGTGGCGATGGGTCTTCGTGTGCAGCTTGGGCGTCAACAGCTGAAGCTCGCAGGCGAACGTGGGCAGAGTGGGCCCGCCCGTGATCGGATGCGTGTAGGTGAGGAGCAGCCCGTTGTAGGGATCGCCGTCGGTCTCGTTCTCCTTCAACGCCTCGAGGGTAGCCGCCGTGTCCTCCCAGGGGTAGCGGAACGGGGGCGTGGGGTGCTCGCTCGTCATCCACAGCGGGCGCGCCTTCCCCATCGTCTTAGCCGAGAAGCCCTCGGGGTTCCTGATCGGCTGGCGGTCCGCCTCGTAGGGGTTCCCCAGCGACTTCCCGATGCTGACGAGGCGGGAGTCGAGCCCGTCGAGCCACATGACCGGCTCCGTGCCCTCGTTACAGTGGTCGTGATACGTCCAGCCCGGGGTGGTGAGGAAGTCACCGGTCCTCATGGGGATCGGCTCGCCCTCAACCACCGTGTAGGCTTTCTCACTGCCCTTGATGATGAAGCGGACGGCCGCGGCGGTGTGCCGATGCGCCTTGGCCAGCTCGCCCGGCATCACGCACTGCACCGACATATGGATCGTGTTACTCATGCGGTCGCCCATGCTCGGTACTCGCATCTGCACGGTCCTGCGGCCGGTGGCATCCATGGGCACGAGCTCGGCCGCCTTCGTCAGGCCGGCATAGATATCGCCCCACTTCCAGAGGCAGGGATCGAACTCCTGCCGCTCGCCGTCATGATGCCAGTGGCCGTTGAGGTTTCGTTCCTTGAGCCACGTGTCGAGCCCCGCGACGTTGGTGACGCTGTCGATCTCCACGGCGATCCTCCCTTTGGGCTGACGGCGGTCAGCTTTCCGCCCCTCGTAAGCCCTCGGTGCAAGGTACTCCCCCCCAGGTAGGCGCGTCAAATTGAGGTGCTTAACCCCCCTCCCCAGCCCTCCCCCTCAAGGGGGGAGGGGGCAGGTGTGGCCGCTTCGTCAGCCCTCCTGCTCAAGGGGGACGGGGCACGACTCGCCACCTTTTGCCGCAACCGAGCCCGTCCTGTATCGTGGCTCCACCACGCACGCGGAGGGATCGCCATGATCGAGAAAAGGTCGCTGGGGCTCGTCGGTGTGGTGGCCCTTGTGCTCGCCGCCGCCTGTACGGCGAACCCGCCCAAGGGCGGGCCCGCCGCCGATGCCGGGCCGTCAGCGGGTGCCGTGGCGCCCAGGAAGATCACGGCGGCGATTCGGAGTGCCCCGGCCTCATTGAGCAAGCAGAAAACGAACCCCCCCGGCCTGGTGGGGAGCGTGCCGGGACTCGACGCCCTCGAGGAGCTGGTGCACGCCGGTCTCACACGCACGACCAGCGACGGCGTGCTAGCCCCCCAGTTGGCGGAGGCCGTGCCCGCCGTGGATAACGGCCTCTGGAAAGTCTTTGCCGATGGACGCATGGAGACCACCTGGAAGATACGAGCCGAGGCGCGCTGGCACGACGGCACTCCCGTCACCACGGACGACCTGCTCTTCACCATCGCGGTTGAGCAGGACCCCGAGGTAGGCATTCCCCGCAACCCGGGCTACGACTTGATCGAGCGGGTCGACGCGCTGGACCGAGCCACAGTAGCGGTCACCTGGCGGCGGCCATACATCGAAGCGGACGCCATGTTCGGCTATTCCCTGGCCCTGCCTATGCCAAAGCACCTGCTGGAGCAACCCTACCTGGAAGACAAGCCCAACCTTATCGGCGCTGCCTACTGGACGCAGGACTTCATCGGAACCGGGCCCTACCGCGTGCGCGACTGGGTGGCGGACAGCCACGTCGTCGTGCGGGCCTTCGACCAGTACGTCTTGGGCCGGCCGAAGATTGACGAAATCGAGGTGCGCTTCATTCCGGACCCGAACACGCTGATGGCGAACATGCTGGCCGGGGTGGAGCTGACCATCGGTCGAGCGTTGTCTCTCGACCAGGCGCTCCAGCTGCGCGAGCTGTGGCACGAAGGCGCCTTCACAACGAGGCCGAATGGATGGGTGCCGATCAATACGCAGTTCATCAACCCCGACCCGCCTATCGTCACGGACCTGCGCTTCCGGCGGGCCATGCTGCAGGCGATCGATCGGGAGCAGCTGAGCGAGGTCCTCATGGGCGGCCAGGGTGGGATCGCCCACAGCTTCGTCAGCTCGGACAGGCCGGAGTATCGAGCCATCGAGGACAGGCTCGTCCGCTACGAGCACGATCCGCGCCGGGCGGCGCAGGCGCTCGAGGCACTGGGCTACGCTCGAAGCAGCGACGGGGCGCTGGTCGACACATCCGGCCAGAGGCTCGCCGTGTCGATCTACACGACGATCCAGAACGACATCCACCCGAAGACGACGGCGGCCGTGGCCGACTACTGGAAGGCGATCGGGGTCGCCGTCGAGCAGAATATCATCCCCATCCAACGGGCGCAGGACCGGGAGTATCGGGCCCAGTACCCCTCCTTCGAGCTGGTGCAAACGGGGAATGGTCTCACCGCGCGCGAGGTACGCCGCTTCCACAGCGCGTCGACGCCGCTCATTGAGAACCGCTTCCAGATCTCGGGCAACAACGCCCGCTACCGCCACCCGGAGCTCGACTCGGCCATCGATCGCTATCTGACGACGATCCCGAGAACCGAGCGGATACAGGCCCTGGGAGACATCGTGCGCCACCAGTCGGAGAACCTGCCCAACCTGCCCCTCATCTTCTTCGTCAGCCCGACGCTGGTCGCGAACCGCCTCCAAAACATCGTGTCGCGCGGCGAGGGGTTCACCGAGGCGTGGAACGCCCACGAGTGGGACATCAGGCCCTTATGAGGTCTTTCTGTTGTAGGTGGTGTCGACGCCTGACGCCGACCCCCTCACCCCCACCCCCCCGAAGGGGCGAAGGTGAAGTTTCAGTAGGGCTCGAAGTCGCGCAGGCGGGGGATCACTTCCTCACCGAACAGGCGGATCGAGCGCATCACCTGCTCCTCGGTGAGGAACCCGAAGTTGAACTCGCCCAGCAACGTGTTGAAGAGCCCTTCCTGGGCGTACTCCCGCAGCTTCGCAGCCACCGTGTCTGGCGAGCCGATGAGGCCGATGCCATGCTCGCGCATGTAGGGCGGGTCGCGGAAGTGGCCGAGGAGCTCGGCGCCCGATAGCTCCCCGCGACGAATCCGCGACTCGATGAGCCTCTCCAGTGTTGCGATCTCGGTGTAGGTGTACACCCAGCTCGGCCCAGCGACCTCCCAGGCCTGGTCGTCGGTCTCGTCGACGTAGACGAGGATCCAGTAGTTGATGAGCGGCGTCTTCTGGTGTCCCGCCGCGCGCCACTGGTTCAAGTACTCCCGATACTGCACGGCCATCTCGTCGCGCGGCACGTAGTGCACGTAGCCGGTGTGGACGCCCTCCGCGGCGAGGTAGGCCAGGGTGGGGGGATGGCGGGTCTCGAACCACACCGGCGGGTGCGGCTGCTGGCAAGAGGGCATCTGGAGCGCCACGTCGTTGTACTCATGGAAGGGCCCCTTGAAGCTGAACCCACCTGGATTGGCGCACGCGGCTTTCAGGAGCTCAAAGCCCTCCACCGCGCGCTCGCGGCGCCGCTCGAAGTCCGCCTTGTATGGGATAAAGTGCCCCGGTAACGCACCGGAGACCAGCCCAACCTCCAGCCGGCCCTGGGTCAGGTGGTCCAGGGCAACGACCTCCTCGACGACCCGAAGCGGATCGTACAGGGGGACGGTCCAGCCCATGGCGCCGACGCGCAGATCGCGGGTCCGGGCGGCGGCCGCCGCGATGTAGAGGGGAGGCGACGGGCTCAGGCTCTCTCGGGGGTCGACGTGGTGCTCGACGGCGAAGCCGAAGTCGAATCCTAGCGTGTCGCACAGCTCGAGCTCCCGCCAGAGCTGCGCGTAGCGGTCGCCCGGCGACATGCCGGGCTTCCGCCAGATGTGCGACATGTGCGCGAATTTCATACTGTTCCCCTGCAATCGATGAGAATTGTCATGCTGAGCCGCAGGCGAGCATCTGAAGTCGGGAATCGCCCCATGGCCAACTGCCAGTACCCGGCTTCAGACCCTTCGCTGCGCTCAGGGTGACAATTCAGAAACGATACCAGAGAACCGCGACGGAGGTGGGTGATGCGGCTCGTGCTTTTTGAGGGGCCGGGGGCCGGACAGGCGATTCGACCCGGCGTGTTGACCGACGCTGGAGTCGTGGACATATCGTCCGTAACCGGGACGGTGTTGTACGCGCCTCAGCAGCACATACAGCAGATCATCGACGGATTCTCCGAAGGCTTCCGGGCACCAATTGAGCGGCTGGTTGCAACCCATCTCCCCATCCCCGTGGACCTCGTGCGACTACGGTCGCCACTGCCCCGGCCGGGCAAGATCCTGTGCTGCATCGGCAACTACTGGGAGCACGACCAGCGCGACGCCCGCCCCCTGAACATGTTCCTCAAGAACCCCGACGCTGTCATCGGCCCCGGCGACACGATCGTGCTGCCGGAGTTCACCGACCCGTACGTCTTCCAGCACGAGGCCGAACTGGCGATCGTCATCAAAGGGCCCGCCAAGAATGTGAAGGCGGCCGATTGGCGCAGGGCTGTGTTCGGGTTCACCGGCCTTATCGACGTGTCGGCTCGTGCGCAGGGGCGCTCCACGTGGCGGCAGGGAAGCTGGATGGGCAAGAGCTTCGATACGTTCGCTCCCATCGGCCCGTGCATCACGACGGCCGACGAGATCGAGGACCCCAACAAGCTGTGGGTCAAGTTCTGGAACAACGGCGATCTCCGCCACGACTACGTCACCGACGACATGGAGCACACGGTGCCGGAGCTCATCGAGTTCGCCACCACGATCATGACGTTGCACAGCGGCGACGTGATCGCCTGCGGCACCAACCACGAGGGGCTCGGCCCCCTGCAGGACGGCGAGCTTTGCGAGCTGGAGATCGAGCGGATCGGCCGCATGGCGCTGCACGTCCGCGACCCGCTGCACCGCGAGTGGGAGCGGGGCATCTACATGGGCCCCGGCTCCACCAACCCCGAGGCCCGGCGGCTCAGGGAAAACGCGTAGGCCGTATAGCTTAGGTTACATTAGGCAGGACTGAAAGCAGGAGCCAGCAGAGTGACTGCCAGAGAGAAGCTGCGCCAGCGGCTGGCGGAGACTTCGGATCAAGATCTCGAGAAGTTCGAGGCGCTGATGGAGGATGCTTTGCCGCGGGCATTCCGCACTTCTCCGACCTTGCGGCTCACCGAGTCGGTCCAGCCACGCAGCATTCGTTTAGGCTGGACGATCGACGATTTAACCGAAAGCGAAGCTCAGGAGATTATCGAGTACTTGGACTGGGCAGCGGCCGAAGCCGATACTGCCTCCGACGAAGAACTGGCGGACGCCGTCCGAGGTCAAGCGGAGATCGAACGGGGTAAGTACGCGACCCTCGAAGAGTTGGAGCGCAAGCTTAGCTCGTGACCTCTGGTCGCGCACCGTATGAGCTCCGCGTCGGTCGAACCGCTGCGGACTACCTGGCTCGCGTGGCCCAGCGCATGCGCGAGCGTGTCCTGGCTCGGCTCGCACAAAATAGCCAGCGACCCATACGGCCCGCAGACAAAACCCTAACAGGCACCCGCGAACTCCGCTCTGCCAGAGTGGGGCCTCTTCGCATTGTTTTCCGAGTGGACGACGCTGCCCGCGTTGTCGAAGTGGGCCGCATTGGCCCACGAGGGCAGGTGTACCGAGGGCTGTAGGCGGAACTACTCGGGCGAGGCTTAGCCCTCTAGAGATCGGCCCCGATACGCGTCAGGTCGAATAGCGGGTTGAACGGGTTCGTATACCGCACGCCATCGACGGCGTCGCGCCCGCCCGGGAGGTCCTCCGTAAGAACCAATGGCACGTCGTTGAGCCGCGCGACGCCCCATATCAGCGCGTCCCAGAACGCAAGCTGGTACTCGTCCACGGCCCGAAGCGCCTCGAGGATGGCTACCGGGGTCACGGTAAGAACGCACGTGCGAAGTAGCCGACCTGACGCCCCGCCTGGGCGGGCGTCAGCGGGAAGGGAGCCGCCTTACAGCCGTCCATGCGAACTCGGTCAGGACCTGAGTGGTTAGGGCCGCTCGGCCATCTCCGTCAGCACGAGCGACCAAGTCGATGGCAGTCCGTTGCTTGCTCGCATCTCTCCGCTCGGATCGTGCTGGTAGACAATGACATTCGTATCAAGGGGTCTTCGGAATGGGGCGCTCCTCATAAACCTCCTCCCGCCGGAACTTCCGGCCAGCATGAGGCGCTTCCAAGCCGACCCGCGACTCCGCGAATGCGAGGAGGGCTTGCAACGCCTCAGGATCCTCGGCTGGGCCAGCGGCCGCGGGCGAACCCGGGCGGTCCCGGGATGCGTCGAGGCAGCGTCGAATGAGCTCGGCTTCGGATAGGCCGAGCTGATTCGAGCGTTTCTTCAGCCATCGGTCCTGCTCGTCGGTAATGTAGACCTGTTTTCGTACCATCGTTCCTGCATCGCCAATGTCTATCCGACGCAGTGTACATCGCTACTGGTTGACGACGACTACACGCTGGCCGTTTGTGAGCGCCACGCGCGCTATGTGGTCGCTCTCGCCCATTCGCGAATTTCGAGTGCTTGAGCCGAAGCGGTTCGCGATGACGAAGTTCGGCTGCTTTTGAGAAACTACCCGCAACACGTGGATCACCGATGAGTTTTCGTGGGAGCAGACGTTTCACCTCGTAGATCCACCTCCGGATTCCGGTGAGCAGCGAGAAGGGAGCCAGTCATGTCCACAGAGATCTTTGTGAACCTCCCCGTAAAGGATCTCGGCAAGTCGATCGACTTCTTCACGGCGCTGGGCTTTTCGTTCAATCCGCAGTTCACGGACGAGAACGCGGGATGCCTGGTCATCAGCGACGTCATCTACGCCATGCTTCTGGTGGAGCCGTTCTTCAAGACGTTCACCAAAAAGGACATCGCAGACGCCACGAAGACCACGGAGGCAATCGTGGCGCTGGGAGTGGAGAGCAGAGAGCGGGTTGACGAACTGGTCGACAAGGCCCTCGCGGCGGGCGGGCTGCCGTCGAATGACACGCACGATCATGGCTTCATGTACGAGCGGAGCTTCCAGGATCCCGACGGACACCTTTGGGAGGTGTTCTACATGGACCCGGCCGCGGTCCAAGGGCAGGCGTGATTCGCGACCTTGTTCATGGCGTCTGCGTCGGGGGGTGGCGCGGGAATAGCCTCCGCCCGCGTCCCGTCGAAACCATGGCACCGACCGCGCCGCCACCTGGGCTGATCCCGCGCGCAGGCGACGAATGATTCTCACCCGGGCACGACGGTGATCGATTGGCTCTCGCCCAGTCGAATCACAACGAGCTGGCGCTGCTGTGTTAGACGCCTATCGCCACGCGCGCTATCTCGTCGCTCCCCTCGCCGCCGGCGCCGTGGATGCCGATGGCGCCGACGATCCTTCCGTCCTCGGTGATCGGAACGCCGCCACCACCGACCAGGATCTTGAAGTGCGCAATCTCGCGGATCTCGATGATCCGCTCGGGGGGGACGGTCTTCTGGATCTCGACCGTCGGTCGGCGGAAGTTGAGCGCCGAGAGCGCTTTCGCCTCGGCGAGGTCCGGATGCATGGCGCCCGCGTCGTCCATGCGGTCCATCTGCATGAGCTGGCCGGCCTCGTCCACGACCGCGACACCGATGGCCTGGCCCCTCGCACGAGCAGCGTCCATGGCCCGATCCGCATAGCGGCGAGCCGCATCCAGCGAGTGGGGCAGGTCGTCGACGCGCTCCTCGACGGTCCGTCCTGGCAGGCTTCGACCCTCCTCGTGCTGGTTCTCATATGGGATCCGGAGGGCGTAGGCGATCACCAGGTCCTCGACGTTGGCGGGGACGCCGTCGACCATCAGCTCGCCCGGGTCGATGCCCGGGACCTCGGTCCACGGGCCGGTGCCACCGGCGGTGGCCATCGCACCGACGATGCGCCCATTCTTCCGTATCGGCATGCCGCCCGGACCGGGGAAGATCTCGTCGCGCATCAGCCGCTGCATCGATGCGAACAGGGCGGGCGTGGCACGCCAGCCGGCGGCGCTCCGCGCGCTGGGTGAGCGCTGCACCGCGGAGACGTACGCCTTCGCTCGCGCCACCCACACGGACGACGTGGCGCTCTCGCCCATTCGCGATACAGTGATAACGCCGCCACCGGCGTCCACGATGGCGAAGCCGCCGGCCTGCTTCAGCGCGCGCGCCTTCGCCAGCGCACGGTCCATGATCGCCCTCGCCTCGGCGAGCGTCAGATCCGGTTCGTATGCCATGAGCACATCACCTCTGACTCGCGCGCAATCGTATCGCCATCCGTCCGCCGCGTACCGGCTAGCGTCCGGCTGGGCCGGCAGGGGTAGATGTGGTGGCGGTGGCCGTAGCCGACGGCGCTGCCTGGCTGAGAAGCGGGCTGTATTTGTCCGCCTGGCCGGCCAGCTGCAGGCGCTTGGCGTCACCAAAACGGTAGGTCTGATTCTCGACCGGTAGCTCGATGTAGGTGGCGTCGGCCGGATCGCGAAACACGTTCATGGGATCGTCCCCGCGCAGCGCGATCTCCATCTGCTGTTTGAGCAGCGTGCGGTAGAGCACCACCCCTCGATCAGAGTTTCCCAGGTGCTCCTCCTGGCGGTCGGTGATCCCGCCTTGCGTGTACCAGACGGAGATGTCCTGGCCGCTGTTGTTGTCCAGCAGGGGCCAGTCCGGCTCGCCTCCCGCCGCCAGCGAGGGGATCGGGACGTCGAAGTAGGGGATGGTCTCGGGCGTCTGTGCGACCGCGTCTGGCTTGGGCGCATACGTGGAGTACCACACGTGCCAGGTGTGCGTGTCGTCGACGGGAACACGGATCTGGAAGGCGTTCGGGGTCCGCAGAATGTTGGGGAACACGACCGGGTGGCCGATCGTCCAGTCCTCGTCGTCTTCGGAGCCGCCCTCCAGCACGCGCCGTTTGGTGATGCCGTGCTCGAACACGGTGAAGCCGATCTTCACGTGCCTCCAGCCGCGCTCATCGCGCTCGCCGTCGCGCACCACTCGCCGCCTCGGCCTCCCCAGGTGCTCGAACACGTAGTCCGTGAAGCGCTGGTGCAGCCACTCGACGTGGATCGGGTCCATCGAGTTATCCATGATCTGCAGCCAGTTGCAGGGAACGACGCCGCTGCCGATGTCTCGGACAACACCGTCCATCACGTAGATGTCCCAGCGCGGCAGGACGGGCACCGGCTCCGGTCCGAGGTAGGCAAAGATCAGCCCGCCCAGCTCGCTGACCGGGTAAGCCTTGATGGTGATCCTATCCTTGAACGTGCTGCCCGGGTCCTCGGTGGTCTCGTAGGGCTGCTCGATGCAGCGGCCAGCGGCGTCGTACTTCCAGCCGTGATAGGCGCAGCGTAGCCCGTCTTCCTCGGGGATGCCGAACACCATGCCGGCGCGGCGGTGTTGGCAGCGGTCGCCGATGAGGCCCAGGCTACCGCCGCGATCGCGGAAGAGGACCAGGTCTTCCCCGAGGATGCGGACAGGCTTGGTCCCGTGGTCCCTGAACTGAGAGCTAACGGCCACAGGGTGCCAGTAGCGCCGCAGCAGCTCCCCCATGGGGGTGCCTGGACCAACCCGAGTCAGGCGCTCGTTTTCCTCTTGGGTCAGCATCGTGTCACCCCCCACCCATGAACGCGAGGAACGCGCGCGTGATGGTACTACCCGGGGTCGAGTAATGCGAGGCGCGCTTCCCGTGCGCCAAGGGCCACTGAGGCGAGAGCACCCAGCCAAGCGCACGCACGACGCGGATGACAGGTGACAAGCCGCCGCGTCGGTCGGAGTCCGCTCCAGCCGACGCGGCGGCTTGTCCGACGTATAGTCTCCCCCACCACTGGCTGAACGGAGGCGCCTGTGCGGCTACCTCACGACCGCTTCGACTACTCGCCCATCCACGACCGACAGCCATGGAGGCTGCCGGGCGGCGCGCGGATCGCCGTCTGGACCATCGTCAACGTCGAAGACTGGGACATCGAGCGGCCGATGCCCCGCCAGGTCCTGCCCGCGCCACAGGGCGCGGCCGTCGTCCCGGACGTGCCGAACTGGGCGTGGCATGAGTATGGGATGCGGGTGGGTTTCTGGCGCCTCTACGAGGCACTGGTGCAGCGTGGGATCCGCGCCACGGCCGCCATTAACGCCCAGGTCTGCCGCACCTACGAGCCGATCGCCCGAGCGATGCTCCAGGCTGGCTGGGAGTTCATGGGCCACGGCGTCGTGCAGGGAGCGATGCACCTGCTGCCGGACCAGCGCGCCTCCATTCACGAGGCGGTCCAGATCCTGCGCGACTTCACCGGCAAAGCGCCAAAGGGGTGGCTCGGGCCCGGCCTCACCGAGACCTGGGACACCCTGGATCTGCTGGCGGCGGAGGGCATCCAATACGTTTGCGACTGGGTCGCCGACGATCAGCCCTACGAGATTCGCACCACCGCGGGCACCCTCGTCTCGGTGCCGTATACGCAGGAGATGAACGACATCGCGACCATCGTGATCCAGCACCACAGCGCGGGCGAGTGGCTCCAGCGGGCCAAAGACCAGTTCGACCGCCTCTACGCTGAGGGCGCCGAGAACCCGAGGGTGATGGCGCTCGCCGTCCACCCCTACGTCTCCGGAGTGCCCCATCGGATCAAGTACTTCGAAGCGGTCTACGACTACATCCGCGAGCGAGAGGGCGTCTGGGTGACGACCGGCGACGAGATCTGCGACTGGTACAGGTCGCAGCTCTGACGCTATCGAATGAGGGCCCTGTAGGTAGCCAAGCTAGGCGGCCCGCGGCTTGATCCGGACAGGGATGAGCAACAGCATGCCGACGACGTACGAGACCGCGGCCACCTGCGTTGCGATCGCGAAGCCCCACGACTGCATAACTGCGCCCATGAGAACGACCCAAACCGGGCCGCTGATCAGCCCTAGCGTGTAATACAGGCTGAAGGCCGCGTCCTGGAGCTCCGGGCCAGCATAGTCGCCCACCATTGCCTGGGTGATGGCCTGGCGCGAGTGAATGACGAGCCCGTGCACGACCAGGTTCGCTATCAGCAGGACGTCGAGAACGGTCTGCTGCCCGAGCCACACGGTGGTGATGGCCGCGAACGCGAGCGCCACCTGCATCACGAGCTTCCGAGGGAACACGTCAGAGATCCATCCCCAGGCCATGGGCGCTACCAGGCCGCCCGCGTGCACGATGGTGAGCAGAGTGGCCGCCACGGCCGCCGCGATCCCGAGGTCGTACATGAAATGGGCGATCAGGTACGTCTCGTTGAGGCCGCCCCCACGCCCGGCGGCGCCGACCGTCATGAGCAGCGTGATCAGCATCAGCTCGCGATTCTTGAAGCAGGCCACATACGAGCCCCATCCGGCCCGGACCAGGCGCCGATTCCCGGCGATCGGCGCTGGGGCGACCTTCTCGCGCAGCAGGAGATACGCGGCGCCCGCGGCGATGCTCGGAATGCCGATGATCGCGAACACGATCCGCCAGTCGAAAAAGGCGAGCATGGCGGCGGCGATCAGGGGGCCAACGAGGGTGCCCAGGCTGCCCGCGGTACTGTGCAGCGCCAGGGCGCGCCCGCGAGCGCCCTCAAACCAGGTCGACAGCATCACGGCGCCCACGACGTGCTGCGGGCTTGCGCCGGCGCCCGACACGCTCTTGAAGACGGCCACCTGCCAGAACGACTGGGCCAGGCCCGTCAGGCTGGTCGCCACGCCGAACACCATGCTCCCGACCCCGAGGATGGCCGCCCGCTTGAAGAACTGTGTGATGAACCCGGACCCGGCCTGCAGCCCGCTGCTGACCGTGTGGTGCAGGGCGTTGAGGAGACCTAGCTCGCTGTATCCGAAACCGAGCGGCGCCATCATCACGGCCAGGAGGAGCGGATACATGCCGGTAGCGAAGTGGTTGCAGAAGTGGGCGCCGTTCACGATGCCGAGAACCCAGTTTCGCTGCCGTGCGACGTCAGGCGGAGTCAGGATGGCGGTGGTGGCGGTCGGCGCCTCAGCAATCAAAAGAGCCCTCCTTACCTAAAGCAAGTGCATCGAAATCGTTCGTACTCCTGCGTCGGTCACCCCCATCCCCCGCCTTCCCCCGCAAGGGGGGAAGGCGCCTGCCCTGCCCCCCTTGCGGGGGAGGGTTGGGGTGGGGGGTAGCTATGCGGCTCCAATCTACGAACATTCAACGTGCCACCGGTTAGGCTATCGACATTCACGACGCGCAGTGTACCGGGCGTGGCTGCCCCTGTCGAGCAGATCGCGCGCTTGCCGGCGCGGCCGGGGCCAATTACTATGAGCCCTGCACGACATTGCGTTCCGGAGGAAGACCAACGTGGCTCAGCCCGAACGAGAGGGAAGGCAGGACCTCTATGCCACCATCGGTGAGCGGCAGTCGATCAAGACCAAAGGCTGGCAGGTCGCGAGTATCGACGACAACGCGGTCCTGGACCGCTCGGCTCATGTGCCGCTGACCCGGATGGACGAGGCAGCGGTCATCCTCAACTGCTACGCGCCCGGCCAGCACGACGAGATGCACGCTCACCCCAGCGAGGAGCACGTCTTCCTGGTGTGGGCTGGCAAGCTCCACCTCACGGGCGTCGAAGACGGGGAGGATGTGACCCTCGGCCCGGGGCAGTTCGTCCACATCGACGCGGGCTACTACTACCGCCTCCACAACCCGGGGCCTGAGGGCGCGGTCTACTGCCAGTTCCGCACGCTTCCTGCGAAGCCCCCGACACGACGCATCGTCTTCTTCGCCGAGTCGGCCCGCGGCAAACGCGAAGCGACTGGCGCCGAGCGCAGCTCAGAGGCCTAGCCGAAACGACAGCCAGACGCGCAAAACCGGTAGGGCGGTCCGCGCCTGCGGACCGCCGTAGGGCTCTGCGTACGCTCGCCGGGCGGGAGGGGACGAGCCTCTCCCCTACCGGACGAAAAGGCCACGTCCGCAGGAACTGACCCACTGGAAGGTCCTGACTCCGCCTTCGCGCTCAGGAACGAGGTCACGCCCTCACCCCAGCCCCTTCGGCAGGCTCAGGGCAACCCCTCTCCCTCTGGGAGAGGGGTTGCTTGCTAAACTGCCCAATTGTTCCTCAGGACCTTTGTGTCTTTTGTCCGTACCACTCCGCTCCACGGCGCCCGTACGCTAATCCCGTACTGAGGACGCTGGTGGAGCGCGGGTGACGGAGCTCGAGCCTGGGATGGACCTCCAGACAGTGCTGGATCGGTATGCGGACGAGATCGGCCGCTGCCGATACGGGAGCTTTCGCGGGGTCATCAAGGACGGCAAGATCGTCATCTTCGCCGTCGAGCAAGAGTGGCGCCCTCAGCTCGATGCGGATCGCAACCGCCAGAGGCCAAGCCAGGAGAACTAGCTGACCGCCTGATCGCGACGAGCTGACTGAGCCAGGCAACTGGGACGCTAAGTGTCGAAGCTTCCAACGAGGGGGGCTCGATCGAGCGTCTTTTTTTGTCCGCGGGCAGGCCGGGCATGGAGGTGACAGTGAACAAGTTCGAGACCATGAAGCAAGATAAGGACGGACTGGACGTGCTCGGCGACATCTCGCGCTTCGCCGAAGAGGGGTTCTCGGCGATTCCCGAGGACGACCTCGAGCGACTGAAGTGGGCAGGGATCTTCCATCGCAAGCCGACTCGTCCCTTCTTCATGATGCGCATCCGCTTCCCGAGTGGCATCGCTTCGACGCGACAGATCCGGGCCGTCGCCGACATCTCCGATGACTTCGGCAGATCGTTCGGCGACCTGACCACGCGGCAGCAAATCGAGCCGCGGTGGCTCCGCATCGAGGATATGCCGCGCGTCATGGAGCGCCTTGAGTCCGCCGGCCTCACCAGTCTCCAGACGGGAATGGACAACGTGCGGGGTGTGGTGGGGTGCGCGCTCGCGGGGCTCTACCCGAATGAGCTGGTGGACGCCGCGCCGCTGTGCGCCCAGTTCCAGGACATGTTCGTCGGGGACCGGGCGTACACGAACCTTCCGCGCAAGTTCAACGTGGCGATCACTGGCTGCCAGGACAACTGCATCGACGCCGAGAGCCAGGATGTCGCCCTCGTGCCAGCTGTCCGCGAGGCGGGGAACGAGCAAATTCGGGGTTTCAACGTCCTCGTCGGGGGCAAGATGGGTTCCGGCGGCTTCCGGGTCGCCGACCCCCTCGATGTGTTCGTGGAGCCCGAGGCAGCGGCAGCAGCTTGCCGCGAGCTGGTCCTCATCTTTCGCGACTTCGGCCCACGGGAGACCCGCAGCCGAGCCCGCTTCGCCTTTCTGATCGAGGAGCGCGGCCTGTCCTGGGTCCGCGACATGCTCGAACAGCGCCTGGGGCGCACGCTCCCTCGAGCCGGACGGGACGTGCGTTCCACCCGGCGCGTCGACCACGTCGGAGTCACCTCGCAGCGCCAGCCCGATCTCAAGGCCGTTGGGCTGCTGGTCCCGGTGGGGCGAGTGACCGCCGACCGGCTCCGGGACCTCGCGCGCCTGGCGGACCAGTACGGGGGAGCCGAAGTGCGCCTCACGACGGAGCAGAACGTCGTCATCCCCCACGTCCCGCAATCGCGGCTGGGGGCGCTCCTGGCTGAACCCCTGCTCCGGGAGTGGCGCCCCGACGCCGATCCGGCCTTGCGCGGGCTGGTCGCGTGCACCGGAACCGAGTTCTGCAACCTGGCGCTCATCGAGACGAAGGGCCGCGCTCTCGCGGTGGCTCGCGCGCTCGTCGGGCGTTTGCCAATAAATGGACCTCCCCGGACACGTGAGGAAATCGTGGGTGGCGGCAGCGAAGCCGCCACCCACGATCCCTCGCGGCGTGTACTCAAAATCCGCTGGTCAGGCTGCCCCGCCGCCTGCGGCAACCACCATGCTGCCGATGTCGGGCTGCAGGGCAAGCGCATTCGCCTGGCCAATGGCGAGGTCGTGGAGGCCGTCACCATCTCCGTCGGGGGACGCACCGGCCCCGGAGCCAGGCCGGCCCGGATCGTGAGGGAAGACGTGGTGTGCGACGAGCACCTTCCAGCGGTGCTCGAGGAGGTCATCCGTGGCGAGGAGGTGCAGACGTGGGCCTAGCCGGGTTCCTGCGGGCCGGGCACCTGCCCACGCTGCTGGCATCGCTGCTGCACTTCGAGGCCAGCTTCATGATCTGGGTGCTCGTCGGCAGCCTTGGCGTGCTCATCGCCGCGGATCTCGGCTTGAGCCCGGCTGAGAAGGGCCTGGTCGTCGGCGTTCCATTGCTGGGCGGTGCGCTCTGGCGAGTCCCCATTGGCGTGCTCGGCGATCGCTTCGGCGCCAAACGCGTGGGCATCGCCACAATGCTGGCGGTGCTGGTACCGCTCGTTTGCGCCTGGCGACTCGTGGCGGACCTACCCGGCCTGCTGCTGGCTGGGTTGCTCCTGGGTCTCGCGGGCTCCAGCTTCGCCATCGCGCTCCCGCTCGCCAGCCGCACGTATCCGGCGCGCTATCAGGGGACCGCGATGGGAATAGTGGCGGCGGGGAACAGCGGGACTGTGGTTGCGAGCCTGCTGGCGCCGCGTCTCGGCGAGGGGCTCGGCTGGCAGTCCGTGTTCGGGCTCGCCATGATCGTGGTGCTGGCGGTCGTTGTCATCTTTGCCCTGGTCGCGCGCGAGGCGACTCGGCCACCGGAGGTCGATCTCACCCAGATTGTGGCGGCGCTCCGCCACGGCGATCTCTGGTGGCTCTGCCTGCTCTACGCCATGACTTTCGGCGGCTACTCCGGCTTCGCCAGCTTTCTGGCCATCTACTTCCACGACGAGCACGGGCTGGACGCGCTGTCGGCCGGAGCGGTGGTCGCCGCGTGCGCGGTCGCGGGGAGTCTCGCCCGTCCGATCGGCGGGGCCCTTTCCGACCGCTTCGGCGGGATCCGCGTGCTGTCCTTCGTGTTCGCCGCCGTGCCGCTCGTGCTCGGGGCTCCGATAGCGGGACTCCCGCTTACGGTCACCGCGGTCTGCCTCGTCGCGGCGATGGCCTGCCTCGGGCTGGGGAACGGCGCGGTCTTCCAGCTGGTCCCGAAGCGCTTCACCGGGCAGGTCGGGATGGCGACGGGCATCATCGGGGCGGCCGGCGGGCTCGGCGGGTTCGCGCTTCCGGTCGTACTGGGCATAGAGCGCCAGCTCGCCGGGAGCTACGGGCCCGGCTTCGTCCTCTACGCCTTGAGCCTGGTCTACACACTTCTTTGTTTGCAGGCGCTCCATGCGGGCTGGCGCTTCACGTGGTTAGCCCCAGGCTCGCGTCCAGCCTACCAGACGTCGGGAGGAGAGTCGTGATGCAAAGAGTCGCCCGCGAGGGCGTGCGGTACCCCAAGTTCGCGGACAAGTTCGCGCGGCTCGATTTCGAAGCTCCCCTCATGCCGGTGATCGCCCTCTATCCGATCCCGGAACCGCTGGCCCTGCACGACCTCGAGATGGCGGTGGCCGGCCTCGACTGCAAGCGACGGTCGGTTGCCTGGCACGCTTGCACGGAACTTCCCCGTTACCGGTTCCGGCTACCGCTCATCTGCCAGATTTTCAACTGGGCCGAGGTCGTCGAGTGGGAGGGGGTGCGACTGGCTGATTTTCTCGAGGTCGCCGGCATCGAGACGCACGACGACGGGTACGTGGCGGTCTACTCCCGCGACGGCGTCTACTTCGAGGGGCTCTCGATGGCCGAGGCGCGCGACCCCCGCGCGCTGCTGGCGACGAGCCTGAACGGCGCGCCGCTCCCCATCGAGCACGGTGGCCCGCTTCGGCTCGTCGTGCCCTTTCTCCAGGGATACAAGAGCGTGAAGTGGGTCGGCTCGATCCAGGCATTCCGCCACGACCCGGTCGGCATCAAGCGCCTACTCGCACAGAGCAAGGTCGCGCGACTCGCTCCCCCGTGGCGAGAGCGCTACGGCATCGTCCCGCCGGAGGGCATCCCCGGCGATCCGGACCCTGGCCTCATGTTGGGTGAGCCGATGTCCGGGAATGAGATCGCACCGGCGGGCGGGGGTGAACGGGCCTCCAGGGCGACGACGCACCGTGACGCTGTTCCCGGTCTCAAGGTGGTCCTGTGATGGCTGGCTACCTGCCCATCTGCCTGGAAGTTCAGGGGCGGCGCTGCGTCGTCGTCGGGGCGGGTGCGGTGGCGGCCAGCAAGATCCGGAAGCTGCTGGAGGCTGGCGCCCACGTCTACGTCGTGGCGCCTCGCGTATCTCATGAGGTCGAGGCCCTGGCCGCGGCCGGCGCCATTCGCCTCGCGCGCCGGCCGTTTCAACCGGCCGACCTGGACGGCGCGCTGCTCGCCATCACCGCGACCAACGACCCCGGCGCTAACGCCTTCGTCGCCGTGGCGGCGCGCGTGCACGGCGTGCTGGTGAACGCCGCCGACGATCCTGCCCACTGCGACTTCATCCTGCCGGCGGTCGTCTCCCGCGGCGCGGTGCAAGTAGCGGTGTCGACAAGCGGCCGAAGTCCGGCGCTGGCACGGCACCTGCGCGAGCGGCTCGCCGAAGCTGTCGTCCCAGAGTACGGCGAGCTAGTCGAGTTGCTGGCACAGGTCCGCGCCGAGCTGCGCCGCGCGAAGCTGCGCGTGCCCCCGGAAGCCTGGCAACAACTCCTGGACGACGACAGCCTGCTAGCGCAGCTACGTCGGGGCGAAACCGATGGGGCCCTCGTGCGCATACAGCGGCGCCTTGTCGGGGTTGCGGTCTGCGCGCCGGCGGCGCCTCGGCAGGCGGCCACAAACGGCCAGCAGCCGACCGGTCGTCGCGAGCCTGTCGAAGAAGGCATGCGGGATCGACACGATCGGCACCAGCAGGTCTTGGGCCCCGCCCCCGCTTCGCTGGAAAATCATCGCTCAGGGCGACGGCCCCCTCACCCCCACCCTCTCCCCCTGCGAGGGGGCGAGGGAGTGAGCTTCCCCATGACGGGCCGTGTGATCCTGGTGGGGGCTGGCCCCGGCGACCCCGATCTCATCACCGTGGCCGGCCTTCGCGCTATCGAGTCGGCGGACGTGCTCGTCTACGACCGTCTCGTCCATCCGGATCTGGTGGCCGCGGCGCGGCCGGAGGCGCGTCGCGTCTACGTGGGCAAAACGCCCGGCCAGCCCACGATGCGACAGGAGGAGATCAACCGCCTGCTCTGCGCCGAGGCCCTGGCCGGCTCCGTCGTAGTGAGACTGAAGGGTGGAGACCCGTTCGTCTTCGGGAGGGGCGGGGAGGAGGTCGCAGCCGCCGTCGCCGCGGGCGTGCCGGTGCAGGTGATCCCCGGCGTCTCGTCCGCTATCGCGGCTCCGGCCTGCGCCGGCATCCCGGTCACCCACCGGGGGCTTTCCTCGTCGTTTACGGTCGTGACCGCCCACGAAGACCCCACGAAGGATGACGGCGTGGTGCATTGGGACGCCCTCGCCCGCATCGGCGGCACGCTGGTCATTCTGATGGGCGCAGAGCGGCTCGCGGCGGTGACGGCGTCGCTGCTGCGGCACGGCATGTCGCCGACGACACCGGCAGCCGTGATCGAGGCGGGGACCACCCTCCAGCAGCGGGTCGTGACCGGCACGCTGGACGACATCGGGCGGCGCGCCGAGCTGGTCGGGATCCGCGCCCCTGCGACGGCCATCGTCGGCGCGGTGGCCGCCCGAGCCCAGCGCCTCGCGGCGAGCGGCCATGCTACACTCCCGGCCATGGATACCCCGCGAGAGACGGTGCGCGCATGGCGGCTGCCTCCAAAGTAACGCTCGACGAGTTCCTGGGCAAGGAGGACGTCAAGCCGGCGCTGGAGTACGCCTGCGGGGAGGTGACCCAGAAGCCGATGCCGGTCTGGAGCCACGCGGCCATCCAGGGCTTTCTCCAGATGGTGCTGGGCCAATTCCTCGCGCACAGCGGGTTAGGCCGCGCGGTCCCGGAGTTCCGGTGTATCTTCGGCCCGCCGGGTCGGGAACGCGCATTCGTGCCTGACGTCGTCTATTTGGCGAAGGAGCGCCTCCCACGGGACCGCTACCTGCGCGCCGCCCCCGATCTGGCTATTGAGATCCTCTCACCCGACCAGAACGTGGCGCGCCTACTCGATGAGATCCAGTTCTATCTGTTGAACGGCGTGCGCCTGGTCTGGGTGATCGACCCGGCCGCCGCGACAGTGGCTGTGCTGGCGCCAGGCCAGGAGGGTCGCACGCTCACCGCCGGTGACACCCTGGACGGGGGCGACGTGCTGCCCGGCTTCAGCGTCGCCGTCGACGACATCTTCGCGCAGGTCAAGGTTTAGCGCGCCGCGTGTTGCTCGCTCCGACAGCCCCGCCCGAGTGGTCATGTTACACTCCCGGCCTGGATACCCTGCGAAAGACGGGATGCACATGGCCACAGCGTCCAGCGTAACGCTCGACGACTTCCTGCACATGGAGGACGCCAAGCCCGCACTGGAGTACGCCTGCGGGGAGGTTATCCAGAAGCCAATGCCGGGCTGGAGTCACGCGGCCATCCAGAGTTTTCTCCAAGCGTTATTGTTTCAATTTCTCGCGCGCGCCGGGCTCGGCCGCGCGGTGACGGAGTTCCGCTGCATCTTCGGGCCGGCCGGGCGGGAGCGAGCAGTCGTGCCCGACGTCGTGTACGTGGCGAAGGAGCGCCTCACGGGTGAGCGCTACCTGCGCGCGGCACCCGATCTGGCTATTGAGATTCTCTCCCCGGACCAGAACATGGCGCGCTTTCTGGACAAGGTCCAGTTCTATCTGATGAACGGGGTGCGCCTGGTCTGGGTGATCGATCCGGCCGCGGCCACGATCGCAGTGCTGGCGCCCGGCCAGGAGGGGCGCACCCTCACGGCCGGCGACTCCCTGGACGGCGGTGACGTGCTGCCCGGCTTCAGCGTCGCCGTGGACGACATCTTCGCGCAGGTCCAGGTATAGCGCTCACCCGCACGGTGGCGGTGGACCTTGATCCTAAGCTCACGGGCGCATCTGTGCCAGGAGGTGCCATATGGCTCTTGACGTCGTCGCCGAGACCGTCATCCGCCGCTCAACCGAAGACGTTGCGAGCTACGCTACCGATCCTGATAAGGAAACCGAGTGGATCGGCGGCATCAAGCAGTCCCACATGGTATCGGCGGGGCCGGTCGCGAAGGGGACGCGCGTCGAGCGCGTCGCGATGTTCCTCGGGAAGCGCGTCGATTACGTGCTCGAAGTGGCCGAGCACGAGCCCAACCGCCGGCTCGTGATGCGCTCGATAAAGAGCCCGTTTCCGATGGACGTAGCCTACGAGTTCGAATCCGTGGGCGATGCCACGCGGATGAGGATTCGCATTCAGGGTGGTCCTGGCGGCCTGATGGCGCTGGCTGCGCCACTCACCGCCGCGGCCGTCAAGCGCAACATCACGAGCGACCTGCGCAACCTGAAGCGGATCCTGGAGTCATAAGGCGCGGGGCCAGGGAGACAGGCGACTCGAAGCGACGCGCCAGACGTAATGACGGGGGCCTACGAGTCGGGAAGTCGGGCGATAGGACCCCTCGACGCGCGTTCCTCTCGGCCGGCCAGGAACTCCTGCAACGACAGGACCTCGTTGACGGCGAGGGCGATAACGTGCTGCGCGGTGTCCTCGTCCAGAACGATGTACTTGATGGAGTGAATAGGTACCAGGTACCGGACCCCCGCCGACAGCACGACCAGCGCCTCGCGGCCGTATTCCACAAGACGGCAACCCCAGCGCTCGCCGTCGATGAATACAAGGTCGAAATCCTGACGTTCTTCCAGCGTGCGACGCATCAGATCGTCGGTGCTGGGATGTTCGTCGGGGGCGCTCATAGAATCCCCGCCGCCGCCCTCTTCGGATTACCCCAGCGGGTCAGTTCCTGCGGACGTAGCCTTTTCGTCCGGTAGGGGAGGGGCTCGTCCCCTCCCGCCCGGCGAGTGCACACAGAGCCCCACGGCGGGGGACAAGCCCCCGCCCTACGGAACGACGGAACCGACACAATGGCGATATCCATGAGAAGTGACCCACTAGCGCATCGATGACAATTCCCGTCGTCGCTGCTAAAGGTAGCCCTGCTGTCGCCAGAAACGCTCGGCAGCCGGGTGGAGCGGAATCGCCACCGGCGCTACCTTCGTGTCCGAGCACATGACTTTCAGGTCCATCGGGCCTTCCCCGTACCAGGGGATGCGCTCCTTGCGCGCTTCCAGGGCGGCGCAGAAGGCGGTGACCATGTCGTCCGGCGCGCTCTCGAGGCAGAAGACCGGCCACCCGCTGAAGTCCACGGTCACGACCGCCTCATCGAGCCCGGGAAACTCATCGCGCGTAGCGGTCTGGCGGCGCAGGCCGATGGCCTCCAGTTGTCGCAGCTGTGGCTCGTCGATGGGGAGGAAGCGCATCCCCAGCTCCAGCGCCCGGGGCGCGTAGTTGGGGAACGCCTCGTCGATGACGGCGTTGAGCTCGCCGCTCTCCACGGCGCTCAGCCGCCCCGGAGCGCTCGGCAAACCCGGCGTATAGCGCAGCTCCCCACCCCACTCTGCAATGTCGCTCAGGCTGAATCCGTAGGCCGCGAGCACCTGGTCTGTGACCAGATGGACCGAGTGGTCCCGCTGTCCCCGGAGCGATACCCTGAGCGGGTATTGCCGCTCGCGGATGGCCGCGATTGAGGTGATGCCCGTGCTCCTGGCCACCGCGATGCCCCAGAGGTCGAACTGAGGGAAAACGGTGATGGCGCGCAGGGGCACCGGCTCCTTGAACGGGGCTGCTCCGTGGAGGGCCATGGCGAGGATGCCCCCCGGGTTGCAGATTGCGAAGTCGGCCTCACGGCTCACCACAGCGTCAACCGCGTTGGGAGCATCGCTGGCGAAGAAGCACAGTCGCCAGGTCGGGGCGCCTTGCTCCCGAAAGTGGATCGTTACCTGTCGATCGTCCCAGCCGGGCGATCCCACCAGCTCGGAGGCGATCTCGAGCATGAGTTTCGACCGCTGGATTACCGGGCTGCGTGCCGGCTGAATACGTTGCTGCATCGCTTCCTCCCCATCAGCATGTCCGTGAAGCTGCCCCACTATCCTAACCGCGAGTGCCGCGTTTAGGAACGGGTTGATGGCTGTCATTGTTCTGAAAATCGTGTCCGGCGCGCCCAATTTTCATCCCTCGTCGCGCCGTGATGCGGCATGGACAATTCTGAGCCCCCAGCCCCTGTCATTCTGAGCCCGCAGGCGAAGAATCTGAAGTCGGGTATCGCCCCGCGGCCACGTGCCATTACCCGCCTTCAGACCCTTCGCTATCGCTCAGGGTGACAGCGCACGGTGTCACACGGTACTGGCCCCGTCGAGCAAGCTCTAGCTGACGACTGGGCCTCCACGTGGATGGCGGCCGAGATCTCGTCCAGAGTTGTGGACACCCCTTCCAGCGGTAGGCATGATCAGGTCGCTTCGCTTACGCGTAGGAGATACGGTAGCGAGCATCAGCCGCCAAAAATCGGGCTGTAAACGATTTTCCCGCCGACCATGGTCAAGAGCACCTGGAGGTTGGCGAAGTCCTCCTCTGAAGCAACCAGGTAGTCCTTGTCCAGGATCACGAGATCCGCCCATTTCCCGGGCTCCAATGAGCCGAGCACATCTTCCCTCAGGACGTACTCAGCCGCCCATCGCGTCGCCATGAGGAGCACGGTCCGGCGGTCAACCGCCTGCTCCGCGTCCTGCGTCTTGAAGTGCGGGGAAAGCACGGGTGGCAAACAGCCGTGGATCCCAGGAAATACCCCGATCGACCAGAGATGTGGCGTCCCATGGCCTGCCACGTCTCCCAGGCGCTCGTAGAATCCGACGGAGTACGGGAAATTGGTATCCCCCATGCCATACGAGTAGGCAAAGCGCATGGGCATCTCCCCGTTCCGATCCAGTTGTGCGTAGACGTTCAAGTTCACGAGGCCGCTCAGGGACGAAGACCACGTGGTGACGCCCTTGAAGCCCATACCTCCATCTCTTTTCGGAAAGCATGCGCGAGGCTCTTCATCGGCTCCTGGACGATGACGTCGACCATGATGCTCCGGATATGAGACGCGGCGCCGCGGCCGTGGTAGTTCCCATCTTGCCCTACGAACGCGTCGTAACCGAACCTCCTCTGCGCGGCTTGCCTGACCTGGCTGTTGAAGAAGCGCCTTGTCCTCACCCCCGCGCGGGCCAGACCACCAGAGGATTGTTGGGGGAGAACCTGTCGATGTCCTCGATGGAGAGCCGGTCCCAGACCTCCCGTCCGACATCGACAGGCGTCACGCGTACCTGGGTCCATCTGCCGGGCTCGATGCTCGCCATCAGATCCTCAAGCTTGGCCAGGAAGTCCTCGGCAGACTCCGCCTGGATCACCCGCAGTCGAAAGTCCGCAAGGTTAGGCTCCAGCTCTTCGATCTCGTCGAACCAGCGGTCGACCGCATAGTCGAAAAGGTGCTCATGGGTATCGATGATGCCCGGAATGACGGTCTTCCCCTCGAGATCGATCCTCCGGGTGTTCTGATCCGCCATCCTCGAGATGGACGCGCTGCTCCCCGCGGCCATGATCTTGCCGTCCCTGATCGCGAGCGCCTCCGCGATCGTGAAGTCCTGGTCCGCCGTGAGGACCTTTGCGTTGAGCAAGATCACATCGGCGAACCGCAGCACCTCTTTAGGCAAAGTCTCCTGTGCCGATGATCGCTGGGAAAAACCAAGACCAATGAGGAGCGGGATCGCCAACAACCAGAGATATTGCCCCCTGAGTCTGTTCGTCGTGACGCCTCCGAACTTGACTTTTAAAACGCGCTCATGAGGGTTGGAGAGCGCATTATTTGCAGCAGGGACCTGAAAAGACAGGGTGCGACCAGATCATTTTGAGACTGCGCTGTTCGCCGAGAACCTTTGAACTCTGGTGACGAGGTCACCCCATGAGCGTGGCCAGGACAGACGCAGGGTTTCCGGACCATCGGCACGTGGATTCCGCGGCGGCAGCTCTCAGGGCGCGCGCTGATCGCCGCACACGTAGTATTGACGTAGAATGTTCTCGCGCTGAGCCATGCTCCGGGCGGTCATCACGGTCTGAGTCCCTGACTACGCGCCACACATCACGCACAGAGAGCACGATGTCTGTCAGCGAAGGCACATATCTACAGGTAGCGTTGGAAGACCCGGACGGCAAATGGGAGCTGTATTGCGGTCAGCTGCGGAGCAAGCCCGCGATGACATGGGAGCACAATCGCATCGCGTGGAGGTTGGGCTTCCGCTTGCAGGAGCAATTGGACGTGGAGCACTTTGAGGTCCGGGTGGATGCTGGGCGCCTCCGGTGGTCTGAGTCGCAGTACTACGTCCCCGATGTGATCGTCATACCGACAGATGTGGCCGCCCGCCTATTCACCGATCCAGGAATACTCGAAGCGTACCCTGTGCCACTACCGCTTGTGGTGGAGGTCTGGTCGCCCTCCACCGGTCGCGACGATTTGCGTGAGAAACTACCCGCGTACCAGGCCCGTGGCGACGCCGAGATCTGGTTCATCCAACCGTACGAGCGCTGGATACGGATCTGGCGGCGCCAGCCGGACGGCAGTTACACAGAGATGGTGCTGCGGGGGGGGGCGGTTCAGCCGGTCGCGCTGCCGAATGTCACCATCGACCTGGACGAGCTGCTCAGCCTGTCGGAGCCAGCGTGACCGAGCCAGTGCTCCGCCCCACGTCACGCATCCGACTCGTCGACGCGAAGGACCGGCTGCTGCTCTGCCACGACGGCTAACCCCCTCCCCCCTTGCGGGGGAGGGTTGGGTGGGGGGTAGTACCTCCAACGAGGGTGACCTGCGAAGGTCATCAACTGCACCACCTCCGTTGACTCAGCCCTCGGCAAGTTCGGGATTCGAGTAACTGTCATCTCCGCGCTGAGGCGATTCTGTAGCCACACGATTCGGTAACTCTGGACCCGAAAGGTCCGTGCCATCCGCGTTGTGGGCGCTACCCCCCTCCCCAACCCTCCCCCGCAAGGGGGGAGGGGGCAGGCCGCTCACCCTCAGCGCAACAGAACTGACGGGTACCCTCCCGTGGAAGCTATTTCTTAACGACCCCCAGGCGATCGCGGCCCCGCGGACGGCATCGTCAGGTGTTCGCGAATCTTGACACCGAGGGCATCCGCCACTTGTTGGATCCGCTCCAGGCTGACGCCGCTGTAGCGCGTCGCCTCGTACCGTTGGACCTGCTGCTCCTTCAGGCCGAGCCGCTGGGCCAACTGCTTCTGGGTGAGCCCGCAGGCGATCCGCGCGCGAATGAGCGCCGCAGGGAGATCTCGGAGCCCTTCGAGCTCCAGGATCGCGACTCTACCGGTGCGGAGGGCGTCATACCCCGCCAATTGCTCCCGCAGCTCCTCAAGCTGGCTCTGCATGCCATCGCGCATGATCCGGCGCATTTCCGGCGATCGGTGACCCTCGACAACGTCCAGGCGGGCGAGCGCTTGCTCGAATTTTTCGGCTTCCGATTTCGTGATCCGGTACTGCCGCTCGTTCGCAATCACGGTAACTCTCCGAGGTCGATGGCGACGATGCCCTTGCGCCGGAGCGTTTCACGGTCCATTTGAAAGAACTCCAGGAAGTGTGTGTGCCAGCCGCATCGGCCCCCCAATCGGCAGGGAAGAATTCACCGCCAAACGAGCGTTTTTGCGCGCTTCCCGTCGATTGGAGAACATCTTGAGCACGGAGTCCAGCCGCTCCAGATCGACGCCTTCAACTTCCCAGCAGCCATCGAAATCGGCCGGCTCCTCTTTCCCCATCACGAAACTGCCGTTGACGTATGCCCGCCGGCAACCGGCGATCCGCAGCGCGTCCAGCGCTGCTTTCAATCCGCCAGCAGCCCCAGCCGGTGGGGGCGTCGACCCATACTTTGCTGCCAACTCCTCCCACGTCGCCTCATGCACCCCCGGCGGGAGGTTGCCTGACTGAGGTTCGAACGGCGGGATCACAACACAACTCTACTGATGTGTATCGGGCGCTGTCAACACCCGCCACGGTCACCTCGCTCAACGAATGCAACGTCGTTGTGTGGTTGAATACTGGCACGAAGGAGCTGTGCATGGGACCGTTGCGGGCCGTCGGTGCCTGGGTCGCCGTCGCCGTCGTGCTGGGCGCATGCACAGCGCCGCCGGGCCCCGACGGATCCGGGACCGGCGCGCCGGAAGCGCCCGGAGCCTTCAAGCGAATCCACGCCGCCATCCTGAGCGACCCGCCCTTCATCTACAACGCGCTCAGTCCCTCGAACGCGGCGGGGTCGGACGCGATCGAAGACCTCGTACACGACGGCCTCACGGTCCTCGACAACCGAGGGGAGCGGCGCCCGCGCCTGGCGGAGGCAGTCCCCAGCATCGACAACGGCCTGTGGAGAGTTCTGGATGACGGGCGCATGGAGACCACGTGGCGCATCCGGCGTGACGTGCGCTGGCACGATGGCGCGCCCCTCGCCCCTGATGACCTGGCCTTCACCGCCCAGGTGCTGGGCGACCGGGAGCTGGCCGTCCTCTACGCGGCGACCCCCTACTCGCTCATCGAGTCGGTCGACGTGGTCGACCCGACCACGGTGGTCGTCCGCTGGAAGCGCCCCTACATCGAGGCCGACACGCTGTTCGACTCCCCGTTGCCCCGGCACCTCCTCGTGCGGGAGTACGGCGAGAACAAGGCGGCCTTCGAGCAGTTGCCCTACTTCGTCGACGAATTCGTCGGCCTCGGCCCCTACCGGTTGCGCGAATGGGCGAGGGGGAGCTCCGTGGTGCTCGCCGCTAACGACCAGTACGTCCTCGGGCGCCCCAGGGTCGACGAGGTAGTAGTGAAGTTCTTCCTCGACGCGAACACGCTGGTGGCGAGCCTACTCGCGGACGCGGTCCAGGTGACCCTCGGACGGGGCCTGTCGCTAGAGCAAGCCGTCACGCTTCGCGAGCAATGGGGCGCAGGACGCGTGGAGAACGCGCCGGCGAACGAGATCCGCGTCTGGCCCCAATTGATCAACCCATCGCCATCTGTCGTAAGCAGCGTCCCGTTTCGCCGGGCGATGCTCCACGCCATCGATCGGCAGCAGATGGTGGAGGCCCTCGAGGCAGGGTTGAGCACGGTTTCGCACGCCTGGGTCCAGCCCTCCGATCCCGAGTTCGCCGACCTTCAGCGGGCGATCGTCCGCTACGAATTCGACGCGAGGCGGGCGATGCAGCTCATCGAGGGGCTCGGGTACGCGAGGGGAGCTGACGGCCTTTACCGGGACGCCCAGGGCCAGCGCCTTTCAATGGAGATTCGAGCCAACGAGACGAACGCCATTCTGCCCAGGGCGATGCTCTCTGTGGCGGACTACTGGCAGCGCATCGGGGTCGGGGTGGAGCCGGTGATCATCGCTCGCCAGCAAGCCCAGGACCGGCTCTACCGCGCGACCTTCCCCGCCTTTGAGCTGGTGCGCGGCGCCAGCGACCTCACCGCGTTCGGCATCCTCCACAGCTCGCAGACGCGGCGGCCCGACAACAGCTACTCGGGAAGCAACTCGCCCGGATACGTGAGCGCTGAGTTCGATGCCCTGGTGGAGCAATGGCAGACGACGATCCCGCGGCGGGAGCGACTGCAGGTCATCGGCCAGATGATTCGCAGGATCACGGACGAGGTCGTCGTGCTCGGGCTCTTCTACGACATCGAGCCGACAGCCATCGCGACGCCGGTGCAGGGGGTGACGGCGCGTGCCCGTGGAGGAACGACGCAGGCCTGGAACGCCCACGAGTGGGACGTGCGCTGACTGAGGACTGAGGACTGAGGACTGAGGATTGTGACGAAGAGGAGCCCTATCATCCTGAGTTTCCCTTGCCCCGATCTCTCGGGGCGCTGCCAGGGAGTGAAAACCGCTCATGGTGAGCCTGTCGAACCATGAGCCGGAGGTTGCTCAATCCAGGCTCGTCCTTCGACAGCTCAGGACGAGCGGTACTTTTGAGAGGAGCGGAGCGAAGGATCTGAAAGCGGGTACTGGCCGGTGGCCCGGGACGATACCCGACTTCAGATTCTTCGCCTGCGGCTCAGAATGACAGGGGGCCAGTCAGTATGACGATGGACAGGAGGAGGTTGGGATGCTGAGCACAGAAGAGAACGAGCTCCTGTGTCGCGTCGGCCGGGGGACGCCGATGGGCGAGCTGTTCCGGCGCTACTGGGTTCCGGCCTGCCTCTCCGAAGAGGTCCCCGAGCCGGACTGTCCCCCCGTGCGCGTCCGCCTGCTCGGCGAGGACCTGGTCGCCTTCCGCGACAGCCAGGGGCGCGTGGGGCTCCTGGCTGAGCACTGCTCCCACCGGCTGGCCTCGCTGGTTTACGGCCGGAACGAGGAGGGAGGGCTGCGCTGCGTCTACCACGGCTGGAAGTACGACGCGGATGGCAGAATCCTCGACACGCCATGTGAGCAGCCCCAGAGCATGCTGAAGCACGCGCTTCGGCACCCCGCCTACCCCTGCCGCGACGTGAACGGCATCGTCTGGACCTACATGGGGCCAAGCGAGAAGATGCCGCTGCTGCCCAACACGCTGTGGTTCACGGCTCCGGCCGGACACGTGGAGGTGGTCAAGTTCGGCAACGAGAACAACTACCTGCAGGGGATCGAGGGCGAGTGCGATCACCTCCACACGACGTTCCTCCACCGGCATGGGGAGGGCCTACGGCCACCGGAGGACACCGCCCCGCTCTTCGACATCGAGGTCACTCCCTGGGGCGTTCGGGGCGTTACGTATCGGCGCACGGGCGCCAGGAAGCTGGTGCGTACGAATTGCTTCGTCTACCCGTTCATTGGCTGCATCGGCGGAGACGTGGGCCGGGAGGCGGCCAGCGCAGAGCGCCAGCGCCGCACGATCCACGCCATCTATCACACCCCCGCCGACGACTACAACACCACCCGGTACGAGCTTCTCGTAGACCTGGACAAGCCCGCCGACGGGCAGTATCGGGCCCGGTACAGCAAGGAGCTGACGGCAGACCACCGGAAGATCGCTAACCGGAGCAACGAGTACCTGATCGACCGCGCGCTCCAGCGCACTTCGATCTACTGCGGCATTCCGTTCGGAAACCACACCCAGGACGCTGCCATGACAGAGACCATGCTGGGGGGCCCCATCGCCGACCGGACTCGCGAGCACCTGGGAGGAAGCGACGAGCAGATCGTCGCGATGCGCCAGTGTCTCCTGAGGGCCGTGGCGACCGTCCAGCGGGGCGAGGAACCGCCCGGGCTCGCCTGGGAGGCCGGCGACAACGACTTCAGCGACCTCTACTGCCTGGGCGGGCCCATTTCGAGCGAGGCCTCCTGGCGCGAGCTGCTGGCGGGGTGAAGCGGGCGGCTACGCGTGGCCGCCCGTGAGGAGGGCGACAGAGGCTGCAGCGGTGCGATAATCGTTCCGATACTCGGCGTAGGGTTAGCAGGAGCATGAACGCCGCACGATTGGAGCAATGGCTTAGTCAGCGTGGAGAGAAGGACGACCTGCTCTATGAGCGGTTCGGTCGCCCCCTGGAGCCTGAGCACCACGGCGAGTTTGTCGCCATAGCCGATGACGGCCGAGTCATAACAGGACCGGATCAGTTCAAAGTCGCGCAGCAGGCGATGGCACAGTTCGGTCGCGGAGCATTCGCATTGCGTCGCGTTGGGGGCCAGGCGGAGATGAGCTGGCGCTCATCCACCACATAGGCCTGGCTTTCGACCACGGTCAGCAAGTGATCGTGGAGCCCTAACGACAAGCCGCGGCTCCTGCCCACGGCCGACGAGGAAACCTCACTGACCAGAACCTTCGGCACGTGTGCGAACGGGCAGATGTCATAATATCTACGATTTCTCCCTGACGGATACTGTGCGGCTCACTCTCTTCTCACTCCGCAATCCACTCCTCGTCGGCGTGCTGACCCTGTCGCTCGTCTGCTTCGGCCTCTACTCCTACCTCGCGATGGGCGTCGGCATCTTCCCCAACATCAGCTTCCCCGGCGTCACGATCATCACGAGCGTGCCGGGGGCGGACCCGGGCACGGTCGACACGTCTTCCCTCAGGACGTATTCAGCCGCCCATCGCGTCGCCATGAGGAGAACGGTACGGCGGTCAACCGCCTGATCTGCGCCCCACACCCGTCCCTGGCTGTCTGTTCGGTTCACGAAAGCCAAGAGCTCCTTGAAGACATTGCCTCGCGGCGAGCCGATCGCCGTGTTGTCAAACTCGACCACCACTTTGCCGCCGCCGTCGAGGATCCACGCCGCCATACTCAGCGACCCGCCCTTCATCCACAGCGCGCTCAGTCCCGTACAGCGCGCTCAGTCCCGCGAACGCGGCGGGCTCCGACGTGCTCGCGGACCTCGTCCACGACGGCCTCACCGAGCCCTGGGCAATGTGGCCGAAGTCGATTAGAATGGACAAGAATCGTGTATTGTGGAGAGAGGCAGAAGTGGCGCGGATGCTGACGCCTGCGGAAGTGGCTGCACGGCTTCGCGTTGACCGGGAGACAGTCTATCGACACATTCGAGCCGGTACCATCCGGGCCGCCCGGATCGGACGATCCTACAGGGTCGACGAGGGGGCACTCGACGATTTTGTGGCTACCGCCGGGGGATCTCACCGTTCAGCAGCGGCCGGCGAACCGGTCGCCGTTCCCGCGGGACTTAGACCGCAAGCAGTCGATGACGCGCCCGTGTCGCCCGGGCGGCTGACTGCTCAGCAGCGCGCTCGGGCGATCCACTTGGTTGCCGAATGGCGCGCGAAGGCCGATGATCCCGAGCACGCCGAGTCGTGGGATTTTCTCAGGAACGCGCTGGATGAGGACCGCCTATCCGATCGGCGGCTGTTCAGTTAGGCGTTCGTGCTAGTCATTCTTGATTCCGGGCCGTTGGGCATGCTGTGCAACCCGACTGCGAGTTCCCCTGAGACCATTGCCTGTAACTTGTGGCTCGAGAGCCGACTCTCCCAGGGTCACGACTTTGCCATCCCCGAGATTGCCGACTACGAGATTCGACGGGAATTGCTGCGCGGTGGGAGGACAGAGAGTCTCCGGCGCCTAGATACGCTCAAGGCGACGCTGATCTACGTCCCTATCGTAACGTCGATTATGCTTCGGGCGGCTGAGATGTGGGCGCTCGCGAGGCAGCGGGGCCGACCAACCGCCCGCGACGAGGCGCTCGATGGCGACATGATCCTGTGCGCGCAATGGGACTGGGTGCGTACGCACTTCGATGATGCAGTAGTTGCGACAACAAATGTGCGACATCTGACCGAGTTCTGTGACGCGCTTGTTTGGCGCGAGGTTTGAGGGGCAAACCAACGGCGGTGGTCCTACCGGCCGCGGCACGGCGTCCCGTGGACGGCGGCCCTTCGCTTAGCTCAGAGACCCGGCGGGCCGACCGCGGCTACTCGGGCAGCAATTCGGCGGGCTACATGAGCCAGGAGTTCGATGCCATGGTCGAGCAATGGCAGACAACGATCCCGAGGCGAGAGAGGCTGCAGCTCGCCGGCCAGATGATCCACAAGATTACCGACGAGGTGATCGTGCTCGGACTCGTCTGCGACATCGAGCCGACGGCTATCGCCACGCCGCTCCAGTGGGTGACAGCACGCCCCCGCGGAGGTACGACTCAGGCATGGAACGCCCATGAATGGGACGTCAGATGATTGATGATTGCTGGTTATTCGCTATCCACCGCTTCGCCTGAAGACGGGAGCATGCCGATCGACCCGCCCGGACCGAACTCCACCCCATTGAAGGGAGGGAGGCCCCCCGGGCAGGGATCTGAACAACGACCCGCCCGGAAGTTTACCGCCCCGTTGGCGCCATACGTAACGATTCTCGTAGGGTCGTAGTCCGCGCGCCGGGTGCCGCTCGAATCGGCTAGGGTCAGCCTGCCGCCCCCTCGGGGGTTGGGTCCCAGCCGGCCGATGACCGTGCCGTCCGCACGCACGAGGGTGAAAGAGGACGCCCGCACGTCTTGCACCTGACTGGATTGGGCCGTTGCCGAGGATGGGGCTACCAGACTGAACGCGAGGACGCCGCCGAGAAACGCCATGATAAAGGACGTGGTGCCGCAGAGAAGGATCGCTCGCTGCATGTCTGCTCCCTTCTTTCTGCTACCGATCTGGCCGTGACGGTGGCAGCATGGCCGAGAAGGGCACTCAGTGTCAAGTGTGCGGGGTCAATGCTTCAGTGCATGGTCCGCTGTCTTTGTCCCCTCAAGTCTGACCTCTTGCAGGGGTCGTAAGTGAATTACTTGCAGTATCGACAGAGGCTGCGGCGGTGCGATCATCGTTCAGAGACTCGGCGTAGGGGTTAACAGGAGCATGAACGCCGCACAATCGGAGCAATGGCTTAGTCAGCGTGGAGAGAAGGACGACCTGCTCTACGAGCGGTTCGGTCGTTGCTCAGGCTGAGCACCAGGGCGAGTTTGTCGCTATAGCCGACGACGGCCGAGTCATAACCGGACCGGATCAGGTCAAGGTCGCGCAGCAGGCGATGGGACAGTTCGGTCGCGGAGCATTTGCCTTTGCGTCGCGTCGGGGCCCAGGCGGAGATGAGCTGGCGCTCATCCACCACATAGCCCTGGCTCTCGACCACGGTCAGCCAGTGATCGTGGAGCCCTAACGACAAGCTGCGCCTCCTGCCCACAGCCGACGAGGAAAGCTCGCTGACCACCGTCTTCGGCACGTGTGCGAACGGGCAGATGTCATAATATCTACGATTTCTCCCTGACGGATACTGTGCGGCTCACTCTCTTCTCACTCCGCAATCCACTCCTCGTCGGCGTGCTGACCCTGTCGCTCGTCTGCTTCGGCCTCTACTCCTACCTCGCGATGGGCGTCGGCATCTTCCCCAACATCAGCTTCCCCGGCGTCACGATCATCACGAGCGTGCCGGGGGCAGATCCGGGCACGGTCGAAACGCAGGTCACGAAACCCATCGAGGACGCGATCTTCGCCCTCCCGAACATCCAGCAGATGGTGTCCACGTCGGCAGAAGGCGTCTCCCTCGTCCAGGTGCAGTTCACAAGCGCCGCCAACGCCACCCTGATCCCCGTCGACGCCGAGCGCGTCGTCAATGCCGTGCGCAGCAAGCTGCCACCTGAAGCCGAAGCACCCGCGATCACCCGCTTCGAGACCAGCGCATTCCCTGTAATCACGGTCGGGCTATCGGGCCCGCAGCCGCTCGATCGGCTCCAGCAGGTCGCAGAGGATATCCTGCAGAAACGCTTCGAGCTGATCGACGGCGTCGGGTCAGTCCAGTTGCTCGGTGGCCCGACGCGCGAGATCCAGGTGAAAGTCGACCTCTACAAGCTGCAGGGCCGCGGCCTGGGCTTGAACTCGATTCAGCAAGCGCTCCAGAGCGAGCACGTGGAGTTCCCCGCCGGCGTACTCGCGGCCGGCACCGCGGACGTCAACGTGCGGCTCGGCGGCCTCGTCCGAGAGCCGTCCCAGCTGGGCGAGATCATCGTGGCGCACCGGGGCACGAGCCCGATCTTCGTCAAGGACGTCGCGACAGTTGTCGACGCGTCGAAGAGAGTGCAGACCATCAACCGTGTGAACGGCGTGCCAGCGGTCACGTTGACGGTCGCCAAGCTCGCCAGCGCGAATACCCTCGAGGTCTCGCGACTGATCCGCGAGGCGATGGCCGAGTTAGAGCCCAGCCTCCCCCCGCGCATGCAAATGTACGTGGTGTCCGACGCGGCCACCTACACCCAGCAGTCGTTCAACACGATTCGGAAGACCCTGGCCGAGGCCGTGCTTTTCACCGGCCTCATTCTGCTGCTGTTCCTCCACACGTGGCGGAGTACGCTCATTGTCCTCATCGCGATCCCAACGTCCATCTTCACGACCTTCGGGCTCATGGGCCTGCTCGGCCTGAACCTGAATCTGATTTCGATGCTCGCGCTCACCCTATCCGTCGGCATCCTGGTGGACGACAGCATCGTCGTGCTGGAGAACATCTATCGGCACCTTGGGCTCGGCGAGCTGCCGGTGCTGGCTGCCCTGAACGGCCGCAACGAGATCGGCCTTGCGGCCATCACCATCACCATGGTGGACGTCGTCGTGTACCTGCCGATCAGCCTCATCTCCGACCTCAGCGGCGAGTTCGTCCGTCCCTTTGCCCTGGTCATCACCTCGGCGACGCTCACGTCCTTGCTCGTGTCCTTCACCTTGACCCCTCTGCTCGGCAGCCGATATCTGCGCCTGGAGCACGCCCTGAAACAGGGCAGCGGGCTGTTCGATCGGTTTGGCCGGCGATGGGACGCGGGCTTCGATCGCGTGAGTCGCGGCTACCAGCGCCTCCTCACCCGGGTGCTGAGCGGCCGCATCCTCAGGATCGTCGCCATGCGCTGGGTCGTGATCCTCATCGGCTTCGGCAGCTTCATCTTCGGCATTGCCCTGCTCGGCACCGGACGGATTGGCTTCGACCTCTTTCCCAGCGGCGACCAGAGCGAGATCGACATCACGCTCGTCATGCCACCGGCCACTTCGATCGAGACAACCGACGCGGTGGTGGAACAGCTGGAGGCCCGGCTCCGTGGCTACCCGGAACTGAGCCTGGTGTACTCGAATACCGGCGGCGCGAATCAGGCGTTTTTCGGCGCCACCAGCGGCGACACGTCGCGCATCTTCGTGCTGCTCGTGCCGCACGCGGAACGCCACCGCACCTCGGCGGAGATCGCGGATGAGCTCCGCCAGCATCTCGCGTCGGACATCCCCAACGCAACACTCCGCATCGCCCTCCCCAACCCGTTCGGATTTGGCGGCTTCGGCCAGCAGGCCATCCAGATCGCCGTTCGCGGGCCCAACCCGGAGGTGCTCAACCCTCTGGTCGACCAGGTCACTGCCACCGTCAAGGCCGTTCCGGGCGCGGTCGACGTGAACAACGACAACGAGAAGGTGCAGCGCGAGTACCTGGTAACCGTAGATCGCCCGCGCGCGGCCGATCTCGGCGTCAGCGCTCAGCAGGCAGCATCCGCGTTGCGGACGGCCGTGAGCGGGACGGTCGTCTCGAAGTATCGCCGCCCGGGCCAGAACGACGTCGACATTCGGGTGATCGCCGACGATACGTTCCGGGCCCGGCCGGAGAATCTGACGAGCCTGCCATTGCTCACTAACGAGGAAAGAATCGTGCTCCTCGGCCAGCTCGGGCAGGTGACCACCGGCACAGCCCCCACCCAAATCCGGCACGTGGACCGCGAACGGTCGGTGATCGTGAACGCCTCGGCGGGCGGCAGGCTCGTCGGAGACATCCAGCGCGAGATCGAAACTGAGGTAGCTGGCATCCCGAGGCCGTCGGGCTACTCGGTCACCTATGGAGGACAGGCCCAACAGGGTGGCCAGAGCTTCGGTTTTATCTTCCGAGCGATGGCCGCCGGACTGGTGCTGATGTACCTCCTCATGGTCATGCTGTTCCGCTCCCTCACCCTGCCCCTGTCCGTCCTCATGTCGCTGCCCCTGGCGGTCGTCGGCTCGCTCGGCGCGATGGCGCTCACGATCACGCCGTTCACCCTGTTCGCCCTTCTCGGGTTCACGCTGCTCATGGGGCTCGTGGGGAAGAACGCCATCCTGCTCGTCGACTACACGGACACCCTGCGGAGGCGAGGCAGGACCCGCACCGAGGCCCTGGTGGAGGCCGGGCCGACCCGGCTGCGGCCGATCGTCATGACCACCATGTCGGTCGTCGTCGCGCTCGCCCCGCTCGCCCTCGGCATTGAGGAGGGGTCGGAGCTGCTCAAGTCCGCCGCGGTCGTGCTCATCGGCGGCCTGACCACCTCCACGCTCTTGACCCTCGTGTTCATCCCCGCGATGTACACCATCTTCGACGACCTGGAGGGCGCGGTAAAACGGCTGATCGGCGCTTTCTCGAAGCCCCGGGCGTTCGACCCCGAGGAGCTGGCGATCCTCCATCCTGACGTGGCAGTCGGCGCGGATGGCCGTGATGGCCGTCAGGCTGCGCCTGCTTTGCATGATAGGATGCCGCCCCAATAACAGAGGAGGGCATCGAGAAGCCGAATCGGATCATCGTTCAGATCGCGCGAGACAGCGTCGAGGCGAAGCGAGCGCGGCGAATCCCCGTAGCTAGCTTCCTGGCATCGGCCCGAGTTGCATGAGCAATCCGCCTCGTGCCGTGGGTTCAGCGAAGTAGTACACCACCCGCGACGGGACCGCGCGGTGGTAAGTCGCTCCACTCTAAATTTTCACTGCACCAGCACCTTGCCGCGGTTGCTGATATGGAAGCGGCAGAAGTAGTCGTAGCTGCCAGGGCTGCCGAACGTGTAGCTGAACGTATTGCCCCCTCGCAGCACGCCCGAGTCGAAGTAGCCCAGCAGGCTGGAAACGGTGTGCTCCACCCGCCCCTCGTGCAGCCACGTCACCGTCGTTCCCAGAGGGACCGTCAGTTGGTTGGGTGTGTAGAAATTGTCTCTCACTAGCACCTGCGGTCCGTCCGGTGGCCGCGCGGCACCCGCGCTTGTGGGTGTGTGTGCCACACCCGTCGCCACCATCGTGTGCATGCCCCCGAGCCAGACACCGTTGTTGGTATTGGCGATCTCGAAGTGGTCGTGGAAAGGAAAGGTGCCGGTCTGGTCGGCGGTGAACAGCAAGTCGTAGCTCTCGCCCGGCGCGATGAGGATGGTGTCCTTGGTGGGTGAGTCTTGCCACGGCCGTCCCGCGCGCGCCATGGCCACGAAGTGGTAGCCGTGGAGATGCATCGCGTGCGGGACCGACCCCGCATTGAGCGCCCTGATCAAGACCTGCTCCCCGGGGCTCGCCTCCACCATGGTGGAGGCATCGCCCGCGGTGTCGGGATAGGCCATGCCGTTGATCAGGAAATAGTTCGGCGAGAAGCGCTCCCACGCATACGGCGGTGCGCCCTCGCGCGCCGCTCGGCGGGTCTGCTCGTTCCCAGCCGAGTCGATCTCGCTCAGGACCATGGTGTAATCGCGTTGGAACGAAGGCCCGCCCCGGTACGACGCTTTCTCGCCAGTCGCCAGCCCCACCACCACGGCGCCGTACATGCCCATGCGCTGGTGCTCAAGGCTGGTGTCCGTGTAGAAGTAGCTGCCCGCGCGAGCGGCGAAGAAGCTGTAGATGCCGGATTGGCCAGGGGCGACGATCGGTGGGCCCTCCACCTCCCCATCCAGACCCGCGATGCGCAGCGCGTGCCCACCCCCACCGGGCGCGTTGTCGTTGACCAGTGTGATCTCGATGCGGTCGCCCTCGATGGCGACGATGGGCGGGCCAGGAACGCGTGCCCCGCCGGTGGGATCGTCGGTCACCCCGTGGACGTACACCTGTGTGCCGTCGGGCATGGTCAGCTGCCCGGCTCGGACGTAGAACGTAAACGCTCTGGTCCGCCCAGAAGGCGCGGCAGCCTCAGCCGCTCCGAGGGCCTCGGCGCCAGCAGCGGGCCCTACGTAGGCGGCGTCCACCCGGTCCCGGATTTCGATGGAGCCAGAACCGTCGCCCACAAAGAGCAGGTCGTACTTCTCGCCGGGGCCGAGCCAGATGGCGTTCGTAGTGGGGCCGGCGGGCCACGCGCGTCCGTCCGTCGCCACCACCCGGAAGCGACGCTCGCCCGTGGTGAGCGCGTGGGCGACGTATCCCGCGTTAAGCGCCCGCACGAGCACTTGCTCGCCCACGCTCGCCGCCACGCTCGTCGTTACCGCGGAGGCGTCCGTGGAGGCGCGATCGTTGATGAAGAAGTGACTCGGCACGTAGCGGAGCCAGTTGTAGGGCTCCGCGCCCTCCTGTATCGCCCGGCGCGCCTGGTCGTGGCCCTCTCGGCCCATCTCGGCCAGGACGATCGTGTGCTCGCGATCGAAGGCGGGTCCGCCCGTGTAGGCCGTGCGTGCCCCGCCGGCCGCCTTGACCACCAGGGCTCCGTACATGCCCATCTGCTGGTGCTCTACGTTGTTCTGGTGGCAGTGGTAGAAGTAGGTTCCGGCGTGGGTCGCCCGGAAACTGTAGGTGTACGAGCCTCCTTGGCGGACGAGGCCTGGCGCGTACGTCTCCGGGACGCCGTCGTGCTCCATGGCCGTGTCCAGGCCGTGGAGATGGATCGTGTGCCCCTCGCCGTCTGGCACCAGGGCGTTTGCGGTCGGGTCGCGATCGTTGATGAGCGTGACTTCAACCTGGTCCCCCTCGTTGACGACGATGGGCGGACCCGGGATTTTCGCCGGGCCATTGGGATCGTCCGTGAAGCCCCAAACGTACATCTGTGAGCCATCGGGCATCGGCAAGCTGGCGTCGCGCACCCAGAGGGTGAAACGGCGGGTCTCGCCAGTCGGAGTCTGGCTGTTCGCCATCTCGGTGAGCGCGATGGCCTCGATGGCAAGAAAGAACGCCGTGGCGAAGACAAAGATCCAGCGTAATGGTCCCAGTAGCGCGGACCGGGTGGCGCGGAGGGGCGCACTTTGACGAGACGTTGGCGAGAGTACACGACGAACCGTAACGGCATCCATGGCGGAGTCATTCTAACGCAGGGCACCGGCACGAAGAGGGGGGAACTCCGGCGACGGAGTGCCCCCCTCTCGCACCGCGGCTTGAATCAGGCAGGTCGTGGCCGCACGATGATCTTCCCCGTCATGCCGACCGAGCTATGGAGCAGGCACAGGTATTCGTACTCGCCGGGCGTGTCGAAGGTGAGCGCCCAGGTCTTCGGGAGGGGTGGCGCCAGCGGATGTTCGCCGATCAGCCCGGAGTTGTAGAGGCTCACGCCGTCGTAGAAGGGGCTCGGGCGTACTTGGACGCCGCCAGGGCCAACCACGAGGCGAGGCATCAGCGCGGGGTCCGGCGGGCCCGTCGGCGGAGGCGGCGGAGGCCCCGCATCGGCCGGCGACAAGATGGTACCGTCAGGGAGTTGAATGAGCACGAACTCTGGCGGCGCCGCGCCAGGCACCGGGAATGTCACCGTATGGGGGATCGCGTGGTCCACGTACCACCCTACTGTGTCGCCCTGCCAGATGGAGAGGCTATCGGGCAGGAAGCCGTTGATGTCGAGATGTCCTTTGCGCCAGTCCGTCCCTGCCCGGATACTCCAGATCGTGGTACCTTCCGGCCCCGCAATCATGTCCGCCGTATTCCGGGTCGCGAAGATCTGGTCGACCTGCGGCTGGTGGACCGTGGGCGTATGCGTCGCGATCGATGTGTCCACCTCAGCCTGCGTCGTGATCCCCGTCCCCCCCGGCGCCACCACCTCCACGCTTCCCGTCATCTCGAACGGGTGGAAAAGGCAAACGTATTCGTGGCGCCCCAGCGCGGAAAACGTCAGAGCGAACTGCTGGCCCTTGCCGATCGGCGAGGAGTTGATGTAGGACCTGCCGTCCCAAGGGCCGACGGCGGGCGTCGGGAAGAAGACCTCGGGATCGAACATCGGTGGGCGGCCGACCGGATCCTCCGGCTGCGGCAGGACAAGTTGCAGTTGCGCCAACGGCCGGCCAGCCAGGAAGGTGATGGTGTGCTCCTCGTCGGAGGCAACGGTCCATACCACCGTCGTGCCCTGCGCCACCCGGACGTTGGGGAGGTTGAAGCCGTTCATCGACACGATGCGGTCACCCTCCCCCGCGTTGAGCCGGAGCACGGGGCCGGGAGGCTGCTGCTCGGATGGTGCGGCGGACGCGATGATTGCGACTGCGAGCAGCCCGATGGTCGCCAGGAACATCCCAGTGAGCACTGCGAGTCTACGCATACTTCTCCTCCTCGAGTGAGATTTAGTCTCAGCCGCGCGGGGTACCGGTCCGCTGTAGCTCGCCTGGCGAGCGCCACATTGCACCCGGCTGGGTATCCTAAACGTTTGCGCGCCCGTAAATCCAACCGGCCACCCTGAACGGGGGCCCCCGAGTTTTCTGCGCCAGCCGAGGGGGGCGTTAAACGAGCGGAAACCGAGGACACAGGTGAGATGCTGACTGAAGTGTGAGGGCATTTGGAGTTCGGCGGGTGGCATACGCGCGTAGATTGACTCTCGATCAGTACTCACGCATGAGGGTTAGAGGTGAATGGCGATCCGATGGTGACCCGGTGGCAGGATGATCTGTTGGAGGAGGCGTTCCGCGATCTCGCCGACGGGCCGGGCGGTCAGCTGCCGTGGGATGGACTTCTACCGGATTGCGGACGGCCGTATCGTCGAACATTGGGACGTGGTGGACGTCGCGGGCCTGATGCAACAGCTCACTGGCTGAAGGCCTCGAGCACGCCGACCTCATCCACAAACACGGAGATCGGGCGGGCCGTCATCCAGTTCGCCAACAACAAAAGCCCATCTGGAGCTGCGTCGGAGCCGCTGGTCACGCGCCGTTCATCATCGAGCGACTCCGGCCCCTCAGCGGTGGCTCCCCAACCGCGAGGCACGATGTTTGGATAGCGCCGATTCTAGTGGGCCGGCGTCAACGCGAAACGCACACGTATGCCGCGTAGATCCCCGAAGGGTCATAAGCGGCCCGGCGTATTTCGAAGCCGGCCCGCTCCAGCATCGGCTCTACGAGCCAATTGAACGTGCTGTATTCCTCGCGCAGGTGTGTTTCGAGTTCGGGCCGCGTCCATCCGTCTTCGGGCCGGTTGCGCGCGCCTGAAAGCCATGCATCGATAGCACGGTGGGTCTCGCTTAAATCAAACGAGAAGACCAAGTCACGGAGGCGGAGCACGCCGCCGGGTTTCAAGATCGCGTGCATTCGCGCCAGCGCCACTGCCTTCCAGAAGTCAGGGAGCTGATGCAGGGCGTGCCGCGAATACACGAAGTCCGCCGGCTCCCCAGTATGCTGGTAGGTGAGGAAGCCGGCTTCCACGCACTCGACATTGCGCAGCCCCCGCCGTTCGGTTTCGGTGCGCAAGCTGCTCAGCATGGCAGGCGATACGTCTACTGCCACGACTCGACGGCAAAATGGCGCGACGGCCAGAGAGAGCCCTCCTGTGCCGGCGCCAAGATCCACAAGCGACCATTCCGCGTTCAAGCCGAGTTCACGTAGAACGGCTAGCTCGCCGGCCCAGTTCGTTCCGGCCTTTCGGTCGTAGCCCGCCACGTACCCGGCATCGAGGTGCTCCGGACCAACATGCACCAATTCGTCGAGATACCAACCGAGGCTTTGGGCATCACCTTCCTGCATCAATTAAGAACCCAGCCTTAACCTTGCCGTCTCCCGTACACAATTGCGCCGCGCTTCGTAATCACGAAAGGCCCCTTGCACTACAGCTACCGGTCTCGGCGCATCGGACAGGAGCCCTCGAGAGCGGTCAATGCCGACAACGCGAACGCCGCCTGAGTGAAGCGCTCGGAGTAGGCGGCCATCGCCGCAACCAATGTCGAGCGCGAGGCGCACGCCCTTATGGAGAAACCGATCAGCTATTGGCTCGTGGACGTCACCGGCGAGCCCGTATTGTTCAGCAACGCTTCGCCCGGTACGAAACCGTTCCGGGCTGGAGTCGTAGTCGAATGCAAGCGGTTCGGCTCGGCCTTCGGGCATGTGCTGGTGGTCAGAACGTACGCATGCCACCGCGCATCGGCTCGAAATGCGTTTGAAGCATTCGGAACAGTTGACGCAGGTGGAGGCAATCGTGGTTCGCCGCATTGAAAAGCAATTCATCGGCGCTCACCGCTCCGACAATGCTAATGGTTGGCCCATCCTCCGAAGCGCTCCCTCATCGAGCTTCCCTAGCCATGCCGTATCGGTCGCCCGCTTCCGTTGAAATTCGAGTAGCAGGGCTCCCGCGCATCGGCTCGGGGAGAGCGAGATCCACCCACTCAGCGCTGTCGTCGAAAAGGGCAACAAAGCCCTCGACGTCGTGCTGATCCCACGCCCTGATGCCCTGCTCGTCTATTCCCGCCACATCTTCGACCGACATGATGGCCTCCTTATCGAGCTCTCGCGAATGCCCTGGGTCCGTGCCTTAATCTTAGCCGGCGGAGTACGATGCCTGGTAGAAACGTCGTGTGGTTCCGCGTGTCTAAAGAAACGGGGGCGCGCTACGGCTAGCGTCACCTGTAATCGGATCAGCAAAGAGTACCGCGGCGGGGTCACAGCGGTGGCGGACCTGTCGCTCCAGGTTTCCGATGGCGAGTTCCTTGTGCTCGTCGGACCTTCCGGCTGCGGCAAGACGACAGCCCTCCGCCTGGTCGCAGGCCTCGAGGAGATCACGTCGGGCGACCTCTATATCGGGGATCGGCGCGTGAACGACGTGCCGCCGAAGGACCGCGATGTAGCCATGGTCTTTCAAAGCTATGCCCTGTATCCCCACATGTCTGTGTACGACAACCTCGCGTTCGGACTGAGGCTCCACAAGACCCCAGGAGGCGACGTTGCGCGCCGCGTTGGCCAGGCGGCAGATATGCTGGGCATCGGCGACCTGTTACGCCGCAAGCCGGCTCAGCTCTCGGGCGGCCAGCGCCAGCGGGTGGCGCTGGGTCGGGCCATCGTGCGCGAGCCACAGGTCTTCCTCATGGACGAGCCGCTCTCGAACCTCGACGCGAAGCTGCGGGTCCAGACGCGAACCGAGCTGGTCCGGCTGCATCGGCGCCTGGGAACCACGACGATCTACGTCACCCACGATCAGGTCGAGGCCATGACCATGGGGCAGCGGATCGCCGTTCTCCGCGAGGGAGTCCTGCAACAGGTAGACCTGCCCCAGGAGCTCTACGACCGCCCGGTCAACGTGTTCGTAGCGGGGTTCATCGGGAGCCCGGCCATGAACTTCTTTCCGGCGCAGCTTGGCCGCGACGCCCACGGTCAGGCCTGGGTCCGCGCCGACGGTCTCCGAGCCCCGCTGGCAGGGGCAATCGGCGCACAGGCGCAGCACCTGATGGGAGGGGAGGTGCTCGTCGGTATCCGGCCCGAGCACATCGGAGACGGACGCCACTCGTCTGCCGAGGGCGCAGCGTCAGCTCGGGCTCGAGTGAGCGTGGTAGAACCCCTGGGCTCGGAGGTGTATGTCCACCTCCAGACCGAGGGCCCGGAGCTTGTCGCCCGGTTCGACGCCCGCGGTGCCCCCGGGGTTGGCGACGTGATCGACGTGGCAATACCCGCCGACCGCATCCATCTGTTCGACCCCGTGTCCGAAGCATCGCTCACGAACCAGCCACGCGCAGATATCCATCTCCCCGCTCAGCCCGCGGCCGCTGCCCTGGCCGGGCCGCGACCCGAACGATGAAGCTGAGGTGGACTCGCACCGGATTCTGATCTGGAGGGAGGCCCCGACAATGTTGTTTCGCTTCTCTGGCCCGATCGCACTGGTTGTAGTGCTGGCGCTCGTGTTGGCCGGGTGCGCTCCGCCCGCGCAGCGGCAGCCCCTTCAACAAGTGGGCGGCACCGTGAACGTGCTTGCCGTGTGGAGTGGTGACGAGCAGGCCAGCTTCCTGGCCATGGTCAAGCCGTTCGAGGAACGGACTGGGATCAGGGTCCAATACGAGGCCACCAGGGACCTGAACGCTGTGCTGACGGCACGGGTTCAGGGTGGGAACCCACCCGACGTGGCCGGCCTCCCAGGCCCGGGGCAGATGATCGAGCTGGCGCGCGGGGGTCGCCTGGTGGACCTTTCTGGCGTGCTGGATCGCAATGCGATGGTGGCCGAATACGCGGAGGACTGGCTGAAATTGGGCCAGGTTGACGGCAAGCAGGTCGGCATCTTCACCAAGTCCGCGCTAAAGGGCCTCGTCTGGTACAGCCCGAAGGAGTTCAACAGGGCAGGCTACCAGGTCCCCAGGAACTGGGAGGAGCTGATGACCCTCTCGCGGCGAATCGCCGAGGGGGGAACCACCCCTTGGTGCATTGGTCTGGAGAGTGGAGCAGCGAGCGGCTGGCCGGCGACGGACTGGCTGGAGAACATCGTATTGCGCCAATCAGGTCCTGACGTCTACGACCAGTGGCACCAGGGCAAGATCAAGTGGACCTCGCCCGAGATCAGGACGGCGTGGGAAACCTGGGGGCAGATCGTGGCGAACGAGCGCATGGTGCTCGGGGGCCGCCAGGGAACACTGGCGACGGCCTTCGGCGATGCCGGCAATCCGCTGTTCACCACGCCACCGCGGTGCTACCTGCATCACCAGGGGAGCTTCATCACCGAGTTCTTCACCAAGGCAAACCCGGGTCTGAAGGCGGGAGAGGACTTCAGCTTCTTCAGCTTTCCTCAGATCGACGCGAAGTACGGTGAAGCGGTGGAGGCGGCCGGGGACCTGTTCGGCATGTTCAAGGACACGCCGCAGGCCCGTGAATTGATGCGCTATCTCACGTCTCCCGAGGCCCAGGAGATCTGGGTCAGACGGGGCGGCGCCCTGTCGCCCAACAAGAAAATCCCACTATCAAGCTATCCGGATGACCTGTCGAGAAAAATGGCAGAGACGCTCACCGGCGCGAAAATCGTGCGCTTCGATGCCTCAGACTTGCTGCCGGAGGCGATGAATAGCGCCTTCTGGCGAGCGACGCTGGACTACGTGAACAACCCGAACAATCTGGCCAGCATCCTGGGAAATCTCGACCAGGTCCAGGCGGACGCTTACCGGAATCGCTGATCCTCGACGGCCAGGACCCCGGGCTGCGGTCGACTCGACCGATCGGAGGGGCCGAATGGACCGGGCTTTTCTCGCTATCGGTGTAGTCATGGCGGCCTCCCTTGCCGCCGCCGCCTATGCCATCGCCGCAGAACGGCTGGTCGGGCTCTTTCCCAATCGCCATCAACCCCTCGTTCGCCCGTGGCTCTGGCTGGCACCCACCCTGGTGCTTCTGCTCGCGTTCCTCGTCTATCCGACGATCCAGACCCTGTACCTCTCGTTCCAGAGCGCAAACTCCACCCGGCCAGTCGGCCTTGCGAACTACCAGTTCGTCTTTACCGACCAGACAATGCTGGTAGCTGTGCGCAACAACCTCATATGGGTGGTTGTGTTCACCACCCTCACCGTTGGCACGGGTTTGATCGTCGCGGCGCTGGCGGACCGGGTCCGGTACGAGAGCGTCATCAAGGCCGTCATCTTCCTGCCAATGGCCATCTCGTTTGTGGCTGCCGGTGTCATCTGGAAATTCATGTACGACTTTCGCCCGCCCGTCCTGCCCCAGACCGGGACGCTCAACGCGGCTCTCATGGCCCTCATTCCTGGCTTCGAGCCTCAGGCGTGGCTCGTCAATAACCCGCCCTTCAACAACCTCGCGCTCATCGCGGCCGCGGCGTGGACCTGGACCGGATTCTGTATGGTCGTCCTCTCCGCCGCGATCAAGGGCGTCCCCGCGGAGCTGCTCGATGCTGCTCGGGTGGACGGGGCGAGCGAGCTCCAGGTGTTTCGCCACGTCACGCTGCCGCTGATCGCGCCAACGCTCGGCGTTGTCTCCACGACGATGGTCATCTTCGCGCTCAAGGCCTTCGATATCGTGTACGTCATGACCAACGGGAACTTCGAAACTGAGGTCATCGCCAATCGCATGTACAAGGAGATGTTCAACGTGCGCGACTTCGGGCGAGCCGCTGCCCTCGCGGTGATGTTGCTGGCGGCAGTCGTGCCAATCATGCTGATCAACATCCGGCGCTTCCGGCAGCAAGAGGAGGGACGGTGATGGCCGAGCGGGTTGGCAGCATGCGTCGGGCCCCGGCCCCCCGGGTCAACGTTGCGTCACTGCTGCAGCGCGCCCCGGTGCACGTCGCCGTCCTCGTGATCGCCGGGGTCTGGATGCTGCCCACGGTGGGGCTGCTGGTCAGTTCTTTTCGCCCGCCAGCGCTGGTCGCTCAGACCGGATGGTGGGCAGCCTTGCAGCTGCCCTTCACATTTACTCTCGAGAACTACGAGCGCGTGCTGACGACGAACAACATGGCCCAGAGCTTTCTCAACAGCCTGGTTATCGCGGTCCCTGCCACGTTGATCCCGATCCTGGTTGCTGCTTTCGCTGCCTATGCCCTGGCGTGGATGGATTTCCCAGGAAGGACGGCCCTCTTTCTCGGAGTCGTCGGGCTGCTGGTTGTGCCCCTCCAGACGACCCTGATCCCCGTGCTTCGTCTCCTGTCGGCTCTGGGCCTGACCGGCACGTTTCTTGGCATCTGGCTGGCGCACACAGCGTACGGGCTCCCCCTGGCCATCTATCTGCTGCGTAACTTCTTCGCGTCCTTACCCCGAGAGATGCTGGAGGCCGCGCAGGTGGACGGCGCTTCCCCACTCGTGGTGTTCTTTCGCCTCGTGCTCCCCACATCGGTGCCTGCCCTGGCGGCGCTCGCCATCTTTCAATTCCTGTGGGTTTGGAACGACCTGCTCGTGGCTCTGGTGTACCTGGGCGGGGCGCCTGATGTCGCGCCGATGACCGTCACCATCGCCAACCTGGTCAACTCGCTCGGTCGGGACTGGCAACTGTTGACGGCTGCCGCGTTCGTGTCGATGGTTCTGCCCCTGCTCATCTTCTTCAGCCTGCAGCAGTATTTCGTGCGCGGCATTCTCGCCGGGTCGGTGAAAGGCTAGGCCGGCACGTGTGCAATCCTGGCGCCGGCGCTTCCCTCGCGCCGCATGCCGCCGACTTCAGAGAGGAGGCCGTCCGATGGCCGCCACCACCATGCCGACCACGATGCTTGTCGTTATCACCGCCGTGCTGGCTGGACTACTTCCCGCCTGCGCGCCCAGGACGAGCGCCAACGTCGCTCCCAGGCCGTCGGATGCGTTCTTGAAGATCGCCTCACCGGCGCCCAACGACGCGCCGAGCGCAGGAGCACTGCGCGTCAGAGTCGAGTATCGCGGGCCAGCCCTGGTTCCGGGGGCCGAATCCCAGAAGCTGACCGACTACCACCTCCACTACTTTCTCGACGAGGACGCGGCGCCCTATCTTGGGACCGAGGTCGTGATCCCGAGCGGGAACCCCAAGATCCTCCGTAGCGCTGCCCAGGAGGTCACCTTCGAGAACGTGGCCGCTGGCGCCCAAACGGCGACAGTCGTGCTGACTGGCAACAACCACATCTCGGTGAGCCCGGCTACCTCCGACAGGGTGACCTTCACCATCAGGTAGCAACCGCCGGCGAGTTGAGCGGGCCGCCCGCCGACCAATAGACCAACCTCAGCGCGGCGCGACTAGTCTAGGAGCACGGCCGCAAACTGTCATCCTGAGGCCGCAGGCCGAAGGATCTGGGGCTGAAGTAGCGCTGGTGCATGGTAGTTTACGTTCGTGACAGATCCTTCGCTTCGCTCAGGATGACAGGTTGGCCTTTTCGGCCGCACTCTTAGCTTAGTTAGTTAGCTAAAGCTAGCCTCCGGCCTTCAGCGCTGCTTCCGCCCACAACACGAGCTGCTCGCGGTCGTCCACCACGTCAGGAGGAACCTCGTAGTAGTTGCGCAAGCGCTGCCGCTCATTTGGCTGGAACGACCGCATCCCCTTTTCGACGTAGCCCGCCGCGCTGACGGCATCGGTCTTGAAGTACAGGCCGTCGTCATAGACGATGCCGAAGAAGGCTTCGGCGCTGTAGAGACCGTGGCCGCCGAACATAGCACGGCTGCGAACGTCGCCCAACTCCCGAAGCTGGTCCAAGACAAACTGCAGGAACGAGTCAGACGTGGGGCTCGTAGCCCACCCCTTGCCTATTGCCTGCTGCCTCTTGCCTCGTCAGTCCTCTTCGTCGAAGTCCCAGCGGTAGTCGGGGTCGTGGTACGCCTCCTCCGGCATCAGGCTCGTGAGGCCCCGCTTCGCCATCTCCCCCTCGAACTTCTCCCGAATGAACGGCTCCTCGTTCGGGTATTCGATCTGGTCCCTGGCGAAGTCGATGACGCGCTCGGTGCTCACCCCGGGCCGAGGTGCGTGGAGCGCGAGATACCGAGCGGGGATGGCGCCGACGTTGAAGTGCTGGTGGAACCAGCGGTCCGGCGGGACGAATACGCTGGCCTCGTGCCAGGGCACGACCACCTTTCCTTCGCCCTCCGGCCACATGATCGAGTACCCCTCACCGGCCGGGATCACGATCACGACACCGGGGCCATGGCGATGGCCCTTCTTGTAAGTCCGGGAGGGGAAGACGGACATGTGGCCGTTGATCGTCGACTTGGCGAACTGGACGCCGACACGGAGGCCGCCCGCGCCGCGCTCCTCATAGGTGTGCAGCTTGTCCCACACGCCCATGTCCGGGAAGAAGTTCCCGAGCCAGAGCACGCGCCGCATCTCGGCCGCGCGGGAGCCCGCGGCCGGCTGAATGGCCTTCGCCTCTGAGTAGAGGCCACCGTCGCCGTACAACAGCTCCGAGTCGACGTAGGGGTTGTCGAAGTAGAACTTGGCGTCGGGCACGATGTGCATGGAGAATGGGAGATGGTTCACGTGCATCAGACGCGCCGGAACGTTGCCCGTGGCGTTGCTCAGTTGGTGGGTGCAGCCACGGGGCAACAGGAACATGCTCCGCTTCTCCCACTCGAAGGTCGTCTTCGGTCCGTCGCCAGCCCACACGGTGGTCAGGCCGCGGCCCTCCGCGACGTACACGACCTCGTCGAGGGTGAATCGAACCGGCGGGAGCGTCGCCCCGGGCGGAATCTCGCTGATGCGCGTCTCGCTCACGCCCTCCTGCCCGGCCAACACGAGGAAGGCAGCGTTACAGCCCCGCTCCTCCCAGGGCCCGAGCTCAACGGTGCGAATGTCCTCGACGAAGTACCCGCGGTGGATGGGGATCCCCTGCGCCTCGATCCAGCGGTTGTACGCGTCCTTCAGGTTGGCCGTCGCCGTGACGGCGGCGGAGGTCTCGGTTGGCTGGTCCGCAATCGCCATGGTGGGTGCTCCTTTCACTGCTGCTCTGGTTAGCTGATCGGGCGCGCTAAACGCTCGCGGCGCCGACGAGATCGTCCCGGAAGGCCCCTCGGGCGACGCGCTCGTGGCGAATCGCGATCATCGGGTTGTTCTTGGCGGGATCCCGCACCACCGCCATCGGGTCCTCTCCCCGCTCCACCCTCTCGATGTTTTCGAACAGGAGGTTGTGGTAGAGGGCTACGCCCCTGTCAGAGGTCACGAGGTGTTCGATGGTGCGGTCTGAGATGGGGCCCTGGCCGATCCACGCCATCTCGTCCTGGCGGATGACGACCGGAGCGTGAACGAGCCCCAGGTCGTTGTACTCGACCTTTTCGCGCACCACACGCAGGCCTTCCTGTTGCGCGGCGCCCGGCTTGCGCGGTGCGCCGCGATAGAGCACGTGCATGGTGTGCGTGTCGTCGATGGGCACCCGTATCTGGTAGCTGTGATAGGCATCCTGAAGCTGGGCCAGGGTGTTCGGGAAAAGGATCGGATGCCCGACGGTCCAGTCGTCGCTATCCTCCGGATCGCCCTCTATCAGGCGGCGCTTATAGACACCGTACTCGAAGATGTCGAAGTCGATCTTGAGGTGGCGTGGTGTCTTCATGGCTGGAGGTTTACCCAGGCGCTTGTTGATGTAGTTGCCGTAGTGGCCGTGCAGGTGCTCGAAATGGACCGGGTCCATGGAGTTGTCCATGCATTGCAGCCAGTTACAGTCGAGTACCTTCAAACTGACGTTCTTGTCCATGTCATCGCGCACATAGCCCTCGTAGCGCGGGAGCAGCGGCCGTGGCTCGGGGCCGAGATACGCCCAGAGGAGGCCGCCCAGCTCCTCGACGGGATAGGCCTTGATCTTCAGCGGCAGGCAGGCAGGCTCGAACGGCATGTCGACGACGTGCCCTTCGGTGTCGTAGGTCCAGCCGTGGTAGGCACACCGGAGGCCGTTTTGCTGCGGAATCCCATACGCGAGGGAGATGGCGCGGTGGGCGCAGCGTTCGGCGATGAGGCCGATTCGCCCGCGCTCGTCGCGGAAGAGCGTCAGGTTCTCGCCCAGAAGCCGCACTGGCTGTACGGGCTCGGTCTCGAGCTCGGGGAGCGTTCCGACCACGTGCCAGTAGCGGCGCAGCAGGTTGCCCATCGGCGTTCCCGTTCCGGTCTGGGTCAATCGCTCGTTCTGCTCTTTCGTCAGCATAGTTGCATCCCTCTCTGGGTGTTTGCGTAGGTGTCATAAGCCATATACCACGATGGGCCGGGGAGTTCAACCCGCGGTGCTACTGGTGGTGCTGCTGGTCGGCTGGATCAGCGGGAACCGGCTCAGGATACCCGCAACCTCACGGTGGTGCTGGCTCGGACATAACTACAGAATCTGTATTATCAGGGATATTGTAATTCACACTATCCTTCGAGAGAGGAGAGCCAAATGCCAGAGAGCGAACCGCTTACCCGGATCATCCGCCCCGTGCGAAGCGGACAGATCACGATTCCCGCTGAATTCCGGCAGAAGCTAGGGATCGAGGCGGACACCCTGCTGCAGATCAGCCTGCTCCCAGGTGAGCTGCGCATCCGACCCGTAAGCGTCACTCAGCGCGTGGCTGGCTCGCCGTGGGTCAAGGATCTCTACGACCACTTTGCCGCCGTTCGAGAAGAGGCAGAAGTGAAAGACTACAGCGATGAGGAGATCAACACGGCCATTGACGACGCGGTGAAGGCTGTCCGCAAGCGGCATGATTAAAGTTGTGTTTGACACCGTCGTCTTCGTCCGGGGCTTGATCAATCCCTACAATTTTTGCGGTCGTGCCCTCTTCACCTCCCCGGAACTCCACCGGCTGTTTGTCTCTCAACCCGTCATCGCCGAGATCCTGGAAGTTCTCCACCGTGAGGAGCTCACCACCAAATTTCAGACTCTAGGCCGCTTTGACTTAGCCAGCGTAATTGAGCTTCTGGGTCAAGCTGAGGTGGTCGAGATCCCGCAAGTAGCGGCGGTCTCGCGTGACCCGAAAGACGACAAGTTCCTGGCCACCGCGATGGCAGCCCGGGCCGATTACCTGGTCACCGAGGATCAGGACCTCCTGGTTCTGAAGGAACATCAGGGGGTGCGGATCGTCACCTGCGAAACTTTCCGCCAGCTATTGGATGGATCATTCAATTGATTCCAAGCTCGCGCCTGGCCACGGTTCCAGCGGTTGGTCCGGAAGGTCCTCGATCGTCTCTTCGATCCGATAAACCCGAAAGCCCCGCGCCTGGTAGTTACTCAGCGCCTGGGGATGGTCCAGCGTACAGGTGTGAACCCATACCCGATTGGCTCCGAGCTCCCATGCTCGGCTGGCCGCGGCCGTCAACAGGATGCCGCCGAAGCCCTGGCCGATGAATCTCGGCAACAGGCCAAGATAGGCTATCTCGATGTCGTCTCCACCCTGGCGCGCTAGCTCGAAGTATCCCACTGGGGTGGTGCTCGAGCGCGCGGGCCGGAGGTCTGCGGGGCTGTTCATCTCTAGGTACGTTGTGGTGACCGGACACCGCATTTATGCGCCGCTTCTGCGTGCGGCTGTTCCGGCCGGTCCTTGGCGGCGCACGAGGCGCTTCGCGATCTGCAGCAGGTGGCCATCGGACGCATGCCAGGCGTGCTCGAGCTCGGACGGCAGCTCCCCACCCACGAAGACGGGATGGCCAACTGCCTTAAGCATCGGTACGTCGCCAACGGAGTCGCCGACGGCAGCAACCTCCCTACGATCTAGCGTCAGCTCCCGCATCCGAGCAGTGAGCCATTCGGCTTTTGCATGAGGCCACATGTGCTCGATGTGCCCGCTGTCCAGGAGGCGGGTGCCGACGTAGTAGTCGGCTCGGAGCGTCGTGGCGAACCACCTCACAGCGAAGGTCCAGGTGACTGAGACAATTGCCGTTGGGATCTCATGCTCTCGGAGCCAGGCGAAGGCCTCCTCGGCCCTTGGGGCCGGGCCGGGTGCCGGTCTGATAGGCGACGAGCGGCTCTCGGGGAGCGCATCGGTACCACTGGGCCATCTGCTCGCGCGCCGATAGGATGGCATCCAGGTCGCGCAACTGTTCCAGCTCTCGCATGCGGGCCCCCTGCCCCAGGGCGTCGGCGATGGCTTCGCAGACGGTAGGCCCGCGCGTGATAGTGCCGTCGAGATCGAACGCTCCGAGGCGGATTGGCGGTTGGGCAGACATTGGGCTGTTATAGCAGCCCCCTATAATCGATGGCAGGTCCCTCATTTTGACCTCCCTGGCCCCGGAGCGTCGCCATTCGCATCGTGCTTTTCGACTTCGACCTCACCCTGGCGGACTCGGCGACTGCCGTTGAGACCTGCGTCTGTCATGCGCTCAGCCAGGCTGGCCTGCCGCGCCCCGAGCCTGACCGCGTTCGCCGGCTCATCGGCCACTCGCTCACTTCCACGTTCGCGCAGCTGGCGCCAGAGTACCCGACCGAACCGCTCGTGGCGGCCTTCCTCGAGCGGGCAGACGAGGTCATGGTGGATCTGACATCCCTTTACCCGCCGGTGACATCCGTGCTCACGGCGCTGCGGCAGGCGGACCATCGACTCGGCATTGTGTCGACCAAGTTCCGCTTCCGGATCGAGGCCATCCTGGATCGGGCCGAAGTCACTGGCGTCTTCGATGTGATCGTCGGCGGTGAAGACGTGACCCATTTCAAACCGCATCCCGAAGGTATCCAGCGCGCGCTGGCCGAGCTCGGCGCAACAGAGCCGGCGGAATCTGTCTACGTCGGCGACAGCGCCATCGACGGAGCGACCGCGGCGGCGGCCGGAGTCCCATTCATCGGCGTGGTGAGTGGCGCGACCAGCCGCGCGGATCTCTTCGCGGCGGGAGCGAGGGACGTACTCGCCGATCTGGCCGCGCTTCCTGGTCTGGTTGGACGGGAAGCTCCCTGGCTCAAAGTCGCTGGCGCAAGGGTGGTTTGACTAGCTCAGTCCGGCTAGGACCGCCCCATGGATTTCCTGCTGGTGCGAGGAAACCCAGGTCAGCCGTCCTAGGAGAGCTGCGTCATTCTGCCCACGAGACTCCAGGCGCGTAAGCATTTGGAGCCCGCGCCCCAGCATAAGGACCGGGATCAGTGCTGCTTCGCCCGGCTCAAGCCGGCGCACCCGATGGTAGCCGCGAACTAGCGAGGCAACCCGGCTAAGGTCGTAGTCCAACGCGTGTTGGGCTGGACGCCCGCTGCGCCACAAGGCAAAGGCCAGGTCGGCCGAAGCCGCTTCGCGGTAGGCCAGGGTGAAATCAATAAGACCACTGGGGCGCGATGGCCGCCCCCGAACAAGCACATTGTGGCTCGTCGGATCTCCGTGGATGACGCAGCGACGTGCGGTAGCGTAAGAGGGTACATCGAGTTGGTCATGAAACTGCTGAACGAGTTTCTGTATGCTGCGGGTGGCGGGCCAGCAATCAGGCAGGGGCAGCGCCCCCGGGCGCTGGTCTGCGCTACTGACTTGTTCTGACGCAGCGTGAAACCGGGCGATGATGTCGCCAGTCTGCCAGAGCGCATCTCGTCGGCACCAGCCCAACACCCGTCCTGGTAGATAAGTGAGGAGCTCCCAAATAGCTCCACCCACCACCATCAAGCTGACGCCCGCCAGGTCGTTCACCGGCAAAGGTGCAGGAAACCCGGTGGAAGCTAGACCACGAAGAAAGTCGTGGAGCCAGCGCACGTGATTGAGGCTCGCGGCAGGTGGATAGCGTTCGGGCGGATAGCGTCGCAGCACAGCGTTGCTGCTTCCGTACTGCACCAACCAAGGTTGTCCCCGTTCATCGAGGGGCGCAACCCTCTGCGGGGGCGAAGGAAGCAGCGCAAGGACTTCGTCGGGGACGTTTGGAATGGGCTGTCCGAGCAATTGAGATCCTTCTTATTTTCGTCATGGCGTCAGCCGATGCAGGTCGCGCCCGCTCTCGGCTAGCGGTTTGTCAGCCCCGGTTCTCCGTGCGTTGCGCCAGCCATTCGCCCCGCCAGCCATTCAATCGTAGCGCCCAGGTCTTCGCCCTCCGGGGCACCGTCCTGGCGGTAGCGCTCGGCCAGATCAGCCAGACAGATGTGAGCAGCGTGAGCCATATGGCCGGTCAATCCGAGGCCTTCCAGTGTCTCGGCCAATTCGATCATCTCCTCAGACCGTCGGCCGGCGCGCGGCGGAAGACCGGGAAGGTTGTGCTCCCAGAATCGGACCACGCTGGGGTGGGATGACCGGTACTTATCCATTAGCCGGTCCGTGAGCCCGAGCCGCTGGGCGCCCGCGAGGAGCTCGAGGCCCATGGCGCTCAGGCCCTTGGTCAGGCCCGCGTAGAGCACCTTGAAGCCGGACGCCTGTCCCGGTTCGGCCCCGAGGATCGACGTGCGAAGCGGCGGCTCGAGGTACTCAGCCACGTCTTGAGCCCGCGCGCCCGAAAGGTAGAACGTGGCCCCTCCGAGGAGCTCGCCGGCGCTGCCGATGATGGAGCCGTCGACGAAGGACCCGCCCGCTGCTTCGATGGCACCCGCGATGGCCGAAGCCGTCTGGGGTCCGATGGAGTTGGCGTCCACATAGAGGGGGTGCTCACCGGTTCGGCGCATGGCGGAGGCCACCTCGTCCGCCAGAGGCCTCGCTGAGAGCGAGGGGACGACCGCGATGATAAGCTCCGCCTGCGTTACCACCTCGTCGAGGGTTGACAGCAGCTCGAGGCCCGCCGCGGTGGCCCGCTCGGCGGTTCGGTCGCTGCGCCCCGCCACGCAGCATATGACCCGCGAGCCCCCCTGATGCAGGGCGCGCCCGACCTGGCTGCCCATCTCGCCCGGACTCAGCACGGCAATCGTTCGCAGGCTCATAGTTGAACTCCTTTCGCCGCTCTGACCCCACGGCAAGGGCGATGGTACCAGGCCGCCTGCTCAGCGCACTGGTGGGCCGATATGATAGAGAGGGCCGCCCCTTGCCAGCAGGCCGGCGGCCGGAGAGTTCCCTCAGTATTGAAAGATCCGATCCACTCCGCCCAGGCGGGGGCGACCGAGACTGGGATGCCGCGCCGCTATCTGGTTCTTGCCGCGGTGGCCATGGGCTACGTGACCATCATGCTCGCGGTGTCGCCCATCTCGGTGGCTCTGCCCACCATCGCCGCGCACCTGGGCATCGACGTCGACGAGGCCAGTTGGATCCTGAATGCCTATCTGCTCGTTCTCGCCGCATGCCTGCTTTCCGCCGGCCGCATCGGCGACCTGGTGGGCTTCAAGCCGGTATTCCTCACTGGGGTCGCCCTCGCCACGTTGGCCTCAACGCTTGTGGGGTTCGTTTCTTTCCTGCCCGCGATCATCGCGTTTCGGGCCGTCCAGGGCGTGGCAGCGGCCCTCATCTCGGGCACGAGCCTGGCCATTCTCACGGCGGCGTTCCCGCTCGAGCAGCGGGGGCGCATCGTCGGGCTTGCTACCGTAGCCGCCGCTATCGGCGCAGGTGGAGGAACCCTACTGACACCCGCCGCGCTCGCGCTGTTTAGCTGGCAGGGAGTCTTCTGGATGGTCGCCCCCGTCGGCGTGGTGAGCCTGGCCCTGGCAATGCGTATGCCGCCGCCCCCGCAAGTGGAGCGGCGCAACCGAAGCGTCGACGTGCCGGGCGCGCTGCTGCTCGTTGCGTCTTTGCTGGCGCTCGCCGCCTCGTTCACCCATCTCCACGAGGGCGAGGGGACGTTCCAGATGGGGTGGCAACACCATATCGGTTTCCAGGCGCTGGCCATCATTCTCTTCATCGCCTTCGTCGCGGTCGAGCGTCGTGCTCGCGAGCCGCTCGTCCGCATCGAGTACGTGCGGAACGCCGCGTTCGCGTCGGCCGTATCGGCGAACGGCATCTACCACATGACGATGATGGCGACCTTTTTCCTGACGCCATTCCTATTCGAGCGCGCGTGGGGCCTCACGACCGTTCATTCCACTCTCGTCGTTGGCGCCGTGCAGGGCATCAACCTGCCCGCGGCCCTCGCGGCCGGCTGGCTGGTTGACCGGCTGCGCTGGCCGTACCTGTCCGCCGTGGCGCTAGCTGCGATCGGCGCCGCGATGCTGACGCTCGGGGTCTTCGTCGACGCCCTCGACTTCGCCAGCTACACAGCGGTGACGCTGATCATCGGCCTCGGCTCCGGCTTCTTCAACACAGCCAACAACACGACCATCATGTCGATCCTGCCGGGCGAGGCGCGCGGCCTCTCCTCGGGCATGCTGGAAACGACACGTCAGTTCGGCCACACGATGGCGGTCGGTCTCGGGGCGCTGGCGATGGGGGTCGCCGGCGTGTCGCTTTTAGGAAATGCGACTCCGAGAGCGATGGTGACAGGGTTCCAGTTCGCCGAGGTGCTGATGGGCGCTCTCGCATTGGCTGGCGTCTTCCTCGCGGTGCGCGGGCGCCTCGGGTCCCGGGAGTCCGCCACCGTGAGCCCTCCGGCGAGCGCCCCGGCCGACGTCCGGCCCCAGACAGCTCCGACCGTCGGCATGGCTCACGGTGCCGCCGAATCGTAGATAATGGACCAGGCGATCCAAAATGGATCGGGAAGCGCTGAGGGGTGAAGATGGCAGTTACGCGGGAGCGGTTCAACCAGGGGATGACCTATGATGAATTCAAGGGGTGGATGACGAGAAACCGGGATAGGCTGGAAGGTTACGAACGCAACGTCGAGATCAGACCCGAGGATCTCGCGGCATTCACGAATCTTCCCCAGCCGTTGGACGTCCTCGTGATCGGCTCAGACTGGTGCTACGACGTGCTCACGAACCTTCCGGTTCTCGGCAGGCTTGCTCAGGAGAGCGGCAAGCTGAACCTCCGCGTCTTCGATCGCGATGAGAATTCGGACCTGCGGGACCAGTACATGAATGGGCCGTACCAGTCGATCCCGGTATTCGTCTTCTTTGACGAGAACTTCAACGAGATCGGCCACTGGATCGAGCGGCCGAAGAGCGTCACCAACCTGCGCGCGGAGAAGCGGCGCGAGGTCTTCACCACGACCCCCGAGTTCGGGTCCCCCGACGCGCCGGTGGACCAGTTGTCGGAAGCGACGCGGGCACAGCTCCAGCGGGCAACGTCGGCCTCGCGCGAGGGGACGGTGTCGTGGGCTAACCAGGAGGTGATCGGGGAGCTCCGCGAGCTGGTCGATCGCGGCCTTAAGGAACGAGAGCGGCGGCCGCTGGTCGCCGGCAACGTGCAGAGCTGAGGCAACAACACTCCCTCTCCCTCTGGGAGAGGGTTGGGGTGAGGGGTGTGAGTAAGCCGGTCAAGGTCAAGATCACCTACTGTGCCGAGTGTGGGTACGAGCCAGCGACCCTGGAGCTGACCGAGAACCTGATGAAAGAGTTCCAGCACGAGCTGTCGGCCATCGAGATCATCCCGTGGTTCCAGGGCGCCTTTGATGTCAGGGTTGGCGACGAGCTGGTCCACTCCATGTATCGAGACGGCGGCTTCCCCGAGTACAAGACGGTCGCCGAGGCCGTGCGGGCGCAGCTAGCCGGCGAGGACTGACAGGCTGCTGAAAAACCCGCTCGCCCTGAGCTTGTCGAAGGGCCCCATGTGGTTCGACAGGCTCACCACGAGCGGACCCAATTTTTTTTTAGAAGCCTGCCTTAACAGCTTGCGAGAACGAAGAGTCCGGTAATCACGCGTCAGCCCCTGGACCCGACCCCCGTCCGACTCGCGCGAGAGGGACTCTTCCGCGCCCGACCATCCGCCTCGAAGAGCTCCGGCCAGCGGGCGCGCAGCTCACGCGCGTCAGCCTCGCTCGTTCTGGCCACGGCGGGGAAGGTGCCCAGCCGGTCGTAGGGCCGACACGCGTCGATGATCATGCGGTTGTTGTAATAGCGCGGCCCCTCACCGGCGTACGCCATCGGGTCCAGCGGTGTGCTCCAGCATCTCTTCACCACGTCCACGTCCTCGATCACGTCGGTGCGCGTGCACATCGCCCACAGTACCTGGTTGGTATCCGTCGGGTCGATGTCCTCGTCGACGACCACCACGTAGCGGTTGGCATACGCCCCGGCGTGGCAGCTGGCGGTGGCGAGGCCCACCTGCTTGGAGTGGCCCGGGTACATCTGCTGGATCGCCACCACGTTGAACATGCGCCCGCCGCCGGCCTCGTGTGACCAGACGCCCTTGATGCCGGGGACGCCCGAGCGCTCCAGCTCGTCCCAGATGAGCGCGGCCCGCATCGGGCTCCGGAAGTACGTGTTGTCGTTTGGCGGTTTGCCGGGGAGGCAGCCCAGCACGATCGGATTGTCTCGGTGGAGCACAGAGCGCACGCGGATGATCGGCTCCTCGCGCTCGCCGCCGGCGTAATAGCCGGTCCACTCGCCGAAGGGTCCCTCCTTGTGCAGCTCGCCCGGCGGGATTTCCCCCTCGATCACGATCTCGGCCGTCGCTGGCACGGGCAGCCCGGTCCATGGCGCCTGCACCAGCTCGAGGGGCTCCCCTCGAAGGGCCCCCGCCACGTCGTACTCATTGGTGCCGTAGTCGACCTCCAGTCCGCCCAGCAAGAGGAGAAGCGGGTCGTGGCCGATGGACACCGCCACCGGGCACGCGTCGCCGCGCTTCCAGTACTTGTCGCGGATCAGGCGGCCGTGCTTGCCGGGCGAGATGTAGAGGCCGGCGGTGCGCTCGTCGTGTGCCTGGACGCGATACGTGCCGCAGTTGATCCAGCCCGTATCGGGGTCGCGCATCACCACGATGTTGCCGGTGCCGAGGAAGCGACCGCCGTCATCCCGGTGCCACAAGGGAGCTGGGAACTGCGTGATGTCGACGCCCTCGTCGCGCTGCTGGTTCTCCAGCACGGGGCCGGCGCTCACGATCACCGGCGGCCTGGGCTTGAGGTCCTTGAGCTGCGTGCGCCACGCCTCCACGAACTGGCGGGCGTTGTACTCGACGGGCAGCCCAAGGCTGAGGGCGATGCGCGGCAGCGACGTGAACACGTTGGCGAGCAGCCGGTAGCCCGGCGGGTAGCCGACGATGTTCTCGAACAGCAGCGCCGGGTTGCCCATGTCCCACTGGTAGAGGTCCACGAGGCCGCCCAGCTCGAGATTGGCGTCGGCCCCGTCGATTCGTGTCAGCTCCCCCATCGCGTTCACGCGGTCGATCCACTCGCGAAGGTCTTGTACTGGCACGTGATCCCTCCAGATCCATCACGGGTTCCCGGAGCTCGTTTCCCCAAGTCCGTTCTTGGGCCCGCCGTAAAGTCAACTGGTGGCGATTATAGGACCTGATCCCTCACGCTCTCGTTCCATCACGACAACACAGGGCAACGGTCTCTGTAGAGGCCGCCGTCGTGCTTCTTCTACGCCGCCACGTCGGGGGGAGCGTGGTCTCGTGGACATAGCCAGCAGTTGCGCGGGAACGTATGTTCTTCTAATATCTTGCAAGGGCGAGGAACGCGGTTCGGTTAAGAGTCTCACGATCTTGACACGCATGAGGGGGCGCAGCCAGTGGCTGCAGTTCGATCCGACAAGCGGAACGGCCGGGTAAACACGCCGAGTGCAGTAGCCGATGCGTTGTGTTCTTGGGCTATCCGGGGGCAAAGAGATGTGGTGTTAGACCTGGGTGTTGGAGAAGGGGCGTTTGCCCTCGCTGCAGTCAAGCAGCTGCGAGAGCTGGGTGCTCCGGCAGCAGCCGCGTCCGCCCTGATTCATGGAGCCGAATCTGATCCGCAGGCCTTCGCTCGCGCGCAGGCAGCCGCCACAGAAACGCTCGGTGTTGAGCTGCCCAATGTCGTCTGCGCGGACTTTCACACGGTTAAGTTGCCGGAAGCGGATGTGGTCATCGGCAACCCACCGTACATTCGACGTCAGCTTCAATCCCACCTAGCCCGGAGCCGCGCGAGCTTGGGCCTTCGCGGAATGGATGGACTCGCAGACGCCTACTGTTACTTTTTGCTGCGGGCTTGCCGAGCGCTTCGCCCCGGAGGCCGCTTGGCCGTCATCGTCTCGGCATCCTGGCTTGATATGAGGTATGGGCTGGAGCTCAGGCGGTTGCTACTTGAGGAGTTTAACTTGCGACTGTTGCTCGGGTTCGACGGGCAACTCTTCCCTGACGCACTTGTCAAGCCGATTGTGCTGCTAGCGGAGAAAACGGGATATCGCAGTCGCATTGCATTCGCCAGACTGGCAGAGTCTGCTCCATTAGAGGGTCTCAAGGTGCTCCTGCCTGACGTTATCTCAGGAAGAGAAAGCAAAGACGCGACTGTCACGCGAGTAAGTCCCAGTGATCTTTCCGCCACTATGGGCTGGTCAGGGTTCCTCAAAAGCCCAGCGACGTATAAGCAACTGATTGAGCGCACGGATCTGATACCGCTGGGGAGCGTGGCGGAGACCCGGATCGGCCTTCAGACGTTCGCCAAGTCCTTTTTTATTTTGGAGGAATCGGACATATTAAAATGGGGAATCGAGCCGGAGTACCTGGCTCCTTTGGTGTTCTCACCCCGGTACACACCATCCGCCGTTATTCGGGACAGCCATAGTCTGCGTCACCTTCTCTTCTTCTGCGACCGTTCGTTGTCCGAGTTGGCCGGAAGTGGAGCAGCTGCTTATGTGACGAGTGCTATGGAGGCAAAGGTAAGGGTCCGAGGGAAGGATGAATGGGTCGAGGGCTTTCATCGGGCACCCAGACTAGCTCGTGCACGCCGAACACCTTGGTACAACCTGAAATCCGAAATCGAGAGGAGAGGAAGTTTCCCAATTCTGTTGCCCAGGCGGGTTTTCAAGTCTTACGTCGTCGTCCACAATGTCGCGCGCGCAATACCAAACGAGGATTTCATCGAAGTACGCCCAACAATGGGTTCCAACGTGGAAGCGCCCCTTCTTTGCTATCTCAACTCGTCGATCGGAGAGTTCGTCGTCAGGTCCAACGGGTTTCAGTATGGGGGCGGAGTTTTCAATCTCAATCCAGGGGCCGTCAGGCATATACCCGTGATGGACCCTAGCAATCTTTCCAGCGCCGCCAAGGCGAGGCTGGACGTCGCGTGGCACTCGTATGCGGCCGGCTACGGTAATCCGGAGGCTCGGCGTCAGCTCGATCAAACGGTTGCAGAGGTACTTGGCATGGCGGTGGACCTCCGCCAACAAGTGGACCTCAGTCTGGCCGTGCTCACACGCCTCTCAACAGTGGCTGGGAAAGCCTACGGGGGATCGGTGCCTAAGAATGTCTCGCTCTGGTGAGGACGACCGGGGGCTGGACGAGGACCACTGGAGCGTCTTGGCCCTGCCCCCGTTGCAGCTCATACGCGAACGGCTCCACCAGGTCTTTCCAGTTGGGGTCGACGGAAGAGCTTACGCGGTGGCCGAGCGTGCCGCTCGGTCCCTCTACGTCTTTCTCTACACCTTTTCAGTTGACGGAGTAACTGAGCATAGGGTGCGGCCCGCCATGGTTACCACGATGTCGGATGGCCAGGCTTACAAAACCAGCATTGCAGAGCGCATTCAATGGTGGGAGGGGGCGCGTCGCCCGCGTCCACCCTCGCAAGCGACACCCGGGCGCTGGTATGCGGAGAACACCCGTGAGCCGATCCGCGACGAGACGTTTCGCGTGTGGAAAGGCTGCGGGGCGTTGCTCGAAGATCCGCTGCCGACTACGTCCGCTCTCCCTCGATATCGTCTGGCGCGGGATTTCGCGGACTTGTTCAATCCGCACCTCGGCCCAGATCAGGTGCCGGCCATTATCGAAGCGTGGCAAAGACGCCACTTGACCTCTGCCGCTCTCGCAAGAATGGCCCTCATTCAGCAGCAGGCGACAGCCTCAGCCGGATCCGAAGTGCGTTTTCCCGACGGAGCTACTCGCCTGCTCGCTGTCGGCCCAAGTACACCGCTTCTCAAAAGTGCCGTCGAGGACTTTGCGCCGCGGTTCCTCCGGCAGCCTGTTGTGCTGGCAGTTACTGAATCCCGTTCCAGGCTGGCCTATGAGGATGCGGCGCAACTCCGTCTGATCAAGCTCGCCCCTGATCCGAGAGTGATGCCGGACCTCTTGCTCGCGGACGTGGCCGGGCCCCATGGGCAACTCTTACTCGTGTGTCTTGAATGCGTTGCTACAGCTGGGCAGATGACCAGTGGCAGGGTGGCCGCCTTAGCGGAGTGGCTCGTGCGGCAGGGGTTTACGGACGCCAGAGTGGCGTTCGGCACAGTCTTTCGAGACCGCTCCGACGCTGCCTTCCGGGCCGCAATTGGCGACTTGGCCTGGGGGACATTTGGCTGGTTCACGACCGAGCCGACGAACTTGCTGATTCTCCGGGATGACGGCGGCTTCGAGCCGGCAGAGGCGCTGGACGATCTCGCCCGTGCTCCAACGGACGTGACATGACTGGCGTCGGCGGAGTGCCCTTGCCAGAAGCTACTGCCGCATCCGGGCGATGGCCTCGCGCATCGAGTCCAGGATCTTGACGTAGCTCCCGCAGCGGCACAGGTTGCCGGCGAGGTAGTCGCGGATCTCCTCGTCGCTGGCCTCCGGGCGCTCGTTCAGCAGAGCTCTCGCGGTGAGGAGAATGCCAGGTGTGCAGTAGGAGCACTGGAAGCCGGTGTGCGCCAGGAAGGCCTCTTGCACCAGGTCCAGCTTGGCGTGGGTCCCATCGGCGAGGGCACCGTCACCGAGCCCCTCGACAGTGAGAATTCCGTGGCCCTCAGCCATCGCGGCCAGCGTCAGACATGAGCTGATGGGTCTGCCATCCATCAGGACCGTACAGGCCCCACACATGCCGATCCCGCATCCCTCGCGCACGCTGTACAGCTTAAGGCGGTCGCGCAGGACCTCGAGAAGCGTGTGGTGCGTGCGGACCGACAGTCGCTCCTCGCGGCCGTTCACAACGAGAGTGATGAGGACCCCGCGGGGGTCAGGGGTCAGGGGTCGGGGGTCAGCGTGGGGATCAGGG
>CAYQJS010000025.1:30196-72490 GCA_964417895.1 uncultured Chloroflexota bacterium | reverse complement strand
CGTGGTGAGCCTGTCGAACCACATCGGGCCCTTCGACAAGCTCAGGGTGAGCGGGTTTTCAGCAGCCTGTTAGGCGCGTCAGGCGGGCAGGAACCTGCCCGCCTGACCGTTTCGCCCGGGCGTGTAGTCCCCCTGTTGAGCAACTTTCAAGAGCGTGTGCAGTTCAGTACCTGACCTAGCGCAGCAGCATGTCCGCCGTGCCGTGGAAGATGTTCTCGCGCTGCTCTTCTGTTATGTCGAGTGCTTTGGTGAGCGCGATGCCTCGCTCGGTACTGCCCTCCGGCACGAAAGGATAGTCGCTGCCGAAGACCACGTGGCCGACGTCGATCGTCTTGAGCGCGCAGTCCCTGGCCCGCGCCTATTAGCCATCACAAAGCGCCCGGCGGGCAAGAGGCTGGATGCGCTCCTGATACACTGGTCGGACTAACGCACGTCCAGCGAAATGTTTGGTCGAACCGAGCGCGGCCTACCCCTCCCCCTAGCCCTCCCCCGCAAGGGGGGAGGGGACAGCCGCCAGACCACCTGATCGGGTGGAACGTACATGAGTGGGAGCTGCGCTAGCAAAGCCAATGGCCTTGACTGAACGAATCGCGATCGTCACAGGAGCCGGTACCGGAATCGGCAAAGCCTCGGCGCTTGCCCTCCTGGAGGACGGGTGGTCGGTGGTCTTCGCGGGCCGCCGCAAAGAGCTCCTCGAGGCGGCAGCCCGCGAGGGGGAGCAACCGGGTTCACGTACGCTCGTAGTCCCGACCGATGTGACGGATCCCGCCTCCGTGAGGGCCCTGTTCGGCAGAACACAGGAGACGTTCGGCCGGCTCGATCTGCTGTTCAACAACGCGGGGACCTTCTCGCCTCGCGTCCTCTTCGAAGAGCTGACGTATGAGCAGTGGAAGATGGTCGTCGATACCAACCTCACGGGCGTGTTCCTGTGTACCCAGGAAGCGTTCAAGATCATGAAGGAGCAGCAGCCCCGGGGCGGTCGGATCATCAATAACGGCTCCGTCTCAGCGCACGCCCCCAGGCCGAATTCGGCCCCGTATACCGCGACCAAACACGCGATCACGGGTCTCACCAAGTCCACCTCGCTGGACGGCCGGAAGTACGACATTGCGTGTGGCCAGATCGACATCGGAAACGCAGAGACGGAGAGAACGGGCAGAATGAGAGAGGGAGTGCCTCAGGCACACGGGGCCATCGCGGTCGAGGCGACAATGGACGTCCACCACGTGGCCAGAGCGGTGGTGTACATGGCGAGCCTCCCGCTGGACGCCAACGTGCAGTTTCTGACAGTCATGGCCACGAAGATGCCATTCATCGGACGCGGGTGACTAAGCACGCCGGTCGAAATGACTCGTACATTGGCGGGACCATTATCGCTCGACCTGCGTAGGTTCCCTACGTGGCGGGCGTGCTCCGATCCTCGATCTCCCAGGCATGGTCGAGGACGTGCCAGGCGATGCGTCGGGCGGCGTAGCGAGGCGGCCACCCCTTCCCGGTGACAAGCGGTGTCTCCGCGGCGGCGCTCAGAGCCTCCCCTATCGCGTCACGAAGGGCTCGGATCGCGACGGCGTCCGTCAGCGTCGGCGGACGGAGCCGGATCCCGAGGGTTCGCGCGTAGGAGGACTCGGCCGCGAGGACATGCTCGACGATGGCGTCGCGGTCGCGCCCGCCACCGCGGGGGCCCTTGCGCAGCTCAGCGGAGGCGCTAGCGGCGACGCCGTCGAAGATGGTCCAGGAAGCCCGGACGAGCGCGGCGAGCCGCCCGGCCTCGTTGCTCGTCAGGGGCTCGTGGTCGCGGGGGGCCACCGCGCCGGGCGCGCCGAAGTCGGTCGTCGCTGAGCCCCGGATACGATCGAGCACCTCGAAGGCCGGGGCCATCCCAGGCACGAAGCTCAGGCCCGCCTCGGCGGCTACGGGCGCGTAGCGCGCCCCGGCGGCCGCGAGCGCCTCGAGGGCCTGCTTCTCATTCCTGCCGGATCGACACCAGCCCGGCCAGTCAAAGGAGCAGGCGAAGACTCGTTTGGCCCCAATCTCAAGGTAGACGGCGGTCGCGGGGCCGCCACGACCACTGCCTGCCATCGCCCCAGACGTTTGTCGATGTGGTGGTTCCATGCCTATCCGCTATCGAGCGATTCCGCGCCTCGGATCAAGGTGAATGTGGTAGTAGGAGAAGTATTCGCTCCGCGACCGTTGCTACGAGGCAGAGTACTGAACTGATTGGTGTGGCGCAACACGAGCGGCAGGAAGCCGGCCGCTCTATGCCTTGGCGCCGCGGCGCGGAAGCGTGGATACAATACCGTGCTGCCGATCGCGGGTGGAGCTTTTGCCGTGAGTGTTGGCGAGGCCGTTCTCGATGCCCGGATGCAACACGAGTTGCGCTCCATCGTTGGAGAACGTGGCTTGCTGTGTGCGCCCGAGGACCTTCACACCTACGAATGCGACGGCCTGACCAACTTTCGCGTGATGCCGCGTGCCGTGCTCCTGCCGGGCTCCACCGAAGAAGTGCAGGCCATCGTGCGAGTGTGCCATCGCGAGCGGATTCCGTTCGTCGCGCGCGGCGCCGGAACCGGCCTGAGTGGCGGCGCGCTTCCCGTCGCCGATGGCATCGTGATCAGCCTGGCGCGGATGAATCGGGTCCTGGAAGTGGATCTGGTCAACGCCCGGGTCGTCGTGGAGCCGGGCGTGACCAATCTGGATGTGACGGGCCGGGTTTCGGCCCAGGGCTATTTCTACGCGCCCGATCCGTCGTCGCAGTCTGTGTGCACGATCGGCGGCAACGTGGCCGAAAACGCAGGTGGCGCGCACTGTCTCAAGTACGGCTTCACGACGACGCACGTGGTGGGGTTGGAGGTGGTCCTGCCAGACGGAACACTGGCGCACCTCGGCGGGAAGACGCTCGATATGCCTGGCTACGATCTAACAGGAGTCTTCGTCGGCTCAGAGGGGACGCTGGGGATCGCAACGAAGATCACGTTGCGGATCGTGAAGCGGCCCGAGTGTGTGCAGACGCTGCTCGCGGCGTTCGCGTCCACCAACGAAGCGGGTGCGGCGGTCAGCGACGTCATCGCGGCTGGCATCCTGCCCGCGGCCATTGAGATGATGGACAACCTCGCGCTTCAGGCAGCAGAGGCCGCCGTGCACCCCGGCTATCCGAGCTGCGGCGCCCTGCTGCTCATCGAGCTGGATGGACCCGAGGCAGAAGTCAACGCGCTCATGGAGCAGGTGGACGCCCTCTGCCGCCGGAACGGCTCGTGGGAGATCCGCGTCGCGCAGACCGACGCCGAGCGCGCGCTCGTCTGGAAGGGACGGAAGTCGGCATTCGCGGCAGTGGGCCGAATCTCGACGAACTACATCGTGCAGGATGGGGTCATCCCGCGTACGGCGCTGCCCCAGGTGATGAGCGAGATCGAGCGGCTGAGCGCCGAGTCTGGTCTGCGGGTCGCGAACGTGTTTCACGCTGGCGACGGCAACCTGCACCCGCTAGTGTGCTACGACGCGCGCATCCCGGGGCAGGCGGACGCAGCGTTCGCGTTGTCAGAGAGGATTCTCGAGCTGTGCATCGAGCAGGGCGGCTCGATCACCGGGGAGCATGGCGTCGGCGAGGAAAAGAAGCACATGATGGCGAAGATGTTCGCCGAGCCGGACCTCGACACCATGCAGCGTGTCCGCTGCGCGTTCGATCCGCTCCAGCTCTCCAATCCCACCAAGGTGTTCCCGAGGCCGCGTCTGTGCGGCGAGACCCCCGGCGAGTATTCACCCCATCCGCTGGAGATCGCCGGGGTGGCCGAGCGCTTCTGATGGTAGTCGCTGCCGCCATGAGATCGTCGGGCGGGGACACTGTGCGTTAGACTCCACCCAGCGAGACACTCACCAGATACTTTTGGAAAGCCGCCATGCCTGGCCTAACACTGGAACAGTTCTTGCACCTGCCAGAGACGAAGCCGGCCAGTGAATATGCATGCGGGGAGGCTTTCGAGAAGCCGATGCCCGATGTGCCACACTCCGCGATACAGCTTTTTCTCGGGGCTGTTCTCTATCCATTCCTCGTCCGTACGGGAATTGGGCGAGCCTTCACGGAGCTGCGTTGCATCTTTGGTCCGCCAGGTCGCGAGCGGACGTACGTTCCCGATCTCGTCTATGTGGCGAGAGAGCACCTGCCGTCCCAGCGGCATCTGCACACCGCACCTGACCTTGCCGTCGAGATCCTGTCGCCGGATCAGCATTGGGCTCAGTTCCTGGACAAGATCCAGTTCTATCTGCTGTACGGCGTGCAGCTTGTCTGGGTGATCGACCCAGCTGCGGCCACCATAACAGTCCAGGTCCCCGGACAGGAGGCGCGCATCCTTCGCTCGGGCGACATGCTCGAGGGCGGGGAAGTTCTTCCTGGCTTCAGCGTCGCCGTCGACGACATCTTTGCCCAAACAGAGGTTTAAGCGGCTGGACGCTCTAACCGACTTCCTTTGCGCGGCGCCATCGCTGCCAGCCTGACACGAAGATGCCCGACGCCGACTTCCAGAAGAAGCTGCGCGCCATCGTTGGAACGGCGCACGTGCAGCCGGCAGGCGCGGCAGACACAATTGGCGGCGTATTCGCGCGCCTCGTCGTCGAGCCCGTGAGCGAGCAGGAAGTTGGAGCCGTCCTACGGCTCGCCCACGACGAGGGGCTCGCCGTTATCCCCCGGGGCGGTGGTACCAAGCTCGCATGGGGGAATCCGCCAACCGGAGCGGACCTGGTCCTCTCGACGGCACGGCTCACTCGGGTGGTCGAGCACGCCTGGGCCGATCAGACGGCGACCGTCGAGGCGGGTTGCGCGGTTGCAGAGCTCCAACGAGCGTTGGCTCGCCACGGGCAGAGGCTCGCGGTGGACGTGTTGTGGCCAGAACGGGCCACGATCGGGGGCATCCTGTCGGCGAACGATAGCGGGGCGTTGCGCTTGCGCTACGGCGGGCTGCGCGACTTGATCATCGGCGTCACGCTCGCGCTCGCGGACGGAACGCTGGCGTCGAGCGGCGGGAGGGTCGTGAAGAACGTCGCTGGCTATGACCTTCAAAAGCTCGCGACTGGCGCGCTGGGGACGCTCGGCGTGATCACGCGAGCGACATTCCGCGTGCACCCGCTGCCGAAGAACACGCGAACTCTCACGATCCGCACTGGGGACGCCGAGGAGATGGAGCGGGTGATGTTCGCCATCCAGGATTCACGACTCGCGCACGCTGCGCTTCAGACGCGCCTTGCGAACGACGCTGCCCCGGAGGCAAACGTGCTACTCGAGGGAACCGAGGCGGGGATCTCGGCGCAAGAAGCCCAGATTCGCGAGCTGGCTACGCCCCGCCAGATTTCTGAGGGCGATGCGACGGTGTGGGCCGCGCGGGAGCAGCTGTGGGAGCAAGGCGACGGGGACGCTTTGACTTCGACCGCGATCGCGAAGCTCGCAATCCTTCCGTCCGACCTGGCGACGACCGTCGGCGACATTGCCCGCGCGGCTGAATCGCGGCACGCACGCTGGCGTCTCGTGATTCAGGCGACGGGCATCGGCTGGCTACGGCTGGAGGGGGCGAACGGAGACGTATCTTTGCTGTTGCGCGAGCTACGCGCCGACCTCGAGCGCCGCGGTGGTTCGCTTGTCGTCCTGCATCAACCACCCGGCGCCCGACCCCTCGATGCGTGGGGCGGCCCCGGTGATGCGCTGCCGGTCATGCGAGCGCTCAAGCAACAGCTGGACCCGCGCGGAGTTCTGAACCCTGGCAGATTCGTGGGCGGTATCTGATGGCGAAGGCCCCTTCCCCTCCCTCCCCCCCATCCCAACCTTCCCCCTCCAGGGGGGAAGGGGCGGGTCCGAGCGCCTTCGACGCGCACCATCCGCCCGCGCTGGAGCTGATCGACACATGCGTCCATTGCGGCTTCTGCCTGCCCGCGTGTCCGACGTACGTGCTATGGGGCCAGGAGATGGACTCCCCGCGCGGGCGGATATACCTTATGAAACTGGCCAGCGATGGCGAGGCCGCCATCACGCCGACCTGGGTCCAGCACTTCGACACCTGTCTCGGTTGCATGTCGTGCATGACAGCATGCCCGTCGGGCGTCGATTACGGGAAGCTCCTTGAAGCGACCCGCGCGCAGATCGAACGCTTGCACGAGCGGTCCGTGGCGGAGAAGCTCCATCGCCGCATGCTGTTCGCCCTGCTCACGAAGCCGGAGCGGTTGCGCCTGCTGCGCCCGCTGCTGGCCGCCTACCAGCGCTCTGGCCTGCGGTCGCTGGCGCGAAAGTCGGGCGTGCTCAAACTGCTTCCCGCCCGCCTGCGGTCGATGGAGGCGCTGCTGCCGGACGTCGCCGGGCGCAGCGCGATCGCACCCGTAACGCCGGCTCAGGGGCCCAAACGGCAGCGAGTGGGGTTGGTGCTCGGCTGCGTCCAGCGGGAGTTTCTGTCAGAAGTCAACGCCGCGACGGTGCGAGTGCTGGCGGCGGAGGGCTGCGAGGTGGTGGCGCCACCAGATCAGCCATGCTGCGGCGCCCTGCACGTGCACGCTGGAGAGGAGCGAACCGCCCTGGCGCTGGCGAAGCGGCTGATTGACGCATTCGAAGACGCCGCTGCCGACGTCATCGTCACCAACGCGGCCGGGTGCGGCTCGAACGTGAAGGATTACGGCCATCTGCTGCGCGATGATCAAGAGTACGCCGAGCGGGCAAAGCGGTTCTCGGCGAAGTGTCGAGACGTCGCTGAGTTTCTCGACGAGCTGGGCGCGCGCGCCGTGCGGCACCCACTCCGACTGCGCGTCGCGTACCACGACTCGTGTCACCTGCAACACGCCCAGGGCGTGAGCTCCCAGCCGAGGGCGCTTCTGGCCAGGATCCCGGGCATCGAATTGCGCGAGATCCCAGAGAGCGCGATCTGTTGCGGGTCGGCTGGGATCTACAACCTGGTCCAGCCAGAAGCGGCCGGCGAGCTTGGGGACCGGAAGGCCGCGCTCATCGCTGGCCTTCAGGCGGATGTCGTAGCAACGGGCAATCCCGGCTGTCTCCTGCAGCTGCGGGCCGCGCTGGCGCGCGGCGGTAAGGCAATCCCCGTCCTGCACACGGTTCAGCTGCTGGACGCATCCATCCGGAACGCGGGGGCAGAATGGTCTCGGCACGAGTGAGGCACGACGCTGCCCAGCAGGCTACTGAAAAAGGTCGGATTCCGCTCGGGGTGAGCCTGTCGAACCACAAGGGCCTTCGACAAGCTCTCCGAATGCCCCGATTCATCGGGGCTCGGAGTCCGCAGCGCGGACAGGGTGAGCGGGTTTTCAGCAGCCTGCTAACGCACGGCCTCAAACGGGTTGAGCACGCGCACGCCAGTCCTCGCCACGTCGGCGGTGTTGCGAGTCACAAGAGTCAGGCCCATGACCTTCGCCGTCGCGGCCATCAGCCCATCGACGGTGGAGCCGGGATCAGGCACGTTGAGTCGACCCCATTCCTCGGCGATGTCGGCTGTGACCGGAACGATTCGGTCTGCGTAGTCGCGGCGCAGCATCGTTAGCCAGTTCTCGTAGACGGCGGCCTGCGCGGGGTCGCGCCGGCGCAATCGCTCGACTCCCTGGCGGATCTCACCAACGACGAGGACGCTGAGATACAGGTCTGCTCCCCTGACAGACCCCATCCACGCCCGCACATTCGGATCGCCAGCCGGCTTGCGAGCCTCGGAGATCACGTTTGTGTCCAGCAGAAAGCTCACGGCTCCAGCTCCACAAGCCTGGCGGCATCCGTGGCCCGGCGGATCTCGAGGCCGCCCAGATCGGGAAGAGACAAGAGGAAGTCCTTGAAGTCGGGCACGCTACCCGTCAGGCGCTGAAACTCAGTAGCGGACACAACGACAACGACTTCTTCGCCCCGCCGAGTGACGACCTGGGGCCCCTGATCCAGCGCGCGCTGAACGAGCTGGCTGAAGCGCTGCTTGGCCTCCTGCAATTGCCACGCCATCAGCGAGCCTCCTGTCTAGTCTATCTAGACAGTATTGTACATCTTGCTTGGGTGTCGAGGCTCACACGGATCGCGTCGGCGAGCGGCGGTGCCAGTTCTTGTCGGATGAAGCAGGGGGACTGTGGCGTCACCCCCTGTCCGCTACGACTCGCTGGCTCGCCAGCGGATCATGCCCTCGATGTTGAGGGGGAGGAACTCGTCGAAGCGACGCCACGATCCATACCGGGGCACGAGCGCGGCCCGCACGTCGGCGGCGAGCTCTGGCGAGCCGTCCGCGAGGCCGGCCGCTCGGGCGGATGCGAGCGCCTCGGCAAGGTCCAGGTAGTACTGCCGCTGCTCCAGCACATCGTCTCGGGTGCCCACCATCTGTGGGCTGGCGTGCCCGGATATGAGGCCGTCGAAATCCAGGTTGTCGTAGATCCATTGCAGGCGCTCCACGATCCTGTCCGGGTGGCCGAGCAGCCCCCGGAAAGGGACGTTGCGCGGCTGAACGAAGTCCACCGTCATAACCACCCTGCTGGCCGGGTCGTGCAGGATGATGTAGTCGTCGTTCGCCGAGACGCCGAATACAGGTCGAGGCGCCTACCACCCAGCTCCAGCGCAAACTGCTCGTCGAACGTCACCGTGGGCACCGGCGTCGTCGGATCGTTCGCCGCGGCGAGCTTCTCCGCCGCGCGGCGATGCCCCACGAACTGAGCCGTGTCGGCGAAGACCACACCGCCGGTCGCGTGGTCGGCGGCGGAGTGGCTATAGACCACGTACTTGACCGGCTCATCCGTGACCGAGCGGATCGCCTCTTTGATCATGGTCGGCGTGCGTGGATTCCCCTGGCCGATTGGGTCGGCCAGGATGACGCCGTCGCCGGTGGCGATGAACATCGCCACGTAGTTCAGATAGCGGAAGCCGTAAACGTCCGGCGCAAAGCGGACGAGCTCGGCGAGGGACTCCATTCCGGTCGGCAGACTTGACATTACGCGTCTCCAGTTCCGGGATTACGCAAAATGCTATCACCTGCGGCGCTAACCACTCCCGCAAGCCGGGATTGAGCAATCGCATCCCGACGGCGAGGGTCCTAGCGGAGGCGGGCCGCCCTGGCCGAACCTACCATCACTGCGCGGCTCGGATCAGGGCGATCAGGCGCGGGATGTCCACCGCGTGCGCCAGGAACTCGATCCAGCGGAAGTGGTGTTTGGCAAACGCATCCTGGCCGAGGCAGGCACTCAGCTCGTCGAATCGCACATCCCAGAGCGCGCGGTCGATGGCGCCGTCCACGCCAAGCAGCTTCTCTACCGCCGGAATCCGCTCCCGATCGAAATAGAGGAAGGCGTTCCTCGAAGCCGGCCCCTGGCCATCGAACCACTCCGCCAGCAGATCACGGTTGGACCGATGGACCATCAGGATCGCACGAGTGAGGAGAGCATAGAGCTGCGCCTGGTCCTGCGATGTGGAGGCCGACATGGAGGCAAGGCCGAGGAGGCCCGAGTCATAGTCGGTGAGCGCCTCCGCTTCCGAGAATCGGGGCTGCCCCCCGACTCGCGGATCCCACACGAACGGCACGATCTCCCGGTCAGGCCCAAAGGACCAACCGTGGTCGACGAAGAATGATGCGCGGACCTCGAGCGCCCGCAGTTGGGCGGGGGCGAGGTCGAGACTCTCCGGCGGCTCCGCCACGAAGTAATCGTGGTCTGTGCGGACCGGGTAACGGAGGCCGCCGAACACCTCCGCCAGTGTGTACCCGCGCCCGGGGTCCAGCGGTGACATCACCTCAGGCCAGTCCAAAGGGGGACATGCCCATCCGCCATTTCGAGGGAAGATTCGCCATTCCGTGACTCCACCTGTCGGCTTGCGTCCAATCCTACCATTGTCAGTTTACTCAGTGTGTTGAGTAAAATTACTCAATATAATGAGTACTTCGTACACCCGCCCCCAGGCTGCTGTCCTCGCGGCCCGGCTGGGCGAACCACGCAGGTTCATACAGGTCGTAGCCGGGCCGCGGCAGGTTGGCAAGACGACCCTGGTTCGCCAGGTCGTTGACGCTTCGGACCTGTCCACAGTTTACGCGTCTGCGGATGAGCCAACACTACGTGGCCGCCCATGGATCGAGCAACAGTGGGATGCCGCCCGTCTGGCCGCCCTGGATGGCGACGCCCGTGGAGCAATCCTCGCCCTGGACGAAATCCACAAGATCCCGGGCTGGTCGGAAACCGTCAAGCGACTCTGGGACGAGGACACCACTCGACGCGTTCCACTCCACGTCGTCCTGCTCGGGTCGGCTCCGCTCCTGATCCAGCGCGGCCTGACGGAAAGCCTGGCGGGCCGCTTCGAGATCATCCCCATGATGCACTGGTCGTTTGCCGAGATGCACGAGGCATTCGGCTGGTCGATCGATCAATACGTCTTCTTCGGCGGGTACCCGGGTGCAGCTCCTCTGGTGAGCGAGCCTGAACGGTGGGCCCGCTACATTCGAGACGCGCTCATCGAGACGACCATCTCCCGGGATGTGCTGCTCCTCACGCGCGTCGACAAGCCCGCCCTCCTTCGTCGGCTGTTCGACCTCGCCTGTGGTTACTCGGGCCAGGTGCTTTCGTACCAGAAGATGCTCGGCCAGCTCCAGGACGCGGGGAACACGACCACGCTTGCCCACTACCTCGACCTGCTGAGCGCGGCGGGAATGGTGGTCGGGCTTCCGAAGTTCGCAGGCGAGCAGGTCCGGCAGCGCGCGTCCAGCCCCAAGCTGCAGGTAATGAACACCGCCCTGATGTCGGCGCAGTCGGGCGTCAGTTTCGAGGAAGCGCGAGCTGATCGCGAGCGGTGGGGGAGACTCGTCGAGTCCGCCGTGGGCGCTCACCTCGCGAACGCCGCTGCCGCCGGTGAGTGTGACGTGTTCTACTGGCGCGACCGCGGCCACGAGGTGGACTTCGTCGTGCGCGCCCGCCGACAGCTCACGGCCATCGAGGTGAAGAGCGGTCGCGGGAGCGCCGAACGGCCCGGGATGTCAGCTTTCGCCGCCGCTTTCAAGCCGGACCGAATGCTCCTCGTCGGTAGCGGCGGCATTCCGCTGGACGACTTTCTTGCTCGACCAGTAAGGCACTGGGTTCGGGCCCAGGACACCTGAAGCTCTGGCAGGATGGAACGAGGCGAGTTGACAGCCTCTGACGCCGAGAGGCAAAGTGACGCCGGATCCGGAAAAGAAGCCAGTGGAGGAGTTCAGATGCCGAAGGTCATGGGTCTGAGCCATGTGGTGCTCTATGTGAACGACATGGACAAGATGGTCGCGTTCTATCGAGATGTTCTCGGGCTCACCGTCTACCACGAGAACCCGGGGCGGATGGTGTTCATGACCGCCGACCCGGAGATAGAAGACCACGAGCTGGCCCTGGCGAAGGGACGAGAGGGCGATGCCAAGATCCTCGCCCACATCGCCTGGCACGTACCCGCGGTCGAGGACGTCAAGGCGTTCTACGAAGGGTTCAAGGCGAAGGGCGTGCCCATCGACCACACGGTTAGCCACGCCTACGTGGCGATGGGCAACACCATCTCGTGCTACTTCCTGGATCCCGAAGGCAACCGCCTGGAGGTCTTCGCTCTGGTGAAAGACGCCGACCCGGAGCATCGCCAGAACCGGCAGCTCGATCTCGACCAGAGCGTCGAGGAGATTGCTGCCCAGGCGAGCGGCCTCACCCCGGTAGGGGCGCACGCGTAAAGGCTGGCGGCGCTGAGCTTATTCGCCCTCCGCCGTCCTGGGCGCTGCCTCCGGGTTCCACTGCCCTCGGCGCATGCGGTGAATCTCAACATGCTCGAAGAGACCGGCCCGACGAAACGGCTCGCTGAGCGAGAAGACTTCGGCGGCTTCGCGGCCCCGGACGTTGATGATCAGCACGCTTCCGGTCCGTGTTGCGCCGTCCTCTGCCAGCATCGCCCCTCCGAGGACGAGCACATCCCGATGTTTCTCAAGGTAGGCAAAGTGCGCCTCCCGATTGGCGGCGCGTATGGCTTCGCCGTTCGGTCTGTCCACCTGGTAGATGATGTAGAGCAAGCGTTGCCGCCTCTCGGTCAGTCTGAGCCAGATCTCCTGGTGGGACGCTAGCTAGAGGAGCCGCTCCTCGAACGGCATCCCACCCAGCACCTCGGGCGGGCCGTCGCGCACCACGATCTGCTCCTCTAGCTTCACCGCCAGCGGGCTGCCCTCCTCCCCGAAGTAGCATTCGACAGCCAGCACCTGGTTCCGATAGAGCACGTCGTCGATGGGATCGTCGCGCGGATCCATGTGCGGGTAGCCCGAAGAGCCCATGCCGACGCCGTGGGCGATGTTGTAGTTGTGGAGCTGCGGCATATACCGCTCGGGAAGGCGCGGCACCAGCGCGGTGACCTCGGCGATAGTGCGGCCCGCGCGCAGGATGTCCATCGTGGCGCGCAGATAGTCGTGGGCCCGCCGATAGAGGTCGCGCTGTTCGGCCGTCGGACTGTCCCCGACGAAGAACGTGCTGCCTGCGTCTCCACGCAGCCCGTTGATCCCGCGCCCGTGGAGGTCGATGCCCACAAACTCCCCGCGCTGCAGCCTGCGCTCGCTGGGCCACCGCAGCCAGGGGTTCATGTTCTCGCCGCTGCAGATGTTGAGCTGAGCGATGTCCTCGCCGCCGACCTCGTACCAGGTAGCCGTCACGGTGGCCGCCAGCTCGATCTCGCTGACGCCGGGCCGAACGGCATTCCTGAAGGCGGCCATCGTGCGAACGTACTGCCGGCCGATGGAGCGGTAGACCTCGACTTCGTCCGGGGTCTTGACGGACCAGGCACGCTCGAGGATCGGGGCGGCGTCCAGGAGGCGGATGCCCGCGTGCGTGAGGGCCGCGAACCCCGTGGGCGTGAGCGCGTCGACGCCGAGGCGCTCGCCCCGCAGGCCCAGCTCGGCCATGAGCTCAGCCATGCGGGCGCCGAATCTGCTCGTTGATGCCCCGTCGTCCAGTCGCTCTTCCTCGTTCTCCTTGCCGATGGGCGGATGGATCCTCCCGTGCTGGAGCTCCACGTAACCAAGGTCTCGCCGCCGCACGAGCGCCACGGCTTCGCCTTCCGCGGGAACGAGGACCTTCCCTCCCGGGACCGAGAGGTTCAGCACGTACCGACGATAGACATCGTCGTTGAGATACAGGGCGCCGACGTCATGCTGGAGCATATGCGCCTGTAGCTGCGCCAGCCGATCACGCTTCAGCCGCTGGTCGTCCCAGGTTTTCGCGCTGGCTCTCATCGATCGGCTCCATACTTCAGCAGCTGCTGGTGAGCGCCATCATACGCCGGGTCGCGCGACACCAGCTTTGCGCGCGGGATGCGCGGGCAAGTATACGGTGGCGCCAACTTTCATTCAGAGCGGCAGTAGCGGGCAGATTGCCACCGCCCATTGACTTCCCGGACTGTCGCGCTCACCCGGGGCGGCGAGCGCGCGCCGAATCGACGCTATACTGCCCATCGTTGTCTGGGAAAACGAAGGAGGAGATCCATGGCCAAGCAGATCACGATTAGCGCGCCGAGGCCGGCGCCCAGCTTTACGCCACTATTTGTCGCGATCGACAAGTTCCTTCCCGAGGAAGGCATCCAGGCGAAGATCGAGTACGGCGTGCGTAACTCCGCCGAAGAGCGCTGCGCGGCGAGCTCGACTACGTCGCTACCGCCGTCGGGCGGGGGCGTTTCCTCGAGCCGAATGGGCTGATCTTCGTGGCCCAGCACCAGGCGCGGGCTACCAGCCACACCCTCATGATTCGTCCAGAGGTCGGCACGGCGGACCGCATTTCGACCGTCGTGATGGCCGGCGACGGAGGTGAGCACAACGGGCTCGCCCTGGAGCTAAAGAGCATCCTGGCTCAGCACGGCGTGAAATTCGAGGAGACCGACATCAGCCTCTTCGGCGTCAAGGGAGGCCACCCGGACCAGTTCCGGGCTCTCCAGGAGGGAATTGGCGACGGTGCGCCAGTCGGCTCTCCCTGGTGGCTGTTTCTCTCCAAGCAAGGGTACGTCAACCTCGGGTGCGAGGCTGACTACAGTCCCGGGCTCGGCTGCAACGGCGTGCACGTGACACGCGAGAAGATCGCGAACGACCCGGAGGAGGTCGGCGCCGTCGTCCGAGCCTACGTCAAGGCCGTGCGCTACTGCCGTGAAAACGTGGACGGGACGATCGACGTGATGTTGCGGTATGCGAAGGACTGGGGCGTCGACAGCCCCGAGACTGCGCGGGAAGCCTACAAGTGGCTCGCGCCCTACTGGAGCGAGACAATCGGTCCGGAAGTGTTCGAGCGGCTTCTGAACAACGCAGCGGAGAAGTTCAAGAAACCGGCGAGGACGGTCGACGAGGTGCTGGAGACCCGATTCTACGAAGAAGCCCTACGGGCTCTGCCCTAGACCCTGACCCTCAGAGCGGCCCCCCTAACCCCTGGTGGGCGAATCAGTATAGATGTCGAGGCGGAAGGGGGAGAGCTAGCATCGGCTTGAGCGCGCGCCCTGAGGCCGAATGGGAGCGTGAACAGCACGAATCCTTTCGCCAGACCCATGGCGCCCAATGTCGAACCACATGGCGCCCTTCGACAAGCTCAGGGTGAGCGGGTTTTGACCAGCTGCTAGATGACAGCGGCCGGCGCCCGAGAGCCGGGCGCCGGCCGTTGTTCGCGACTGCTCTTGGGGTCTAGCGATACCGTGCCGTATGGACAACGGCCGCGATGGGGCCTGACGCGGCGATGTCTGCCCTTCCGACGAAGCCATCTGGCAGATCGGTGAAGGGCAAATAGATCGTCGCAGAACCCTCCCCCGGCACACCCGTAGCGGCGTGTTGGAGACGGAGGTGCCCCTCCACGTCGTAGAAGGTAACGACGACCGAAATGTCGTTCCTGCTCAGATTCTGCACCGCGATGCCCGAGTTCAGGCCCCCCGCGTTTTTCACCACCAGCGGCGCGCTGAGCCGCTTCGGCAATTCCTTCGTGATCGTCACCAGCGTGGGTAGCGCCCCCGGGATGGGAGCGGCAGGCGGGATGCCCGAGGCGTTGCTCGCGACGCTCCCAGCAGGCCCCCCTGCGCCGGGAGCCGCGGCAGCAACGGCTGCTTCACCGCCGGCGGCGGGAGCCAGGGCCAACGGGTCGATGAAGGGAGGACCACCAGGTCCACCCGGCGCCCCGGGGACCCCTCTGGGGTTGACCGGGATAAGGCGGCCGGTGATCGGATCGATGAACGGTTCCGGTAGCAGCGTCACCGGTTCCTTGATCGGGGAGCCCGTGTAGGCTGACAAGGTCCCCCGCCGCATATTGACCTGCTCGACGGTGACGGCGACTTCGCTGATCGTCTCGCTGTTGACTACCGCCGAGTACACCCGGCCGTCGCGGAGCTCGCGTATTTGCGCCAGGTCCCACGTGTGTCCCTGGCCTTCGAGAAGAGCTTTGAGGGAGCCGTCAGGTCGCGTGGCCGGAATCGGGCCGATCCGTTCGCCGGTGTCACGATCCCACAACGTTATGGTTGGCTCTGCAGCGCCCCCCGTCGCGAAGACCTTCATCACCCGGACCCGCGAGGTGTAGCCGTTCTCATACCCGGACGCTTTGAACAGGAGCGGAACGGCGATCGAAGGGGCGGTTCCGGTCCTGCTGATTCCGGGATGGGACGCGGCCATCCCCTGGGGACCAGTGGTATAGGCCGCGGCCACCAGCCGGGCACCGATGTGGCCGTCGATCTCCAGCGCGCTTATAGCCCTGGGCACACCGCCCGGGAAGACGGCCTTGACCGATGTCTGGGCGGGGATCGTCAGGCTAGCGAGCTCCCTGGCATCTGTACCTGTCTCTAAGTCGGGCCGGTAGATGAGGTTGACGGTGACGTCGCTCGACCGAGCCACGTTCATGATGACCACGTCGGTATCGAAGTTCCGATCGGCGCGATGCACGAGGGGGATGAAGACTTGGTTGGCCGCGTCGGTCTCGGGGATGGCCTCGTCGGCCCAACGGTCGCCCGTGGCCGTGTCGCGGTAGACCACGGCCGAGAGGCCACAGCCCGGCACCAGGGTCGGCGTCGCCGTGAGGCGCGGGATCGGCGTGGCCGTGTGGACCTGCACCGGCGTCACCGTGGGGACCGGCGTGCGCGTCGGAAACTGCGCTTGTGGTATGAACTGCGCTGCCTGGAACCATATTTCGGCTCCGGTGCCCATGGGGTTAAGAGTGTCAGCCCCAGCCTCCCCGGGGGCGGCAGGCGTCGGGGTCGGCGTGGGAGTTGGGGTCGGAACGCTCGCCATGAACGAGCCAACGGTGAACGCCGTCGGGAGCTCGAGACTTCGCTCCGAAACCTGGTTGGCGGACCCGGCCCCAACGTTGAGGGTCCGATCGTACCGTGGGCCACCCTCCAGCTCACGGACCTCCACGGCCACGCTCGCCGACCGGCGGGTATCGTTGAACAAGGCCGCGGTGTCGGACGCGAATTGCGGGGAGTAAATGGTGCACGCACCGATATCCTGCCGCGGGGCTGTGTAGGTGGACGACTGCCCACCTGGTCCGTCTGCACCAGTACCTGCCGGCACCAGCACCAGCGCCACCACCAAGAGGAGGGGGGGCAGCACGAGTGCGGCGCGTCGGTGGCGACCGGACCGCTGCGATTTAGCGGGTATCATCCAACTCCTCCGCTGCTGTTTTCGCCAAGGCGACGAATCCGCCCATTATAGCCGGTTGTAGGCGGGCGCGTGCTAGAGACACAAAACCCAGCCGGGGCGCATCCTGAGCCGGCGCGCCGCCGAGGCCGGGAATCTCTCGTCCTGGCTAGCTAAACGGTCCGCGTCCCGATTTGTGACAGCCTTCCCGAGTATCAAGTTCCAAGTCCCGGGAGATGCGCGTTGTCGAGTCGAAACTCGGGACCACGTTTCTTGGAACCTGGGACGTGGGACCTCGGACTTGGGACTACGCTTTTCGCCACCACGTGGGCACGCTATAGCCGTCGTCCTCCTCCGGCAAGCCGTGGATGAAGCCCGCGAACTTCACCAGGCCGCCGTTGCGCAGAAGACCGGCGATGGCCTGGCCGTGCAGCACGCGATACGCTGGATCATTCCACTCGCCACCGCCGCCGCAGAGATCGAGGGCCTGTTGATAGGCGTCGGCTCCCGCGGGGGTCGAGCGAAGCTCGTCCACCAGCCGTTTCGTGGAGAACTGGTGGGGGAGCCGCTCGATCGCTCGGCGGATCTCCGGCTCCAGCACGTCGTCTGCCTCGTGTGTGTCGTGATGCATCTATTCCGCCAGTCTTCTGGTCGGTATCTTACTCGTGGTGACACCGCTTTGGGGTCAGGCAAAATTCGCCTCCCTCCGGGAGCGGCGGGCGCTTCCCGCGAGGAAGGCGCCCCTGCCCATCGCGTCGCCCTCGGGTAGACTCTCACTTGCCGACCGAAGCAACAATCGTCGATCGCGCGGAGTGCATGCATGGCCACCCTGATGACGCAAGTGCTGGAGTCCGGAGACCGTCTCTCGCAAACCGAGTTTCATCGCCGCTACTGTGCCCGACCGGACATCAAGAAAGCTGAGCTGGTCGAAGGAGTGGTGTACGTGGCGTCGCCCGTCAGAGTTGTGCACGGCGAGCCTCACGGCGATGTAATGGGCTGGCTCGCCGCCTACAAGGCCAAGACGCCCGGTGTACGAATGGGCGACAACATGACCGTGCTCCTCGACGACGACAATGAAGTGCAGCCGGACGCTTTCCTCTGGCGTCAGGAGCCCGACGGTCCTGCCGTGAACGAAGACGGTTACCTCGAAGGCGCACCTCAGCTCGTCGTCGAGATCGCGGCCAGCTCCGCGTCCTACGACCTTCACGACAAGATGCGCGCTTACCGGCGAAACGGAGTACGCGAGTACGTCGTGTGGCGCGTGCTCGACCAGGCCGTCGACTGGTTCCGGCTCACCGAGGGCGAATACGTGCGCGTCGAGCCCGACGAGCGAGGAATCATCGAGAGCGCCGTATTCGCCGGCCTGCGGCTGCATGTGGCGATGATGCTCACCGGCGACCTGGCGGGTGTGCTCGCGCATCTGGGGTAGGGTCCTGAATCAAATCCGGGCGGCAGTAGGGCTTGAGCGCAACGCCCGGCAGTAGGGGCGATGCACGCATCGCCCGCTGGCTCGGCACGCCGAGCCCCTGTGGACGTTCAATGCTCGAACGAGCCCGGCCGCTTGTCACCTTCGCCCTTTCCGCGGTGCTGGGGCTCTCCCTCGCTGCCTGCCAGGTGGAGGCAGCGCCCGTCACGCCGGCGGCCCAGGGCACGTCGGCAACCCCGGCCACGGGAGGGACGCTCCCGCCGGCGGGCGCGGCTGCGACCTTCACTATCTACCTGCCCAGACTGTTCGAGGATGACTCTCTCGGCCTGCGGGGCGTTGCCCGGAGCCTGGCGTGGTCCGCTACGCCCGCCCGGGATGCCATCGATCAGCTGATTCGGGGCCCCAATGGCGACGAGCGCGCGGCGGATTTCCACTATCCGCTGGACCGGCGCACCCGACTACGCTCCGCCACGATCACAGACGGCACGGCAATCGTCGATTTCGAGACCGGCCTGGAACGCGTCCACGGCAGGCCATTCTCCGAGCTGGTGTACTGGTCGATCCTCTACACGGCGACTGAGGTTCCAGGAGTCGAGCGCCTCGTGCTTCAAGAGGGGGGTGGGCGGCTCGGCGAGCTGGGGTTCCCGGCCTTCAGCGTCCCCGCCGTAGCCGGGAGGAGCGACGCCCCCGCCTGGGCGAGGCCGCGATAAGGCCCGAGGAGATCAGGCGAAGTATCGGTTCGTTCTCCTAGAATGTGTAACGCCATCGATCAGGGGGTGAAGTAGCTGAACGGTTCACCGCGCGCCGCGGGCACCATGGTGAAGCCGGTGAGCATTGGCCTCGCAGCTGGCGCGGCCGCTGGTCTGGTGTGGGTCGCGGCGCGCCGGTGGGGGCGCGACCAGGTCGGCCAGATCTTCGATTGGGATCGCGCGACCGCCGTGGCGCTGCGGGCAGCGGCGTCTTCGCCTGGCATGTCCCGAGAGGCGCTCGCAGCCAGCGAGGCCGAGTACAGCGAGATCCTGAGCGAGATCACCGCTCCCCTGTCCGCGTATACGGGCACCGACCTGAGGCTGGCCGATAGCGAGGTTCGGGTGCTCGATCGCCCAGAGTGGATACGCACCAACGTGCAGAACTTTCGCGAGCTCTTGCGGCCGTTTGAAGACCTCTATCGGGACACTGCCGCGTCGTCGCGCTTCGATCTGCCGGGCATCACGGCGGTGGGACGGCTCATCCTCTCCAGCGAGGTAGGGGTGCTGCTGGGGTACCTAGCCCGACGCGTGCTCGGGCAGTACGACATCAGCCTGCTGGGCGCACGGTCCACCGAGCCGGGCAAGCTGTACTTCGTCGAACCGAACATCCGGGCGGTGCAGCTCCAGCTCGGTCTCCCACATCGTGCGTTCCGTGTGTGGCTGGCCCTCCACGAGGCCACGCATGCGCACGAGTTCGAGGGCCATCCGTGGGTGCGCGACTACCTGAACACAACGCTCGAGGCCTACCTTCACAGCGTCGTGGACCATCTGCGCGGCGGGCAGGGCTCCCTGAAGGCCTTCCTCGCTCGCGCCGTCGATCGGCTGTCGGCGGGGGGTACGTTGCTCGACGCACTCATGACCCCGCAGCAACGCGAGCTGACCTCCCGCTTGCAGGCGCTCATGTGCCTCCTGGAGGGCTACAGCAATCACGTCATGGCCGCTGTGGGGCGCACCCTCGTCCCCAGTTTCGCGGAGATCGAGCAGCGGATCGAAGCCCGCTCGCGCCGAAAGAGCACCGGGGAACTGCTGTTCCTCCGGCTGACCGGCCTGAAGATGAAGATGGACCAGTATCGCCTGGGGGCTGCCTTTGTCGACCACGTCGAGCGCGAACGGGGCATCGCCTACTTGCACCAGGTGTGGAATGGGCCTGAGAACGTGCCGACGGAGCTGGAGATCCGGGAGCCCGAGCGCTGGATGAGGCGTATGGCACAGGTGGCCGTGTGATGCTCAACGATGTCATGCGGTTCACCGTGATCGATGCGCGCGGCGCCGTCAGTTTCGTCGCCCCGTGCCGCACCCTCGATGCGCTCGTCGCCGGCTGCGCCAGCGGCCCCAGGACACTCCGGGAGCTGCTCCGAGCGGCGGATCAGTTCGCCCCTGCGATCGAGGACCGCGTGCTCAGCGGCCTCGCGGTTTTTGACGAGCACAATAGCACAACGCATCCGGGCCCCATTCACGCCGCCCTCGATTTGCTTCGGCCGGCCGACCTACCGGTTTTTCGCGTCCTGGACGACCGCACCCGCCAGGTAAGCCTTCAGTCGGCCAGGGCCGGTGTAATCGTCTTCAATCTCCTGCGCAAGCGCATCGTGCAGATCCAGAACACCTATGCCGAGATCAAGCGATCGGGGCGCATCCGCGTGCCGCGCTCACGCGGCGACGGTGCCGTTGGGCCGCGGGTGCATCGCTACCAGCTGCCGGAGGACTGGGCGCTCGTCCCCAGCGCAGAGCAGCCAACGTGAGTGACATCGCGAGTCGCGGGGTTCTACCCCTCACGGCGGACGTGAGCGGAGAAGGGCATCTCGTCATCGGCGGGTGCGACGTCCTCGACCTGGTGGCCCAATACGGCAGTCCCCTGTACGTCTACGACGAAGAGACGATTCGCACGCGCGCTCGCCAGTATGTGAGGGGTCTGCAGGCCGCGTCGCCCGACTCCCTCGTGATCTACGGTTGCAAGGCGTTCGCCAATGGCGCCATCTTCCGCCTCCTGGCGGAGGAAGGGCTGGGACTGGACGTTGTGTCCGGCGGAGAGATCGCGCTGGCCCACGCGGCCGGCTTTCCGATGGACCGGGTCTACTTTCACGGGAACAATAAGCTGCCGGAGGAGCTGGCGCTCGCCGCCAACGTAGACGTCGGGCGGTTCGTCGTCGACAACTTCTACGAGCTGAACGCCCTCGACGAGCTAGGTCAACGGCTCGGCGTCCGAGTGCCCGCCCTCATCCGCGTGGGCCCTGGCGTCGAGGCCCACACCCATGAGTACCGAAAGACCGGGACCCTCGACTCCAAGTTCGGCGTGCCCATAGCGACCGGCCAGGCGGAGACCGCGGTCTTCCAGGCTATGCGTGCGAAGGGGGTGCTCCTTGTTGGGCTCCATGCCCACATTGGATCGCAGATCTTCGAGATGGCGCCCTACCTGGAGACCGTCCAGATCCTGCTGGAGTTCGCCGCGCGCATGCGCGACCGCTACGGCTTCGCATTGAGAGAGCTCAGTCCCGGTGGTGGATGGGGCATCTCCTACACCGATGACGACGACCCCATGGATGCGGAGGAGGTAGCCCGGACCGTGGGCGGAGCGGTGTGGAGAGCTGCCGCCGACCACGGAATGGCCGCTCCCAGAGTCATCATCGAGCCGGGGCGCTCCATCGTCGGCCAGGCCGGAGTCGCCCTTTACACCGTTGGTGCGATCAAGGACGTCCCCGGGATCCGCCGCTACGCCGCGCTGGACGGCGGGATGGCCGACAACATTCGGCCGGCGCTCTACGGAGCGATCTACCAGCCACTGCTCGCCAATCGCGCGGGCGACGGTCCCATGGACACGGTCACGCTCGCTGGCCGCTACTGCGAGTCAGGCGACGTGCTGGTGCGGGATGCGCGCCTCCCAACCCTTCGCGCCGGCGACATTGTGGCGCTCCCCGCCTCGGGCGCCTACAACCTGGCGATGAGCAGCAACTACAACCAGGCGCTCCGCCCCGCGGCCGTGCTGGCGCGGGACGGCAACGCCCGGCTCATTCGTCGCCGCGAAACGTACGAGGACCTGCTGCGGACCGAAGTGGCCCTCGATTAAGAGGCTGCTACCTTCGCGAGCGTCTCTTTCAGCTGTTTGAGGTGCTCCTCCGCGTGCCCCGAGACGAACAGGTGCGCGATGAAGTCCATGTCCATCAGGCCGCGCGCTGAATGGAGCCCGGTCACTGTGCGCCACTCGTCGTCGGTAAAGGTGCGCAGCTCTGCGGCCGCGGCCTCCGCGCCCTGCTCGATACGCTCCACCAGGCCGTCCAGGGAGTCGCTCTTGTGCTCCTCCACGAATCCGATGCGGTCCGGATCGGAGGCGGTGCGGCCGAATGCCTGGCCGGGGCGGGCACGCACGTACGCGAGCTGCTTCGCCCAGTACGCGTAGATCTCGGCCGAGTGAGCCGCCAGCTCCATGGGCGTCCATTCGCCTGCGGCCGGCGGCCGGGTCAGCTGGTCGGCGGGGACACCCTTGATGCGCTTCACGAAAGCGTCCACCGCGCGCTCCAGCCGAACAGCCTCTTGCTCGCCGCTGCTTGTCGTCATCCTCTGCTCCTGGTGTTGAGTCCGTAAGCACAGTCTTATACCTTTCCGCGCCGCCCGCCTACGGGGCCCACCGACGCGGTGGCGCGCGGGTGATTTCATTTGGGCTCTTGCCAGGCAGGCTCTTGCCAGGCAGGCACAGGTGCCCGCGTGGGCTCCCGCACGCCCAGGGCGTCACCGAGTCGGCGACCAGCGCTTATGTCGCGGCAAGACAGCCATCACGCCTGCTGAACGCTGCCAGAGGGACACGCGGAACTGCACTCAAAAGGCTCGCTTTGTGCGAGCACGCAACGGCCGCCCCGCGAGCCGGCTTGATAGACTTCTGGCCCCCGACGGCTTCGGTTAGCTGGGTCACAGGCAACTGAGCACCGGTCCGCACGCCAGCCCCGCTCTCGACGGCGCCGATCCGGGACACCCCTCTCTGGAGTGCTGCCTTGGTGTGGGCACAGTCGAAGATTGACAACCGCCAGCTCTGGCAAAACGCCCTGGCAGACATCCAGCTCCAGGTGCGCCCGGAAGACTTTCGAACGTGGTTTCGAAACACGAGCCTGTTGGCCTGCGAGGGCAGTACGTGCATCGTGGGTGTGGAGAACCCTTTCAACCTGGAATGGCTGCGCACCAAGTGCTCTGGCGTCGTGAGCCGCACGCTGGAGGGGCTGCTCGGGGCCGCCGTTCAGGTCCAGTTCATCGTTGGCCGACCGGAGCCCCCGCCGGCCGTCGCGCCTCCGCTGCGCCTCACTTCGCCCCCGCGCCAGCGCAGTGCCCGCGCGAACGGGCACCGACCGGCCGCGACCGAGGAGGGACCCGCGATCAGCCCCCGCTACACCTTCGATACGTTTGTGGTCGGGAGCAACAGCCGCCTGGCGCACGCGGCCAGCGTGGCCGTGGCCGAACGACCGGGGCAGGCGCACAACCCGCTGTTCATCTACGGCGGCGTGGGGCTGGGGAAGACTCATTTGCTCCATGCCATCGGACACGCCGCCCTCGCCCGCGGGCTTGAGGTGGTCTACGTCTCGACCGAGACATTCATGAACGACTTTATCGAGTCGATCACCCGCAAACGATCCGAGGATTTCCGGTCGAAGTACCGTCGCACGCAGGTGCTCCTGATCGACGACATCCACTTCATCAAGGGCAAGGAAGCGACCCAGGAAGAGTTCTTCCACACGTTCAATGCTATCTACCAGGCGAACGGGCAGATCGTGATGACCAGCGATCGGCATCCGCGGGCGATCGCGCCGCTGGAGGAACGATTGCGCTCGCGCTTCGTTTGGGGGCTGATGACGGACATCCAGCAGCCCGACTTCGAGACGCGGACTGCCATCCTGCGCGCCAAGATGGCGGAGGCGGCTCGCGGCCGCACTCCCGTGTCGGTCCCCATGGACGTGCTGGACTTCATCGCCGAGAAGGTTCCGAGCAACATCCGGGAGCTCGAAGGAGCGCTCAACCGCGTGCTGGCCTACGCAGAGCTGACTCGCGCGGCTGTCACGGTCGAAGTGGCCACTGTTGCGCTCCGTGACGTCCTGCAAGCCGAAGACCGCCGCGTCATCGCTCCGGAGGAAGTCATATCGGCCGTCTGCCGTGCGATGAGCATCTCGCCCGCGGAGCTGAAGAGCCCACAGCGCGATCGGCGCGTCCTCGTCCCCCGTCAGATCGCGATGTATCTATTGCGCGAAGAGACGGACCTCTCGCTGACGGAGGTGGGCTCGTACTTTGGGGGGCGCGACCACTCCACCGTGATGCACAGCTGTGAGAAGGTCGCCGCCGACCTTGAGCACAGCGAACAGATGCGGAGCCGCATCCACGGCGTGCGCGAGGCGCTGGCCCGCAGCAACTGAGCGCGCCGCGGTTCATTTGCGCCGCACCGTGTTCACGACCGCCGCAACAGTCCGCCAATCCGGTGGGCCCAGCTCACCGTACACTTACGATATCGTGCCTCACCACTGGAGAAAATGCTGGAGGGGATGTTGATGCGATTGAGATTCCCGTTCCTCGGGTCCGTTGCGGCCCTGACGCTCACCGTGGCGCTCGCGGCGGCGATGGCGGCCGGGATCTGGCCCGGCTCCGATGCGGTCGCCGCTGCTCAGGCCCAGACCGTGGCCGTCGACCTCAGCGAGTGGAGCATCAATCCTCGGCACATCGTCGTGAACGCCGGCCAGTCAGTACGGTTCGATCTGAGCAACACGGGGGGCTTCCCGCACGCCCTGAGCATCGCCGGGCAGGGGGAGGAGTGGGACTCCGATCTCCTTGCGCCAGGCGAGAGGCTTGACTGGGAGGTTACGTTCACCACGCCGGGCATCTACCAGATCTGGTGCCCGGTCTTTGACGGTCGGCACAAGGACGAGGGGATGATCGGGACCCTGATAGTCGCAGGACCGCAGGATGAGCCCGCGCTTCCAGCCACCGTCCTCCTGGGCGAGTGGTGGATCCAGCCATTATCGACGGTGACGCTCGCCGGGCAGAGCACTCGCTTCGAGCTCCGCAACGAGGGCTCGACTAACACCCATTCGATCACGATCGTGGGCAAGGGGGTTGTCCTGGAGTCACCGCCGGCGGCCGTGGGCGAAACGGTCTTCTGGGACGTCGTCCTCAGTACGCCCGGCACATACGAGGTGTACTGTCCGAGGGGCAACGGCTCTCACAGAGAACGGGGCATGGTGGGCACGATCGAGGTGCTGCCGAGCGGTAGAACGTAGTCTCGGGTCGAACGCCCGCGGTCCAAGGCGCAAAACATGGTGGGACTCTGGGGGGCCCCCCGAGCGCAAGCGGTTCGGCCGTGCGGTCCCGAAACGCCCAATCAGGCGGCGCCAGAGCGCGCGAGCCTGTGCACCGCGACCGGTACGGGTCAGTCCACGGTCGGCGCCACCGCTGGTTCCACGGTCGGCGCCACGGCTGGTTCCACGGTCGGCGCCACGGCTGGTTCCACGGTCGGCGCCACGGCTGGTTCCACGGTTGGTGCCACGGTCGGCGCCACCGCTGGTTCCACGGTTGGCGCCACGGCTGGTTCCACGGTTGGCGCCACGGCTGGTTCGGCTGGTTCCACGGTTGGTTCCACGGCTGGCGGCACAGCTGGTTCCACGGCTGGTTCGGCTGGTTCCGCGGTTGGTTCCGCGGCTGGCGGCACGGATGGCGCCACGGCCGGTGGCACGGCTGGTTCAGTCGGGGCCATCATTGGTCGCCGCACCGTGTTCACGACCGCAGCGATAGGGCCCGATCCGGAGATCTCCGCTGCTCCGACGAAGCCATCCGGCAAGGAAGTCGCGGGCAGGTACATAGTTCCCGAATGGCGTGGCTGGACGCCTATTGCCTCGCTGGCGATGCGCGTGCCGCCGGCGGCGAAGAACCGGAAGGTGACCGAGATGATGCGATCCCCCAAGTTCTGCACCTGAATGCTCGAGTTCAGCCCATCTCGGTTCTTCACCACGTGAGGCGCGGTCAGGTTCCGCGACGACTCCTCCTCGATAGGAACCCCCGTGTAGACTGCCATGGTTCCACGCGCAGGGTTGACGTGCCGGGCCGTGGCGCCGATGGCGCCGCCCGAGTCGCTGTCCACTTCGGCCGAGTAGACGCCGCCATTGCGCAGCGCGCCGATCTGGGCCAAATCCCAGGTATGACCCTCGCCCTCGCGCACCGCGTAGGCCGACCCGTCGGCGCGCGTGGCGGGAATCGGCCCGATGATCTCGCTTGTGTCGCGGTCGCGAAACGTGATACGTGGCAGGACAGCCCCGGGGAGAATCTTCATTACTCGGACGATGGAGCTAAAGGCATCCTCGCCTCCATCCGCACGGAACAGGAGCGGGAGTGCGACGCGGCTAGCGCCATTAGTGTGGCCGTTGTTGGCGGCGGCCAGTCCCATAGGCCCGCGGTGGTAGGCTGCCGCCACCAACCGCGCGTTCCTGGGGCCGTCGATCTGGAGCGTCGAGACGCCGCGCGGGGCCCCCGTCATGTCCACCGCCACCGCGGAGTCGGCAGGAATGGTAATCAGCTGCTCCACGAGCTCGCCGGAGTCGCCCCGGAACTTGAGGAGAGCCGTAACGGCGGCGCCCGAATCAGTGTTCTGGATGATCACCTCGGTGTTCACTTCGTTATCGTCGCGATGCACCGCGGGCAGCCAGACCTCTTCGCTGGGATCCTTCGCGCCGAATCCCTCCAGCAGGGTGCGGTCGTCTCCGACGCCATCGTGGTAGACGAGCGCGGCGACGCCGCATTGGGCGCGAGTCGGTGCCGGGGCCCTAGTCGGCGTCGGACCTCGGGTTGGTGTCGGACCTCTGGTCGATGGCGGCCCTCTGGTGGGAGGCGGCTCCGCGGGGAGAGCAGCGAGGGCGCGCAATGAGCCGGAGAAGTTGTCCGGCACGGTGAGATCGGACGGCGTCAGCTCCACCGTGGCGCCGGCCCCGAGCGACACCTGGCGATTGATAGTCGTATCCCCGCCGAAGCTCGCTAGCCTGATGGCGACGCTGCTGGCCTGATTCGCCGTGCTGTGCAGGACCAGGGTCGACGTCTTGCCGTCGACGGTGTTGACGAAGAGCGGAGAGTAGGCGACGCAGGACTCCGCGTCGTCACGGAGTGCCGTGTACGCGGAGGTCTGACCGCCTGGCGTATCCGCAAGTGAGGAGTGGGGCGCGAGTGTGCCGACGGCACCCACGGCAAGGGCAACCGCCAGGCCAATCGAAAGGCGATTACGTGCCCGCGTGAAGCAGTTCATGCGCATCTCCGTCCCGGAAGTCGTGGCCTCTCGCTCGTGTGTTCCGGCGTTGCTTAGGTGCGCAGTTTCTCAGGACGGATGCGGTTTAGGGTGTGTCATCCCTTCCTCCGCCTCTTTTTTCCCAGGACGAAACGAACGGCGTTGTTATAGCAGCATACCAATGACGCCGGAGTCACCGGGCGCGCGCGGTGGCAACGATCTCTGGGACGCCTCCTCAGCGCGCATCGCACGTATCAGGTGCACGCGCCGGAGGGGCCTCGGATCTCAAGCCCAGAGTCCAACGCCCCCAGCCCCAACTGAGTTGAGTTAGACTCTGGGCCTTGGAGCATTGGACTCGAACGACGAGCTTTTCGATCTGTGCGATGACCGGGGGCGCCCACTCGGGTACACCAGACCACGCGCGCTTGTGCACCGCGACGGCGACTGGCATCGGTCGTTCCATTGCTGGGTCGTGCATGGCGGCTCGCCCAGCAATCCATTGGTCCTCCTGCAGCGCCGTTCCCCGACGAAAGACACCTGGGCCGGCCTTTGGGATGTGAGCGTCGCGGGGCACTACTCTGCCGGCGAGGGGATCGAGGGCGGCCTCCGCGAGATCCGCGAGGAGCTCGGCCTGGATGTCCCGGCCGCCGACCTCGTCCACGTCGCCTGGCGGCGTGAGGAGGTGTACCACGAGAACGGGGTCATCGAGCGGGAGGTGCAGGACATCGTCTTCCTGCACCGGGAGCTGGACCTTCTGGCGCTCCGCCCCGGGCCTCAAGAGGTGACCGGCGTCGCCAGCATCCCCTTCCGCCAGCTGCTCCAACTCACTGACGGCCGGCTAGGGAGCTTCACAGCGCCCGGAGTGCGCGTGCAGCCGAACGGGCGCGTCACCGCAGCTTCGTTCGCTCTAGGCCCCCGGGACCTCGTCTCCAGGTCCGGAGGGTATTACGCAAAGGCCGCGCGCTTCGCGGCGCGACTGCGGGCCGGTCGAGGGCGAGTGGTGCGACGCCGCTGGTGGTGAGCCCGGCGGCGTTTGCTCCGTTGGTGCTCAGAAAGGCTGCTACTGGTCAGATGCCATCCGCATCGCCATTCTTGCGATACGCGGCCCCCGCCCCAACCCCTCCCCCAATCCTGGAAGAGAGAGGCTCCCGGCGCCGAGCGCTTCCCACAAGCTCAGCACGAGCGAGTTTGCAGCAGGCTGCGAGACTCGGATCGGGCTTGCGCGGCGCCCCCCGCCCGTCTGGTAGGTCCGGGGACGGGCGAGGGGCCCGGGGCATCGCTCAGTGGGCTGCTGCTGCGACGGGCGTGTCTCCGCCGCGCAGGTTGCGATAGTGTCCCCCTTTCGACACCGGTGGGAGAGCGCGGGCGATCGTCGCCCACGTCTCGCCCTCATCGTCGCTGTAGAAGATGTCGCCGTCGGTCGTGCCGGCACAGAGGGCGAAACCGCCCGGCCACACTTCCATCGACATGGCTTCGATGTTCCCGCGGATGTGCGCCGGCAGCCCCGATTCAAGGTACTGCCAGGTCCTCCCGGCGTCGCGGCTTCGGCCGATTCGCGCGTCGGCCGTCCCGGTGGTGCGCCACTCGCCCGGGCTGCAGATCGCGCCCGCCGTGAACATCAGGTCCGGGTCCTCGGGATGGATCACCAGCGCATCCGGATACGCGATGCGCGCGCTCCGGTCGGTGAGGTGCTCCCAGGTGGCCCCGGCGTCGCCGCTATGCCAGATGCCCTCGCCGCCAGTGATGTACAGCTTGTCGGCCGCCCTCGGCGCCACGACGACCCGGTGGACATCCTCGTAGAAACCGCTCATCTCCTGCCAGGACTTGCCCGCGTCGAGGCTCTTGAGCGCGCCGCCCACCTCGATGCTCGCGTAGATGGTCTCGGACGAACGGGGGTCGAAGCTCACATGCTTGACATGGGCCTCGTGCGGGGGCCCGGGGAACGTCCACTCGGGGACGCTTGGGACGGAGCGAACAGAGGGCAGCTCCTCCCACCTGCGGCCGCCGTCGCGGCTCACGTAGAGATGCGCGGGCTCGGTGCCGGCGTAGAGCCGGGGCCCATCGGCGCTCTCGACGAAGCTGAGCGCGTAGATGTTGCCAAACTCGACACCTGCATCCCGGCGCTCCCAGGTCTGCCCCCCGTCGTCGCTGGCGTAGATGCCGTCGCCGTGCGTACCGGCGAACACTACGCCGCGCTCGGGCTCGATCATGAGCGCGCTGGCGTGCTTGCCCTGCAAGGATCGGCCGGCCTCGCTCCACGAGGCGCCCGGCGCCGATCGCTGGAGCGAGACAACGCCATCCGTCGTGGCTACCAAGACTACATCTGACGGGCGGGCCGTCTCAGACACGGTCTGCCCTCCGTGGGAAACGCATATCGCCATGGGGCTACCTCCTCTTCGGCAATTCGCCACTCTTCCATTACGCTGAACGGGGAGCCGGTGTCAAGGGGCCTCACCCGATAAGCTCTGCCTCGCGCAGCAGCTCCCGGATCTGCAGTCGATCGGCGGGCGCTACGGGCAGGTAAGGCCGGGCCGGGTGGCCGATGTCCACGCCGATCTCCTGGAGCGCAGCCTTCATAACCGGAGGGAGGCCGTAGGCGGGCCACTTGCTGGGGAACGCGGCGTACAGCCGCTGCCAGCGGTGCGCCTCCACGAGATCGCCGGCGCGAAACGCCTTCACGACGCGCGCCCCGATCCTGGCCCCCGGCGGCGGCATTGTGGCGCCCGAGCCGCCCATTAGCAGGGTCATGAGCAGCGGCTGCATGGTGGTGAAGTAGCCCGCGTTGCCAGCGCGGTCGATCTCTTCGATCATGCGAGCCACCTTCTGCGTGTCGCGCGAGCTTTCCTTGAAGTAGTCAACGCGCGGGATCGCGCTGAGCCGCACGAACGCGCCGTACCCGGGGTCGGCACCGGGCCCCGGGTTATGGTAGGCGACGATAGGGAGCGCGCTCCGCTCCGCCACCTCCTCGAAGAAACGCATCAGCTCATCGTCGTCCGGCTCGCCTCCCCAGGGCAGAATCGGAATCAGCACTTGCGCCAGGTCGGCGCCGACGCTGGCCGCCGCCTCGCTCATCTGGATCACCATGCGGGGATTCTGGTGCGAGCACCCGGCGATGGTTGGAAGGCGGCGGTCCACCATAGCCACGGCGGCGCGGATCAGCTCCTGGCGCTCCTCCCAGCTGAGCCGCGTGTACTCGGCAGCCTCGACGGCCGCGATGGAAATGGCGTCGACCTGGCACTCGTCGACGATGTAGTCGATCTCACGTTCCAGGGCCGCGTAGTCGACGCGATCGTCGTCGTCGAACGGCGTCAGGCACGCGCAGATGATGCCGGTAAGCCCCCTCACCCCCAAGCCTGAGGGAGAGGGAGCAGCTTCGTTCCCCTCCGTCATGAGCGCCTCCCGTCCCCTGTGGCCTGTTGCCTATTGCCTTTTGCCTAAAAGTACCGCCAGAGCCACCACTTCTCGAAGGCGATCTTCGCCCAGTAGATGAGCGGCGAAGGGCCCCAACTCCGGGACGAGCCGGTACCGAAGGGCGGCCACCCGTTGGGATACGTCGTGCGATTAGCGGCGGCGCGCCCGGCGCCGAAGGACAGCAGTCACATAGTGTGGAGGCGCAGGGTCGTCGGATCGCCGCGGCCGGTGATGGCCACGTCGATGTTGTGCGCCACGACCTCGGCCTCCTGGTGCGCAACGACGCCGGCCTTGGACGCCGGCATATCCGCGCAGTCGCCTATGGCGTACACGTTGTCCCAGCGCGTTGCCAGCGTGTCGTAGTCGACGCGCACGCCCGCCAGACTGTCCGCCATGCGACTGTCGACCAGGACCTGGGCAGGCTGGTGTGGCGGAATCATGAAAAGGAGGTCGTATGCGAGATCCAGGCCGTACCTACCGTGGACGACGCGCTCGTCAGGATCAACAGCCTCCACGAAAAAGGAATAATGCTGGGCGATGCCGCACTGGCGAGCCTGGGCGTCCATCCAGACCGACGGATCGTGTGCCGGCCCGCGGGGGGCGGGGTCGCGCGTGAAGAACTCCATTTCCACGCGGTCGCGGATCCCCCGCTCGACGAAGTAGTTGTGCAGGAGATATTGGGTCTCGTAGGGAGCAGGCGGGCAGCGGTACGGGCCGGGGGGAACACCGATGACGACGCGACCACCCTGAAACGCGGCGAGCTTCCGCTGCAATCGCAACGCCGCGCCCATCTCCCAAGCGTGGTCAGCGCCTTCGGCGAACCCGGGGATCTGGTCCGGCGCTGGCTGCATGCCGAGGGAGACAACGAGGTGGTCGTAGGCAAGGGTGCGGTCGCGGAGTCGGACCTCCCGACGGTCCGGATCGATCCCTTCGATCTCCGACTGTACGACCGACACGTCGCGGCGCTCCAGGCGCTTCAGTTTGCGCGTAATGTCCTCCGGCCGCCGCTGGCCGACCATCAAGAAGAGAAGCGAGGGCATGTACACGTGGTCCGGGCTGCGGTCCACCAGCACGATCTGGTGTTCGCGCCCCAGGCGGCGACCCAGCTGGGTGGCGGCCACGAGCCCACCGCTGCCGCCGCCCAGCACGAGGATGCGCTGACGACCATTCAACATAGGCAATAGGCAATAGGCAATAGGCAAGGGATGTGGCAATGGGCAAGAGGCAACAGGCAATAGAGGCGGGCGCCGGGTGACGAAAAGCCGCGGTCCCACCCAACGCTCATCGCGGTTCCAGCGGGTCCTGCCCGAGCCGGCTCCTCATCCTCTCGCCCCTGGTGCCTATTGCCCCGTGCCTATTGCCTCGTGCGGCGCCAACGGAGGCGCCGGTCCCGCTCTTCCTCGACGATGCGCCCTGGCACGTCGTCGGCGAAACCGGACGTCGCCCGCAGCGCCAGCATGATGAGGCGGTCGGAGCAATCGCGGGCCCACTCGCCGGCCAGGCGGCGCAGGTCAGGGCTGTACACGAGCGCGCCGACGGCGCCCAACAAGGCAGCAAGCACGAGGCCTCTCGGCACGGCAATCCCTTCTTGCGTACGTAGGGAAGCATACGCAGGCTAATAAGAACGCGTCAAAGCCTATAGCAGCGGCGCAGCTGCGCATAAAATGGGGAGCCCGACGAGAGATTTTGAGCTGGCCCCATGCCATCAGGGTAACCCTCAATATAGCGACATCCTCTTGCGACTTGGGAAGTGAGGAACCGTTCGCGCCCGAACCCGTCAAGCAGCAGCCGAACAGGCTCTCTTCCTACATCGTGGTCGAACGGTCGGGCTCCCATCCGACTCCAGTGCGACGGCGGAACCACCCATCGGGCCCGTGCCACCACAGGAGGCTATTCGACAGATCTTCGTAGGCACCAGCGGAGAGGAAGTCGCTCACGATGGTAGCGAGCATCCGGTCTGAGGCGGCGTCGAGCACCAGGATACCCCGATGCGCTGGAAATGCCGCGCCGAGCGCGGCCGGCCAGGCTATCCAGGCTTCATGCAGCAGAAGGAAGTCGCGCCGATTATGGGTAACCAGAATCCGCGCCAAACGAACAGCACTGAGCAGCTGCGCGTCGTCGGACAGCCTGATCCGATTGAGGTCGCGGGCGCTGACGACATCGTGACCAGCGGCTCGCAGGGGGGATGCGAGGTGCAAGGACACATTGTGGTCAAGGTAGAGGCTGACCAAGCCGGGCCCTAGGCTTCGTTGAGTGTAATGCGCGCGTCGACGTAGGGCTTGTTGAGCCGATAGTAGACAAGTGCAGCCTCGACCTCCTCATGCGAAAGGTCGAAATGCTCGGCCACCCTGTGGTGGTCGTTGTCGTATACCCGAAGGAAGGCAACAATCGCCCAGACCGAGACACCCGAGTCATGCAGGCGCGCGTCGGCGCGGCCGCCTGGATAGTGGTCGACATCTTGGTCGATGAAGCGCTCGACAAGTTCGACGTCGCTCAGCTTGCTCCTACGACTGGTGCGGGCCATCGTCTCCTCTCGCCTTGGGTCGTCGGATTCTAGCACTCGGGGCCCGAGAGGACCCTCGAGCACTGGCAGATACCATCGCAGGAGGTGAGATGCGTAGCGCGGCGTGCGGCTTGCCGGCAGACCCTCCCAGACGTCGAGTACGCACTTCCATCTGGCGTGGTCTACTCGGGCAGCACCTGAATCTTGCCCTCGCGGGCGACAATCCCGAAGTCCCTCAGGTCCAGAGTGAGGACCCGTCCACCGCTCCGCTCGGCGCACGCGACGACTGCGGCGTCGGCGAATCCAAGTGGGAGATCGGCATACCGCCGAACGAGGGTACGGATGCGCGGGAGGTCAGCGTCCCCGCATTCGAGCATATACGCGCCGGACTCAAGGTCGGACAGGAACAGGTCGAGCACAGCGAGTCCGAGACGCTGCTCGATCATGTAGGTGATCTCCGCCAGGATACCGGCCGGGACGAACCAGGGCCCTGGATCGGTCCTCAGAGCCTGGCGGCAGCGCAGGTGGTCAGGGTCCTCGCGATTGACCAGGGCGAGGAGGCCGGAGGTGTCCAGGGTGATCAGGAGCGGTTCCACTGTGACCGCAGCCACGCTTCGCTGTCCCGAGCAGCCACCTCCCCGTCGGCGCCGGCGCCAAGAGAGCGCGGGAGAGGCTTCGGCTGAGCGCGCAAGTACGTGGCGAGCGCTTCTCTCACGAGATCGGCTTGCGCGCGGCCAAGGCGGCGCGCCGCGTCCCGAAGGGCTCGCTTCAACTCATCCGGCAGGTACAGCGTTGTCTTGTCCATGAGCACCATATACCATATATGGCGTCCCCGCGCAACCGGGATGCCTTGACCAGTTGGGTGACGAGCGCCTATCATAGTATTTCCTAGTTTGTCAGTAGAATTTATCGACAAATCGTTGCCAGCCCGGAGGGGGCCATGTCAGAGGATGATGTCGAGCAGACCGATGACGTCGCCGGCGAGCGGTCAGGCGTCGAGATCCTCAAGGAGCAGAGCCAGCACCTCAGGGGGACCGTGAGGGAGACCCTCGAGAGCGACGCGTCTCGTTTTTCCGAAGGCGAGTACCAGCTTCTGAAGTTTCACGGTGTTTACCAGCAGGAGGATCGAGACCGGCGCGCTCTCGCCCGCAAGCAGGGGCGCGAAAAAGAGTGGATCATGATGATCCGCGCCAAAATCCCCGGGGGCGCCCTCACGCCCGAGCAATATCTGGCCTTCGACGATATCGCCGAGCGGTACGCCAACAACACGCTGCGCGTCACCACGCGCCAGTGCTTCCAGCTTCACCACGTGGGCAAGGTCAACCTCAAGCGGACCATCCGCGAGATCAACGATGCGTTGGTGACGACCCTTGGCGCCTGCGGCGACGTGGAGCGCAACCTGATGGCCTGCCCTGCCCCCGACCAGACCGGGGCGGCCTCCGAGGTGCAGCGCTATGCGCACATGTTGAGCGACCACACCCTCCCCAGCACGCGCGCCTACCACGAGATCTGGCTCGACCACGAGAAGCTCGTCTCCACGGAACAGGAAATCGAGCCGCTGTACGGCGACACCTATCTGCCTCGCAAATTCAAAGCGGGCCTCGCCGTCGAGGGTGACAACTGCATCGACGTCTACTCACAGGACATCGGCATGGTGGCCCACCTCGACGGCGCGCGCCTAGCCGGCTTCACCGTGCTGGTGGGCGGTGGGATGGGCATGACCCACACCGACAAGGCCACGCACCCGCGTACGGGCGACCCCATCTGTTTCGTCGAACCCGACGACGCGCTGGACACATTCCTCACCATCCTGCGCATCCAGCGCGACAACGGCGATCGGAAAAACCGCCGGCACGCCCGCATGAAGTATCTGGTGGAGGACCGAGGGCTCGACTGGTTCCGTGAGGAGATGGAGCGCCGCCTCGGCCGCCGCTTGGCGCCCCCACGCGCACTGCACTGGGAGGGCACCGGCGACCACGTCGGATGGCGACAGCAGCACGACGGACGCTGGTTCCTGGGGGTCTTCGTCGAGAACGGCCGCATCCAGGATGTGGGCGGCTTCCGTTACAAGACGGCCTTTCGAGAGATGGCCAAACGCTTCAAGCCAGGCATCGTTCTGAGCCCGAGCCAGAACGTGCTCTTCACCGACATCGAAGAGGACAAGCGCTCCACCGTCGAGAACCTGTTGCGCGACCACGGCGTGCTGCTCGCCGGCGAGCTCTCCAAGGCCTTGCGGCACTCCATGGCATGCCCGGCCGTTCCCACCTGCGGCCTGGCGCTGGCCGAATCTGAACGGGCCCTGCCGTCCGTCATCCGCCGCATTGAGGCGACGCTGTCGGAGCTGGGGCTGGCCGACCAGCGGCTGAGCGTGCGCATGACGGGTTGCCCGAACGGCTGCGCCCGCCCCTACCTCGGCGATATCGGGTTCGTCGGCCGGACCATAGGCAAGTACCAGATGTACGTCGGCGGCGACTTCGAGGGAACTCGCCTCAACCAGCTTCTGGCCGACATGGTGCCGGGCAATCAGCTGGCGGAGCGGCTTCGTCCGCTCTTCCTCCTCTTCCGGGACGAACGAGAGCCAGCCGAGGGGTTCGGAGACTTCTGCCACCGCATCGGCATCGATCGGCTGCGCTCGGTGGCGTTCCCTGAAGCGCAGCTCGCGGGGGCCCGGTAGCCCAAGATGACCCTAGATTCACCCCCCTCCCCAACCCTCCCCCTCAAGCGGGGAGGGGGTGGACCGAGAACGCGCGGTTCACCCCCCTTGCCGCGCCTCCCCCGCAAGGGGGGTGCGGAGCGGCTCGACCCATGAGCGCGTACTTTCCCGTGGCTCTCGACCTCGCGGCTCGCCGCTGTCTCGTCGTGGGCGGCGGCAGCGTTGCCGCCCGCAAGATCGAGGCCCTATGTGAGGCCGGCGCCACGGTCGCGATCGTGGCGCCGCGCTTCTCCGCTGAGACCGAAGCCATCGCGCTGGTGCGCGGGCTCGAGACCCATCGGCGGGCGTATCTGCCGGCTGACCTGGACGACGCCTTTCTCGTGATCGCTGCTACCAATGACCCGGCGGTCAACGGCCGCGTCGCCGCGGACGCCCGCCAGCGGCGCGTGCTCGTCAATGCCGCGGACGACCCTGCCCACTGTGACTTCATCATGCCGGCCGTCGTGCGCAGGGGAGACGTGCAAGTCGCCGTGACCACGGGGGGCCGCAGCCCGGCGCTGGCGCGCCACCTCCGCGAGCTGCTCGAACGCGCGGTCCCGCCCGAGTACGGGGCACTCGCGGAGGTGCTAGCGGCCATCCGGGGAGAGCTGCGCGCCGCGGGAACCCGCGTCGACCCTGAGTCGTGGCAATCCGCAATCGACGAGGTAGCCCTTCATCTGGTGCGCGACGGCGATCTGGAGACGGCGAAGCGCCACATTCGGCGGGCGCTCCACCCCCGCGGAGCGGCCCCCTCACCCCAGCCCTCTCCCCCAATCCTGGGGGAGAGGGTTGGGGTGCGGGGGCCTAACCGTCGAGGCCGCATCGTCCTGGTGGGGGCGGGGCCCGGCGACCCGGGGCTCCTCACGCTCGCCGGGCGCGATGCCCTGGCCGAGGCCGATCTCGTGGTGTACGACCGGCTGGCCAACCCCGCCCTGCTCGACTGGGCGTCGCCCCATGCCCGCCTGGTGTACGTGGGCAAAGGGCGAGGCGGTACGCCGATGTCTCAGAGGGAGATCAACGGGTTGTTGTGCCACGAAGCGCGCGCCGGTGCGACGGTCGTGCGGCTGAAGGGGGGTGACCCCTTCGTCTTTGGCCGCGGGGGCGAGGAGGCACTGGCGGCGGCCGCCGCCGGTATTCCATGCACTGTCGTCCCAGGCGTCAGCGCCGCCATCGCCGTGCCCGCCTACGCGGGCATCCCCGTCACACACCGTGGGCTATCCTCCGCGTTCACGGTTGTCACGGGCCACGAAGATCCCGGGAAGCCGGGTGGCGACATCGACTGGGACGCACTGGCCCGCGTGGGTGGCACGCTGGTGCTGCTGATGGGCGTCGAGACGCTGGCCGGCGTGTGCTCGCGCCTGCTGGCCGCCGGCTTGTCCCCGCGGACGCCCGCGGCTGTCATACAATGCGGCACCACTAGCGGCCAGCGCGTCGTGGAGGGGAGCCTCTCTGATATCGCGGAGCGCGCGCGCCAGGCGGACGTTCGCGCGCCCGCTACCACGGTGATAGGTGAGGTGGCCTCGCTGGCGGAGCGGCTGGCGTGGTGGGCGACAGACAGACAACTCGTGGAGGCAAGCCATGGCGCTCGATGATCGGTTCGTTCGCGTCGACGGCCTCAACACCCGCTACCTCGAGGATGGCACCGGGCCCGCCGTCCTCCTGCTCCATGGAGCAGCCTTCGGATCATCGGCCGACGTGTGGAGGCGCACCCTGCCACGGCTCGCCCGCGCGGGCGTGCGCGCCATCGCCTACGACCATCCCGGTTTCGGTCTCACGGACAATCCATCAGACGCCACCGCCGCCTACCGACGCGATTTCATCGCGAGGTTCATGGACGCAATCGGGTTGGAGCAGGCCGCCATCGTCGGCCACTCCGCATCCGGCGGCCAGGCAATGGACCTGGCGCTTCGCCATCCGGAGCGGGTTTCTCGACTCATGGTGCTGGGCACCCGAAGCCTTTTGCCACCGCTGCCCGACGCCGAGGGTGAGGCCAGCGTACCGGGTGATCCGGAGCCGACCTCTGAGCCCAGCATCGAGGATGCCCGCGCCCTCCTCGAGGAGCAGCTGTTCAACCACAGTCTGATCACGCCGGAGGTGCTGGAGCTGCGCCTGCGAATGGCCGTTGGTAAGAACCACGAAGCGAGCCAGCAGCGGCGCCAAGCCGGTCGCGGTGGTCAGGGAGGGCCTGCGACGCCCCTGTGGCAGCGGCTGGCAGAGGTTCGCGCGCCGCTACTCTTCCTCTACGGCGCCAACGACGGGGGTGATCCGCCGAGGCGCATAGCGCGCGCCCGCGAGCTGTACCCGAGCCTTGAGTTCCACATCGCGGACGGCTGCAAACACCTGGTGCAGTGGGACGCCGAGGAGGAGTTCGTCGCACTGGCCACCCGCTTTCTGGCCTCCGGGGCGCCGGCCACGGCCCAGGCTCGCTGAGCCGGACCGTCCATCGAGCCGCAATCCACGTCTGTCATGCTGAGCGCGAGCGAAGCATCTCCCGGGAGATCCTTACTAGGCGCTGGCGTTCGATTCGAGTAAAGTCAGGTCATTCGGAAGGGAGGTCCCCATGCAGTTCGTGATGATTGCTGAGCACACGCCGGATCTCTGCCCCACGTCCAACGCAAAGATCCGGGAGCTGATGAAGCAGGGCGCTAGCCAGATGCCTACTTTGGCCCAGAAACTAGGGGTACAGATCCTCACGATTAGGGTCTTCGGCGGGGATCACATTGTATTGGGAATAGTCGAGGCCGCAGACATAGAGGCTGTTAGAGAGTTCGTAATGCAGAGCCGGCTCATTCAGTGGAACACTGTCAAGATACACGCCACGTATTCTCTTGAGGAAGCTTTGGCTAAGGCCGACACCCTACCCACCATGTTTTAGTAGTACGCGGCTCCACAGCCAGGAATTCAGCCTTCAGCCGGAAGGTCTTGGCCCACTACCGACGATTGCGCTTAGCCTTTGGCCTTCCTCTTGGCTGCTAGGCTATCCCGTGCCCATGATAAGCTGAAAAGAGCATTGGCCGGCAGACAAAACCAACGGCAATCTGCCTAGAGCCCAGGCGGTCCCTTCCCCGTCCGCCTCGTGTAGCATGTTGGTGCGCACCGTGTGGTGGGGATCCGCATGCTCCTCAGACAGCTGAACGACACCGCCTGTCACACGTACCTCCTGGGATCGGCGAAGACGAAAGAGGCCATCCTGATCGATCCCGTGCTCGAGCGAATCGACCAGTACCTGGAAGCGATCGCGAGCGAGGGCCTCACCCTCCGCTACGCTATCAACACGCACACCCACGCCGACCATCTCTCCGGCGTCGCCGCCATATCCGACCGCACTGGGGCGATGGCCGTGATGCACCGCAACAGCCCCTCGCTGTGCGTGCAGCTCCGGGTGGACGAGGGCGCGAGGCTCACCGTCGGCGACATCGAGCTGGAGTTCCTTTACACCCCCGGCCACACCGACGACAGCGTAACGATCCGCGCGAATGGCGTGCTTTTCACCGGAGACCTGCTGTTCATTGGCGGCGCGGGCCGCACCGACCTTCCGGGGGGCGACCCCGGCCAGCACTACCACAGCCTGTTCGCGAGACTCGCGCCGCTGCCTGACGACCTGCTGGTCTACCCGGCGCACGATTACCATGGAAAGACAGCGTCTCGCCTGGGCGAAGAAAAAGAGCACAACGAGTACTTCAAACCACGGTCGCGCGACGAGTACGTGGCGTGGCTGCAGAACCTGGCGGCGGAGACGCCCGACTGGATGCTCGATGTCGTCAAGGCCAACTACGCCTGCGCTCGAGACCCCCGGGCCGTTTGGATTCCCGTCGATGCGCCCGCGTGTATGCTGCCGAATCTGCAGGGCCTTGGCGCCAACGACCAGGCGGTGCAGACGATCTCGCCCGATGAGGTCCGCGACAAGTTGAGGAGCAGCGCCGACCGACCCTTCGTGCTCGACGTGCGTGAGCCCGAGGAGTACGTCGGCCCGCTGGGTCACATCGAGGACGCCGTGCTCATCCCCGTAGGCGGGCTGCCCGAACGGCTAGATGAGGTCGAGCCCTATCGAGACCGCGAGATCATCGCGGTGTGCAAGGCTGGCGGCCGCTCGGCGACCGCCGCCAGTGTGCTCATGCAGGCCGGCTTTCCCCACGTCCTGTCGATGGACGGGGGCATGCAGGCCTGGAACGAGCGCGGCCTCCCCATTGCACGCTAGTGTCTTGAATCTGAAATGCGCCGAAGAAGGCCAGCCCTCACCCCCGCCCTCTCCCATTGTGATGGGAGAGGGGGTCAGCCTCGCGCCTCGCCCACTCGTGGGAGAGGCCGGCCGCCGGCCCGCAGGGCCAAGGACGGGTGAGGGCCGACGGGTTTTCGGTCGTGCCGCTAGCGATGGCTGACTCCTGGTACAAGGACGCGGTGTTCTATGAGGTGCCCGTCCGCTCGTTCTACGACTCCAACGCGGACGGGGTCGGCGATTTCCCCGGTCTCACCGAGAAACTCGACTACATTCGTGACCTGGGAGCTGACTGCATCTGGCTGCTTCCGATGTACCCGTCGCCGCTGAAGGACGATGGGTACGACATCTCCGACTTCTGCGGAATCAGGCCTGAGTACGGCACCCTGGACGACTTCCGCGCGTTTCTGGACGCGGCCCACGACCGCGGGCTCCGCGTCATCGCCGATTTGGTGATGAATCACACGTCCGACCAGCACCCCTGGTTTCAGGAGGCGCGGCGCTCACCCACATCGTCAAAACGCGACTACTACGTCTGGAGCGACGACCCCGCGCGCTACGCCGGGGCGCGCATCATCTTCACCGATGCGGAGACGTCGAACTGGACCTGGGACAGGACCGCCGGGAGCCACTACTGGCACCGTTTCTTCAGCCACCAGCCCGACCTGAACTATCAGAACCCCGCGGTCCGCCAGGCCATGCTGGACGTCGTATCCTTCTGGTTGGGTATGGGCCTCGACGGCTTCCGCTGCGACGCGGTGCCCTATTTGTTCGAGCGCGAGGGCACGACGAGTGAAAACCTCCCAGAGACGCACGAATACCTAAAGGAGCTGCGCGCGCACGTGGACCGCCACTTCCCCGGGAGCGTACTTCTGGCAGAGGCGAACCAGTGGCCGACGGACGTGCGTCCCTACTTCGGCGACGGCGACGAGTTCCACATGGCCTTTCACTTCCCCCTCATGCCACGGCTCTTCATGGCCCTGCGCCGGGAAGACCGCACGCCGATCGTCGACATCCTGGCCCAGACGCCCGACATACCGGAATCGTGCCAGTGGGCGCTGTTCCTCCGGAACCACGACGAGCTGACGCTGGAGATGGTGACCGACGCCGACCGTGACTACATGTACCTCGAGTACGCACGCGACCCGGCCATGCGTCTGAACATGGGGATCCGCAGGCGCCTGGCGCCCCTCATGGAGAATGGCCGCCGACAGATCGAGCTGCTCAACGGCCTGCTCCTGTCGCTGCCGGGCAGCCCAATCATCTACTACGGGAATGAGCTCGGCATGGGGGACAACGTTTACCTGGGCGACCGGGCGGGGGTACGCACGCCGATGCAGTGGTCCGGTGATCGCAACGCGGGCTTCTCACGCGCAGACCCGGCCCGGCTGTTCAGCCCGGTCATTGAGGACCCCGTGTATCACTACGAGGCATTGAACGTAGAGTCCCAGTCGCGCGTGCCCACGTCGCTCCTCAGATGGATGCGGCGCATGATCGGCGTCCGCAAGTGCTACCCGGTGTTCGGCCGGGGCTCCATCGATCTTCTGCATCCGACCAACACGAAGGTCCTCCCGTACATCCGGCGGGACGCCACGCACACCATGCTCTGCGTCGTCAACCTGTCGCGCTTCGTCCAGCCGGTTGAGCTGGACCTCAGCCGCTTCCGCGGCGCCACGCCCGTCGAGCTTATCGGCGGAACGCCGTTTCCCCCCATCGGTGATCTGCCGTACTTTCTGACGTTGGGGCCCCACGGGTTCTACTGGTTCCGTTTGGAGGGCGCATCCTCGGGGACCGGCTGAGGCCCAACCCCTGTCATCCTGAGTCCCAACCCACCTGTCATCCTGAGCGGAGCGAAGGATCTGAAGACGAGTACCGGCAGGTTGCCACGGGGCGATACCCGCCTGCAGATTCTTCGCCTGCGGCTCAGAATGACAGGGCCCCGTGCTACCAGTCGTACTGCTCGGCCAGCACTTCCTTGAAGACGTCGTGGATGCGCTCGATGTGTTCCTGCTCGATGATGAGGGGTGGGGAGAAAGCCAGGGTGTCGCCGGTCCAGCGGCCTAGAACGCCTGCTTTCCACGCGGCGGAGAAGGCATGAGAGGCAGCCGCCCCCGGTAGGCCCTGGGGGGCAAGCTCGATGGCGCCGATCAGCCCGATCCCACGCACGTCTACGACGCCGGGTTTGCCCGCGAACGAGAACAGCATGTCCTGGAACGCCGGGGCGACGCGGCCCGCCCTGGCGAAGAGGTCTTCGCGCTCGTAGACGTCCAGGGCGGCGATGGCCGCCGCGCACGCCACCGGATGGCCCGAGTAGGTGTACCCGTGGAACAGCTCTGTCCCCGGCGGCGCCTCCATGAATGCGCGATGGATGTCCCCGTGCACGGCCACCGCCCCCATGGGGACGGCCCCATTGGTGAGGCCCTTGGCCATCACAATGATGTCCGGATCCACGCCGAAGCCGGTAGCGGCGAACGCACCGGTGCCGGTGCGCCCGAAGCCGGTGATGACCTC
>CAYQJS010000025.1:0-30186 GCA_964417895.1 uncultured Chloroflexota bacterium | reverse complement strand
GTGATCTCGCAAAGGCGCTGCAGGTAGCCCTCCGGCGGTAGGTACACCCCGCCCGAGCCGGCGACGGGCTCGACGATGACCGCGGCGATGGTGCGTGCGCCGTGCAGGGCGATGATGTGCTCCAGCTCGGCGGCGGCCGAGGGATCCGCCGGGGGAAACCCGCGCACGAACTTGAGCGGACTCGCTGGCGCAGGGAGGTGGTCCACCCCGGGCAGCAGGGGCCCGAATTGCTGGCGATTCCGCCCGATCCCGCCGACCGACGTGCCCCCGAAGTTGACCCCGTGATACCCCCGCTCTCGGCCGATGAGGCGGGTGCGAGCGCTCTCACCCCGTATCTGGTGGTACGCGAGGGCAATCTTCAGCGCGGTATCCACGCCCTCGGACCCGGAGTTGGTGAAGAAGACGTGCGTCAACCCCGGGGGAAGGTGCTTGACCAGTCGCTCTGCGAGGCGAAACGGCCCAGGGTGGCCCATCTGGAAGGCGGGCGCGAAGTCGAGGTTGAGGAGCGCCTCGTGCACCGCGTCGGCGATCTCGGGACGCCCGTGGCCCAGGTTGACGCACCACAAGCCCGACGCCGCGTCGAGCACGTCCTCGCCCCGCTCGTTGCGCACGTACATGCCGTGTGCGCCGGTGATGATCCGCGGAGCGGCCTTGAAGTCGCGGTTGGCCGTGAAGGGCATCCAGAAATGCTCGAGGTTCAGTCCGTCCGCCATTGCACCACAGAGACTAATGCATGTTGCAAGAAATGCAAAACACGGCCCGTGCTATTGTCCGGGCTCCAGTTCGCTAAACAATCCCCCCTCTTCCAACGATTTGATGTAAAAAGCAGGCCGGGGGGGCCGAGTAAGTTCGACCGGTGAGAGGTCTCGAGGAGCCTGGCGGTGCGTGCGATTGATCCAGACGTTGCCCGACGGTACGGCCTTGCCGCCGTCGGCCTGCTCTGGTTAATCGCGGTCGGCTGGATCACCTGGCCGCTCTGGCCCGATGGGATCCAGTCTCCCGGTACGGTGGTGGTGGTTCACTGGGCCAACGGGCACCTGTCAGGTGACGACGTGCTCCTCCCTGCCTTTGCGCAGCGCTTCAATGATGCTGGATATCGGACTGCGGCTGGTAATCCGATCCGGGTGGACCAATACCTCCTCAACTCGGGCAACATTGAGCGAGAGCTCATCAGCCGCGTCCAAGGAAAGGGGCGCATCAGGCGGGATATCCCCGACCCGACCCTGGTTACCCCGGTCGCCGAGCACTGGCTTTACCACATCAATCATGCTCTCGCCAGCCCTGTGGTGGAAACGGGTGAGGGGAAAAGTCTCGCCTCCACCTGGATTGGAATTGCGACCTTCAAAGAGATGGCCGCATGCCTCGGTTGGCCCAACCGCGACCTTGGGTACGATGACATCATCGCGCTCAGCTCAGATCCGGCGGGCTGGGGTTCGCGCCAATGTGGCCGGGCGGAATGGGGACGCCAACCAATCGTTACGTACACCGACCCAAACAGCTCTAGCACCGGGCGGAGCGTGCTCTTCACTCTGTACTCGATCGCAGCCGGAAAGTTACCCGAGCAGCTGACGGCCGCCGATGTGACCGATTCGCGGGTGGTTAGCTACCTCAGCAAATTCCAGGCCCAGGTTGCCCACTACGTTCCAGACACCCTGCTGCTCAACTGTGAGATCTTCGGCGGTCCCACCTACGGGCACTTCTTCCCCATCGCAGAGGACAACCTGGTCAAGCTGTACAAGGGGAAGATCGTCCAGACAGATCCGGCGCTGGAGCGGCTCTTTCCCTGCGGAAGGGCAACCGGCCTTCCCATCAAGGACGACATGGTCATGATCTATCCGCGGGAAGGTGCCACGGCCCACAACCATCCCGCCGCAGCCTTACTGGCGGACTGGGTGACCCCCGAGCAGCGTGAAGCCGCGGAGGCATGGATCGCTTTTCTCCGCGAGGACGCGCAGCAGCGGGTCTTCATGGAGGCTGGGTTCCGACCGTTCGGCAGACTGCCGGTCGGCTGCCCCATCTGTCCGGCGTTCGGGTTGCAAGCCAGTGGCCCGAAGATGCGGATCGACCCCAACCGCATCTCGCCGGCGGTGGGTGAGCAGACCGTTGCTGCCTGGGGAGACGTGAAGAACACGGGCGTCGTGGTTTTCGTGATCGACAACTCACTGTCGATGGCCGGGACAAAGCTGCAGCGCGCACGAGATGGGGTCATCAAGGCGATCGATGAGATGTACGACCGGAATCTGGTCGGCCTGGTCACCTTCTCGGGCTCCGTCCATGAGCGCGTCGCCCCGGCACCTCTTCCTCAGAATCGATTCCAGGTGACCGAAGCGCTTCGACGGATGCAGCCAACGAGCGGCAGCGTCCTGCTCGGGGCGGTCGCCGAGGGCGTTGAAATGGCGGCACGCGCTCCGGCACCGGAGAGGGCGATTCGGGGCGTGGTGGTCTTGGCTGGAGGACCGGCGAGCTCGGGGGTTTACCTTAATGATCTGGTCAAGATGGCCTCCCCGCAGGGCAAGGAGATCGGCCATTGTCGCGGCTTCGAGCGAGAGGCCCAGTGCGTCGACGAGAATGGCGAGGCCGTGGATCGGGCCCAGGTCAAGGGCGTCCGCCTGACCGCCGAGGGAGCGGAGGCCATCAAGGTCTACTTCATCGGGATCGGGATGAACCAGGCTGATCTGGACGTCGGGCGCATCCTCGCCGAGGCGACCCGTTCAAACTTCGTGGGGACCACCGCTGACGATCTGGCCACGGTCGTCGGCGTGTTCAAGGGGTATTTCTGATATGGCCTGGCGGCTAGGGCTGACGTATCCGTTCGGCGTGCTACTGGTGGTGCTCGGGACCTTGCTGGCGACGGCCGTCGCGGCCCTTCCCACACTTGACCCCTGGTCCAGCCGAGCGTCCTGGATTCTCACGGCCGGGCTGGCGGGGTACATCGCCAGCGTGCTAGTCGTGGCCCGCTGGCCCTCGAGCTCGCCAGAAGCCCGCAGAATCCGGGCCACCCGCCGACAGGTGGCTCGGCGGCTCACGGAACAGTCGCGTGCCGCCTCGGGAGAGACTCGGACGCAGCTTCGGCGCCTCGCCAGGGCAGCGCTAGCGCGAATCGACGAGGAGATTGTGCCCCCGTTTCTCGGGCTCGTGGGTCACAACATCGACCTGAAGAAGCAGCTCGCGAGGTACGACGCGAGCCTGCCGGCGCCGGCTGCCGGGTCGCTGCAGCGTCTACGCGATATCTACGCTCACCGAAGAGCGGCTACCGAGCATTGTGTGCAACAGGCGGTGGATGCAGAGACGAGGCTGATGGCCCTGCTGCAAGAGCCCGATGAACGGGCAGTGGTGGCCCAACTGGAGGGGTGGACCGAGCGTCTCCAGGATCTGACCATAGAGCTCGGCAGGGCGCTGATATTGCCACCTTTACCGTCCTCTTGGCCCTCGGATAGCCCCGATGCGCTCAATACTGAAGACGAAGAAGCGCCGACGCCTAGCGAAGAAGAGCCCCAGCTAGCACCAGAGCCAGACGCGGACTTTGTCGAGCTCGTCGATCGGGTCCTGAAACATCTCAACAAACCGACCCATCTGACCAAATCGGGCCTGGCGGCTCGGCTCCCTCAGTCCATCCGCGCGATCCGCCGGCAATGGAGCCCGACCCAGGCTGGGGACGCCACTTCGCTCGAGCGGGCCCATGCCCTTCGGCAGCTCCTCGTCGATGCGATCGAGCAACTCAAGCCCGCCGATAGCGACTCGAGCACGCGGGCGCTGCAGTACCACATCCTCCACAAGAAGTACGTGTTGGAGCAGGAAGTCAAGCACATCGTTATTCGCCACGACATCAGCGAATCGACTTTCTTCCGGGAGCGCGTCCTGGCGGTCAGGGCGGTGGCGGACGACCTGTGGCAGCAGGAGCGGAGATTGGGGGTCCCGCCCCAAACAGGATCCCGTCGCGATTGATTACCTCGGGTAAGCCGGAGGCATCAGTCCGGCCCTTGGGGCAGAGAGACCGCCGCTGCATTTCGCGACTCGTTCCTCGCGGTCTCGGCTGAACTAGGCTGCTGGGCACGTTGAAGAGGGAGCCGGCTGCGATCGCGGTCGCAGCGGGCTCCCTCGTGGAGCTACCGGGGCCGAGGCTCTAGCCGACGAGAGCCGCCCGCAAGTCGTTGACGGCTGTGTCTCGCGTTCCGAGGGGCGCGAGGTGCCACCGGTTTTCGATTGTGCGCAGGATCGAGGTCGTGACGTCTAGCCGGTGCGGCCAGCGCAACGTTGCCGCCGAGAACGGCCGTCAGACGGAAGCGACCTGACCTCCATCGTCGTACTACGGCTGCGCGGGGAGGTTCGCCTCAAGGAGTCGCGGCCGCACGGTGAACAGGTTCGGGTCGTTCGGGTCGATGGTGACCTGCACCCAATGGTGGTAGGGGGCGCCGAAGACCTCCACCCGGGTGAGGTTATGGATTCGGCAGTAGATCGGGCGAACATCGTGGGTCCCCGCCTGACATTCGGGAGCGGACGAATGGAGAGGGTAGTCCACGCGGAAGTAATGGGTGTCGCCGTGCACGAGGAGGACCGGCTTCCCAAAGGCGATGGTCTCGTCCTGGATGTGGCTCCAGAAGTCGTTGAAGCCCGCCCTGGGTTCTGGAGCGACTCCCCGTCCACCCGCGTAGGTGGGAAACGGGTTGGCCTGCGTAAGGATCACGATCCCTCGACTGTTGGCGCTCTGGGCTGCCAGGAACCCGTCACTGAGCCACACGAGGTTGGCAGCGTTTGCGCTCGGCGAACTCGGCGTCAGTCTCGGGTGTTCGCCCGAGCACCTCGCTCACGTAGTGCAGGGTCAGGAATGTGACGCCCCCGTGGGACCAGAGGACGTTCTCGCGGAACGCTGCGTAGCCCACCTGGTTGCTCTGGCGAATGAGGGGGACGGTCCGCCTTCCCAGGCTCCGCTCGCCCGCGAAGAAGGTCTCGCGCAAACTGTGGAGCCGTTCCAAGGCGTCATAGCTGCCGGCTCTTTCCTCCCAGCAATCCGTCCAATCGTTGTCCCCAGGCGTGTAGATCAAAGGATGCGCGGATGCCTGGAACTGCGCTAGCCGTACACCCCAATGCTCGTCGGTGCACGACCTAGCTGACGGACCTCCGAAATCCCCAACATGCACCACGAATTCGAGGAGCCTGCCGTTGAGCCCCTCCAGAAGATTGTCGACGAACGGCTCCTGGGTCGGGGCATAACCGGTATCGCCGATGACTGCAAACTCGAACGCCTCGGCGGACTGACTGCGTGCCAACTGCTGCGTGTACACGTGCGTGTTGAGCGCAGCGAGCAGGAGCACCGATGCGACCGTGATGCTGGCTGCCGTTCGAATCTGATTACCCAAGCCTCGCAGGATCCGGACCGACCTCATATCAGTGTCCTTCCTTTCACGCCCCTGGGCGGCAAGCCATAGGTACACGCGGCGCGGTGCTCTGCTGGCATTTTGAATCTCCATGGGACGCATCCTTTCTGCTCCTTAAGGCTCCCGTCGAGATTTCGTTTGATCTTCGGGTCGCCGGTGCTGGTTCAATACGCATCACCTCCCGGCACCATCTCGGCGTTAGTAGTAGGTCGCGATGCTCTGGTAGGTGGCGACCATCTCCTTCTCGGTGTTCCCCTTCCAGAACTTGCCGTGGGCGGCGTTGGCGATCTTCGTCAGCACCGCGGTATCGGCGTCGCTGCCGATGGCGATGGTGTGGACCTGCACGCCCGTGGGGTCCTGCTCTGTCGATCGGAAGCGGGCCTCGATCTGGGCGAGGCTGCTGCGGCTCGACGTATCCCGACCGTCCGAGAGCACCACAATCCCGTAGCGGTAGCGGTCTCCTTGCTCGCGGCGCAGGGCCTCCAGCGTGTCGTTGGCCGCCAGGATCGCGTCGTAGAGGGCGGTGCCTCCGCCAGCGGCCGTGCCACTGATGTCCTGGATCAGCCGCTCGCCGATCTCGGCCTTGGGGCCCCGCGTGCTCGGGTAGACCTTCTCGTCGAAGGGCACCCAGTAGAGCCAATCGACTCGGTCCATGCGGTCGATGAACGCCTTGGTGCCGATGATTGCCGCGTTCAGCTTGCCGCCCGCCATGCTGCCCGACTTGTCGAAGACGACGGCGATGGCGGCTGGCTTCTTCACCTGGTGCCAGATCTCGACCACCCGGTCGATCACCAGCGGTTCGGGGAGGCCGATGGCGACGAGCGTCGCCTCGGCGTTAGCGCCGTAGGTTGGCTCGATGGGCGAGCCGATCCTCACGGCTGGGTCGCCAGGCCGCAGCCCGAGGCCGACGAGGGCCTCTTGCTGCCCCCGGGTGAGGAGAAAGTCGCGGAAGACTCGGGCCGCTGCGATCTGCTCCGGCGAGACCCAGGGCACGCCGTCCAGGATCGCGTACGGATGCCCGAACAGGATCGTGCCATCGTGCGGATAGACCGACACGAGTGGCTCCCGGAGCTTGGGCCCGTTCTGCCGGTTGAACGCGATGACCTCGGCCTCGTTGGTTATGACGGCGTCGAGGTACTCGGGGCCGCCATTCAGCATCTGGCCGAGGAGCCAGTCGCTCTTGGTGCCGCTGTGGACCTTGGCGCTTTCGAACGCCGAGATGGTCTGGCCACAGCCATTCGAGGCATCCACGTCCTCAAGGGCGAGGCCGCCGGTCTTCCCAACCCCGAGCGTGCACATCAGCACCGCGCTCAGAGTGCCCGAGTTCGACTCGCCCACGTACCCGTAGCCGAACTTGAACTTGCGCCAGGCAGGCTGGCCGAGAATGGCCCACCCGCTCGGGTTACTGGCCAGGGTGCGGATCGTTTCCCACGTGCACTCCTCCTGCACGGTGGGCCAGCAGCCGAGCGCCCGCGCACGGGACTGCCACATCGTGATGACCAGGGGAGTGCGGGCGAGGACTGGCGCCTGGCCGGTGGTCGCGGGGGCGCCGCGGAGCGCCTGCCATTCCTTGTTGAGCTTGGCGATCCAGGTCTCATCCCCGGGAGAGAGGACGGTCGGATTGATCCGGCCCTCCAGGGTATCGGTGACCATCGTGCCCGAGCGGTAGTCGGCCTTCCTGCCGTCGATCACTTCCGGGATGACCTCGACGACGATGGGCTTCCCATCGGCCTGGAGACGCCCCTCCCCGCGCGATGCGGAGTTGAAAGCGTCGACGGCCTGATGTAGCCAGATTTCTTTGGCGCTGGAGTTCGCGATGCTGATGTGGATCGCCCCGTCCGCCACTGGCGGGACGAGGCCACCCGGCACGGTACTCGGCCCCTGGCGCATCGAGATTCCGATCGCGCCAATGACGACGAAGATGGCTGCGAAGAGCCAGATTCCTGTTTTCTGCATGGTTAGCGTCCTTTCTCGATTGGTGTGGATCGAATCCAGGTTGTTTCGTCAGGCCCCGCGAGGTCCGCGATGACCTGGTCTGCCACCGCTTGTCGCGTGCTCACTTCCGCTTGCATCCGCTCGAGCGCCTCGCGGGCCTCTCGGGAGAACTCGGCTCCGCGCACCAGGTCGATGGCCTGGACGCCGAGCTGTGTCAGTTGCAGGAGGAGGGTTTGCAGCTGCTCGACGACCTCCACGGTGAGATCGGAAGCGTGCTCCGCCTCCTGGCGCAGGGCGGCGGCATTCGTTCCCAGCAGGCCTGGGAGCTGGCGGACGAGGGACCGCTGAGCGCCCGTTACGAGCACCGCCTGCGACTCGCCCACGATCTCGAGAACGCGGTCGAACTCCTTGGCCTGCCGGGCCGACTCGTACAGCATGGCGAGCATCTCGCCGGCCTGAGCAATGAGGCGGTCTCGGCTGGGATCGCGGTCGGCCCCACTTCCCTCCATGACCTTGAGCGTGATCTCGATGAACAGGTGCTGCCCCTTATTCAGCCGCCAATGGAGCGCGGGATCCGGGACGTCTGGGGGACGGCACCGCTCCTGGATGACCGATCGGACCAGTCGAGCGCGCACCGCATGGTCTCGGGCGTACTCGACGAGCATCCCCCAGCCGATAGCGACCGCGGTGACGCTGAGCGGCAAGATCAGGAGGGGAAGGCCCAGTGGGACGAGGAACGCGGCGGTCCCGAGCGCCCAAAGGAACACCAGGGGACCGCCGGGCCCTTCGCTCAGCATGGAACGGACTGCCCGCTTCTGGACCTCGCGCTGCAGGATCGGGTAGGTGAGCCCGACGTCAGTCGTTCCTGAAAGTCGCACGCTCGTCCTCCCCTACCGGCCCTGGCCCGCGGCGGGAAGGGCGGCCCGGTCTCCCGGCGGGAGCGCGGGTGGTTCGGCTGCGACTCGCTCGCGCAGTGCGGCCAGCTCGTGCTCGACGGCCTGGTTGGCCGAGAGCTTGCGAAGCTCACTCTCCACGGGGTCGAGCGCCGATCCCGGGGCGACGAGCGAGCCGGTGTCGATCAGAGCGTCGATCGCGGTCGCCCGCGCCTGCATCCGTTCGATGCGCTCCTCGGCGCGGCCAATGGCCGCTCCAAGCTGCGCGAATTCGCGGGACACCCCGGTCAGGGACTCCATGATTCGGGTCTGAGCCTCGGCGGCCGCATAGCGGGCACCGAGAGTTGCACGTCGAACGCGAAACTCTTCGATCCGCGCGGCGAGCTGTTGCTCGGCGAGGCCGAGCTTTCGCTCCTCTTCGGAGACTTCGGCCAGCCGGGCTTCGAGCTCAGTCAGCTCCGCGATCGCCGTCTGCTTGCGTTGGAGCGCGATCCGGGCGAGATCCTCACGTCCCGCGGCGAGTGCGCGGGCCGCCTGATTCTCGGAGTGGGGAACCTGCTCGCCGAGCCTGTGCGCCTGATGCTCCAGCAAACGCTTGGAGGTCGCAACCTCGATCACGCCCTGCCTCACCTGGCGCAGCAGCTCCTGCTGCTGAGCGTGGGCGTAGTCGAGGGTCTGGCGGGGATCCTCGGCGCGATCGAGCAGCGTGCTCACGCGCACGCGGATAAAGAGGAAGAGACGCCCGAGCATCCCCATCAGATCACCTCCGTTCGTGCCCGGCCGGCTTCGGGGGTTCGCTGTCGACGGGGTTCGGAGAAGCGCTGGGTGCTGGGATGTGCCGCCATCTGAATGGCCTCCTTTCTTCGCCTGTAGCGATGGTGGAGGAGGCCGGCTCTCATAAACTCACGTGGGGCTAGTCAAGAACTCCCAACTTCCGAGAGGCGCGGACGAGCAAACGAAAAAGGCACCCGAGCCAGTCCTGACCATCTTGTTAGGACCGACTCGGGTGCCTTTTTGGTAGCGGAGGAGCAGGGATTCGAACCCTGGATCCAGGTTTCCCCAGATAACCGCTTAGCAGGCGGCCGCACTAGACCACTATGCGACTCCTCCAACGAGTCTTAAGCCAGAGTCCCAAGCCTCAGGTCGGTCATTCCTGACTTGGGACCTGGGACTGCCCCGCCGGGCGGAGGGAGAGGGATTCGAACCCCCGGGGCATTGCTGCCCAACTGTTTTCAAGACAGCCGCCTTCAACCGCTCGGCCATCCCTCCACCGCCAGTATACCAGCCGGAAACGGTCTTTCTGAGCGCCATGCATCCTCCCGGCGCGCGGCGAACGGATGACATTGTCATGCTGATCCGCGGGCGAAGCATCTCCCGGGAGACCCTGGCTTCGCTCAGGCTGACGATCTTGAGTGGCCGAGGCCGCCCACTATCCACTGACGACGAAGTTGAAGGCCCCCAGCTTCCCTTGATCGCCGTCCTGGATGGCCAACACCAGCGCGGGATGGAAGATACCGTCGGTGCGGTTGCGCGGCTCATCGGGGAAGTAGAGCTGCGTGGTGAGCACGGGGCCGTTCGGCGCCTGCACTTTCACGTGGAAGTGCCGCGTGCGTCCCGGGTACAGGCCGGGGACGACCGTCTCCAGCTCGTAGCGGCCCGCCTCGTCGGCGAACTGGTGGCCGCGCAGCCGGTAGCCGACGTTGTCGTACGCACCGCCGTCGTCCGCCTGCCAGAAGTCCAGCAGCGCGCCCGGGATGGGCTCGCATTGCCGGGACAGCACGTACCCGGCGAGCACCATGCGCGTTCCGGCGATGCCCGGCTCGAGCAGCGAGCGGCGCTCGGGCGTGCTGCGCGTGAAAAAGGGGCCCTCGGTCTGGGACTGTGTTGCCTGGGGATCGTCGTCGCACATGGGCGTCAATGGCAGCTCTTGCCGCGACGAAGTCTGCCCGGGAGCAGCGCCCGCGGCGATGCGTCCCCCGCACGCGAGCAAGAGAAACGGGGCCGGCAGCGCCAGGCAGGCACGGAGGAACGCGCGGCGACTCACCTCTGATGAGGGCGGGAGTGCCGGCAGAGCCAATACCCCAGAGGCTCCGCGTCTGTCGCTCAGATCGACGTGGGGATGGGACAGCATCGCTTTTACCTTCCTTCTCCGTGCTGCGCGCCCCGTCCGTGCTGAATCGGGGGATCGGGGCGACCCGCCGGACATTTCAAGCGTACCTGGGCAACCGTTTACGGTTTTCCTACGGTATGTAAACGGTTCGTCAAGACGGAACGATTCGTCTACCGCTCGCCGCCGGAGATGTGATGTCTCGTAGGAGGGCGAGGCATGCGTCGCCCCCCTCGCGTCACAAGTACGCGGGTCAGGCGTGCCTGACCCCTACCGGTAGTCGGCCAGTTGCTATGAATGTCGGGGTCACGGTCACCCCCACCCCAACCCTCCCCCGTCGAGGGGGAGGGGGAAAGAGCTGGTCCCCTCCGCCGTCGAGGGGCGGGGGAAAGAACTGGTCCCCTCCCCCCTTGCGGGGGAGGGTTGGGGAGGGGGGTAACGCCCACGTTCATGCGAAGTGAACCCCACTAGTCATCGCGTCTCCGGCGACGAAGCACCCGCTCGGACGTCGAGCTCGCTGTTGCGGCGGCTGTGGGTCTGCTCAGTCGGGCTGCAGGAGACGGCGCAGCCGGCCGTTGACGCGCGCTTCGTAGTACTCCAACGCGCGGTTCGCCAGAGCCGCGCCCGCCGCTCCCCCGAGGGCCCCGCCCATGGGCTCTTTCCAGCCCTGCGCCTCCTCCGGGGTCCAGTAGTCCGGCTGGCCGTGGGCCAGCACCGCGTGGAGCACCTCGGCATTCTGCTTCAGCGTAATGGAGCGCATGACGGTCCGCGCCACATCGCCGTCCACGACAACGTCGCCGTGGCCGCGGAGTAGCATGGCGGACCCGTTCCCCAACGTCTCGGCCACCCGGTCGCCCCGCTCCAGGTTGCGGATGAGCCCCGCGTCGCGGTAAATGGGCAGGCCCGCGTTCCAGTCCGCCGCCTGGCCCATCAGCACCCCGCGGAGCTTAACGGGCGAGAGGCCCCATACGCGCGACCACATCGAGTGGGAGTGGAGCACGCTGCCCACGTCGGGCCGCGCCCGATAGACGCACGCATGGATCGGCCACTCGGTGTTGGGGAAGCCATCTCCAGCGACGACGTTACCCTGGAAGTCCATGACCACGAAGTCGTCCGCCGTCACCAGCGCGGGGCTCATGCCCCGGCTGATGACGAAGCAGCCATCTCGATCGGGAGCGCGCGCCGACAGATGGCCGTACGCGTCGATGATGTCCTGCTCGGCGAGAATGCGACAGCCGAGGACCAGGCGTTCGACGATCTCGTTCAGCTCCATGAGCTCCTCCGGCGCGCGGTTCGGGCCTCTAACCAAGAATGGCACTCTACCCACTACGGACGGGCGACGGCAACCACCATCGCTAGCGAAGCAGACGCGACAGGCGCCGGTCCGCGTACTGGCGGCCCTCAACCTGGCACCCTGGGCAGTACTGCAGCGAATTCTCAGCGAAGTGAATCGATGCGATACGCTCGCCGCACCGGGGACAGGGCTGCCCGCCCTTGCGGTGCACCTGAAAAGTGCCCCGCTCATCGCCCCTAGCCACGAGCAGGTAGTTGTCCTCCCGAGCCCGGGCGATGGCATCCCCCAGTACCGTGGCGATGGCGGTGTACAGCCGCTGCACCTCAGCCTCTTCCAGAGTCGTCGTGAGGCGCAGCGGCGGGAGCCTCGCCTCCCACAGGATCTCGTCAGAGTAGGCGTTGCCGATGCCGGCGACGCGGCGCTGGTCATCGAGGAAGCGCTTCAGCTGCGCACGCTCGGCGGAGAGCAGCGCGCCGAGCCGATCGACGGTCAGCTCGGGCGACAGAGCATCGACGCCGAGATGCGCCAGGTGGCCTTCGACGTCGCCGCGTCTCAGCAGGTGCACCGACGACCGCTTCTTGCTGCCCAGCTCTACAACGCGCAGCGCGCTTGCGTCGTCCATGGCGATGGCGAGCGAGACGGAGCGCGGCGGCTTCCGCGAGCCGTCGGCGATGACGATGCGGCCGCCGATGCCCAGGTGGATCGCGAGAGTCAGATCCGCTTCGAAATCGAGGAGCAGGTGCTTCCCGCGTCGCCGTGCGTCCGCGAGTGGCTTGCCCACGATCGCATCGAGCGGGGGATCGACCGTCTTGACGAGCGCGAACTGGTGGACGCTTACCGCGGATGGCCGGTGCCCCACGAAGCGATCGGCCAGGAGCTCGCGGAGGGCTTCGATCTCGGGGAGCTCCGGCATGCCAGGCCTCCTGGACGCTCACGCGATTGTACCGGGCCGCGCGACGCTCACCCCCTCCCCCAGCCCTCCCCCTCATGGGGGAAGGGGGAGGAAAACTGGTTCCCTCCCCCCTTGCGGGGGAGGGTTAGGGAGGGGGGTAGCGTCCACGTTCATGTGAAGTGACCCACTACCGGCCCGGGAAGCGAGCCACTGCCACTGCAAGAATCCCGAGCACGACGGGAACAATGGCCCATGCGGCGGCGGACGCACTCCGCAGGCGCCAGCCGATACGGAGACCGTCGGGGTTGACGACGGGCGCTACTCGCGGGGCGAGCCAGGCGGCGAGGGCCAGGCCGCCGATCAGCCCTCCGGCGTGGCCCCAGTTGTCCACCGCGGGTTGGACGAGCCCGTATCCGCCGTTGATGGCCAGGAGCACGACCATTGAGCCAAGCTGGCCCCGAAGGCCGGCCGGGCCGGCGCCTCTATTCACGGCGAAGAACACGGCCAGAGCCCCACCGAGGCCGAAGATAGCTCCGCTCGCGCCAGCGCTAACGCCTCGCGACAGCAGATAGCTCAGCACGGTCCCCGCCACGCCACTCACGAGGTAGATGGCCAGAAAACGTGTGTGGCCAAAGATGATCTCGGCGAGACGACCGAAGGTGAGCAGCGCGATGGAGTTGAAGACCAGGTGCATGAGTCCGATGTGCAGAAAGATGGGAGCTACGAGGCGCCAGTACTCGCCATCGGCGATCAGCGGATTGACTTTGGCGCCGAACGCTATGAGCGTCCGCCCGCTGGCCGATCCGCCGTAGGCCTCCATCGCGAGCCACACGACGACGTTGATAGCCGTGATCGCCCAGACCACGAGCGTCGCGGGTGTGCCGGCGCCCGTGGGCGTATCGCTGCTGGTTTGGGGGGCATGCTGGTCGTCGGTCACGGCGCACCAGGAGATCGGGGGCACCATTACATTTTGCCCCCGGAATGCGCTTGATTCTAGTGCAGCGCCGATGTCCTGATAACGCGCGCTCTTCCGGCCCTACCATTCATGCCCCTACCCCCGTGACGGGGGCAAGGGAGACGAACGGCGCGTATAATGTTGCTCCCGGCACGCGCCGGACCATGGTGAGCGTGGCCTAGCGGTTAAGGCGCCAGGTTGTGGCCCTGGAGATCGTGGGTTCGAATCCCACCGTTCACCCCCAACCGTGATTGCGGAATGCGGCTCGCCGTGGCACCCATCCTATTCCGCGGTCCGAAATCCACGATCAGCAATCGTTGGCGCCCGTAGCTCAGTGGAACAGAGCACTGGTCTTCGGAACCAGGTGTCGGGGGTTCGAATCCCTCCGGGCGCGCCCACCTATCGTGTCTCAATAGGCTCCTCTGGCCGCCAGTCGTTCTTTCTCCCCATATGCCTTACGAACTTCATCGAGCGAGCGCGATGTGCACTATCCTGACGTGGACGACGCGCCGCGCCGGAATGGCTTGAGGCTGAGGGGGGAGACGCCCTTACTTTGTACAGGGGGGCGGTCCTCCCTTACAGCTCACTAACTGCAACGACGTCCCATCTTGGATTAGGCCGACCCCCTGAAGGTAGTACTTGAATGACGTACCGGACTCCAGCGCAGAGCTTTCCTGCGTCATCAGGATGTTCGAAAACGGTTCGAGCAGCGGGTTCTGGACCTTCCCGGTCGTGCTGACGACCTCCGCTCTATCTTCGGCAACGCCAAGCGCAATCTCCTGGTAGTACCGGGCCCCATTAGGGGGGGTCCCGCTCAGCATTTGCAGACCGGGTCTCGCCCCATTGACGCCTGCCAGCCAGCTTCCATCATGGTTGATGACCTGACCGGCCTCGTTGTAGAAATCAACGTCCTCACCGAAGTAGAAAACGCTACCTGTCTCGCGACAGATGGCGAAGTAGTTCTTTGCAACCTCGAACAGCTTACCATTTACGAACTCTCGCTCCTCGACGACCCTGGCATCGAGTGTGGTGGCGCTGCCGTTACCAGACAGGAAAATCTTTTTCGTCTCGTTTTTAGTGGTTATGGTCAGCGTCACGTTGTTCTTCGCATCCTTCAAGACCTGTTGACTGCCGGGATTAAGCGGAAAGTACAGGTTGTCACCTATCGAGTCCCAGTGGCACCGCCCGGAATCGACCTCGTAGAACTTCTGGGTAAAACCCGGTTGGTGGGCCTGCACGGCCTGGCCGCCCAATCCCGCCAAAAACGCTGTCATTAGGGCCAGGAGGCTGATCACGCGCCCTCGGAACGATCCCAGAAACTGCATGGCGTTTGCTCCTTTCTCGCAGATGAAACAGCAGGTCTCCCCGGTACTTACGCGATCATACGCCATGATGCAGATATCTGCGACCCGTCACAACCTCGGAACCAGGCGTCGGGGGTTCGAATCCCTCCGGGCGCGCCCCGTTTCTCCTTAGCTCGTGGACCCAGATTGCAGAAGCGCGCGTCGCCCATTTCCGACAACCCACGCTCGCAGCGCCCGGCGCAGTCGACGACTCTTTTGGACGACAACCCGGTTCAGCGCCGCCTCGGAGACGACGGGTTAGCGTCCTATCAGAATTGCCCGGCCTCTGGGCCCACCGCAGAGACATTCCATAGAGGTTATAATCGCCGGGTGACGTGGGAGGTGGAGTACACCGACCAGTTCTTTGGCTGGTGGCAGACGCTGAGGGAGCCGGAGCACTCGGGCCGTTGACTTCGCCGTCGAAGTACTCGAGCGGGAAGGGCCGGCGCTCGGCCGCCCATTGGTCGAGACAATCACGTCCTCACGGCACTCCAACATGAAGGAACGGCGGCCCAGAGGCGGAAACCTCCGTATTCTCTTCGCCTTTCACCCAAGAAGGATGGCCATCTTGCCCATCGGCGGAAATAAGACCGGCGAGTGGACCTCCTGGTACCAACGGATGGTTCCGATCGCTGACACCCTCTACGACGAACACATCGAGATCCTGAGACGGGAAGGGGAGTTGCCATGAGCGGACATCAGAAGTGGGCGACCATCAGGGAACGACTTCGTGCGAATGCGGCAGAGAACGAGCGATATGAACCGATGCGCCGAGCGACGGAAGACGCCGTACGGCTTGGCCAGTTGCGCGAGGCGCGCAAGATGACTCAGGTGCAAGTAGCCCAGGCATTGCGCTCTTCGCAAGCCAACGTCTCGAAGCTGGAGCGGCGCGACGATCTGTACCTTTCAACTCTGAGCGAATACGTTGAAGCTTTGGGCGGCCGACTGCAGCTGCGGGCCGTGTTTCCCGACGAGATGATAGTGATCGACGTTGCGCCGACTGGAGCGCTGGCGCCAGTCAAACCATGAGTACGTGCGCCGGTGGATGGGTTCGTCGCCAATGCCTCGACGAGTCGCTTCGGCCGCTGGTCAGCCGCCGTTTGAGTCGCTGGCAAGTGGCAAGCCATACTCTTTCCACAGTGGTCTGCTTCCTTTGGGCGCGGGCCACCGGCGCCGGTGCATCTTTTCCCTTCGTTGATGGAGGCAGAGCGATGAGGAGCTCCAGCCACGTCGAGCGCTGGCTTCAAGATCAGATCGATGAATTGAAGCGTGGGACTCAGGAGGCTGCCAACACAGCATACGACCGGGGCGCGGCATACAGGTCGTGGATAACCCGCCTGGCTCAGCTGATTCATGAATTGGGCCCGCGCGGGGGGGTCGAATCCCTCCGGGCGCGCCAAGCTGCTCTCGCCGGCTACACGCCAACTTGCCCTCCGTATCGCGTCTCGCCCTGTTCCGTCACGTCTGTCTGATCAGCACCTCGATATGAAATCTGCTATAGAGGGCGAGACAAGATGATATCGTTGGACTCGGGTTCGGATGCGCTGAACGCACATCAAGCGGAGGGAAACGAAACATGCCGAAGGCAGATAAGCTATCTCCAGGCGCGGTGAAACTCCTCAAGGAGCGACAGGTCGCACTGATGGCGACGGTGATGAAGGATGGCTCGCCGCAATTGACCCCAGTCTGGGTGGACGCGGACGAGGATGGCAGCCACGTCATCATCAATACGAGGGACGAAAACCTGAAGTTCAAGAACATCAGCCGCGATCCTCGAGTGGCCATCTCGGTGGTGGACTCGGAGAACATGTGGCGGCTGGTGACCGTGCACGGCACCGTCGTGGAGCGCACCAAGGATGGCGCTATCGAGCACATCAACCGCATGGCCAAGAAGTACCGAGGCCAAGACCAGTACCCCTTCCGTTCACCGGATGAGGCTCAGAAGCGGACGATCGTCCGCATCAAACCGCACCACGTAGTGGAGCGCGGGACAGACTAGAGAGATGCGGCCCACAATGGGGAATCCCGGTCAGCCGCCTACACCCAACTCTGCCCCCCATCGGCAAAATAACCGGCCCGCGGATTCCCGTCACCGCCGGTCGGTGCTCTCTCGCCTCGGCATAGGAGAAGACAATGCACCGATAGGGTCGAGTTCGACGACAATGGGCAGCTAAAGCAGATCGAGCCGTGGACCCTCGACAACGAGACGCTCTACGCGGTATACGACTGCAAAGGCTCGGGCACCGGGTTCGTGGCCGTCACGAACAAGCGGCTCCTCTTCTACGATAGGCCTTCATGCGTAACCGCAAGGCCCTCACCTCCGTCCCCTTCAGCAAAATCACGTCCGTTAGCAGTATCGACGAGGGCCGAGGTCCGTTCGGGGCCACCAATGAGCTGTTGATCAAGACGGGGTCCGAGGAGTTCGAATTCGAGTTCCCGGGGGGAGACAAGGCCCAGCGAGCCTACAGGCTGATCATCGCCGAGCTGCTCCAGGGCGAGCCGGCCTGCCGGCGGCGGAATAGCCCGATGCGCCTCGCCAGCGTTTTGGCCTTGGCCCTCGGCGGGTTTCTTCTCGTCGCGGCCCACGTCGGGGCCCGCGCCCAGGGAGAGCCAATCACCCTCGAGGGCACCGGCCAGACGGCCACGCCCGCCTTCTTCATCCCAGCGCCTGAATCGGTGGCGACGTTCCATCAAACGAGGTTCGCCTCGTCATGTCACCAACTCCGCCTCTATCTTGGCTCGTCCGTCAGGGGATTGGTTTCCTGGCCCCGGGCCCAGTTGCTCACCGTTCGTGACGCGGCACTGGTCGGGAGGGTGTACGGTTTCCGGTGAGTCCGAATCCGAAAGGCGCCGCGCTCGCCGCCGTTCCCGCTGGGCGGCCTTTTTCGCGGCAAGCTCCTTCGCCCGCTCCTCGATAGAGAGCACGCGATCTGGCCGGTCTTTCCCGAAGCGCTTCTGGTACAGGTCCTCGATAAAGATCGGAAGCGGGGCCTTCCAGGGTTCCTGGCGGTGGTTGGCCAGGCCGCCAAGTTTCTTCGGATTCATGCCGAGCTCACGAGCCATCTGGACATGAGCATGCGAGAGGTGGAACTGCTTGCGCGCGTCGATCCACCTCTGCAGGTCTTCGGGTATCCGCTGCTTCCCCTTACTCATCGATGTCCCTGTTGGCGAAATTCGCATTCCGGGCGCGGGCTTGGGACCGTACTCACCGTCGCTGTGCCGCCCAAGCGACCCCCTATGAGCCTACCAGGACGGACATCCATCGCAAGTCACAGATCAGTCGACAAACCCGCGCAAGAAGCCGCGATGCGGAGTCTGAGATGGCTATTGTAGACAAGGTGACGGCAGCCCTTCGGGAGATCGAGCCGGACTTGGCCGGGCGCCGAATCCTCCCCCAGGAAGACACCGGGAAGGTAAACTCAGGCATGACGCTCGCATTCAGGCACCTCGTCACAGCATCGAACGGCGCCACGGAGATCGTGGGTACCGGGCTCCGCGTCTACACCGTGCTCGGCCTCTACGAGACCGGGGACAGCGCGGAGTACATCGCGGACGAATACGATGTACCTCTGGCAGCGGTATTTGAGTGCCTCGCCTACGCCGCCGACCATCCCGAAGAGATGGAGGCCATCCGCCGAGGGGACGAGGAGGCAGAGCAGCAGATCGTGAGGGGTCTTCCGTCCCAGCTGCGTGAGAAGGTCGAGGAGTCCATCAGGAAGGACGAGGAAGTACGCCAGGAGTTCATCCGGCGAGCGAAGGAGGCGCGTCATGGTAGCGCTGTATCTTGACGATTGCCTCATCGCCAGGCAAGTGGCCCGCCAGCTCCGAGCGGCGGGCCACTTGATTTATGTGACCTCGGATCTCGGAGTTGAGGGCCAGAAGGACGAGCCTCATCTTGAGACCGCCGCTCGCCTTGGCGCTGTGCTCGTCAGCCAAAACCAGCAAGATTTCATCCCTCTGCACCACCAGTGGTACGCCACTGGGCGGCAGCACGCGGGCATCCTCGCGACTCACTGGCTTCCGATCGGCCAGCGCATCGAGCGCCTGGAGCGCGCCGCTCGTCTACTCACGCCCGAGGCTGCCGCGAACCAACTCAAGATGCTTGACTACTTCCTTAGCGAGGAACTGGGGCTCACGTTCGTCGCGAGCCTGACTCGATAGCCGGCGCGCCATCTAGCTGGCCCTCGCCACACTCCACTCGTGGGCGTTCCACGCTTGCGTCGAGCCGGGCGGCCTGGTTCCTACATTGCTCAATCGATGGGCGATCGCCGCCGGCTCGGCGCCGTAGAACAGCGGCAGCAGCGGCAGCTGGTCGGAGACGTGGTGGATGATCTGACCCACGATCTCCACCCTGTCGCCCGCAGGAATCGTAAGGAAGTAGCGGTCGATGAGGCCATCGAGATCCCAGCTCATGTAGCGACCCCGGTTGCTCCCGTTGTAGGCGTTCTCGGGTAGCCGAGCTTCGGAGCTGTGGAGGGGGAGGAACCCGGCCACATCGTTGGACGACCGAATGAGCGTAAAGCCCGGCCACGTCGCCTCGAACTGGCGGCGCTCCAGCCCTGTGACTTGCAGCGCCTCAACCATGGGTTTCGTGCCAACACCCAGCCGCTGCCAGTAGTCGGCGACCGCGAACGTGGACTTGACGTTGATCTCCTGCGATGCGCTCACCAGGATCTCGACGGCGAGGGGCTGGCCGCCTGCGTCACGATACATGCCGTCGGCGCCCTTCCGGTAGCCAAAACCGTCGATGACCTGCATCGCTTTCCTGGGGTCGTACTCGTAGCGAACGACCGAGCGCTCCTCGACGTCTCGGTACATAGCCTGCCCAGGGTTGAGGTAGCTGTGGGCCACGGGAAGGACGCCGAAGAGGAGCGTATCCACCATCTCCTGGCGATCGATGGCATGCAGCAGCGCGCGGCGGAACTGCACGTCAGCGATGACTGGCGGGTCGGGGTTGATGAACTGGGGGAAGACCCGGAGCAGGTTCGAGGCCGCCACCTGCGCCCGGCCGTTGGGCCAGCGCTCGCTGATTTGCAGGCCCTGTTCGACGGAGATGCTGCGGCCCAGCGTCAGCTCCACCACCCCGGCCAGGATGTTCGCAACGAGCGTATTGGAGTCAGGGATGAAGCGCACTTCGATGCTGTCGATCTTCGGCCGGCCGAGCACGTAGTCGTCGAACGCCTCGAGCATGAGATGGCTGCCGCGGACGAGCTCGCGAACCCGATAGGGGCCCGTTCCAACGAACTCGTGGCTCCAGTAGGGGAGGTCGAGCAGCCCGGCCCTGGCCTCTGCGTACTCCCGCTCGAGGAGGTGGCGGGGCAGCGGGTAAGCGAAGTCGCTGGTGAACAACCGGTCGGCATCTATGAAGGGGTGCGTCCACCAAACGACGACGGTCTGGGGATCGGGCGCCGACACGCTCTCGACGAAGCGGAATCTCGGCTCGCGCAGGAGCAGGAGCTGGGGGTCTTGAACGAGTGCGGCCGTAAAGACCAGGTCGTCGCTGGTGAAAGGCGCCCCATCGTGCCAGCGAGCGGCCGGCCTGATCTCCCACGACGTCTGCATTCGCCCGCCGGGGAACAGGACCCAGCGGCCGTTCTCCAGCGATGGTACGGCCGCGGCCAGCTGCGGACGCAGGGCACCTTGGTCGTCCGCGACGGTGAGCCCCGCGTGAACGAGCTGCTGGAGGGTGTCGATGCCGGGAACGGTGCTGCTCGGATTGAGCTTCTGGTACGCGGTGTTGGCGTCGCCCATGATGGCGGCCGTCACCCGGGTCGGTGCGCCCCGAGACTCGGCCTCGCCGGGCGGAGCATCACGCGGCGCGCGCCCCTGGGGCCCGCTGCAGCCGGCCATCAGTACAGCGGTCACGATCAACATCGCTGCGCCACGCGTCGGTGTCAGCTCAGACTCCTGTGCCTCGTGTCGCGAAGTGCCGGGCCGCTCCTCTCCCGCCGAAGCGGGAGAGGCTGGGTGAGGGCCCCCACTGCCTGCACTCTGGATTCTGTGGTTTCCGTGCTTGGAGGCTGCCCTCACCTGACCTCTCCCATTGCGATGGGAGAGGGATTCGGAGGGCGGCTACTCTGTCAGCGTCCACTCGAACACGTTCCAATTCTGGACGCCGTGACTGCCACTGATGACGCGCGGCACGGGACCGTTGAGCCCCTTCTTCACTGGCAGGATATCCACGCTGTAGACGAGTGGGAACGTCGGGAGGTCCATCGTCCACTGGCGCATGACCTCCACCACGATCTGGTCTTGTCGGGCGCGCGGTGTACGCGCGCTGTTCAGCTCGTCAATGAGCGCATCGACTCGAGGGCTGCTGTAGCGGGACACGTTATCGCCGAGCCAGCGCTTCTCCTCGGTTGGGATGCTCCCGCTGTGCCAGCGCTCCTCCCATTCCGCCACCGAGACGTTGCCGCCTCCTCGCGCTACTCCGGCCCAGCGCCCGCGGTTCGCGGGGTCACGCAGCGCCGACGACGACAGGTTGGCGATCTGCGTGTCCACTCCGACCTGCTTCCAGGCGTCGATCACCACGGCCTGTTCGCGCCCTTGAGGGCCGCTACCCGCCTGCGCGCGGTATTCGATGGAGAAGCGCTGGCCCTGCGCGTTCGCCAGCACGCCGTCCGCGCCCCTGCGCCAGCCAGCGCTCTCCAGGAGCTGCTGCGCACGCGCCACGTCGTATGGATACTTCGTCGCCGCCTGGTCAGCCTGCGGGAAGCGAGGATCGTAGGGATTGAGCGGCATGTTCATGACCTGTGAGTACCCGCCGTAGAGAATGTTGTTGACCTCCTGCCGGTCGATCGCGTGGAGTAATCCCTTCCGCACACGGTCGTCCTGCAGCCAGGTATTCAGGCTGGGATGCACATAGCTTGAGCTGAGTGGCGTGATGTTGACCTTGCCCCTGCCTGCGCTCTCCCATTGCTCCTTCAGGGTCATCGCCGCCTGGATTCCGCCGGCTGCGAAGCTGACGTGCACGGCGTCAGCGAGGAACGAGGTGAGCACCGCGTTCTCGTCTTCCACGACACGGTAGCGGATGCTGTCGATCTTCGGGCGGCCAAGCGCGAAGCCGTCGAAAGCCTCCATGGACCAATCCGTCGGGTCCGCGAAGTTGGTCAGCCTGTACGGCCCGACCCCGACGAACTCGCGGTTGAAATGGGCATGATTCAGGAACTGAGTGTAGTCGTCGGTGCGCACCGCCTCCCGATACACCGGCTCCATGAGGTGTCGAGCGAGCTGGCGCATGTCCTGTTTCTGGAAGGCGGCCCCGAATCTGAATGGAGCTTTCCAGTTGATCACGATGGTCCTGTCGTCCGGCGTCTCGATCGACTCGACCAGGCCTACCGTCGTGCGCTCCGCGACGGGTACCTTGAGATCGACCGCAACCTCCCAGCCGAACTTGAAGTCCGCGGAGGTGAAGGGCGTACCGTCGTGCCAGCGGAGGTTCGGGCGGAGCTTGAATGTCACCCGCATGCGGCCGCTGGGGTCGTCAATCGTCCACGTGCCCTTGTCGAAGGAGGGGACCTCCTCGACGAGCACCGGGAACACCTCGAGGTTAGTCGCGTTGGTGCTGGTCAGGCCGGTGTCCACGAAGTGCGTCTGCGTGGAATCCCGGGCACCGAAGAGCCAGAAAGTCTCCGTGGACTCTCCACCAATGATGTCGATGTGCGTCCGCCTCGCCGGCTGCTGGGGCGCAGCGCCGCTTGGCTGAGTCGTCGGCGCGGGCCGCGCCGACGAACACGCGGCCAACACGAGCGAAACCATCAAGAGGGTCGTAGGGACGGCGCGCTGGTTAATGTTTCCGCGGTTCATCCTTCGTGCTCCTTCGGTTTTTATCCCTCCCCCTTGTCCCCTCCCCCCTTGAGGGGGAGGGTTAGGGAGGGGGGTGGTCACCCCAACCCACGACTGCTAGGAACGATATCTGTCGGAGCGCTCGGCTGTCCAACCGAACCGGGTGCGAAATCGTTCAGGCATTTCACTCCCGCTACACTATGTGTCATTCTGAGCCGAGCAAAGAATCCGACCTTTGTGGGTGCAGATTCTTCGGGCTGAAGCCCTCCAGAATGACAGACGCTCACACGGGGTGCTGCAACATGGCTGGCACCGGCCCCGATATCAGCGGCGTGATCGCCACCTGCCTCACTCCCTTCGACCAGGAGGGGCGGGTGGCGCTCGGGCCCCTCCAGCGCGAGATCGACTACATCGTCGACGAGTGCCGGGCGAACGCCATCGCTATCGCCGCCACCGAGGATGCCGAGTACACCATGCTGGACTGGGCCCAGCGCAGGGAGCTGATGGCGGCCGGCGCGCAGATGGTGGGTCATCGTATCCCCGTGGTCCTGGGCATCTCGCACCCCGCGCCCGAGCGCGCCATCGAGCTAGCGGAGCACGCGAAGGCGGTCGGCGCGGACATCGCGATGCTGCTCATGCCGATTCGCCTCTGGGGGGGCGACCCGGACGCCGATGAGCTCTACGACTACGTCGCCGAGATCGCCCGCTGCAGCCCGCTTCCGATCTGCCTCTATCAAAACCGAAGAACCGGAACCGATGCTGCCATACCCACGTTTCTCCGCATGGCCGACGTCTTCAACCTGCCCTACATCGTGGAGATGTCCGGGGACATCACACGCATCAGCCGGCTGGCGGAGGAGATCGGCCGTCGCGGCACCGCCCGCTATTTCACGACCATCGAGTCGCTGCTCATCAACCTCACGCTCGGGGGCTCGGGCGCGGCGATGCCACCGCCGGCAGCGCGTGTCGGTGCGGAGGTAGTGCGGGCCTTTCGCGCGGGCGATATGGAGCGCGCCGTGGAGTGGCAGAGGATCCTGAGCTTGTTCCCAAGTCGCTGGCGCCGCTACGGCCTGCCGCCGGTCATGAAGGCCGCGATGCGCCACCTGGGCATCGACCTCGGGAGGCCGGCTGGCCCCTGGGGGAGGCTACCGGACTCGGACTACGCCGCCATCGGCCAGTTCCTGGAAACCCATGGGATTGCTGACTAATGATTGCTGATTGCGGAATGGGGCCACGCGGCCAAATCCGCAATCCGCAATCCGCAATCCCCGCTACACCCTGTTGATGGCCAGGAGCTTCGGCTCGGTCATCTCCTGAATCGCGAAGCGCAGTCCCTCGCGGCCGAAACCGGAGTCCTTCACGCCGCCGTAGGGCATCGGGTCGATGCGCCAGTTGGAAACCTCGTTCACCATGACGCCGCCCACCTCGAGCTCATCAAAAGCGTCGAGCACGTGGTCCAGGGACTGGGTGAAGACGCCGGCCTGCAATCCATAGGCCGTGCTGTTGGCCTGGCGCAGCGCCTCGTGGAAGTCGGCGAAGGACGAGAGGTTCACCAGCGGCGCGAACGCCTCCTCTCGACAGATGCGTGTGGCCGGTGGCGCGTCGGCGAGCACGGTCGGCTGCAGCATGCGCCCATCGGCCTCGCCGCCTATCAGCACGCGCGCCCCGGCCTCCACCGCCTCCTTTAGCCACGCGCCGATGCGCTCCGCGGCGTCATTGTCGATAACGGGCCCCACGTCGGTCGTGGGCTCCAAGGGATCGCCCAGCACCAGCTTCTCTGTTAATTCGACGATGTTCCGAGCCAGAGGCTCGAAGATCCGCTCGTGGGCCAGCACTCGCTGGACCGAGATACAGGTCTGTCCTGCGAAGACAAAGCCCCCCGCGACGATGCGCTGCGCAGCGTGGCGGATGTCAGCGTCACGGTCCACGATGACGGCTGCGTTTCCGCCCAGCTCCATGAGGACGCGCTTCTTTCCGGCGCGCGCCTTCAGGCTCCAACCGACTTCGGACGAGCCGGTGAAGGTGAGCATGCTAATAGCGTCATCTCGAAGGAGGAGCTCCGTCACCTCGTGATCCATGGGAAGGACGTTGAAGACCCCGGCTGGGACGCCCGCCTCGTGCGCCACCTCGGCCAGCTTCAGGAGCGTGAGCGGCGTCTTGGAGGTCGGCTTGGCGATGACGGTGTTCCCCGCGGCGATGGCAGGGGCGATCTTGTGGGCGGGAAGGTTCAACGGGAAGTTGAAAGGACTGATGGCCAGAATCGGCCCAATGGGGAAGCGCCGGACGATGCCGGTGCGCCCGCGACCGGCGGGCGCCACGTCGAGGGGGATCACTTCGCCGTTGATCCGAACCGCTTCCTCGGCCGCCGTACCGAACGTGAGAATCGCGCGGTCCACCTCAGCCAGGGCATCTCGGATCGGCTTGCCGGTCTCCAGCGTCATCAGGCGTCCGAATTCTTCGCGCCGCGCGCGGATGCCGTCGGTGATGGCCTGGAGCCAGGCGCGGCGCTCGTAGGCTGGAGTGCGCCGGTTGGCCTCGAAGGCGCCAACCGCGGCGTCACGCGCCCGTCGCGCCTGGTCGGCGGTAGCGTAGGTGGTTGTCCCCACCAGCCGGTCGTCGTACGGGTAACGCACCTCGAGGGGCCGGTCGCCCTCCTCCCAGCTACCCGCCAGATAGAACGGAGTCGTGGTCGTTACTGCCATCGGAGCACCTCTCGTGGCGGCATCAAATACACTTGGGTCGTGCGCCTTCCCCTCTGGTCCCGGGGTCCGCGTGGGGCGGCGGCCACGCTGGGAGCGGTCCTGGCGCTCGGCCTGGTTCTCCGCCTCGCCCTGGCCTACGCGTTGCTCCCGGACAGCGGGTTCTGGCTTGATCCCCAGGCATTCGCTTCCTGGGCGCTTTCGCTGGCGTACCACGGGCCCGGGCCGTACTACGAATCGGCAGGCTTCGCTGACTACCCGCCAGGGTTTCTTCTGGTCCTGTGGCCGCTGGGGCTCCTCTCCCTCCAGCTAGCACCCGACGACCCGTCGGTGGTCCGCCTGCTCATCAAGCTCCCTGCCATTCTAGCTGACTCGGCTCTGGCTTTAGCCGCGTATCTTGTCGTCCGTCGCGCGGCTGGGAATCGGGCGGCCCTGGCCGCGGCCACCATCTACACGCTCAATCCCATCACCTGGTTCGACAGCGCTATATGGGGCCAGGTGGATTCACTGGGGACCCTCGTTTTGCTCATGGCGGTCCTCTCCCTCGGGGCCGGATTCTCGGAGGCGTCTGCGCTGCTGGGAGCCGTCGCCATCCTGATCAAGCCGCAATACATCATCGTGGCGCCCGTTATCGGCCTGGTGCTGATCCGGCGTCACATGTTCCGTCGCTCGGGCGACGGCGCGGCGCTTGTTGGAGACGGGGGCTCCTTCCGGTGGCTGTGGAGCCTGTCAGGGCCTACCCGTCTGGCCACGTCGGCCATCGTAGGTCTGGCCCCCGCCTGGGCGATCCTCGCTCTGTTTCGACAGACGCCCACCGGGTTCCTCGAGCACATGCGAAAGACGGCCGATCAGTATCCCTACCTATCTGTCAACGCCTTCAACCCGTGGGCAGTGTTCAGCCTCGCGAGCGGCGCACCCATAACGCGCCCGCTGGAGGCCATTCCATGGCTGTACGACGGGGGGCAAATGACACACGCGCTGGAGGCCATCCCGACGGCGAACAACGGGGCACAGATCCTTGGCGGGGCAACGCCCTACAGCGTTGGCCTCCTGCTGTTCGCGGCAGCCACCGTCTTCGCCACAGCGCGCCTCTGGCGTCGCGACGACCCGATCGCGCTGCTGGTCTGCATGAGCGCGCTGGCGCTGGCGCTCTTCGTCCTTCCGACCAGGATCCACGAGCGGTACGCATTTCCCTTTTTTGCGTTGGCTCTGCCTCTGGCGGCGACCTCGCGACGCTGGCTCGCAGGCTACACCGTGCTGGCAGTGGCGTCGTTCGCCAACATGTACGCTGTTTACTCGCTCGCACTGCTTCAGAACGCCGGCTCTTACCGACCGGAACTGCTGGAGATCACGTTGTTTTCCCCGCTAGGCATCGCGGCGATCGGCATGATTCACACCGGGGGACTGTTGTGGGTTCTCTGGGAGCTGGTCCGCCTCACGAGCCCGGGCGTAGCAGGGCGGGAGCAAAATCCCTCTCCCATCGCAATGGGAGAGGTTAGGTGAGGGCCCCCTGCCGAACGCCAATATCATCGGCCGTCGAGGTCTGCCCTCACCAATCCCTCTCCCGCTGCGCGCAGGAGAGGGATGCCTGCCCGCTTGCATGAACCATCGGTGCACTTACACCGAGATGCGCTAGGGGGCCTCGGCGGGCACGGAGGAAGCGAGCACACCGGGGACCTCGACGGCGAGGTCGCGGGCAGCGGCGAACTCAGCAGCCGCCTCGGAGTCACGGCCCAGGGCCGCGTACGCCAGACCCAACTGAAGCCGCGCGTGCGGGTCCTGCGGAGCGAGATCGACGGCGCGCTCTAGCAGAACAGCCGCGCTTTCGAAGTCCCCGGCCGCTGCATGGAGCGCGCCGAGCTCGTAGTGGGGTGGCATGAAGCCTGGGTCCACCGCGATTGCCCGCCGGAAATGTGCCTCCGCGGCTCCGTGGAGGCGGTTGTTGGAGGCGAGGACGCCGAGGCGGTAGAAGGCCCACGCAGAAGAAGGATCGCTCCGCGCCGCTTCGTCGTAGTCGCGCTCCGCTGCCCGCCAGTCGCCGGCTTCGTGGGCTGCCCAGCCTCGCTCCAGCGCGGCCTCAGCCTGCATTCGGTCGCTCTCCTGGCGTGGATGAGACGGACCGCAGGCCGCCGCGCCGGTGGCAGCGGCGATGAGTAAGCTGCTGAGAAGAAAACGTGTCATCGGGTACCCACACTTGGGGGCGGCCCGCAATCGCCGCCCACCAGACCTTTCGTTACGTGATGGACACCATGCCGTGGGGTCGTTTGAACAACGCTTCTCCACCCCTGTCCGTCACGAGAACGTCGCCACCCCAGACGAACTGGATGCGCTCATCGGCAGACATGGCGTACGGTTTCCACACCCAGGCATTGCCCTTCTCGATGCGCAGGTCGCGCACGTTTTCTCCCAGGGCGCGCGGGGTGAGCAAAGGGCCATCGTCCCCGGCGCCGCGGCCGTGCATCAGGATGAGGGTCTTCATCCCGCGGCGAGCACCGTAGCCATTCACGAAGTCGATCAGTTCCCCGAACGTCGTGCCCGGTTTCATGCGCTCGAGGCCCGCCTCGAAGACTTCGCGCTGGAGGTCGATAACGGGCCGCCATGCGTCGGGGATAGGACCGAGCAGAATCGGCTGGTCCTCCTGCGCCACCTGCACCCCGAAGGAGGCGCTGACCTCGTTGGTGATGAGATCGTTGGCCTGGAGCCGACGCCCCAACGGCGGGTTCGTGTGCCGCTCCGGCTCGGGACCGTCGATGGGCCCGGTGTACATCGCCAGCGGGACCCACTCGCTGCCCATCTCGAGCATTCGGCCCGTCACGCGGGCATACAGGACGGCCTCATCGACGCCGGGCCGCGCTAGCTCGGCCATCTCCTCGACGCCGGCCTCAGCGATCTGCGTGGAGCGTCGCAGACAGGCGATCTCCTCATCACTCTTCACGTAGCGGACCATGCCCACGACGTCGGTTGCGTCCTCAAAGGTGGCGTTGGGCAGCCGCCTCACGGCCTCGGCATAGGAGCTGTGGTTCACGACGCCGTCGATGGCGCGAACGTGGGCCACCCTCCCGCCTCTGAGGCCGACGACTCCGATGCGCGCGCGCTCCATGCCCGCGTCGATCAGGGCCTCGGCCATCATTTCTGCCCAGGCCCGCCGCGTGTGACGCGGCTCGGGTACCCAGTCGTTGATGGCGCCCCGGTCCGTGATAACGATGGGCGGACGGCCGTCGGTGGGCAGCACGACCGACGCCGCGCGGAGCTGCGTGAGATAGCGGCCATCGATGCCGTTCCCGAGCGGCACGAAAACACAGTCGATCCCCGCCCGCGCAGCGTTCTCACGAACCGCTGCCCACCTCCGGTCGCGCTCTGCGACCGAGTACCCCGACCAGATGCCGAGGATCGGCCCTCCGACGGGCAGCCCGCGCGTCTCCATGTGCCCCCCTTTGTCATCCTGAGGAGGCCCCTAGAGGGCCGACGAAGGATCTCTCGAGAGTACCGGCTGCGGAGATTCTTCGCCTCTGGCTCAGAATGACAGACTACTCCTGAATCGAAATCAAGTCCGGTGTGCGCTGCACCAACTGCTCGCCACCACGTTCGGTGACGACGACGCAGCCGCCCCAGCTGTGATGGATGTTGCCGTCGGCGCTATAGGCCGTCGGTTTCCACACCCAGACGTTACCCTTCTCCATCCGGACGTCGCGCACGTGCTCCGCTCGTGGGTCCTGCCCCGTGAGCAGCGGTCCATCGTTCCCGTAGCCGCGGCCGTGCATCAACGTCATCGTTCGCATCCCCCGCTGCGCCCCGAGGCCGTTAGTGAACTCTATGAAGTCGTGGAACACAGTGCCCGGCTTCATCCGTTCCAGACCGGCGTAGAAAACGTCGCGCTGCAGCTCGACGACGGGCTTATACGCATCCGGGACGGGCCCGAGGACCATCGGCTGGACCTCCTGGCCGATAAGTCCGCCCCATACCGCATCGGTCTCGTTGGTGATGAGATAGTTGGGCTGAAGGACGCGGTCGATGGGGGGGTTCTCCATCCTTGGCAGGTGTCCCCCGAGCGGACCGGTATAAAGAGCTAGCGGGTAATACTCGCTGCCCAGCTCCAGCATCCTCGTCATCACGCGGGCGTAGAGCACCGCCTCCGCCACGCCCGGCCGCGCCACGGCCACCATCTGATCGATGCCAGCCGCCACGATCGACGCCGCGCGCCGCACGCACGCGATCTCCTCGTCGCTCTTCACGTAGCGGGCGAAGCCGACCACGTCGGTAGCATCCTCGAACGTCGCGTTCGGGAGGCGACGGAGCACCTCCGCGTAGGCGGTGTGATTCACGATGCCGTCATTCGCGCGGCTGTGCGTCACCTTCCCGCGGACAAGCCCCGAGACGCCGATGCGGGCACGCTCCATACCGGCGTCCAGGAGGGCCTCGGCCATCGAGGCGCCCCAAGAGCCCCGTTGTCCGCTGCGCCCCGCGGCTCGCGCATCGGCTATCCATGAGTTTCCGCGCCCGCGATCGTTGATCACGACGGGCGGCCGTCCATCGGTGGGGAGGACGACCGCGGCGTTCTCCATGAGCGTGAGGTAGCGACAATCGGAGCGCGTACCGCGCGCCTGCTCTAGAGAGAGACGCAAGTTGAAGCCATCGACGCAGAGCGGGACAAATACGCAATCAAGCCCAGCTCGCGCGGCGTTCTGCCGCACGGCGTTCCAGCGGCGGTCACGCTCGGCGAGGGAGAAGCCCCGCCACGAGGTCTCGGCCGGCGATTCCACGTTTACATCTCCCAGATGCGGCTCCGCCTGCCCCTAAGGGAGATAACGAATGTATAGTGGCGAGCCGACCACCGTCAAGTCAGTATTATGGACATGTGGGCCAAAAGTGATTCTGTCCTCCCCTAAGCCAAAAGTGATTTTGTCCTCC
>CAYQJS010000024.1:17914-73421 GCA_964417895.1 uncultured Chloroflexota bacterium | reverse complement strand
GGGCGGACATTTTTACTCCTGGCTAAAGAGGACAGAATCACTTTTGGTCTACACGACGACGAAAGGGCCTCGCTAAAACATGGTGTTGTCATTGGCGGACATCTCAGGGATCTGTTGCAGGACGTCCCAGTGCTCGACGATTCTGCCATTGTCGTCGAATCGGAAGATGTCGATACCGGCCCAGCCGGCGTCGCCAGGCCATTCCTGACGGCAATGCAGCACGACAAAGTTGCCTTCGGCGATGGCCCGCACGAAGTGCACGCGCTTGCCGGGGTACTCCTCCGCCATTCTCGTGAAGTACTGGATGAACGCCGCTTTGCCGTCCGCCACCCCAGGGTTGTGTTGGATGTACTCGGCCCCGGCGTAGCGTTCTATCGCTTCGGCCGGTCTGCCCTGATTGAACATCAAGTCGTAGAACTCCATCGCCTGTCGCTTGTTCCGTTCGAGCTGCTCAGGCATCGCTGGTACCTCCCATATTCACCGCGACTGTTGTCGATCAAAAGAGGATATATGGCGACGCCGCTCGCCTATCCGTTACGCTTGTCACAGCCCGCCTTGTGATGTCGAGAGGCGGCCCCGCTCGGAGAACCCATGACTTATCCACCCGACCGTCGCAGCTTGCGCCGCGCGCTCGACGGCCTTGCCCTATTTCGCGACGTCTTCGACGATCCTATCGGCCGGGCCGCGCGCGCCATCGGCGAGGAGCCGGGCCACACTCCGGCCGCGCGCCTCGTGACCCTTCTGACGGAAGAGGCGGAGCTGTACCCCGAAGCGCTCGTTGGCGACGCGTGGCAGAACCACGTGCTCGATCGTCTGCTCGTGGCGGACAACGCCTTCAGCCGCAAGGCCGAGCGCTCCCCGGTCGGCGAGATGGGGCCGAGCCTGGTGCGCGACGCTCGCCGTGAGCTCGGCCTCTTGCAGGAGCTGTACCGCGATGGCGGCGCCGTGCTGGCGGCGGAGGCGTACGGCGCACTCGGCGAGGTCGGCGTCCGCGATTGGCGTGCCCTCCGGCCCCTGGGCGCGGGGCCGCCGCTCCACACGCCCGAGGCGGTGGCATTCAAGCGGGCGCTCGCCGCCTCCTCAGACTGGCCCTCGCTCTTCGAGCAGCTCGCTGGCGCCTACGTGGAGGCAGGGGTCGGCATCTACGGGCGCTATCGCGCGTTCCGCTGGGTGCGCGGCCGGGACAGCGGCCACCCGGAGGGCGTCACCTACCCGGACCCGGTCACCCTCGCTGATCTCGTGGGCTACGAGCGCGAGCGAGAGCCCGCCATACGCAACGCCGAGCGCTTCGCAGCCGGCCTGCCGGCCAACAACGTGCTGCTGTACGGGGAGCGGGGGACAGGGAAGTCCTCGACGGTGAAGGCGTTGCTCAACGAGTTCGGCGATCGAGGACTGCGCCTCATCGAGGTTCCCAAGGAGCACCTGGGCGATTTCCCCGAGCTGATGGCGGCCGTGCGGAACCACCGCCAGCGCTTCATCCTCTACGTCGACGACCTCTCGTTCGAGGAGCAGGAGACGCACTACAAGGCGCTGAAAGCGATCCTGGAGGGGGGGATCGAGGCTCGGCCTGACAACGTGGTGCTGTACGCGACTTCGAACCGACGCCACATCGTCCGAGAACGATTCGGCGACCGCACACCCGCCCTGGACGACGACGTGCACGCCATGGACACGATGGAGGAGAAGCTCTCGCTCTCGGACCGATTCGGGATCCGCGTTCGCTTCGGCGCCCCCGACGAGGAGCGTTACCTGGAGATCATCCATGGCATCGCCCAGCGGCGGGGTGTTTCTTTGTCGGGGGATGAGCTGGAGCAGCGCGCGCTCTCCTGGGCGCGGCGCCAGAACGGGAGGTCGGGTCGGACGGCCCGCCAGTTCGTGGACGCCCTCATCGGTGAGCTGGCAATGCCATGAGCAAGGCCTGGGCGAGCTAGACGTGGGCGTGTTCACTGTCCCCATGCAAGTCCGGAACTGGCAAAACGGCTTCCTCCCACCGGAGGAGCAGGGCGAAGACGTGGAATGCAACGCTGTTGTAGATTCCGGGGCAATCCAGACGTCTCTGCCCATGGAACTGGTTGCGGCCCTCAAACTCACGGAGGTGACCCGCGTGCACGCGCGCACGGCGGACGGCACCTTGCACGAATATCGACTCATGGGGATCGCCGAAGTGGAGGTTCAGGGCAGGTCCTGGCAGGGCCGGGTCATAGAGCTTCCACGCGGGACACGACCGCTCCTCGGGGCGGTGACGCTGGAAGAGATGGATTGGCATATCTCACCCGCGGAGCAGAAGCTCCTGCCTACTCCTGGATCACCAGACATGCCGGAAATCCTGTTGCTTGGCTGCGGCGCGGCCCCTCAGGCCTCGGGCGTCTGCCCTATCCGGGCCTGTTTGTAAAGGACCCATTCCTGACCAGTGTAGTAGAAGAGGCCCAGGCCCCCTAGCGGGAACGAAAAGCTGACCTCAATTCCGCTTAGCGCCTCCCAGGCGCGCTCGAAGGTCCCCGCAGGCAACCCGTACGCCACAGTGGCGTGGAAGCGGTAGCGCTCGTCCTCGATGTCGCGCGGCTTGACGCCGAACCGCTCCCGCAGGTCCGCCAGCACCCTGAGGCGCAGCGCCTCCAGGCGAGGCTCCGGTGCGACGGCCAGGAAGACCACCTCGTCGTCCTCGAATCGCCCCGCGCCATCGAGGAGGATCTCCACCGGCTCCACCTGCTCCGCCAGCCGATCGAAGTAGTTCTCGATGGGCCCGAGCGCTCTGGCGTGAAATGGCTGCTTGAGGGTGATGTGCGGGTGAACCTTGAGAGCGGCGTTCGCGCCGCACAAGTCGGCTACGGCGAGCTGCCATCGCCGCATGGCGTTGTGAAGGTCGTCGGGCAGCAGAATCGCGATCCCGAGCTGCATGCGTTAGCTCGCCGACCCGAACACGAGCCGGTAAAACCCACCCGGATCGAGACTCACGACGTAGAGCTCGCCGGCTTCATCCTCGCCGAACGAGCTGATCAGGAGCCGTGTAACCAGCAGCTCGGTCTGCTGCCAGCCTCCATCGGCCCCCACGTGGAGCGACGAGATTCGTCCGCTGCAAGTGTCGCCGAAGACATAGGCGCCATGCGCGGGCGGGTACGACGGGCCCCGGTAGACGTAGCCGCCTGTGATCGAGCAGCCGAGGGCATGGTCATACTCGGCGATGGGTATCTCCAACCCTGATCTGTCGCAGGCTCGGGTCTCAGGGAAGCAGTGCGTCCCCTCCATGATCGGCCAGCCGTAGTTCTGGCCGCCGCGCGCTGCCGGCTGTAAATGGACCTCCTCGAAGCGAGACTGGCCCACATCGGCGATGTAGAGGTCGCCTGTGGCCCGATCGAACGAATAGCGCCAGGGGTTGCGCAGGCCGTAAGCCCAGATTTCCGGGCGCGCGTCGGCGCGGTCGACGAAGGGGTTATCCGATGGGATGGCATAGGGAAACTGGGCATCGAGGTCGATTCGCAGCATCTTGCCGAGCAGCGCCCCCATGTTCTGTGCGTTTCGGAACTGGTCGCCGGCCCCGCCGCCATCACCCATGCCAATGTACATGTACCCATCTGGCCCGAACAGCAGCATGCCCCCGTTGTGGTTCGGCGCGGGCTGTGCGATGGATAGAATGAGCGCCGCGCTGGATGCGTCGGCCACGTCGGGGTCGGCCAAGACCGAATACCGCTCGATCGCAGTGTCGCCGTTCCTGTCGGTGTAGTTGACGTAGAAGAAGCCATTGTCGGCAAATCTGGGGTGGAATGCGACGCTCAGCAGCCCCTGCTCCGATCCGCGCGATCCCACACGCGCCTGAATGTCGAGAAAGGGCCGAGCCAGCACGCGCCCGTCGCGGACGATGAGGATGCGGCCGGTCTTCTCCACGACGAACAGGCGGCCGCTTCCATCGAATGCGCTGGCGACGTGGGTGGGCTCCCGCACCGCGCTGGTCACCAGTTCAAGGCCCACCGTCAAGAGCGACGGATCGAATGCGACGGCGGCGCCGCCCCCTCGGGAGTCCCCCGCAGAGCCAGCCGCCCCCTCACCCCAACCCTCTCCCCCTGAAGGGGGCGAGGGTGTTGTAAGAGCGGATCGGGCTGCCTCGCCGCCGCTAACCAGTGCGGCCGTGGGGTCTCCCCGTCGAGCGCCCGTCGCCGTGGTCTGGCAGGCGCTAAACGCGAGCAACAGCGCTCCGGCCAGGGTGGCCGCTCCGCGGGTACTGACGGGCGTCCTGCGGTCGAGCATGCCTCCTGCATACGCTCTCTTCATCGCCGAAATGGTAGCGCACCAAACCCCTCTGGTCCGCTCGCCGTTTTGACCGTTAGCGGCGCTGCCCCGTACGCTAGGCAGGAGCCAGGAAGTCAGCGTGTAAGCAACCATGGAGGACCGAGATCGCATGGAGCCCGCGGCCGATCCCAACCGTGCCATGGGAGCCATTCGGTACCCCACGCCGTGCGAGCTAACAGTGAAAGTGAACGGGCAGGCCTTCGACGTGACGGAGGGAGCGCCAGCCTGAGCTAAAGCCAGCTCCGGCGCCTGAAAGCGTCAGAGGTCGGGCACCAGCCGGAAAGCGGCGCAGTGCCGTGGCCTGACCGCGCTGAAATGGCGGCGGTCCAGGGTCATCACGACATCGGTATCCAGGCGCTCTGCGAGCGCAATCACCGAGGCGTCGGTGCCACCGAGGGGGAAGTCAGCGTACTGCCGCACCAGGCTTGCGATTCGCAACCAGTCTTCGGGATCGGGCGCGACCACATCGAGGCGCACGAAACTCTCAAGAAAACGCGCTTCCATATCCGGACCCAGGCGACTCCCGATGATGTAGGTGACTTCAGCGACGACCAGCGCCGGAATGACAAGCTCGAATTCGGATGATTGAAGTGCGGCGGCGGCCCGCTCGTGGTCCTGATCGTCGCGGTCGACAGCGGCATAGAGCGGCCCACTGTCAACAATTGCGATCAGTGCTCCACTCCTTGCTCAGAATCTCGTCGATCCGACGAGCCGTGTCGTGAGATCCGCTCGCTCCGATGCCAATGAAGGGCAGGGCCTTGGAGTTTGACCCGTCTAGGTTGAAGTACACCTCGAGCGCCCTGCGGATAAGGTGCGCCGTGGAGACGTCGAGCCGTCGCCGTTCACGGTCGACGAGAACGGCCAGCCTCTCCGGCAAAATAATAGAAGTGCGCTTCATATCAGCATCATAGCATCAACCGGTCTCGACTACGGCCATCGCTTGGAACGGCTTGGCGGAGGAGCGCATGAACGTGATACGCCGCGGGTCGCCAACGCTCGCTACGAGGCGGCCATCGGCATCGGCGACGGCGATGGAGCCGAAATGCGTCGACTCCATCTGACCGCCGCGGGTGAACTCCCCGAGCCGGACCGGTTCCAGATGCCCTCCGCGGATCACACCGTGGCGGTGATCGCCCCGGATTTCGTGCCATAGGTCGCGGCCGCCCCGGGGCGGTGGCTATCTTACTGCCCGGGCGACCAGCTTCGCTCTATGGAGCTGCGTCCGCGAAGAGCTCCCTCAGCTCATCGTTGTCCTGCGTGAGGGCAAGCAACACCATCAGCAGAATGCGCGCTTTGGTGGGGACGAGGTCACCGGCGAGGATCACCCCCAGCGGCAGAAGGTCCCGGGCCCCGATCTGCCCACCGTACTTCGGAATCGTTCGCCCCTGCACTGAGCGGGTAGCCAGCACGACGGGAACCCCCGCTTCCCGCGCGGCAACGATGCCCCTCAGCGCCCCAGGGGAGACGATGCCGACCCCGGGGAACGCCTCGACAACGATCCCTCTCGCCCCCGCGGCGATAGAGGCGGTGAAGAAGCGATCGTCCGAACCGGCGACCAGCTTGACCAAATCAACGTTGGGCTCGATTCGATCGACGGTGAACGAGCGACGCCTCGCAGGGCGACGGACCACCGTCACCCGGTCCTCGTCCACCCGGCCGAGGATGCCGATGTCGAGCGACGTAAAGGTCGAGACGTTGGTCTTGTGATGCTTGACGACGTCCCGAGCCGCGTTGACCTCCTGGTTGAAGCACACCACCGCGCCCAGCTCGCGGGTGTCCGGAGAAATCGCGACGCGCACGGAGTTGAGGAGGTTCCTCGGGCCGTCCGTGTCCCACATGTCGGCGCTGAACTGAGCGCCAGTCCATACGATGGGCTTTGGGCCCGTGTCCAGCAGGTCGCAGAGGTAGCTCCCCTCCTCGATGATGCCGGTACCGGCTGTCACCACGACGCCGGCGACTTCGTCGCGCGCGAGCGCGTGCATTGCCTGGCGCCCGATGGTGAAGAGGTCGTCGGGAGTCAGCGCGGGCCCCAGGACATTGCCGTAGGCCTGGACCTCCACGCTGGCAACCTCCGCCAGCCCGGGTACGGCGCGCACGAGCTCCTCGCCCCCGAGGGTGGGGACCACGCCGCCAGTGGACGGGTCTCGCCGGGATGCGATCGTCCCGCCCGTGGTGATGACGACGACGGTAGGCCTGGTTGCGCTCATGGCTCGGAGTGTAGCGGATTCCCCTTCGGCGCCCGCGGGAGGGCTGCCGGAGCCTCCGACACTCGTCGGAGAATCTGCTATGATTGCGCGAACAACTACATAACGGTCCGCCCTTATCAGGAGTGGTGGAGGGATCCGGCCCACTGAAGCCCGGCAACCTCCCTCGCCGCACGCCAGCGACGCGGGAACGGTGCCAATTCCGCTCAGGTGCGCCAGGATCGTGGTTGCAACACGACCCTGATGCACACGGAGGAGATAAGGGAAGGCGCCAGTCGAACTGTGCCCCCTTCCCTTACGAATGGAAGGGGGTTTTTGGTGGGGCCCCTCCCCGACCTTCCTCATGTTGGGGGAGGAGTGAAGGCGGGTGCGGTTCTGGAGAAAGACCGGTGGGGTACGTCAGAGGCCTCGTTTGTCGCGAATGCGGTGAGATATACGATCTCGCGCCGTTGCACGTGTGCGAGCTCTGCTTCGGACCGCTGGAGGTCGCCTACGACTACGACGCGATCCGCCACGACATCTCGCGCGAGGAGATCGAGCGGGGGCCGACGACGGTCTGGCGCTATCGCAAGCTGCTCCCGATAGGCGATGAGCCAATCGTCGACATCCAGACCGGCTACACGCCGCTCCTTAAGGCTGAGAACCTGGGCCGCATGCTGGGCCTGCGCAACCTGTACGTCAAGAACGACACCGTAAACCCGACCTTCTCGTTCAAGGACCGCCCCGTGACCGTGGCGGCCACCAAAGCGCGGGCTTTCGGCTTCGACACCATTGCGTGCGCCTCGACGGGCAACCTGGCAGCGTCGGTCGCCGCTCATGGCGCGAAGGCCCAGATGCGTTGCGTCGTGTTTATCCCTTCGGACCTCGAGGCGAGCAAGATCACCAATATCGGTGTGTATTCGCCCACCCTGGTCGCCATTCGGGGCAACTACGATGATGTCAACCGTCTCTGCGCCGAAATCGCGGACCGTTACGGCTGGGCTTTTGTCAACATCAACCTGCGCCCGTACTACGCGGAGGGCAGCAAGACGCTCGCCTTCGAGGTAGCCGAGCAGCTCGGATGGAGGGCGCCGGACACTGTGATCGTGCCCACCGCAAGCGGCGCGCTCTTCACCAGAATCGCTCGGGGCTTCGAGGAGCTCGTCCGGGTGGGCTTGATACCGCCGGCGCGGCCGCGTATGGGGCTCGCACAGGCCGCGGGGTGCTCGCCCATCGTCACGGCCCACGAGGCCAACAGCATGCTCATCAAGCCGGTAAAGCCCTCCACGATCGCCAAGTCGCTCGCGATCGGCAACCCGGCGGATGGCTACTACTGCCTGAAAGTCATCAAAGAAACGGAAGGGCTCGCGGGCTCGGTGACGGATGAGGAGATCGTCGAAGGCATTCGGCTACTGGCCCAAACTGAAGGCATTTTCGGCGAGACGGCAGGCGGGGTGAGCGTGGGCGTCCTGAAGAAGATGGCCGAGGCGGGCGCCCTCGATCCAGACGAGACGGTCGTCGTGTATGTCACCGGAAACGGGCTGAAGACGCCCGAGGCGGTCGCGGGGAGCCTGCCGGAGCCGCTCACGATTCGCGCCAGCATGGCCGACTTCGAGGCGGCCATGCCGCTCAAGCCTGAAGAAGTGCCCGCCCTCTCGTAGCCGCCCTGTGGAGGATTCATGGCGAAGCGTCGAATCCGCCTGTTCTTTCCCGCGGACCTCGTTACCGAGCCCATCGTTTACACCATGGGCAAGCAGTTCGACGTCGTCACCAACATCCGCGGCGGCGAGATCTCGGGAGACTCCGGCTGGCTCTACCTGGAGTTGACGGGTGAGGACGACGAAATCGACCGCGCCATCGACTGGGCGATGAGACGCGGCATCCGCGTTGACCCCGTCGAGGGCGACATCATCGCTGGCTGAAAACGCCGCTGTCATGCTGAGCGAAGCGAAGCATTTTCCGGGAGATCCTTCGCCGGCGGCTCAGGATGACAGTGGGGCTGAGGGGGGCAAATGAGCGTTCGCGTCCGCATCCCCACACCACTGCGTGCCTTGACTGGCGGCCAGTCCGACGTGACTGCTGCCGGAGAAGACGTCGGTGCGTGCATCACGGACCTGGAAGCACGATTTCCCGGCATCGCCGGCCGCATCCTCGACGGCGGCGGTGAAGTCCAGCGCTTCGTCAACCTCTTCGTCAACGGTGAGGACATCCGCTTCCTGCAAGGCGTGCAGACGGAGCTCAAGGCTGGCGACGAGATCTCGATAGTCCCGGCGATGGCTGGGGGCTGCTGAGGCCAGCGCGCCTACGCCGGCTGGCCCCCAGGGGTGCCGATGGGCGGCCGGGCCGGCGCTTCCCTCTCAGGTTGCCGCTCGCCGTCGCGATGTCCGTTGGCGCCATCCAACGCGAGAGCTGGTACCGGCGCAGGAGCGTATTCGGGCACCCGCCGCGGCGCGGGCCGGCGAGCGAGAAGCCCTTGGAGGTCGTCGAACAGCGTGTACACGGCCGGGATCACCATGACTGCCAGTGCGGTCGACGTCACGATGGCGCCAATCACGACCACAGCCATCGGAGCACGCGATTCTGCACCAGCCTCGAGCTTGAGCGCGAGGGGAAACATCCCGAATACCATCGTCGCCGACGTCATCAGAATGGGACGCAGCCTCGTCCGTACCGCTTGAGCCAGCGCTTGGGTACGATCGAGCCCGCCAGCGCGCAGCATGTTGGTGAAATCCACCAGCAAGATCCCGTTCTTGGCCACCAGGCCGAAGCCCATGATCAAGCCAATGAGTGAGAAGATGTTGATGGTGTTGCCCGTGACCCACAGGCCGAACAGCGAGCCGACAAGCCCCAGCGGAACCGCGAACAGCAGCACCAGGGGGTAGAACCACGACTGGTACAGGGCGACCAGCAGCATGTACTCGAGAATGAGGGCCAGGATCATCGCCTGCCCCAAGGCCGCCAGGGCGCTGTTGAGCTGGTTCACAGAGCCGCGCAGCGAGACCGAATAGCCCGGCGGAAGAGCGACCGAGTCGACGGCTGCCCGTAGGTCGGTGGAGACATCGCCGAGCGGCCGCCCCTGCACGGTTCCCCGCAGCTCCAGAGTTCGGTTGCGGTCCACGCGGTTGATCTCGGTGGGTCCTGAGCCAGAGCTGAGAGTCGCCACCTGGCCGAGGGTCACCACCGCCTGCTGGTTCCCTTGCAGCGCTCCACCGCGGATGGGGATCGAAGCCAGGTTCGTCAAATCGGTCCGGTCCACATCGCTGGCGATCAGGGTGATGTCCTGTTGCGGTTTGCCCGTGGGGCGGAGCACCGTTACGACGCGTCCTCCCAGCGTCGTCCGCAGGGCATCGTTCACCTGCTGCGCGGTGACGTTGAGCTGAGCGAGACGGACGTTGTCGAGAACGATGTGAAGCTCCGGTCGCGCTGCCGTACCCTGGTTCTGGACGTCCACGAGCCCGGGGACGTCGGAGGCTGCCCGCTGCACTTGCGCCGCGGCCTGGGTCACGACGTCGACCTCCGGGCCGCTCACGTTGATGTTCACGTTGTTACCGCCACCGCCGCCCAGGGGGCTGGATACACTTGATGACACGGTTACGTTGGGGATCTGCCGGCCCATCTGGCGAACTTCGGTCATGACGTCGAAGACAGATCGGTCGCGCTCCTGCTTCGGGACGAGCTGCACAGTGATGTTCGCTCTGCTCTCCCCTCCGCCAAATCCGACGCCAGCGCCCGACACTGAGCTGAACACGGCCACAACCTCGGGGACGCGCTGGAGGGCCTCTTCCAGCTGGCGCGCCGATCGATCGGCGGCCTCCAGCGTCGTGCCCGGCGGCGTCCGCATGTTGACCGAGAAGTTGCTGTCGTCTTCTGCCGGCACGTACTCACTGCCCACGAGCCGGAACTGGATCAAGGATGCCGCCGCCATGACCAGCACCAGGCTCCCGGCCACGACGAACCAGCGGTGCTGGATGGCGCGCGGCACGAGATTCTCCAAGGCCGACGCAAGGCGATCGAACCTGGCATCCCACCAGCGACCGAAGCGGGCGAGCGGCGACTTCCCCTCCGTGTCATGGGAGAGCCAGCGCGATGCGAGCATGGGGGTTAACGTGAACGAGATGATCAGCGAGAACACCGTGGCCGCCACCACGGTGAGCCCGTACTGCCGAAAGAGCTGGCCCACGGTACCCGACATGAAGGCGATGGGCACGTACACTACAACGTCGGCAAGGGCAATGGCCACGGTCGCCAGACCGATCTCGGAGCGGCCGCGGAGCGCCGCCTCGCGCGGCGTCTCCCCCATCCGCAAGTGGCGGTGGATGTTCTCGATCACGACGATGGAGGCATCCACCAGGATGCCCACCATCAACGCGAGTGCCATGAGCGTCATGACGTTGAGGGTGAAGCCGGCGATGAACATAAAGAGAAACGTGCTGATCATGCTCGTGGGAATGGCCAACAGAATGATGACGACGTTCTTCCAGGCGTGGAGGAACAGCAGCGCGACGAACCCGACCAGCAGAATGGCCAAGACGAGATCGAACTGGACGGCGTGGAGCGAGGAGCGCGTATAGACTGATGAGTCGTTGCGGATCAGGACTGAGGTCCCCGCGGGGAGGATCCCCTCCAATCGCTCGAGGGTCTCGCGCGCATCGTCGGCGACCTGGAGAGCATTCGCGTTGCCTTCCTTGACAATGGAGAGGCCAACCGCCTCCTGCCCGTTGAGGCGCTGAATCTGCCGACGGGGCTTGTACCCTTCCTCCACCGTCGCCACGTCCCTCAGGAGCACTGCGCCGCCGGTGCCGGAAGCTGTAGCGGCCGGAGCGGCGATCTGCGCGATCACCACGTCGCGCATGGCCGCCGGGGTCTCGAAGCGGCCAGCCGTGCGGATATCGAGCAGCTGCGTGCCCCGCTCGCCGGAGCCCACGGTGTTGCTGACGTTCGCCGCCGCGAGGGCGGTGGCGACCTGGGTCACCGTCAGGTTGTAAGCGGCCAGCCTGGCGTAGTCGACCTTCACCTGGATCTCACGCTGGAGCCCACCGCTGACGTTGACGGTGGCGACGCCGAGCACGGATTGAAGGGCCGGCTGGAGCTGGGTCGTGGCCAGGTCGAAGAGCTCGTCAAGAGGAGCGCCGGTGAGGGCGATGTTCATGATGGCCTGGGCGTTGGGGTCGGCCTTCCGCACGGATGGGACGCCCGCTTCCGCCGGCAGACGGTTGCGGATGCCAGACACACGGCGCTCGACCTCCAGAGCCGTAAGGTTGAGGTCCGCATCCTCCACGAACCGGATGCGGACGTTGGCCTGGCCCTCCGAAGACGTCGAGGAGATCTCCGCGATCCCCGCCACTCCAGCGACGGCGTCCTCGATGGGCTTGGTGACGAGCTGCTCGACGTCCTGCGCGGCCGCCAGCGGATACGTCACCGATACGAACACGACCGGGAAGTTAAGCGGCGGCAGCCGATCGATCTTCAGGTACGTGTACGCAACCCCACCCAGCAGGACGATGGCAAGAATGCCCATCAGCACCGTGAGCGGTCGGTCGATCGCTAGTCTCGTGAGCCCCATCTACGCCCTCCCGGGTAATCCGACCTGCACCGGCCCCTGTTATCTTACCGGTTGCCGGGCCGCTGGCCGCGGCCCTCGCCTTCCTCGGACCCCTGGTCGCGCCCACTGGGTGCCTGTACAGCCTGCCCGTCTCTGAGCCCGTTTTGGCCCAGCGTAACGACCTGCTCGCCTGGAGCGACACCGGTCAGGATCTCCGCGGCCTTCTCGTCGACGATCCCAGTCTCAACCTTGCGCGCCACAGCTCGCCCCCCGTCGACCACAAACACCGTCGGCGCCCCTCCCACCTGCACGATCGCATCGCGCGGCACAAGGACAGCCTGGGTGTTTTCAGCCGCGGTGACCTGGACCTGCGCAAACATGCCGGGCATTAGCCGGCTGTCCTGCAGATCCGGAAGGATCGTGACGTCGAAGGTGTGGGCCCGCGCGTCCCCAAGGGGGGCAACGGCGACGACGTTCCCCGTGAACTTCGCGTTGGGATGGGCAGCCGTGGTGAAGGCGACTGACTGCCCGGGAGCCAGCGCACCGACCCGCCCCTCTTCCACCGTGATGTGAAGCTCCGAATCGTTTCCGAGGAGCACCATGATGGGCGCGTTGTTGGAGGCGAAGGCGCCGGCGTTCAGCATCCGCTGGCCCACGACGCCGTCGAACGGCGCCGTCACGATGGCCTGGGCGAGGTTGGTTTCGGCGACGGCCAGGTTGGCACGCGCCTGCTCCAGGCCGGCGAGCGCGGCCTGCAAGTCCACCGCCGTGTACGGGTTCGCTCTCGCCTGAAGCTGCGCCTCCATCTGGGCGACGACCTGCTGCTGCTGCTCGATGTCGGCGGTGCTAGAGGGCAGATACGCCTTCTCAAGCTGCTGACGCGCTTGCTCCACCTGCGCTCGCTGGGCCCGGAGGTCGTTCTCGGTTGATGGTGTAACCGCGAGGGCGAGCCGCTGCTCGACCTCGCGCACGGCCGCCTCGGCCTGCTGGAGCTCCTCGTCCTGCCCCCCGCTGAGAACCTGGGCGAGGCGAGCCTCGCTGTTCTTGAGCCGTTCCTGGGCCGCGATGAGCTGGCTCTGGAACTGCGACCGCTGGACCTCGACGGTTCCGCCCACCGCATCCAGCTTGGCGCGCGCTCCCCGTACGTTCGCTTCAGCCTGATCGACCGAGGCGTCGAGCTGGGCCTGGTTCGCCGGTGGACCTCCGCTCACAAGCTGCGCGTACTGCGCCTGCGCGCTCGAGAGCGCTTCGCGAGCCGAGAGCACGGCTGTTTCCTGCGCTGCAATGGCGGCTTGGCAGGCCGCGAGGTCCTGAGTTCCTGGGTTCGTTCGGGTGGGCGCCTGACGCGAGCAGGGGCCGCCTGTCGCGCCTGCTCTCAGCGCGGCCGACTGGGCCTGAGCCGCTGCCAGGTCGGCATGCGCCCTCTTTACAGCGGCGTCGGACGCCTCGCGCTGTGCGGGGGTTGGATCTAGCGCCTGACTCTGATTGGCCCGAGCAGCCGCCAACTGCGCCAGAGTGGCGTCATATGCCGCCTGGGCCACCTCCCGATCTGCCGAGCTGGAGGTGGCGAGGTTCGCAATGCCGGTTTGAAGCGCGGTCACTGAAGCACGATCTGCATCCGCCGCGGCCTGGCGGGCTTCCAGAGTAGCGCCTCGCTGAGCAACCAGGAGCTTGGCCATCGCGCTATCGAGCGAGGCCTGGACCTGCGCAACGCTCTCCGCACGCCCGCCCTGCTCGAGGCCATCAAGTCTGGCCTGTCGCTCTTCGAGCGCTGCGAGCGCCCCACGGACGTCCTCCGGCCGACCTTGCTGCAGGCCGCCGAGCCGAGCGCGCGCCTGGTTCAACTGGGCGGCCGCCGCCGCTACGTCTTCGGACCGGGCACCCGCGTAAACCTGCGCGAGGCGCGCCTCGGCCGCCAGCAGGCCAGCTTGTGCTTGCTGCAGCTGCTCGGGGAGCGCACCTGGATCGAGCACAGCCAGCACGTCGCCACGCCGAACCCTGGCGCCGACGCTGACGGGTAGATCGCGGATGATGCCCGGGCTTCTCGGCACAATATTCACCTGCTGCCCGGCTTGGATCGCGCCGGCGTAGCTGAACACGGAGCTGATCGACCCGACCGACGCTGGCGTCGTCTGCACGGCGGTGGCGGGCCCACCTCGACCTGTCGCGGCGCGCTGCTGCGTCGTCTCGCCGGCTGCGAAGAACGTATTGCGTATCACGACGGCCGCAATCGCGATCGCGATGATCGGGGCCCCGAGGAGGAGAGCTCTGGGGATGAGGGCGTTTGGAGGAAGAGCCAGCACGCTGAACACCTCACGTTTCGGAGGGTTGTGGGCCTTATGAGAGAATCAAGACAGACAAGAATGTATCCGAAGCTTACCACGGCCACAACGCGGAGACCCGGCGTGCGGGGGCAGGTTGCAGAGCCGTCGACTAGGTGCGCGTCGCCCCAGAGGAAACGTATGACCCGCCCCGCCAGTTTCACGTTGACCGCCTCTTTTCCACCCTCCTATAATTCGACTGAAATAGTCAACAAATCGGAGGCGCTGTTGCGCATCTCCATGCGCTCTGACTACGGAGCGCGCGCTATCCTCGATCTCGCTCAACGGTTCGGCAACGGCCTCACCCAGACGGCCGATATCGCAGCCCGCCAGCAGATCCCCGAGTCCTACCTGGAGCAGCTGCTCACCACGGTTCGGAAAGCAGGTCTGATCCGCAGCGTGCGCGGCCCCGCAGGCGGCCATGAGCTCGCGCGCCCCCCTGCCGAGATCACCCTCGGCCACGTGGTCGATGCGCTGGAAGGCGTGACCAGCCCCAGCACCTGCATGGAGGAGGGGGCCTGCACGGTTTCGGATGCCTGCGTGCTGCAAGACGTTTGGGGCGACCTCGTCGAGAGCTATCACCGCATCGTGCATGGAATAACGATCGCCGAGCTGCTGGAGCGACGAGCCGAGCGCGAGTCGCGCAGCATGTACCACATCTGAGGCGGGGTAGCTCCTTGACACTCATTTCTGCGCGGGAGGTTGGCCCGCGTCCACTCCTCGCCCAGAGTGTGCTCGATCTCGTGGGCAACACTCCCCTCGTTCGGCTGCGGCGGGTCATCGGCTCCGGGGCAGCCGACGTGTACGGCAAGCTGGAGTCGATGAACCCGGCGGGAAGCGTGAAGGACCGCATCGCGTTATCGATGATTGAGGATGCCGAACGCACCGGCCGGCTCAAGGCAGGCGCCACGATCGTAGAGTCGACGAGTGGTAATACCGGTATCGGCCTGGCGATGATCGCGGCTGCCAAGGGCTATCAGCTGATCCTGACGATGCCGGATGACATGAGCATGGAGCGGCGCAAGCTGCTCACTCGCTTCGGGGCCGAGCTCATCCTCACGCCCAGAATCGAGGGCATGACCGGGGCCGTGCGGGCCGCGGAAGAGCTGCTGCGCCAGCACCCGGACTACTTCATGCCCCAGCAGTTCGAGAACCCGGCCAACCCCGAGATCCACAGACGCACGACCGCGGAGGAGATTCTGCAAGCTCTGGGTGAAACGCCTGTAGACGCATTCGTTGCTGGCGTGGGCACCGGGGGTACGATCACGGGGGTAGGGCAGGTGCTCAAGAGAGGACGCCCTGATACGCTCGTCGTGGCTGTCGAGCCGGCGCTTTCTCCCGTGCTCGGCGGCGGCCGTGCCCGGCCCCATGGCATCCAGGGCATCGGCGCGAGTTTCGTGCCCGCTGTCTTCGACCGCTCCGTCGTCGACGAGATCATGACTGTCGAGGACGAGGAGGCGATGCGGATGACTCTTCGCCTGACGCGCGAGGAGGGGTTGCTGGTCGGCATATCAGCAGGTGCCAATGTGCATGCGGCCCGCACGATTGCGCAACGGCTGGGGCCCGGCCGCACGGTGGTGACCGTGCTGCCCGACACCGGCGAGCGGTACTTGAGCGTCGATCTCTGAGGACACACCCCAGCGAGAGGAAAAGAACATGGCCATGACAGAAACGGTTAACGGCGCGCGGACGCTGTCCTTCGACCAGATCCGGCGCTACCAGCGACAGATCATCATGCCGGAAGTTGGCAGCGTCGGGCAGCGCAAACTTTTGGAAGCCCGCGTGCTCCTGATCGGCGCGGGAGGCCTGGGCTCGCCGGCGGCGCTTTATCTCGCCGCGGCCGGTGTGGGCACCCTGGGCCTCGTGGACTTCGACGTGGTGGACATCTCGAACCTGCACCGGCAGCTCCTCCACGGCCACAAAGACCTGGGCCGCCCGAAGGTCGAATCGGCTGCAGATCGACTTCAAGACGTCAACCCGGACGTGCGGGTGATCGGCTTCAACGCCCCGATTACGTCCGAGAATGCGCTGGAGATGATCGAGCAGTTCGATATCGTTGTGAACGGGTCAGACAATTTCCCCACGCGTTACCTCGTGAACGACGCCTGCTATTTCCTTCGCAAGCCGCTGGTCGACGGGGGAATCTTTCGCTTCGAGGGCCAGGCGACGGTGTACTTGCCGGGAGCGGGCTGCTACCGCTGCCTCTACCCGGCCCCGCCGCCCCCGGGCGCGGTGCCCAGTTGCGCGGAGGCGGGCGTCCTCGGCGTTCTGCCCGGCGTCGTCGGCTCCATCCAGGCGGTCGAGACCATCAAGCTCATTCTCGATCAGGGCTCGACCCTGGTGAACCGGCTGCTGCTCTTCGACTCGCTTGCCATGGAGTTTCGTGAGGTTAGACTGCGGCGGGATCCGGACTGTCCGGTGTGCGGGGATGAGCCGACGATCACCGAGCTGATCGACTACGAGGCGTTCTGCGGCGGGCCCGGCGCATCTGCTCTGAGCTGAGACCAGCGCCGTGCGGAGGAGCCGATGAGCGTGGAAGTGCGGGTTCCCACGGTATTACGCAAGCACACCGGCGGAGCCCGAGTTGTTGAAGCCGAAGGGCGGACCGTCGGGGCAGTCATCGAGCATCTGGAGAGCCAGTTTCCTGGCTTCAAGAGCGAGCTGATCAACGAAGCCGGCCAAGTTCGCCAGTTCGTCAACATCTATGTGAACGACGAGGACATCCGTTTTCTCAACCGGCTCGAGACCGGGGTAGGTGACGGCGACAGTCTGGCTATCCTCCCCGCCGTCGCCGGCGGCGAGTTGTGAGGCGTGAGCGATGAAACGTGATGAGCGCGTTGTAAGCTCGTCTGGCTCCTCACGCCTCATGCCTCATGCCTCAGGACGCACGGCTCGCGCCTCGTCTAACCCCTCACGCCTCGCGCCTCACGCCTCGGTGCTGGATACCATTGGTAACACACCCCTCGTCGAGCTGAAGCGCTTCAGCCCCCGCGAGGGCGTGCGCATCTTCGCCAAGCTGGAGGGGCAAAACCCGACCGGCAGCGTGAAGGACCGTATCGCCCTTTCCATGGTCGAGAAGGCCGAGCGCGACGGCCAGATCTGGCCGGGCCGCATGCTCATTGAGCCGACGAGCGGCAACACAGGGATCTCGCTCGCCATGGTGTGCGTGCTAAAAGGCTACCGCTTCACCGCGGTTATGCCCGAGAACGTGAGTGTCGAGCGGCGCCAGCTCCTGCGAGCTTTTGGGGCAGAGATTGTGCTCACCGACGGCTCCCGCGGATCCAACGGTGCCATCGAGGTCGCGCAGACAATGGTGGCGAAGGATCGCGATTGTCTCATGCTGTATCAGTACGGAAACCCTGCGAATCCGCTGGCCCACTACCAGACCACCGCTCCGGAAATCCTTCGGGCCGTCCCGGATCTGACGGCGTTCGTGGCCGGGCTTGGGACTGGCGGAACGCTGATGGGCGTGTCCCGCCGACTTAAGGAGTACGACGAGCGTATCCAGGTAGTCGCCGCGGAGCCCAACCTGGGGGAGCTGGTCCAGGGCTTACGCAATCTGGATGAGGGCTTCATTCCGCCGATCCTTGATCTGGCTCTCCTGGACCGGAAGATGGTGGTCTCTGGCGAGGACAGCATCCAATGCACGCAGGAACTGCTGTCCCGCGAAGGGGTATTTGCGGGCGTGTCGTCCGGGGCAGCGCTCTACTGCGCGCTCCGGTTCGCCCAGCGCATAGACCGCGGGAATATCGTCGTGCTGTTCGCCGACAGCGGCTGGAAGTACCTGAGCACGGAGCTGTGGAGCAAAGGCACGGCTCAGGCCAGCGACGACCTGCGCCACCAGCTGCTCTGGTAACCACCAGTGGTGGTTCTGGGTCGTGCCCACCTCGATGCCATTGTGGCCCACGCGGTGGAGGGGCGGCCGAACGAGACCTGCGGCATCCTCGCCGGCCGCGGCGGCCGCGTCGAAGAGGTCCATCGTGCTCGGAACATGGCCGAGACGCCGCGCGTGCGGTTCACGATGGATCCCCACGACATCGCAGCCATCAGTGACGAGATCGAGGCAGCCGGGCTCGACCTCCTCGGCTTCTATCATTCGCACACCCATACGCGGGCCTACCCATCGCCCACCGACGTGGCCGACTGGCCGGCACGCTGGTATCCGGACACGCTCTGTTTCATCTGCTCACTCATGGAGGAGGACCGCCCGCTATTGCTGGCCTACCGCATCGACGAGGCAGGGCGGATCGCCGAAGAGACAATCCAAGTGGAATAGGCGACCGACCGCTATGGGCGCAAGCGCTCCCTCGCGCCCGGCGGGCGATTGGCAGGATCGAGGCTGGTCTCTAGCGGGTGCCAGCCCATCGCCTCGCAGGTGGGGAACGTCGGGGCCCGCCGAACGAGGCAGTCGATGAACCAGGCAACCTGGGTCGTGAGCCGGGGGTCCACGACGCCGAGACGTAGGGCATAGACCGTCGGCTCCGCCGCGACCACCGGCGGGGCTTCCTGGCTGCCAGTTGGTAGCTGCACGAGCAACAGCTCGTAGTTGGCACGAGCCGCATCATCGCTATCCCTGAACTGGAGGCGAGTCGCTTGGCCGCGACCCCGAGCCGCTGCGCCCGCCTCACTCGGCTGTCGTACCCAGGCCCGTTGAGCCAGCACATGCTCATAATGACCTGTCACGTCTTCGAACGGGACGCTGGTCCCGTACCAGCCGATGACGTAAGTGCCGTCAGTGCCCGTTGGGTCGTAAAGGCCGTTCATTTGCTCTACAAGCGGCGCTGCGCGCGCTCCGGGGAACGCGGGTAGCGCCTCGAACGTCCGCCTGACCTCGCCCGCGGTGGCGTCTGCCCAGAGTCTGTGCACGACCGAGGGGTAAATGGCGAGCCCCACGACGGCTATGGCGATCCCGATTTTCACGCCAACGGGAGCCCGATCCGCGACGCGGCCGATTTGGCGCAGGGGGCTGAGGAAACCGCCAAAGCTCATGAGTGCTCCGACGGTGTAGAGCAGGATGAGGCCCAGCAGGCCGACGATGGACCACAGCCAAAAGTGGCTTGCAAAAATCGTCATAGAAACGCCTCCCGGACTTGATACCTGACCAGGAGATAACCCGTCAAGCGTGTCCCCGACTATACTTTCCGGTGTCATGGCCCCGAATATCCTGGTCGTGGACGACGATCCCAAAATCACACAGTTGCTCCGTCGCACCCTGAGTTTGGAGGGCTATTCCGTCGAGACGGCTGGCTCGGGCGCTGCCTGCCTCGACGCCGTGCGAACGCACGAACCCGACCTCATCATTCTGGACATCCTCATGCCCGAGATCGATGGGCTCGAAGTCTGCAGGCGGGTGCGGAGCGCCAGCACTATCCCCATCCTTCTCCTGACCGCGAAGGACGAGGTAACGGACCGCGTCCAGGGGCTCGACAGCGGTGCTGACGACTACGTCGTTAAGCCGTTTGCCCTCGAGGAGTTGCTCGCTCGGGTGCGGGCCCTGCTTCGTCGCCACGAACCAGGCGGCGGAGGCCTTCTGCGCCACGCTGACCTGGAGTTGGACACTGGCGCGCGGATGGCTCGACGCGGGGAGCGCGAGATCGTCCTCTCCACCACGGAGTTCGAGCTGCTCCACTACTTCTTGCTCCATCCCCGCCGCGTGCTCTCTCGTGAGGCGATCCTGAACGCGGTATGGGGCGACAGCTTCGTGCGCCCCACCAATGTTGTGGAGGTGTACATCGGATACTTGCGTGCCAAGCTGGAGGCGGACGGCGAGAAAAGACTGCTGCAGACAGTCCGCGGCGCGGGCTATGTGCTGAGGGAGGCCTAGCTGTGCCTTTACGGCTGAGGCTCGCGGTCTGGAATACCGTCGTCATCGCCGGTGCCATCTGCCTGCTGGGCGCGTTAACGTACGTCGTCCAGTCGCGCAGCCTCGCACAGGAGATCGACGAGTCCCTTCGCACCCAGGCAAAAAACCTGGAGACGGTTTACCAGTTTCGAGCGGCCCTTCCGCCACGCGCCCGAGAACGGGTCATCCCACAGCCCGCCGTTTTCTCGGCCCCGGCGTTTCACGTTCAGATCCTGAGTCCGGAGGGCGACATTCTCGAGCGATCCTCTGGCTTGGGTGGACGGCGGTTGCCCATCAGCCAGGACACTCTGCGCGACGCCAGCAATGAAGAGGAACTGTTCGAGACGGTGACGCTGGATGGCCAGGACGTGCGCCTGTTCATCAGGCCCCTGGTGGCGGAAGAAGAGTTCGTGGGGTACGTCCAGGTCGCCCGCTCCCTCGAAGCGCTCGAGGACGCCCTCGGTCTCCTGCGGAATACCCTTCTAGGCGCCGGCGCCGGATTGTTGATCCTGTCCATGGCAGTAGCCTGGTTCCTCGCGGGAGTGCCCCTTCAGCCGATCGGCCGCATCACACGGGCGGCCCGCGACATCGGGCTATCGGGACGGCTGGACCGTCGGCTGCCACCCGTACGCGGGCACGACGAGGTGGGCCGGCTCGTGGAGACCTTCAACCACATGATGGCCCGGCTCGAGAGCGCCTTTGCGGCGCAACGCCGATTCGTCGCCGATGCGTCTCACGAGCTGCGGACTCCTCTAACCACCATCCGAGGCAATCTCGAGCTGCTTCGAAAGAGCGGGGCCGTAAACCAGACCGATATGCGCGAAGCGCTCGACGACGTCATCCAGGAGTCCGAGCGGATGTCGCGACTGGTCCAGGGCCTCCTCGCCCTCGCTCGCGCCGACGCCGGCCTTGAGCTGGCACGAACCCCGGTGCGGCTCGACGAGCTGGTGCGCGCGGTCCACCGAGAGGCGCAGATGGTTGCGAACGGTGTCGCGGTCCGGCTCGGGGACGTTGAGCCGTCCCAGGTAATCGGCGACGCGGACGCTCTCAAACAGCTGCTGCTCATCCTCGTGGACAACGGGCTCAAGTACACACCGCCAGGGGGGGTGGTAACCATCGACCTGCATCATGAGCGAGGTGGCGCCGTCCTCTCCGTGTATGACACCGGAGTAGGGATCGGGGCCGACGAGTTGCCGCACGTTTTCGAGCGCTTCTATCGATCCACAGCGGCTCGGTCCGGCGGCGGGACCGGGCTTGGGCTTGCCATCGCGCGCTGGATCGCCGACGAGCACCAGGCGCATATCGAGGTCGCATCGCGCGTCGGCTCCGGCACGACGTTCACCGTGCGCCTTCCGGCCAGGCGGCCTATCGTCGAGCGCACTGAGGGCGCCCAAGAGCCGGATCTCATACGAACCTCTTAGTCGCCGCTTAAGCTGCTCTTAGAACCTGCTGCTACTCTGTCGAAGGTGGCAGCCGTGCATCGCGGGGCATTGATGGCGCACCATTACGGTGGGCGACTGCACCCGCAAATCAGAAGCAGTGGACCCGATGCGGTGGCCTCACCAACACGTAGGCTCTCGCAAACTCTGGGGTTGAGGCAGCGTGCTCGCCAGATTGTGGGCTGGGTTCGTCCGGGGCCTGGTGCTCGGGCTCGTGGGGGGCGCACTGGGTGGCGCCGTCGAGGCGCTCTCGGTCATTCGCGATGCGCCCGCGTCGCGAGCAGGGCTCATCGAGGCGGGACTTTACACGCTCGTGGTCGACTCCCTGGCCTGTGCCGGCGTGTGTGGCGTCGCGGGCGCGGTCTTGGCAGGGGTGGCCTCCGCAACAAAGCTCCGGTTCTCGGCCCGGGCCATCGCGGCCCTCTACTTCGCCGGATCGACTTCCATCGTGCTTCTTCTCGTCGGGTGGCTATGGGCCTTCCGCGCGCAGGGGGCGGACCCCCTCGTAGGCGTGCCCGTGGGCATCCTCGTCTGGATCCTGGTTGTTGCCCTGGGCGTAGGCGCCTTGGCCTATCGCCTTTCCTATCCTGTCGCTCAATCCTTGCTGGCGCCCACGGGTCGGCTGGCCGCCGCCGGGGTGGTGGTGGTTGCCGCGCTGGCGCTCGTGATTCCGATTCAGATACTCCTGGAAGCGCGTCAACACGCGAGCCCTGGCGAGCGGAGCGTGCAGGGGCTACAGCCCATAGACCCGAGCTTGCTCGAGACCGACTTCGTCACGAACCTCACGGAAGCCCTCCCCCGAGCACCGTCTCCTGAGACTTCCGGCCAACCAAATGTGGTGCTCATTACTGTGGATGCCCTTCGCGCCGACCATCTCGGCGCCTGTGGGAACCCCTGGATCCAGACGCCCGCTATGGACCTGCTGGCCCGGTACTCGGCGCTTTCCTGCAACACCTACCCAGGGCAGCCGCAAACGAATCCAGCGGTCGCATCGCTCTTCACGTCGACCCAACCGGCCGTGCACGGCGTTCGCGTGCACATGGTGGACCGACTCGCTGACTCGTTCGACACGCTGGCGGAGGTGCTCCAGCGCCACGGTTTCAACACCGCGGCCGTAATCCCCTGGACGAGCCTGGAGCCTGCCTTCTCGGGATTCCACCAGGGCTTTCACACCTACGAGGCCTTCGTCGTCAACGAACCTCCCCTGCTGCAGAATCCGGCGACGGCCGCGCTCGCGGCGATCTACCGGCGCGTTACCGAACAGGTGGCGCTTGGGAGCGCCGTCGAAGCGGTCCTGGGCATGCGCCAGGAGGCTGAGGCCGAGATCGACGGCAGAGCGGACGTTACGGCGTCCGCTGCTCTTACCTGGCTAGCTAATTATGGACACGATGGGCGCTTCTTCCTCTGGGTGCACTTCTTCGACCCCCATTATCCCTGGACGCCGCCAGAGCCCTGGGACCAGCTCTACGACCAGGGGTACGCGGGGCGCTACGACGGGGGGATGGGGTTCGTGTACGAGATGCGCGAGGGTGTCTTCGAGCCCGACTCGCGCGACGTTCAGTACCTGCGGGCTCTGTACGCCTCAGAAGTAACGTACGCCGATCACTACATCGGCCAGGTCCTGAGCTACATGGCGCGCTCGGAGCTGCTCGACAACACAATCGTCGTCCTGACGGCCGATCACGGCGAGAGCCTGGGCGAGCGGGGAAGCTCGTGGCCCAACGGCGAGTACTGGCTCCATGGCGACGACCTTTACAACTCTGGCGTTCAAGTCCCTCTTATCATCTACGACCCGCGCGCCGATCGTCAGCAGCGGGTGCTGCGCGCTCCGATCCAGCATGTCGACGTCATGCCTACGATCCTCGAGCTCGTAGGAGCTCCCATCCCCCGGCAGGCCCAGGGCCGCAGCGTCGTCCCACTTCTTGACGGCACCGACCGCGGCGCCGATCGCACGGCCGTGGTAACACTGACCGACGACGCGCAAACGGCCATCATCTCGTCGCAGGGCTGGAAGATGATCAGCAGTAGGGATCGCGGCATTCGCGAGCTCTACTACCTCCCGTGGGACCCCGAGGAGCGCAACGACGTTGCTTCGCTGTACCCGAATCAGGTCGTCGCGCTCAATCGCCAGCTCGACACGTGGGCGCAAGCGAACGGCATGGCGGTCGCTGCAGCCACCGACCAGGATCCAAGGAGCTAGATGAGCCTCTCTCTCGTCGCTCGGCTGGGACGAACGCCAGCCCAGCGGGTCGCCCGGGCCGCTTGCCTATGGGTCGGGGCGAGCCTTGCGCTCGCCGCCGCCACGTTCTGGTGGCAAGTAGTCCATGAGGGCGGCATGGCGCACTTTGAGGTCAGTCTGCTCACCCTCGCGATGGGGTTCGCCGCGATTAGCTTTGGCCTGCGGACGCTGCGCTGGCACTTCTTTGTGCGTGCAGCCGGAGCGAGACCCCGACTGCGGACGAGCCTGCGCACGCAGCTCATCGGGTTCAGCCTCACGATGACCCCTGGGAAGGTGGGCGAGCTCTATAAGTGCTACCTGATGGAGCAGCGCACCGGACTCGCGGCCGCGCGCACGGCCCCCATCGTTCTGTTCGAGAAGATGATGGACGCGGCCGCCTTCTCTGGCCTCGCCGTCGTGACCGCGGCGGTGCTGCCAGGCGTTGCCGAATCCATCACGACCGCGGCGCGCACGCTGATCATCGTGGCCATCGGGGGCGTGATCCTAGCTGTGTTCCTCCGCGCGACCAGCCCCGAGGCGATCACGCGGCTGCTTCTCCGAGCCTTGGGCACGAGCGCTCTCGGGCGCCGCGCTGCCTCAGCGCTGGGCGAGGCCGTGGCCGGGGGCGCCGACGTCCTGAAAGCCCGGGTGCTCGCTGGAAACCTCGCCGCCAGCGTCGTCGCCCGCGCCTGCGACGGCATCGCGCTCGCGTGCGCGGCCTGGTCGTTGGGGATCGACATCCCGTTGCTTGCCGGCGTCTTTGCACTGAACTCGTCCGGGGCCCTCGGCGGACTCTCGATGCTTCCTGGCGGCATCGGGGTAGTGGAGGCCAGCATGTCGGTACTGCTGGCCAGCTTCGGCGCTTCGCCCGCCGCGGCGTTGGCCGGAACGCTGGCCGCCAGATTCTTTACCTTATGGCTGTGGGTCGCCATCGGTCTGTTTCTCCTGGTCCGCTCTGAGGTCTTTGGCGACCGGCCCGCGGCGCGGTGAGGATCTGCCTCGCTTCGATCCACCCCAGGATGCTGAGCGGGCAGATCGAGGCGCTCATCGCCCTCAGCGGCGGGCTCGAATCGCTCGGGCACTCCGTCCAGGTCGTCTCAGCGTTCCGTCCGGATGACTTAAGGCAGCAGCGCCGCTGGGCCATTGATTTCGGGGACAGCCAGGCGCTCGGGTCAAAGGTCATCCGGGTCGCGGGCATCGTCTCTGCTGTAGTCGCCGCCGCCCGTCGTTGTGACGTGTTGCACTTCAACGTTCCCACTCCGGCCTTTACCGCGCTCGCCGACCTCGTTTATCTTCTGGTCCGTCGACCCATGGTCGTGGGCTTCGAGGCCCACCTGGCCAGCGTCCCGGCGTTGGTAGCGCGGCTGCGTTACGCGCCGGCCTTCTACGCTCCCCGCATTGTCGTCAACAATGGGTTGGTGGCCCGGATCGCCTTGCGCCGGGCCGGGGGCTACGTAGTCAGCAGCGAGCTGCAGCGGCGGGAGCTACTGTCGCTGGGTCACGAGCGTTCGCGCGTTCACGTGATTCCCAACCTCATAGACAGCGCCAAGCTCAGGCGGTCGCCGAGCAACGAGGCCCGCACGGCGCTGGGCTTGCCCGCGGGACCTCTTGTCGGGTTCGTCGGCCACTTTCATGACGTCAAGGGCCATGACGTCTTGATCGACGCATTCCCACATATCCTGCGCGCTGTCCCAGACGCCCGCCTGGTGATCGCGTGGAGCGGAATCGGCGACAGAAGCGCGGTCCGCGCTGCGATCGCCCGAGCCGGTATCGCCGACCGGGTGGCCGAGCTAGGCCGCGTCGACGTGGGCCAACTCTTCTCGGGCGTGGACGTCGTGGCCCTGCCCTATCGCTTTTCGATCGGCCAGGCGGCCTATCCCGGAACGGTGCTCGAGGCCATGACGGTCGGCGTGCCCCTCGTGACCACGGACTTGCCGCTACTCGTCGACCTGACAGAGAATGGACGTACGGCGCTCCTAGCGCGCGTTGGAAGCGCGAGCGATCTGGCCCAACAGATCATTCGGCTCCTGCGTGAGCCCGCGGTGGGCGAACGACTGGTGGAGGCCCAGCGGATCGCGATGGCCGAGCGCTTCAGTCCCGAGCGTCTGATACAGGACTACGTTGGTGTCTACGAACAAGCGCGTTTTTTACAGCCAACCTGAGATCGCGTCCGGCTACGACGAGCAGCGATTCGGGGGACCCAGTGGCTCGCGCGTGAGCGCGCGGGAGATCGGACTGGCGCTCGACATGATTCCTCCGGTCGGGAACGTGCTCGACCTGGCATGCGGGACAGGCCGGCTCGCCCACGCGATTGCGGCTCGCGGGCAGTCAGTGCTGGGTCTGGACGCGTCGCCTCAAATGGCGGCGATCGCCGCCAGGACGGTCCGCGTGGCCATCGGGAACGCCTTCTTGACACCATTCGCCGACGACTCTTTTGCAGCCGTCGCCGCCTTGCGACTCGCTTTCCACTACCCGGAGCTTGGAAGCCTGCTCGAGGAGATGCGGCGAGTCACGATGCCTGGTGGATCACTGGTGCTCGACACGTACACGTGGAGCCCGCGCGCCGCCATCGCGTTCGGGGCGCGAGCTTGGGGAGGGCGCGTCCACATCCACTCGCGCCGTCGTGTCGCGGAGACCGCCGCCACCGTTGGCCTGCGGATCGACCGAGCCGACGGCTGCTTCCTGTTTTCCCCCTATCTTTACCGGCTCGCGCCGCTCGTCTTGGAGCAGGCCTTCGAGTCGCTGGAACGTCGAGTTCCGAGCGGCTGGCTCTGCCGGGTTTTCTGGAAACTGACCGTGCTCTGACGCAACCGCTCGTCCTGAGCCTTCGAACAGCTCCGCCTCGGACCTGAACCGTGCGCCGGTTGCTTCGAACTGGCTCACCCCGAGCGGCGCCGGCCACTAGAATGTCGGGGGAGGCGCTGAATGCCGGACCTCGTTTACGAATTGGGAAACCCCGCCGAGCCCGTGGGACACGCGTTCCTTTACTTCACCGTTAGGGTCGGCGACCCCGCTGTCGCCGCCACGTACATCGTCGTCCCTCCGGTGGCAATCGATTTCAGCCGTTACGTGCCACCATTGCTTGCCTCAAGCCTGGGCTCAGCAGGCCTCCTGGCGCAGGCTGCGTTCCTTCCTGTGCCGCCAGTTCCCGAGCAGCTGGAGCTGCGCGAGCTGCGCCGTCTGGCGCGGCGGCGAGGCGACGATATTCTGGTCGGTGGAACGGAGGCATCCGACGATGTAGGCTCCCTAATGGTAAGAGTCGCCGAGATAGGCGACGCATATGCGCGCGCCTACCAGTACGCGCTGTCTCACATGCCTGAGCTCGAGCCAGAGGCTCCGGCGGGCGACCTAACAGAGGCCTCCGCTCTGCTCTACAGCGTGCTCTCGGAGGCGGAGCGTCTGGAAGAGTTGTCTCGGCAGGTGGGACGGCTCCGGTATGCCCTCGAAGGGAACGACCGGTCGCTCGCCGAGGCGACGCGGGCTGAGATGCGAGCGATCGCGGCGTACCTCCCCGAAAAGTACCAGGCGAGAGAGCTTATAGACGCCGCTGGCCGACCGGGGCCGTCGGGCGCCCGCCTGGCAGAGTTGTACATCGCCCGCGGCTACAAGCTGGCCGGGGACAGCTTCGAGGGGATCGGCCCCCTCGATGCCGAAATCGCGTCGCTGCGCCATCAGCTGAGTATCGAGGGGTAAACCTCGCGCTCCCGAGTCCTCGCTGGCTACAATGCGCCGACCGCACGCCGGGAGCTGTTGCTGGCGATGTCGCGCCTCGTGTCCACGACCCTCCGCATTGGTGACGTAGCCCCTCCCTTCGAGCTTCCCGAGATTCGTGGGGATCTGGTGCGCCTGTCAGATGCCCTCGGACACGCCGCCGTCCTTCTCGTCTTCTCGCCGGGCTCTTGGTCCCCCGCTACGCGCAGCCAGTTCGCGGAGCTGGCTGCGACCTACGAGCGCTTGCAGCTGGCAGGTATCGCCCTCCTCGTGGTGGTAACTCAGGACCTCCGACGCCTACGACTGGGACTCGCCGCTCGACCCTATCCATTCCCTGTCCTGGCCGACGAACGCCGAAGCGTTGCCCGCGACTATGGAGTCTATCGCGCGTTCTCGCGCGATGGGATCGGCGTCACCGTCCCCTCCGTGTTCGTCATCGACCGCGCGGGCCTGCTGCGTTTCGTTTACGTGGGCGCTGGAGACGGCGACCTCCCCGAAGCGGACGGCCTCATTCGCCTGGCAACCTGGCTCGTCCGCGCTGCCGCCGCGGAGGCGGCCGAGCCAGGGCCGTTCCCTGCTGAGGGTGAGATATGGCTCGACGAGCAGCCCGCGGGCCCGCCTGCCGAACCGTCGACGCCGGGCGGGTTGCCAGATAGCGACAGCACGCCGTCCCACGCCGATGCCGAGTTCGCGCCAATGGAGGCCGCGGGTTTCCCGGAGCCACCGGACGATGACCTGGAGGACGCGGCCGCTCCGCTGACCGCTGTCCAGCGAGCCGCCCCGCGGCGCCGGAGGCCCCGGGGGCCGATGCCGCCGCAGGGCGAACGCGAGGGAACCGGGCCAATCTAAATGGAACGCCACCTCTTCGTTATCACACGCGACCCTACGAGCCACCCATCCGCGATCTACACGCTCCGGATAGCCCTGGGATTACAGCGCCGCCAACACGAGGTGAGCGTGGTCTTTACGGACGATGCGCTGTGCGCGCTCGCCACGGACGGCGGCCCGTTCCTGGCGCCTCTGGCGACGGCGGGCGTTCGGCTGCTGGTCGCTGCCGATGAGACTGCTCCGGAGCTTGACAGCCTCGGGTTCGAACGCGTCTCACACGACGCCCTCGCTGACCTTCTCACGACGCCCGGCGTCACCGCGCAATGGTGCTGACGCAACCCCGACAACTCGCGGCGATCGTCACCAGCGGCGACCCGGAGCTGATGCAGGAGATGGTGCGAGTGTGCAGCGAAGCCGCGCGATCGGGCACACCGGTGCGGGTCTTCTTCCGCGACGAGAGCATTCCCGCCATCGCGAGAGTCGATGCTCCGCGCGCTCCGGGATCAGGGGGAGCCGCCACCGCGCCTGGCTTACGCCAGTCTCCGGCGCAGCCCGTCGACGCGCTGCTGGAAGCACTGGCCGCAGCGGGTGACGTCCGATTGTATGCCTGCTCCTCATCGCTCTATATCTGGGGCCTGGAGGCGCGCGACCTCATCCCCGCCATCCATGGATCGCGCGGGCTGGTCGCGTTCCTCGCCGAAGACATGGCGGGGGCCGCCGCGGTTCTCACGTTCTGAAGCCGACCTATAATGACCCAAACCGCGGAGGTGAGTGCCAGATGCCGCCCTACACCCTCGACGACCTCGATCTGGCTCCGGGCAAACGCGCTCGGCTGTATCGGCTGCTCCACCGCCATGGACCCGGTGGCGGCCTGGGCATGTTCCTGCCTGTCGACCAGGGGCTCGAACACGGGCCCCGAGACTTCTTCGACAATCCGGACTCCGCCGACCCTGAGTTTGAGCTCCGTCTTGCCGAGGAGGGCAACTTTTCCGCGATCGTCCTGCAGATCGGCCCCGCCGAGAAGCACATTGGCCGCTACGCGGGCCGGGTCCCCCTGGTCCTCAAGCTGAACGGGAAGACGGAGATTCCCTCCGACGACGAAGCGCTGAGCCCTTTGAATGCCTCCGTGGAAGACGCCGTCCGCCTGGGAGCCGACGCCGTGGGCTATACGCTCTACGTGGGCTCGCCCGCACAGGACCGCGATTTCCAGCAGCTCGCGAACGTTCGTCAGGAGGCCAATCGGCTGGGGATGCCGCTCATCGTGTGGTCGTATCCGAGGGGTAAGTCCATAAACGCGAAAGGTGGGCAGCTCACCTCCTGGGCCATCGAGTACGCGGCGCGCGTTGCCATGGAGCTCGGCGCCGACGTCGTAAAAGTCAACCTGCCGGAGCTCGATCTCGAGAAGGCGCGCCAGACACCCAAGCCGTACAACACGGCTGTTTTCGATGAAGAGGAGGCCGTACGACGGGTGGTGCGGGCCGCCGGCCGAACCCCGGTGCTCGTCTCGGGCGGCTCCCGCGTCGACGAGGAAGATGTGCTGGCCAAGGCCCGATTGTCCGTGCGCGCGGGCGCTACAGGCATCATCTTCGGGCGGAACGTCTGGCAGCGCCCCTACGCACAGGCGCTCGCCCTGACCCGCCGCATCCAGGAAATCATGCTCGAGGAGGCGGGAGTGCTTGCTCCTGCCGTCGCACGACGGTGATCGCCGCAGCCTTCTTGGCGGAACGACAGCCGTGAGCCGGGCGACGCAGCAGGAGCGCGAGGACTGGTTCGACGACGCTTTTGTGGACGACTGGCTGCGTCGGCAAGAGGACCGCGCATCGGAGCGGAGGCGCCAGTTCGCCATGGTGCGCGCCCTCGTGCCACGGGCCCCGAGCGAAGCGTTTCGGTACATCGACCTCGCGGCTGGGGATGGCGCCCTGGATGAGCTGCTGCTCACTCGCTTTCCCCACGCTGAGGCCCTCGTGCTCGATGGATCACCGGCCATGGTGCTGAGGGCACGGGCCCGCCTGGACCGCTTCACGGACCGACTCACACTCGTGCAGGCCGATCTCGAATCCCCAGACTGGAGTCGCCAGGTTGAGGGCCAGGTCGACGTCGCTCTCTCTACCATCGCACTTCACAACCTCGAGGACCCCCTGCGCATCCGGGCTCTGTATTCTGAGATCTTCGGGCTTATGTCGGAGGGCGGGTTCTTCATGAATCTCGACTACGTGCGGGCGCCGAGCCAGGCCCTCTGGCCGCTCTACCGGCGCGCCAGCGCCGACGCGGAGGGGGGTTACTCGATGGGCATTCGCTCGATCCGCGACTACGCCGGCTCGGTGGACGAGCAGCTCGGATGGCTCCGCGAAGCTGGTTTCGCGCCAGTGGATTGCTTCTGGCGTGAGTTCCGTCTGGCCATATTTGGAGGCTTTAAGGGTGCGCCGCGCATCGCGGATTGACGCGGGCGATTTTCAGCACAACGACAGTCGCGGAGGGTGACCATGGTCGATATCGTGGAGCGGCCGACCGGCGTGCAGTCCTACAACGGACTTCGGGAATGGCTCGGGCGCGTCGAGGCTATCGGCGAGCTTCGGACTGTGCGCGGCGCGACCTGGGAAGAGGATATTGGCCGCATCGCCGAGATGCTCGTCCACACCGATGGCGCGCCCGCTGCGATCTGCGACGAGATCCCGGGTTACCCGAAGGGCTTTCGGGTGCTGATCAACGCCACGAGTGAGCGGTCCCGCCTTGCCATTACCCTCGGGCTCGATCCCAAGATCACCACCGAGGGCCTGATGGATTGGTTCGAGAACCAGATGGACGCCATGCGGCCGCTGCCGGTGCGATATGTGGACGACGGCCCAATCATGGAGAACGTCGATGAGGGCGATAACGTCAACGTCCTGAAGTTCCCAACGCCCAAGTGGCACCCGATAGATGGCGGCCGTTACATCGGGACGGGTTGCGTCGACGTCACGAAGGACCCCGACAGCGACTGGGTGAACACCGGCACGTATCGCGTCATGATCCACAACGAGAAGCAGGTCGGCCTCTACATCTCGCCGGGGAAGCACGGCCGCATTCACCGCGACAAGTACTTCGCGCGCAATGAGCCAATGCCGGTGGTGATGGTCGTCGGTGGGGACCCTGTGTTCTTCCTCGCCGCCGGCATCGAGATCGCGCCGAACGTCAACGAGCTGGAGTGGGTCGGTGGGCTTCGCGGCGAGCCAATCGAGGCGATTCGCGGCAAGTACACCGGGCTGCCGTTCCCTGCGCACTCGGACATCGTGATCGAGGGCTTCGCGTGGCCGAACAACACTTTGATGGAGGGCCCGTTCGGCGAATGGACCGGGTACTACGCTAGTGGTTCAAGGCAGGAGCCCGTGGTCGACGTCAAAGCGGTCTACTACCGCAACGATCCCATCATCCTCGGCTGCCCCCCAGAGAAGCCGCCGTATGAGGCCCACCGCTATCGCGTGTACCTCAGCTCAGCGTTGCTCCGACGGGAGATCCGCCGGGCGGGCGTACCGGACGTGGCCGCCGTCTGGTGCCATGGTGTTGGCGGGACCAGGTTGCTGAATGTCGTCGCGATCAAGCAACGCTATCCGGGTCACGCGCGTCAGGCGCTTCACGTCGCGGCGATGTGCCGAGCAGGCGCCTACCTCGGCCGCCTCGTCATCGTGGTGGACGACGATGTCGATGTAACCGACCTGGACGAGGTGATGTGGGCAGTGTGCACCCGGTCGGATCCGGAGCGGTCTCTCGACATCATCAAGCGGGCATGGAGCGGCCCGCTTGACTCCGCGATTCATCCCGCTGAGAAGGGCTTCAACTCGCGGCTGCTGATCGATGCCTGCAGGCCCTACGAGTGGCGCGACCAGTTTCCGCCCGCCATTGGGCCGGACCCGGCGTACAAGCGCGAGACGCGCGAGAAATGGGGCTGGCTACTGCGGTAGGAGGAACGATGGGCACGTTTTACGACGACTGGCTCGCAGCCGACGCACAGATCCAGGAGGGCTTTCGGCGGGCAAGGCACGTCGCCCGGGACGCTGAGATTCCCTGGGTGACGACGCGCCAGGACGCGAAGGTCAAGCTCATGATCTCCAGTGAGCTTGGCTTCGCGACGATGGGCGGCAATGTTCTGAAGGCTGAGATTCCCGTTGGCTGGCATACGGGTAAGCACGCCCACGGCGAAGAGTCGATGCACATCCTCGAGGGGGAGGGCTTCAGCGTCATCGACGGTCAGCGCTTCGACTGGCACAAGGGCAGCACGATTCAGATCCCCTATCGCGCTGTGCACCAGCACTTCAATACGGGCCAGACGCCTGCCCTGTACCTTTCTGGGATGTGCTTCGACCTCGAGCGGTTCATGAATCTAGCCAAGCTGGAACAGATCGAGGACTGCGGGCCGAACGATGCCGCGCGGCTGGCAAAGTTCCCCGCCCAGGAGTCCCAGTACTACCGGGACGGCCCACGCGCCATCATCCATCTGGAGGATGCACCGGCGGATGAGGAGTTCCCAGGGCACAACCAGAACCCGGCGTCGCGCAACCAGCATCACTACATCAAGTACCTGGTGGCACCCGAGAACGGCTTCAAGGCGATCAGTGTGGCCGTGACGAACCTGTGGGAGGAGCCCGCCGGCACGCACAGCGGACGCCATAAGCACCTCGAGGCCGTCGTCTATGCGTGGGACGGTCGCGGCATGTCGGAGATGGAGGGGCACGAGGAGCCCTGGCAGGCCGGCGACGTGCTCCACGTGCCGCCGTTCATGCTGGAGCATGAGCACTACAACAACAGCGATGGCAGCTACTGGCAGCTCCGCATCGGGTTCGGGATTCGCTACTGGTGGCAGGACATCTGGCCGGCGGGCTACGGCCCGCGGCGCATCCTCGACGCTCAGGGGAATCCCATCGAGGCCGGCAACATCGAGCGCATTCGGGAAAGAGAGGCCTGACGGGGGGACATTGTGACGGAGCGACGCGGGGACGCGGCGAAGAGTCCCGCCGCCGCGTCCCCGCGTCGTCGTGTCCCTCCGCTGCTCGCCACCAGTATCGTGGGCAGCCTCCCCCAGCCGGACTGGCTCATCGATAGAGACCGTCTGAACAGCATCTCCCCACCCCGCATGCGCATGCGCGAGCTGTGGCGGGTGCCACAACCGTATCTCGACGAGGCCCAGGATGACGCCACCCTACTGGCAATTTACCTGCAAGAGCGCACGGGCATCGACATCGTCACCGACGGCGAGATGCGCCGGGAGAGCTACGCGAATCGCTTTTCGAATGCTCTGGAAGGGCTGGACCTGGACAACCCGGGGGTGACGCCCAGCCGCACCGGTCGCCCGAATCTGGTGCCGCGGGTCGTCGGGGCAATCCGACGCGGCGCGCCCGTCCAGGTCCGCGACGTGGAATTCATGCGGGGGCGCACGGAGCGGCCCATCAAGATCACGGTGCCGGGGCCATTCACCATGGCGCACCAGATGCAGAACGAGTGGTACCCGGACATGCGGAGTCTGGCCCTCGATCTCGCCACCGCGGTGAACGAGGAGATCAAAGACCTGGAGGCCGTTGGGGCGGACGTCGTCCAGATCGATGAGCCCTTGCTCCAGGCTTGGCCTGACGAGGCGCGCCTGTACGCGGTCGAGGCCATCGATCGCGCCCTAGTGGGAGTAGGCGTAACGACGGCCCTGCATACCTGCTTCGGGTACGGGCACATCGTGGCGGAGCGGCCGACGGCCTACCCGTTCTTGGCCGAGCTCAACAACTGCGTAGTGCAGCAGATATCCATCGAAGCCGCGCAGCTCAGGCTGGACCCGGCACGACTGCGCGAGCTTCCCGACAAGATCATCATCCTGGGCGTCATCGATATCGTGGACGCGACCATTGAGACGCCCGAAGTCGTAGCCGGCCGGGTTCGAACGGCGTTGCGGTTCGTCAGGCCGGACCGCCTCGTGCTCGCCACGGACTGCGGCATGAAGTATCTCCGGCGCGACGTAGCGTTCGCGAAGTTGATGGCGCTGGTGGACGGGACGAACGTGGTGCGCGCGGAGCTGGCCTGAGGGATATCGCCTTCTGGAAACGGCCTGGCGTGAGAGGGGTCTCGTTCCCCATTTCCGCAATCCGCGATCCGCTAGAATCCCGCGCCTTGGAGGATTCCTGTTGTCCAGCCGCCCCGCGACGCAGGGCGATTTGCCTCTGTACGTCATCACCCTCGGCCACGCCCTGACCCACTGGTACCCTTCTAGCTTCTTCCTGATACTGCCGGTCCTGGCGGGGCAAATCGGCCTCTCCTACACGCAGGTGGGGCTGCTCATCACCATCCGCTCGGTCACGCTTGCCCTCGTGAACCTGCCCGGGGGCGCCATCGTCGACATGGTGGGGCGCCGCGGCCTTCTGATGGCGCTCTCGCTCGCCTGGTGCTGCGTCCCTTACTTCTTCCTGGGCCTGACGAGCAACTACACGCTGATCCTCGTGTGCTCCGCGCTCATGGGGATCGGGAACAACCTGTGGCACCCAGCTGCCATTTCAGATCTCTCCGCCCGCTACCCAACGCGACGCGGCTGGGTGCTGTCGATCCATGCCCTCGGGGCCAACCTTGGCGACCTCCTCGGCCCGCTGGCAGTCGGCTTCCTTCTCGTCTCAATGGCTTACACAGACGTTTTTGTGGCGAACCTCGTCCCTGGGCTGTTGCTTGCGGGCCTTTTCTTTCTCTGGGTGCGGGGCGAGTCCGCCAGGGATACAACCACTGAGCGGATGAGCGTCGGCCGCTACTGGGAAGGAGTAAAAGCGCTGGCGCGGAACAGCGCCGTGATCCTCCTGTCGATCGTCGGCGGGATCCGGGCCATGACCCAGAACGGCCTCAGCACCTTCATCCCCTTCTATCTGGCAGGTCTGGGCATGAGCCCTGCCCTGATCGGCACCTATCTGGCGATCGTCCAGGCCGGCGGGCTCGTCGCGTCTCCCGCATCTGGCCGCCTGTCGGATCGTTTTGGTCGGAAGCCGTTTGTGGTGGGCGGCATGCTAGCGGTGAGCGTCGTCGTCGTCCTCTTCGCTAATCTCACCCTCATCTCGCTGCCGGGTATCGATTTCATGTGGCTGTTCGTCGCTGCCATGGCCCTCATCGGCTTCTTCCTGTTCGCGCTTCGACCCGTTATGCAGGCGTGGACTATGGACATGGTTCCGAAGGAGATGGGCGGGACCGCGGTGGGGCTAATGTTTGGCTCGCAGTCGCTCTTCGCTGCGGTGTCACCCGCGGTGGGAGGCGTGCTGGCCGACAGCTATGGACTCATGGCGACGTTCTATTTCATCGCCGCCACGATCCTAGTGGGGAACGTGATCATCATGCTCGTGCCCGATCGATTGCTCGCGAATGCTGGGGCCGCCGGGCCGGTTCCTGTCCGCGAAGGTGTCTGACGGCCCCTGAACGTCGGGATCACGCACGCGCCGCACCGTGAACGTCGGGGTCTGTGGGCCCGCGCCAGGTCGATCCCCGAGGGCCGGACTCAAAGAGGCGTACGTCCGACCCTAGCGGGGTCGGCGGCCCCGGGCCGTCCATGAGCCGATGGTCGTGGGAGAGAAGCGCACTGGCCGCGATGAGTCCAACCACGATCAGGATGAAGAGCCACCAGCGCCGACGACCGCGCCTATGGGACTCCCGCTCACCCCCCGTTGAGCTCATGCCATCAGGAGTGAGGCCAGCCCGTCAAGCGACGCGATCTGTGGAGAGTAGTCCGTGGAGGGCGGATTTCCCCGGTCGATAAGAACCGTGCGTATGCCGACTTGGGCAGCCCCCTCCACGTCCTCGCGCAGCATGTCGCCGACATGCAAAACACGCTCGGGGACGTGGACGAGGGTCTCGCCGACATCGAACAGAATTGTCGAATAGAGCACGAGCCCAATTGTAGTCGAGGCACCGGGGCCGAACGCGGAAGAGGTGAGACGCATGTCCCGCGACCCGGCGTTGCTATAATCCGGGGACTCCCCAGCCCTCGTATCATCCGAAACCGCGCGGCGAAGAACCACATCCGCAGAGCATTGGGGTTCTTCGTCTCGTCCAAGAGGACAGCCGGAGTGGCCAGGTGATTGTGACGTTGAGCCGAGAGCAGCTTCTCTGGGACCTGCAGGAGCACGCCCACTGCCTGCGCCGGGACGTGCTGGAGATGGTGACTGCCGCTGGCTCCGGACACCCCGGCGGCTCGCTGTCGGCTGCCGAGATCGTCGCAGCCCTGTTCTTCTACAAGCTCCGCTACGCCTCTGATGATCCTGCCTGGCCGGACCGGGATCGTTTCATCCTCAGCAAAGGACACGCCGCGCCCGTCCTGTACGCGGCGCTAGCACGGGCGGGCTACTTTCCGCACGACGACCTGGTCCGCCTGCGCAAGTTAGGAAGTCATCTTCAGGGGCATCCCGATCAGACCACGACGCCGGGAGTCGAAGTCTCCACCGGTTCCCTGGGGCAGGGTTTCTCCTTCGCCCAGGGCGTCGCGCTCGCCGGCAAAATGGAAGGGGCGAGCTACCGCGTGTACGTGCTGATCGGCGATGGCGAGATGAACGAAGGCCAGGTGTGGGAAGCCGCCCTGTTCGCGGCGCACCACAAGCTGGACAACCTCACGGGCATCGTCGATGTGAATCGCATCCAGAACGACAGCTTTGTGGATGAGATCCTGGTGACCGAGCCGATCGTGGATAAGTGGCGCGCCTTCGGCTGGAACGTCCTGGACGTAAACGGCCACGACGTGGGCGCCATCGTCGACGCGCTCGACTCGGCCGAAGCGACCAGCGGGTGCCCCACGATGATCGTGTGCCGCACGGTGAAGGGTAAGGGCGTGTCTTTCATGGAGCACAACCCCGAGTGGCACGGGAAGGCGCCCACGAAAGAGCAACTGGCTCAGGCGCTCGCCGAACTTGAGGCGGCGCATCGAAGGGGCGGCTAGAGGAGGGAACGAACTTGCTGGGTTCCAAGGTCAGGCTCGATGGGACGAGGTTCAGCGTCGGTCCGCCTGATGAGGCGGTCGAGGCAGTCCCGGCGAAGATATCGAAGGGTAGAAAGCGCGGGATGGGCACGTTCAAGGTGGCCATTGACCTCGGGAACCCCCAGAGTGATCGCTGGGAAACCGTCCAGGCTCTTGCCGACTCAGGATCCTTCTACACGTGGGTGCCCGAAGACGTCTTGGACCGCCTCGGGGTTCCTCACGAGGAGCCTCAAGACTTCAAGCTGGCAGACGGGCAAATCGTCAAGCGCGATGTCGCCCTTACGTGGGTCCGCTATCAGGGCAGAAGACACGTCACGATCGTGATCTTCGGAAACCGCGGCTCCGACGCTCTGCTCGGGGCCTACACTCTCGAGGGGTTCGCGTTGGCCGTGGATCCGGTGAACGAGCGGCTTTTTCCGATAAGCCCTCTCCCGGCTATGGCGCTCGGGCGGCTCAGGTAAGGACTACGCCGACTCCCAATACGCCCGTGGATCTTCCAAATGAGGGGCCGGTTCAGCGCGTCATTAGCAAATCGGCTAGCGCGTTGTAAGCCGGCTTGGGATTGAAGAACTCGTCGAAAAGGTGGGCGGCCAATGTTAGGCGGCTCATATTGCCTCTGTCCCGAGAACAGGTGCGCCACCTTAAGCGCAGTGGCCTACCGCGCGGTGCTGCCTTCAGTTTCGGTTAAACGCTACGCCATATGGATGCTGGCCCTACTCCCAGTACCACTCGTGGATGTTCGAGGTGAGGCCGCTCTGGCCGGGCCACTGCGGCCCAGGGCCCGTCAAGCCCCTGCGAATCGCGTGCACGTCCACCTGGTAATAGAGTGGCAGGTACGTGAGATCCTCCGAGGCAATCTTGATCACGTCTACCAGCGAGCGCTGCCGTTCCACCTCGGGCAACGTACCAACGTACCTCTCGTAAGCGACGTCGAAGGACGGATTGTTGTAGGCGCCGCGGTTGCCACCTCGCCAGCGGTTGTGCGGCCCTGGCGCCAGGCCGCTCTGGAACTCGTCGAGCCAGGTAGGCTCGCATCGGGCTGCTCGAATCGGGACGGGCGTTCCCCGGGGGCCTCAGCCTGGGCGCGCCGCACCGGAGTTCAGGAACCCCGTCGCCCAGCGGCTGGGCCGCCAACGGGTGGCCCGTAGGCGATTCACGACTGGAATCAGCGCCAGCGCGATAGGCAGCACCAGGAAACCCGCCCAGTCCCCCACGAGAGCATGGCCCAGTTGGCGCTGGTACATCGCCACCATCGCCGTGAGCGTCAGCCCTGCGCACACCCTGACGAGCATCGAGGTCCAGCCGAGGGCAGCGCACATGGCCAGCGGCCAGACGTAGTACCAGGGCATGACCCAGGTCGTGACCACCAGCAAGAAGACGAGCGTCACGCGCGTAGAGGCCGCGAGCACCGCAACGATCGTGCGCGCCCGGAAAGCCTCGATGGCGATGAAGGTAGCGAGCCCGACTTTCGCCAGGAGTTTGCTGGCGTTGAAGACCCACTCCCAGGCGGGTTCATACGGTATCTGAAAAGCCGCCGCTAACCATTGTGCGAGGCCGATGAGCATGGGCTCCGGCCAGAAGTTGTTTCGAACAGGCCCCGAAATCCAGTGGAGGACGGGACCAAAAGTGCGAACTCCCTCGAACCAGGGCGCGTAGAACACGACTGGCACGACGGCGACCAGGAACCCTGCCAAGGCGAACGTTTTGAGCCGGGCGCCCCGCTGCGGTCGAGTTGCCGCAACGCGAAATGCTCCCCAGACCAGGACCACCGGAGCTACCAACACCGTTGTGTACTTGGTGGCGACGGAGCAGCCGATGAGAAAAGCCGCCGTGAGGATCCGCCGGCGCGTGGCCGCCAGGAAGGCCGCGAGTACGAACGTGAGCATGAGAACGTCGTTGTGGGCGTTGAATGCGAACTCGAGGAGGGCCAGCGGGTTCCAGCCGTAGGCGAGCGCCGCCGAAGGCGCTCGGTCTGGCCCGATTCGCTGCGCCAGGGCCCACACCAGAATGGTATTGCCAAGGTGAGCGACATTGGCGATGACGCGGTAAAACAGCAGCTCATCGGCTAACGGCAACGAGCGGGAAATGCTCGCCACTCCGGTGGAGATCGCCACCCAGAGTGGCCCGTAGACCGATGGAGCATCATGCCAGTACAGAGGAATAAGGTAATAAAGGGGGCTCTGCGGGAACTCGGCCGGTGTGCTCACGAAGGGGTTCGCGCCGTACAGAACGGGCATCTCGCCGTAGAGCGCGTAGTTGAAGATGTCTGTGGTCATCGAGGCGGGAATGAGAACGAGAGTGACCTGGAAGATGAGCAGGGGCGCTATGATCCAGCGCAGGCCGATCGTCGGACCCGCAACAATCCGCCAGGCAGCAAGCGCATAAGCAGCGAAGGCGACGATAACGCAGTGGAACAGGAACGCCACGACCTCCTCCCCGCTCCACAGCGCCCCCGGAAACAGCTCGTCCACGATCGCCTTGAGCGTCCACAGGATCGTCCCCAGCGCGGGATAGCGACCCAGTACAACCTCGCCCAGGCGAGAGGGGGCCTGGGCGGAGTCCGAAAGGTAGACCCCCGGCCAGAAGCATAGCCAGGCCGCCTCTATGGCCAGGGCAGACAGGACGATTGTGGTTCGGGGTCGTCTGAGGAGATCGGCTCGGGGACGTACGCTCGCGAGGGTCAATAGGCTCCGTGCCCGTTGCGACGGGCTTCTGGGGTGTCGAGCGCGGGCTTTCGGGCGAAAAGCGTGATCAGGTCGCCGAGGTCCGCGGTTACGAGGCGCTTTCCGATCCCAACGGCGTTCACGGCACCCGCCAGCGGGGGATAGAGCACTCCCAACCGCCGCTCTAGCCTGGAAACGAGATAGGCGACTCGGACGATCCTGCGATGGCGCCGGATCTCCACGACCTCGAAGCCCACCTGCTCAACGAGCCGCGTCAGCGTGCGGCGGGAGAAGTAGAACAGGTGCATCTGCATGTACCAGGGCCAGCGGCGTCCGAGGAGCCGTGCCGCGGCCGCATCGACGTCCATGGTAGAGATGGCGATGACGCCCCCCGGGCGCAGCATCCGATGCAAGCGGCATAGCTCTGCCGATGGATCGGCGAGATGCTCTATGACGTCCCAGAGGGTGACGGCATCGTACGTCCCGCCGGGGCGCTCGAGGTCAGCCACCGCGCCCTGCGTCACGGGAAGGTCCCTGGAGCGGGCCAGCTCAGCTGCCCAGCGTGACGGCTCCACGCCCTCCGCGTCCCACCCACCGGCCCGTGCCACCTCGACGAAGACACCGAGGTGGCTGCCCACGTCCAGCAGTCGCCCAGTCGAGAGGTGCTGCGAGAGTTCGCTCAACGACCTTCGGAAGGTATGGACGCGGCCTTCACGCTCCTCGTCGTATCGGGCATCGACTACCGACTCGTAGACACGAAGAATCCAGTTAGGATCCGGCTGAGGATTCTGATAAACAAAGCCGCAGTTATCGCAGCGCACGATCGGCCCGCACTCGCCGTAAGCAGAGCTGGTGCACGTGAAGATCTCTTGCACGTCACGGATGCTCATGTCGGGGAGGCGGGAAGGGTAAACCTCGCTATACGAAGTCGCGCGGCACAGGTTGCAAGGAACGACCCGCATCCCCCACGCATTAGGGATGGGCGGTGCCGACGCGGCTTGAGTCATCGATGATCCTCAAAACTGAAGTAACATGGACGGGTTGGCCGAGCGAACCGGCGAGGAGTTCCGGTAAGAATAGTCGGGCCGAGCCGGAACGCGCAACCGCGCCGCTCGCGCTCTCTATAATGAGTCGTGTTGCACTTCTCGCCGAGCAGGCAGCGCGAAATGGTGTCGCAGAGCCCCCAGGGGAGACCTCCCCCGTTCTTGAGGTGAGGCCGTGAATGACGCGGTGCGCAGGGCCCGGGCGTCGTTCGCCGCCTTCGCCGCTCGCCCGAGCGAGGCGATCCCTCTAGCCGAAACGGCGCTGCTCATTGCCGCGGAGGAGTATCCCGACCTGGACATTGGAGCATACCTGGCGCGCGTTGACGCGCTCGCCGACGATATCCGAGAAGAAGCCGACAACACGCGCGACGCCGCGGCGGTCAGCGCGGCGCTCGCCACCTTCCTCCACGACCGAGAGCTGTTCCGTGGAAATGATGTTGACTATTACGACCCGCGTAATAGCTTTCTGAACGAGGTGCTCGATCGGCGTCGGGGGATCCCCATCACGCTATCGATCGTGTACATGGAGGTCGCGCGGCGCCTCGGCCTGGCTGTCGAGGGCGTAGGGCTTCCAGGGCACTTTCTCATCCGAGTAGTTGAAGCGAGAACCTACGTCGACCCTTTTTTGGGTCGCGCGAATCTGAGTGAGGCGGATTGCGTGGAGCGCGTCCAGCAGATCCATGGACGCGACCTCCCCTTCGATCGCGCAATGCTCGCGCCCCAGAGCACGAGACAGGTTCTCACCCGAGTGCTGACGAACCTGCTCGCCATCTACAGGGCGCGGGACGATTCAGTGCGAGCCCGCTCGGCGCTCGACCGAATGCTCCTTCTCAATCCGGACGACGGTGGCCTCCATCGGCAGCGCGCTGTCCTGCTGGCGGGGGCCGGAGAATACCGGGCGGCCCTTCGGGACATTGAGAAGGCCCGGCGTCGCCCTCCCGAGGCCCGCCAGCGCCACCGCTTTCAGGCGTGGCGCCGCTTCGTGCGCGACATGGCCTCGCGGATGAACTGACCAGCTAGTTCAGGCCGGCCCGCCCTGGCTTACGAGACACAAACAGGTTGCCATCTTCCACACGCACCGGGTACGTGCGGAGTCGGTACCCCGGCGCGACGCGCGCGAGCGGCGGCCAGATAGGCTGGCCGGATCTCACGTCGTAGCTCCACAGGTGCGCATAGCAGGTGAGGGTGTGGTCGCGCAGGGTGCCCAGTGCGAGCGCCGTGCCCTGGTGGGTGCACCAGCCACTGAACGCGTAGAACTGGCCGTCGACGCGGGCGATGAGCACAACCTGATCGTCCACCTCCACATCACGGCAGGTGCCCGGCGATACATCTTCGACCCGAGCGACGCGCACGAAAGAGTCGTCCATCAGTCGTCGCGCATTCGTCTTGGGCGTGCTAGCTCCGCCCGCCCGCCGGCCGTCAGTAGTTGATGCCTTCGTACGCCATGGCTGCGTCACCACCCCTGAGGTAGTTGACCTCGTTCACAATGGCGACGATGGGCTGGCCATTGTTGCTCGTGATCACGGCCGATCCGACGTGCCCGGGGGCCAGATTCGCGTTCGCGGGCTGGTAGAAGGTCCTAGACTCGCCGGGGGGAATCCCTTCCGCTTCGACGGCTACGCGGCCTCCTGTGTCGGTACGGAAGTGCTCCACCGTGACAATGCTTTCAATGACGCCCAGATTCTGCACCTGGATGCCTGTATCCCAGCCGTTGCTGTCCCTGAACGTTAGTGGGATGCTGATGCTGGGGGTTCCGCCGCTGAACCCGCTGTAGGCCATCCCCGTTCCGCGGCTCGTGTTGGTCTCCTGGACCACTAGCGCGATGGCCCCGTTCGCGCTGAACACGCCCGACCACACACCATCGGGCAGGTCAGCCAGGGCGGGCAGGGACCATGTGTAACCCTCGTTGGGAGCCAGTGTACGCGGGGTGAGCGGATAGCTGAGGGCGCTGTCCCGGTGGTAGAGCGTGGCGTTCACTGTCACTGTTCCGCCGGACACATTCATCCCGTGGGCGCTGCTCACCCAGCCGAGGAAATTCTTGAACAGCAGCGGGGCGTTCTGCACGCTGGCGCCCTGCGGAAATGCCGCATAGCTCGTCATGATGCCCGTGTCTTCATTCAGCGTCTCAGCGGCGGCTACGAGGGTGCTGGTGGAACTGGTAACCAAGGCTGTTCCCGCGAAGTTGCTCGGGAGACCGAGTCCGGGGGCAAGGCGCACACGCTCGGCGGCGAGTGGCTGAATCACGACCGGTATCGACGCCACCGCGGCACCACTTCCGCTCGGAAAGAGGGACACCGTGAACGTCGCCTGCATGGAGCCGGTGTTCTGAATGTGGATCGTGGTGAAATCGCGGCCGAGGCCCCCGAACACTGCCGGGAGGCTAGCCTGCATGACATTACTCGACGAGGGAGCTGGGAACGATCCGGCTGAAGCCGTGGGCCGGTCGTAGTTGGTGTGGTTCACGATGGCGCGGATGCTCTGGGTCGCCTGGACAATAGCTGATCCGTCGAAGCCAATCGGCAAGTCGGGGTCCGCCCCCTGGTAGAAGGTCTCGGACGCGCCCGCAGCAACCGTGGCGGTGTTCGTCCAGGTAGGACTGGACTGACCCATGCGGTTGTAGTAGAAGACCTGGACGGTGGCCGGAGAGCTCGATGTGTTCTGGACCTGAATTCCGGTGTTGCTTCCCGCCAACTGCTTCAATACTACGGGGACGTAGGCGACGAATGGGACGGGGGCGGGCACAGTCGCCGTGGCCGTGGCTGTCGCCGTGAGAGTTGCGGTTGGCGTTGGCGTATCGGTGGCCGTTGGCAGGGCGGTAGCGGTGGGAGTAGCAGTCTGGGCAGTGGCGCCAGCCGGCACAGTCAAAGCAACGATCAGCGCCAGCAAGAGCACCCGGCTGAGCAGCAACTTCATCGTACGTTCTCCTTCGGTCGTATCGCGGGAGGCTCCTAAAGCCAGCCTCGAAAATCAGGATGCCACACCACCACCGGCCGGCGCAAACATAAGATACCAGGCAAAGCGAGCATTCGCTCGCTGGGGAGATCGGGCGGCATGAGCAACCGATCATACGTCGCGGGTGGAATCGACCAACGAGCCAGACAAAAAGGGCGCTCGAGGGTGGCGGGGGTGGGGATCGAACCCACGACCTAGCGGTTATGAGTCGCTCGCTCTGACCATCTGAGCTACCCCGCCGTGCCCGGGATTATACGGCTGCGGCTGACCGCTCCCTCGTAGAGGCTAGCAGCGCGAGTAGCCGCACGTGAAGCACTTGTCGCAGCCCTCCTCATGCACCAGCGCGAGGCCGCAGTCCGGGCAGAAGGCACCCGACAGCTGCAGTGTCTTGCCGTTGGCCGCCGGATGAGAGGCTCCCGCTTCGCGGGTGCCGCCCGGCGGATCGGCGGTTGTGCTAGCGGGGTCCAGGCTCTCTAGATGCTGCTCGAGCACCTTGGCGAGCGCATCCGGCAGAGAACGAGTGCGATCGGGCCCGAAGCCCGTGCTGGTCGTTCCGCCGATACCCCTCAACCTGTCGATCATCTTTCGCACCCGCGCCCGCGCAGGCATGGCCGAAGGCACCTGGAGGATGATCGTGCTGAGCTTGCCGACCGCCTCGGAGAGCGGCGCGATGTCGCTGCCCGCTTTCCCCTGGTTCACGAAGACCTCAAGCGGCTCGCCGCTCTCGTCCTGGTTGATCGTGATGTAGGCCGTGCCGAGCGGTGTCTCGATCTGGTAGGTCACCCCGCTGAGAGCTCGCGGCCGAGGCGCGATCGAGGACCCGGTTCTGGATTCCCGAGGCCCGACCTCGGACTCGGAGGTTGCAGCCTGGGATGCCGAGCCGGACCCGACATGGAGAACGCCCTCCTTCGAGCCATCGCGAAATACGGTGATGCCATTGCAGCCCGTCTCGTAGGCGAGGCGGTACGCGTTGGCCACGTCGTCTACGGTCGCGGTGTGCGACAGGTTGATGGTTTTCGAGACGGCGTTGTCGGTGTGCTTCTGCCACGCGGCCTGCATGCGCACGTGCCACGTGAGGTCGATATCGTGCGCAGTGCCAAACACGCCCTGCCACTTATCCGGCACGCCCGCTATGCCACGCACCGTGCCCCGCTCGTGCACCTGCCGAGCCAGCTCCTCCGTCCAGAACCCCTCACGTCGCGCGATCTCCTCGAACATGGGGTTCGTCTCAAGGCTGAGCTGTCCATCCAGCGAGCCACGCCGGTCGAAAACAAGCGCGAAGAGCGGCTCGATGCCGGATGAGCAGCCGGCGATGATCGAGATTGTCCCCGTTGGGGCGATTGTCGTCACCGTGGAGTTGCGGAGCGCCTTTCCGCCCTTGTAGATGCTCTTAGACCACATCGGGAACGGCCCGCGCACCTCGGCCAGGCGTTCGGACTCGTCGTGAGCGATGCGGTTGATGAACTGCATCGTCACTTCGCCCAGGGCCAGCGCCTCGTGGCTGTCGTACGGGACGCCAAGGAGCACCAGCAGGTCTGCCCATCCCATGACACCGAGGCCGATCCTGCGATTGGACTTGACAGCCTGGTCGATGAGATCGTCCGGGTATGGATTCACGTTGATCACGTCGTCGAGGAAATGGACCGCCAGGCGGATTGTCCGCTCCATCGCGTCCCAGTCGATCCGCTGAGACGGATCGACTCCAGCGTGTCCGTTCCCAGTGGGGCCCTTGAGGAAACGAATCAGGTTCAGAGAGCCTAGATTGCACGCCTCGTTGGGATACAGGGGCTGTTCTCCGCAGGGGTTGGTAGCCTCAATCGGCCCCATCTCGGGCACCGGATTTGCCGGGCCCGCGTTGATCCGGTCGAGGAAAACTACGCCCGGATCTCCGGTTTCCCAGGCGCACTGCGTCATCCGCTCGAACACGTCGCGGGCGCGCAATCGGGAGAGCACTGCCCCGGTGCGCGGCTGGACGAGGTCGTACTCCTCATCGCGCTCCAGGGCTTGCATGAACTCCTCGGTGACGCCCACGGAGATGTTGAAATTGCTGATCTGCGACTCGAGGAGCGCCCGCTTCAAGGCTTCCTGCTTGTCGGGCGTCAGGGACGGCGCGACGGCCTCGTAGGCCATCTGGCTGCGCTCGTTAAGGTCCCGCTTACAGTAGATGAACTTGAGAATGTCGGGATGGTCGACGCGCAGAATGCCCATGTTCGCGCCGCGGCGCGTGCCCCCCTGCTTCACCGACTCGGTCGAGGCGTTGTAGACCTCGAGGAAGCTGATGGGCCCGCTGGCGACTCCGCCCGTCGATCCGACGATGTCGCCGGCGGGCCGGAGCCGCGAGAAGGAGAAGCCAGTCCCCCCGCCGCTCTTGTGGATCAGAGCCGCTCGCTTGTTGGTCTCAAAGATTCCATCCATCGAGTCCGGTACCGGCAGCACGTAGCAAGCCGAGTATTGCAGGCCATTCTCCTTGCCCGCGTTCATCAAGGTCGGCGAGTTCGGGAGGAAATCGAGCCGCGCCATCATTACGTAGTAGTCGCGGCGCAGCGCCTCGAGCTCCTCCCGGCTCGCCCAGGGCTCGCTCCCACGGGCGATCTCACAGGCCACTCGCCACATGGCGCCGCCGGGTGTCTCGAGCGGCTCGCCTCCGTCTCTGCGATGGAGGTAGCGGCGCTCGAGCACGATCCGGGCGTTGCGCGTGAGGCTCGGCTCTGGGAGTTCGGCAGGAGGCCGTAGGGGAGTCGGCACAGTCTTCGACGGAGCATGATCGAGCATCGGTTACCTCCCTAGCCGGCCGGAACCGGCCCCGTGATAATAGAACACGTGTTTCACCGTTGTCCAGCCGCTCAAGCCCATTAGCGCGACTGCCTCAACCCTCGCATATTCTGGGCTGAGATACAAGATGTTGTATGTCGTAGAAGTCTGAGATACGACATGTTGGTATTCTAGAGACGCCGGGCTGCCTGTCAACAGTCGCGTAATGAAGCTGTGACAGCTCGTCGTGTCCGATTGACACTGGACGTAAGGGCGAGTAGAATGCCGCCCAGGCCCAAAATGGGCGACGGCGGGAAGCGTCCCCGAGAGGCGGGTGAGGCAGATGCAAGTAACAGCGCGCCCCGGCGAGGCGTTCGACAGCCTGCTCCGTCGGTTCAAGTCGGGTGTCGAGCGCGAGGGTATTCTCGGTGACTACAAGCGGCACCAGACCTTCATGAGCCGTGGCGAGAAGACGCGCGCGAAACTGAAAAGGGCAGAGCGCAAGCGGCGCACGCGGATGGCGCGTCGCTCGGCCTGAGCTCTCCGTAACCGTCCTTCGGCGGACGCGGCCCGAAGCCGGTCCTCAGCGACGCCAAATGGGATCCGCGTCTGGCAAATAATTCCACAGCCCCATGGCAATGGGCATTCGGGTTTGGCTCACTCTTGCCCTCGGCCCCGCCACCAGCGTACCAGTGCAGCCGCCAGCAGTGCATACGCGGGGCCATATTCAATGACGCGAATGGGGACCCACCATGCCGAGCCGCCGGGCAGGTAGGTGAATTCCGTTAGAGTCGCCGCCCCCAGCAGCCAGAGCCATGCTAGTGCGTCGTTTAGACGGAAGCCGGCGTGCCCGGCGGGCATCAGCCGAAGCGCTGTGATCGGTGCGAGCCAGGTGAAGTACCACGGCTCCACCACGGGCGCCACGAGGAGATAGACGCCCAACACGCGCAGACCATCGACTACAACCCGATCGGGCGTGGTGAAGGGGCGCGCCGCGGCGGCAGCGGCGGCCACGACAGCGGCCGCGCCCACGGCGGTGGCCACCGTGGCCGCCCCCGCGACGCCGAACAGCTGCAGCGAGCGCTCCAGAAGCAGATACAGGCTGTCGTTAAAACGCTGGGTGCCGACTTCCGAGAAGACTCCCGCGACCAGCCCCGCGCCTGCGCTCAGAAAAGGTAGTGCCACGGCGGCACAGGTGCCGCCCCACGCCACGAGGCCCAGTGGCCCGGTTGCTCTCACCCAGGCGGGCACCATAAGCATCGGCACTCCCTTTATGGCGGTGCCGGCGCCCACCGCAACCAGAGCGGGCCACCGTGGCGCCGACGTGAGCAGGAGCGCGCCGAGGAGGACAGCGGCGACCATCCCGGCGTCGTTATGGCCGCTATGAGCGAAGTGCAGAGCCCCCAGGGGGCTCCAGGCGAGCGCCAGGGATCGGCGTGGGTCCCCCCCCACCCGTGCCAGGAACCCCGCGAGCAATGCCGCCCCCGCCAGATCCAGCAGCGCGGCAAGCATCTGCATCGCCAGGAGCCGCTCGGGGAGCAGCGCGTACGCGACCGCACTCAGGATGGTGGCGAGGGGCGGGTAAGGGGTGCGCTGCTCCTTGTGATTCACGCGCTCCCAGATGGCGTCGTCGCGGTAGACGGCCAGCTCCGCCGCGCCGGGGGCAAATTCGTAGGGGTTCACCCCCTGGTGCGTGAGCCGAGCGTCCCAGACTGCGCGATAGATGTCATCCGACAGGCTTGGGGAGCTGAAGAGGAGCGTTACGCGAACGACGATGGCGATAGCAAAGATCAACCCGAGGTCCCACCTCGGCCGGTCGTTCGGCAGAGTGAGAATCAGGCGGAGCGCCAGGACGTAGATGGCCCATGCGGCCAGCGTGGCCGTGACGTGCCGCGGGATGTCTGCGCCAGGAGCCTGTTGCAGAGCAAGGACTGCCCAGGCCTCGACAGCACAACCGCAGCCGACCAACATGAATCGAGCCCGTGTCGCTTGCGGCATCGCGAACCTTGCGCTAAGATTACCTCGCTCTTAGCACTCTCCGCTATGGAGTGCTAAGTCATCGCCGTGTGAGGCGACTTTCCCGATTATTTTCGAGCATAGAGAGGAGGAGTGGTCCATGACGCAAACGGCCACGAAGCTAGCTCCGCTTGGCGATCGAGTCGTCGTCCGAGCGCGTCAAAAGGAAGAGGTCACCAAGAGCGGTATCGTGTTGCCGGACACGGCGCGCGAGAAGCCGCAGGAAGGTGAAGTGATCGCCGTCGGGCCAGGCCGCGTACTGGACAACGGCAGGCGGGTCGACATGGAGCTGAAGGTGGGCCAGATCGTCCTGTATGCCAAGTACGCGGGTACCGAGTTCAAGCTGGACGACGAAGAGTATCTCATCCTGCGCGAGCCCGACGTGCTCGCTGTCGTGCCTGAATAGAGGGAGGAGGGGACCAATGCCGGCAAAGCAGCTGGAGTTCGATGAGCAGGCGCGTCGATCGCTCAAGCAAGGGATCGATGCGCTGGCCGATGCCGTAAAGACGACCCTGGGTCCGAGGGGACGCCACGTTGCGCTGGACAAGAAGTACGGCGCCCCCACCGTCACGCACGACGGCGTGACCGTCGCCAAGGAGATCGAGCTCGAGGACCCGTTCCAGAATATGGGGGCGCAGCTCGTGAAGGAGGCCGCCACCAAGACCAACGACGTGGCCGGCGACGGCACGACCACGGCAACGGTCCTGGCGCAGTCCATCATTCACGAGGGCTTCAAGAACGTGGCAGCGGGCGCCAACCCCATGGAGATCCGGCGGGGGCTGGAGAAGGGCCTGGAGGCAGTGGTGGCCGCCATCAAGGCTATGGCGACGCCGGTCCAAGGCCGAGACGACATCGCTCACGTCGCGACTATCTCCGCCGCAGATGCCGAGATCGGCGGCATCCTCGCCGACATTTTCGACAAGGTGGGCAAGGACGGCGTCATTACCGTCGAAGATGGCAAGGGCCTGGGGCTCGAGGTCGAGTACACCGAGGGCATGAAGTTCGACCGCGGTTACATCAGCCCGTATTTCGTGACCAGCGCCGAGCGGATGGAGGCCATCCTCGAGGAGCCCTATATCCTCGTCACTGACAAGAAGATCAGCGCCATTGCCGACCTGCTCCCCGTCCTGGAGAAGGTGCTCCAGAGCGGGAAGAAGGATTTCCTGGTGGTGGCAGAGGACGTCGACGGTGACGCGCTGGCCACCCTCGTCGTCAACAAGCTTCGCGGCACCCTCAACGCGCTGGCGGTGAAGGCGCCCGGCTTCGGGGATCGGCGCAAAGAGATGCTGCAAGACTTGGCGATCCTGTCGGGGGGCACCGTGATCTCGGATGAGACGGGCCGCAAGCTGGACTCTGCGACTTTGGAGGACCTGGGCCGATGCCGCCGCGTGGTGGCCAACAAGGACGAGACCACGATCGTCGAGGGCCGCGGCTCCTCCGACCAGATTCAGGGTCGCATCGCACAGATCAAAGCGCAGATCGACATCACCACCTCCGACTATGACCGCGAGAAGCTCCAGGAGCGCCTGGCCAAGCTGTCGGGCGGCGTGGCGGTGATCAAAATCGGGGCCGCCACGGAGATCGAGCAAAAGCTTCGGAAGTCACGGGTGGACGACGCCATTTCAGCCACGAAGGCCGCGGCCGAAGAGGGCATCGTGGCGGGCGGCGGGGTCGTGCTCCTTCTCGCCGCCGAGAAGCTGGCGGACCTCAAGTTGGAGGGCGATGAGGCGGTGGGCTGCCGCGCCCTGCGGCGCGCGCTGGAGGAGCCGCTACGGCAGCTCGCTGAGAATGCCGGTCTCGAGGGGTCCGTCATCGTCGAAGAGGTGCGGCGGCAGCAACGCAGCCAGAATAACAAGAACATCGGATACGACGTGTCCGCCGAGGAGTACACCGACATGGTGAAGCGGGGAATCATCGACCCCGCGAAGGTGACCCGCTCAGCCGCGGAGAACGCAGTTTCTATCGCCGGCATGATCCTGACGACTGAGGCGCTGGTGACCGACGTGCCTGAAAAGGAACACCACGCGCCCCCGATGCCCGAGTACTAGACCCAAGGCCAGCAAACGGGGCCCTCCCACGCTCAGTGGGAGGGCCCCGTTGCTTTCAGTATCCCCAGCTGATCGGCCCCGTGCCGACCGGATTGCGTAGCAGGCGCAGCGCCCCACTCGCCGCATCGACGATCTGCAGCCCGATGCCTCCCCAGACGGCGACGTGGCGACCATCCGGCGACCACGCGACGTAGGGCTGCTCGTTCGCAAGGGCCGCGACCCTTCGTAGCCCCGAGCCATCGGGCCGCACCCCCCAGAGGTCGAACACAGCCCCCTCGATATCGTGGGCTTCGGCATCGTGGGCTTCGGCGCTCGGCGCGAGCCGAGCAACCACGCGGGCAACCAGGGAGCTGAGCCCCGCGCCAGCGGGGGGACCATCGCCCACGGCGACGAAGCTGACGATCGAGCTATCCGGCGAGAAGCTCGGCGCGTCGGCATCCTCGAACCAGGCTTCGGAAACCAATCGGGTTCTTTGCCCGGTGGAGCGGTCCATGCTCCAGATGGACCAACAGCGTCCCACCTGCTGGGCATACGCCATCAATCGGCCGTCCGCCGACGCCGTCGGTGACGACGCGCCCTCCACGACCAGCGATCGCGAGAGGGAGCCGAGGTCCACCTGTTCGACTCGTTGGGTTCCGTCCACGAGATTGTTCACCACATAGGCGAGGGTCGCAGCGTCTCCGCTCCAGGCCGGCCAGCTGACGGACAGACGTGGCCGGTCCTCGCGGACGACGGTCCGCGACCCAGTGCCCTCCCTCGTCGCCAGCACGATCTCCGAAGCCAGCACCTGATAGGTGGGACTCAGGTGTAGCACTGAGTATGCAAGCTGGGACCGGTCCGGCGAATGGGCGACGTGTGTCACGAGGGCCGGCCCGGGATCCAGAAAAAGCCGCGGCTGCTCGGTCGCCAGGTCTATTTGCCAGATGTCGCCTCGGCTGAGGTAGAGAATCGTGCCACTGTAGGGGGTCACGTCCACCTGCTCCGATGGCGACATGCCTACGGCCGGGAGGACCGATCCGGCGAGCACGCCGGCGAAAAGCACTATCGCGAACGAAAGGGCGAGCCCGCTCCGCACCGCGAGCCACCTGAGTGCGGCTGTTGTGCCTTCGGCGCTGCTCATTGCTACCAGCAGTGGGTCAGCTCACTGTTCGAGGCTGAAGCACGGCGAGCAAATCCACCTTCTCGATCTGGAGACGCTAGTCCAGCGTTGCGGCGCCACGGCGACGTGGCTCGCCATTCAGATAGACGTGGGCCAGGGGAACGATGCGGAAGAGCACCCAGACGTCACCAGCGTGGTGGGGGCGAAGGGCTTCGGTAATGTGTTGCGCGAGATCTCGCCCGTGGCGCGCGAGCTGTTCTTCCGAGCTTAGCTCCACCCACACTTCGGCGCCGGGGTACTGGGACTCCACTTGAACACGCCGAACGACCACATCCTCGGGACGGGCATTCAGAGCGTGGGCGATGCTGCCTTCCAGAGCGGGGCGCACATCTGCGTAGAGAGCGGCGGGGCCGTAGAAGTCGGCGAATATCATCCAGACACCGCCCCCTCATACACGAGTTGACGCTCACCCCAGAGTTCAGTGTACACCCTCTCCCCCAAGGTCTCGGGAGTCTGTCCGACGAAGAGAGCCCCGAGTGCGCATGTGGCGGACAGGTTCCCGATGATTGCTGGCTACGCCTCACCCTCGCTCTTTTCAGCTGCGGGGGCAACGCCCTGCCTCGAGGATGACCCCTCACCTGGCGCGGAGGGCCGCGGCCACCCGGTAGGGATCGCTCGCGACGACGCTCGAGGCGTACAGCTCCATGGCGCCGACGTCTGCCGTCTTGTTGGTGAGCTCCCCGCGGTCCACGATTCTGATGATGTGGGGGAAGCCAGACCAGTCCTCGGGCGCCGGGGCCAGCGGAGGCATGCAGATCACCAGGTTGAAGCTGGTCACTCCAAGGCTGTGGACAAACCGGTCCAGCACCTGCGCCACCGCCCTCTTGAGATCCGGCGTCAGCTCAGGGGCCAAGAGCAGCACTTCCTTTTCCTTAACCGGCGTGAGGGTGCACACGACATTGGTCGTCCCAACGTCCGCAACCAGCCCCAGCGCCCGGTGGACTGCCACAAGGTCCGCAAAATAGTCGGATGCGTGGCGCTCGCGGTACGCCAGCGCCTGGCGGCGCAGCCCCTCTACCTTCGGATAGTGGAGGTCGCGGGTGGCTACTACCTGCGCATGGCCGTGCAGAATGGAGGCACCCGCCTTCCAGAGGCAATTCCAGAGGAGGAAGAAGTATCTCGCTTCGGAGTCCACGTCCAGGACACGGCGGCCCCACTGCAACCCGACGTCGATCACGTCACTGATCGACTCCTCGTCGAACCGCAGGGGGTTATGCTCATCGAAGACGACGACGCCGTGGAACGCGTCGTACTTCGCAACGTTGCTCGCTGTAACCGAATGGCGGCCACGGACCCGGCCGAATACATCCTCCGGTGTGCTCTGGAGCGGGGAGCAAAACGGGTCCCCGGTCCCACTGTTGACGAGCGCCTCCACCTCCTCGGCGTGCTGCGACTCGAAGGGGCGCGAAGCTCGCAAAGCATTGAATAGGGCGCCTTCCATCGTGACGAGGTTGGTCGTCCGGATGATCGTCTGGCGCTCGACCGCGGCCAGCGACCCGAATAAGCGACCGATCCACCCGTGCATCGAGAGGGGAGCTCGCAGCTCGCCCACCGACTCACTCACAAGGAACAGGCGGTGGAATAGCGCTTGCTCGTGATCAGGTAGCGTGCGTACCAGCTTGGGTAGATCGACGATGCTGCGGTCAGACTCAGGGCGCAGAGACGCCCGGGGGGTGGTCATGCGGGCCGATTGTCTCAGGAACGGGAGGTCTAGCGCAACGCCGCTAGTGTTTCCAGCCCCTGGCGAGCCCCGGCGAGCGACGGAGTCAGCGCCAGTGCCTCCCGGAACTGTGCCTCGGCGTCGTCAAGGGCTCCATTGCGGAGGTACGTCCAACCCAGCACGTGCCGGTAGGAGCTGAGTCGCACCGGGTTCCGCTCCAGCTCGACGGCACGCGACAACGGCTCTTCAGCTCGAGGGTAGTCGCCGCTCACGTAGTACGCGTTCCCCATCTGACCGTAAGCGGTCGAGTATCCCGGATCAAGCGCAATCGCCTGTTGAAAATAGTCAATCGCGGCCGAGGCGTCCTCCTGAGCGAGGTACGCCATGCCGAGTCCAGCAGGGGGGCGCGCGTCGTATGGAGCTAGCGTCGCCGCGACGCGGTAGGCATCGACGGCTTCCTCCCATCGACTCAAGGCTCGGTAGACGTTGCCCAGCGCGAAGTGCAGATGGGCCATGCGGGGTGCAACCACGATCGCATCCGAGTACGCGACGATGGCATCGGTGTACCGCCCCTCCGTCTCCAGGATGTAGGCCCGCACCCGGCGAGGTTCGACGCCCTCCGGATCGAGCGCAAGCGCGCGGTCCACAGACCGGCGAGCGTCGGCGATCTGGTGCCGATCGGCGAACACCTCGGCGAGGAAGGCATGGCCCTCTGCGAGGCTGGGGTCCAGGTCGATGCTTCGCCGCGCGGCCGCCGCCGCACCGTCGATGTCGCCGGCCCAATCCAGCGTTTGCGCCAGTACCGCGTGGGCAACCGCATCACGTGGCGCTAGGTCTACCGCCCGTCGCGCATGTGCGATGGCGTCCCCGTACCGGTACTGGAAGGTGAGGACGCGAGCCCAGGCCATTTCGGCCGCGGCCGAAGATGGGTCCGCTGCAACCGCGCGGGCATAGGCTTCCTCCGCGGTACGCCAGTCTCCCTGGTCGAATGCCTCAGCCGCAATGGGGAGAGGAGGGGGCTCCTCCGTGGCAGAGATCTGATCGGGAGCCAACGGCAGCGCCGGTCTCGAGAGCAGCAAGTAGCCGCCGGCGCCGAGAATGACTGCGCCGAGCAGTGCCGTGCTCAGGACTCGTGGGGCCCCGCTCCGCTTACCCACGGCCCGTCCATTGCCAGGAGCTAGCCGGGCCCGTTGCCCTCTCGTGCGTCCCCGCGGCCAAGCGCAGCCGGCGGGAACCCTGTACTCCAGAGTCCCGACAGATGGCGCTCGCGAGGCGCAAAGAACACAACATAACCGGACTTAACAGAAAGTATAGAGTCGGGGTGGGCGAGGCGCAAGCCTCCATGCCTGTGCAAGGGCTGGTATATTGCCTTTCGTCAGGACAACAAGAGGTAGCAGACTATGGACGACGCACTTGTCATCGCGGGCCAGCCGCTCCGCTCGCGCCTGATCCTCGGCACGGGGAAGTACCGCACGATGGAGGAGATGGTGGCCTCTCTCGCGGCTGCTGACGCCGAGATGATCACCGTCGCTTTGCGGCGCATCGATTTCGACGACCCCAGCCAGAAGACGATTCTCGACTACATCGATTGGACACGGTACCGGATTCTTCCAAACACGGGTGGCTGTCAGACGGCGGAGGAGGCCGTGAGGGTGGCGCGCCTCGCGCGGGCGATGGAGCTCTCGAACTGGATCAAGCTGGAGGTCATCCCCGACCAGCGGTACCTCTTACCGGATCCGGTCGGCACGCTCGAGGCGGCGCGCATGCTGGTAGACGAAGGCTTCGTGGTTTTGCCGTACATCAATGACGACCCGGTTCTCGCGGCGCGGCTTCAGGACGTGGGGTGCGCGACGGTGATGCCGTTGGGGTCGCCGATCGGGCGCAATCGCGGGCT
>CAYQJS010000024.1:1677-17904 GCA_964417895.1 uncultured Chloroflexota bacterium | reverse complement strand
CTCGCCTCCCCCATTGGATCGGGCCAGGGCATGGTCAACTTCGAGCAGATCAAAATCATCATCGAGCAGGCCCGGGTTCCCGTGGTCGTGGACGCAGGCATCGGAGCTCCCTCCGACGCGGCGCTGGCCATGGAGATCGGGGCCGACGCGTGCCTTGTGAACACAGCCGTCGCCCTCGCGGAGAACGCCCCGCTCATGGCGGCCGCCATTGCCGAAGGCGTCGTCGCGGGACGCAAGGCGTTCCTGGCCGGCAGAATCCCCAGGAAGGCGTACGCGAGCGCCAGCAGTCCACTGGAGGGCGTCTTGCGGTGATCCGAGCGGCACGACCAGTCAAGTCATGCTGAACGAAGCGCAGCCTGTCCCAGGAGATCCCTTCGGTACGCTCAGGGCAGGCTCTTCGCCTTCGGCTCAGGACGACAGGGCCCTTCCCTCCTGGCTGCTGCCGAGGCCCATCCTCTGCCTGATCACGGACCGCAGGCTCGTCGGCAGCGCTGACCTTCCGTCCGTCGCGGCCCAAGCGGCCGCCGGCGGTGTCACGTTGGTCCAATTGCGCGAGAAAGACCTCCCCACGCGCGCGCTGCTGGAGCTCGCACTCCGGGTGCAGGAGGCCCTCGCGCCCCTTAGGGTGCCGCTGGTCGTGAACGGCAGAGCAGACGTCGCCTTTGCCGCTGGCGTCGCCGGCGTTCATTTGCCCGCGAACGGCCTCCCTGTCGCGGGTGCACGCGCCGCGCTCGGGCCGCGGGCGCTCATCGGGCGATCGGTGCACAGCACGCTCGAAGTCTCGCAGAGCGCGAGTGAGGCGCTCGACTACCTTGTGCTGGGGACGACCTTCCCGAGCCGGTCCCATCCCGGGAGCCCGACCCTTGGGCTCGATGCGATTCGCGCCACCTCGAAGAGCGCGATACCGGTGGTGGCCATTGGTGGCATCGATCCCGAGAACGCGGTCGAGGTGATGGCCGCCGGGGCGGCCGGTGTCGCGGTGATCTCGTCGATCCTGGCGCAGCCACGCCCGCGCCTTGCGGCGGAGCGGCTGCGGGTGGCTATGGATAAGGGGTGGAGCGAGCGCGTCGCCTCACCCGCCGCGGCGGGCGCCGGGGCTTCGTCGGGAAGGAGCAGCACACCGGGGCCTCAGCTCTGGAGGAGCGACCTGGGGTGAGTGGAGCTATCCAGCTGATCGTCAACGGCAAGGCCCGCGAAGTGGAGGCGGGCCGCACTATCCTCCAGTTCCTCGAGGAGCATGCTGTGAAGCCGGTGCTGGTAGCCGTCGAGCACAACGGAGAGATTGTGCGACGCGACCGATTTGGCGAGGTGCTACTGGCCGAGGGGGATCGGCTGGAGATCATCCACATGGTTGGAGGTGGAGCGTGATCACCGAGGAGCGGCCCTCGGCGCGTGGCTTGGAGATTGCCGATCTGCGCGACTGGCTGGCGCGCGTCGAGGCCATGGGCGAGCTCCGGCGCATCACCCGCGAGGTGGACCCAATTGAGGAAATGAGCGCCATCACCTATATGGTGGGAAAGCAAGTGGGGAGCCCTGCGCTGCTTTTCGAGAACATCAAGGGCCACCCCGGGGCCTGGCGGTCGCTGTTCAACATCCTGAGCTCCAGCAACAGACGCATCGCCGTCACTCTGGGGATGGAGCCCGATCGTCCCGTCATGGAGCTCATTCAGGAGGCACGCGATCGGCTCAGTCGCCGTATACCCCCCGTCGAAATAGAGGCCGGGAGCGCACCCGTCAACGAGATGATCCTCCGCGGCGAGGATATCGATCTCACTCGGCTTCCCGCGCCGAAACACTGGCCATTGGACGGCGGCGGCCAACCCGGCGAGGACGTGGGCCGCTACATCGGCACGGCGGACGCGGTGCTCACCCGGGATCCCGATACGGGGATCATCAACATCGGTACGTATCGGATGATGATCCAGAGCAAGGACGAGGTTGGCCTGTACCTGTCCCCTGGCAAACACGCTCGGCTCGACATTACGCGCGCCTGGGAGCGCGGTGAAGGCATCGACGTCGCCGCCGCCTGGGGGATCGACCCGCTGTTCATGGTCGTGGGTGCCATGGGCTTCCCCAAGAATGTCTCGGAGTACGAGTTCGCCGGGGGCATCCGGGGCCAGCCCATCGAGGTCACGCGTGGGCTGACCACCGACCTCCTGATCCCGGCCCGCGCCGAGATCGTGATGGAGGGCCGCGTCGAGTACAAGGCAACCCGGCGAGAAGGCCCGTTCGGCGAGTTCACGGGCTACTACGGTCGTCCAGAGGGGACCTGCCCGCTCGTGAAAGTGAAGGCCCTCCATATGCGCGCGGACCCTGTCTTCACCAATGCCCTCATGTCCGACTGGCCCTCGTGCGAGCAGAACGGCTTTTTCGCCATCGCCCGATCGGCGCGGATCTGGGACGATCTGGACAAGCTGGGGGTTCCGGGCATCAAGGGCGTATACGTCCATCCCGCGGCCGCCGGGGGATTCGGGGCTGTGATCGTATCTCTGGAGCAACGCTACGCGGGCCATGCTGCGCAAGTCGCCGCGCTGGCGGCCCAGGTGCCCGGCGGCGCCTACTACACCAAGTGGATCATCACTGTGGACGATGACGTCGACCCCAGTGACTGGGACCAGGTCTTCTGGGCCATGACCACGCGGTGCGATCCGGAGACCGACATCGACATCCTGCGGCAAACGTGGTCGACCTGGCTCGATCCCACCAAAAACCCACCGGAGGAGCGCCCGTGGGGCTCGAAGGCCCTGATAAATGCCTGCAAGCAACACAAGTACTTGCCCATCTTCAGCCAGCGCACCGTGCTCGCGCGGGGGATGTACGCCCGAGTGGCGTCGCGGTGGGCCGAGCTGGGCCTGGATTCGCTGGGCGCCCCTCCCCGTTTGCTGTCGTTCCAGGAGGACGTGCGCGCGCCGGTGAACCCGGAGATCACCGACCTCCGGCAGGGTGGATAGTCCCGAGTCCCAGGTCCCAAGCGATCGGTGCAAAGTCGTGGAATTCGGCAGTCATGGTTTGAGGGTGGGAGATTTGGGTGTGCGGCGGCTTGGGACGTGGGCCTTAGGACGTGGGCCTTCGGAGGGTGGCTCTACCAGAGGTACCAACTGGGGAACTCGGAGGATGTGGCCCTGCCGTCATCCCAGGTGACCTCCTGATACGCGACGTAGCGCCCGAGGCCAACGCGGTGCGGCCCCTCTACGATCGCCGTCCGGTCGAGCGGCCCGTCCGCCAGCAGGTCCACGTGGACATCATCCTCGTCCAGCCAGGCTCGCACTGTGATCGCCACTGGTGCGTCGTTGCGAATCACCAGAGTATTGGTGGCGTCCAAGCCGGGGCCGAGTGGGTCGACAAGACCGTAGTGGCTCTCGCGGAAGTCGGTGCGGATCCCCGCCGCGAGCGCTGCCCTCCAGAGCGCCGTAGAGAGCCAGCAGACGCCGCCGCCGCGCATCGCGATCAGCCCACGCGCCGAAGTGGCCGTCCCCATGACATAGCTTGGATCCTCGCGGAAGTCCCAGGTCCGAGCGGTGTCGTCGAAGGACAGCTGCCCGCCCGGCTCGATCACGACGCCGTCGACGAACGAGATGGCGATCTCAACGTTCGTGGCGGCGGCAGCACCGATTCCGCTTACGGAAGCGCTACCGCGCGCGATGGTGACCGGCTCGGGCGCCGCGGCTACATCGATGGTAGCGGCGACTTCCGCGACGATGGCCGCGTATGCGCCGGTGGCCGACAGCATCGCCCCGACCAGGACCTGGCTCAGGGCCAACGGCTCCGAGGCGACAGATGTCTGCTTCGGGTTGAGGGAGCTCGAGGGACTCACAGTCAGGCCAAAGATGGCAGCCGCCGTGAGCAGCAGCGGAATCCGCGGGCGCACCTGACCAAGAAGGGCCCGTCGCTGATGGACAGCCAGGGGAACAGCCTGCGAGGTGAGTCCCGAAGCCCGGCGTCGATAGGCGACGGAAAGCACCGCCTCAGTACGCACTCATCCTCCCCAAGCCCTTCTGGCGCGCCAGTATAGCCGATACGTCGCGGCCGCCGGCTATAATGCTCGCCACCACCAGCCGGCTGCTGAAAAAACCCGCTCACCCTGACCTTGTCGAAGGGCGCCATGTGGTTCGACAGGCTCACCACCAGCGGAGCACAACCCTTTTTCAGCAGCCTGCTTTCGGTGCGACCTGGGGTCTTTGGCGCTCAATGCCACGGGGTAGGCCTTAACTCCCGCCCGTTCAGCAGGATCAGGGTGGTACGAGAGAGACAAGCAGCTGCCCTTCCCTCCAGGAGCGGCCGGCCGCGGGTCGCCTCCCGCGACCGACGACGGGTGAGGGCATGACACTCAGCCTCAGCGGCAGACGTTTAAGGCACACAGCGTGATGATGGCGGACGGGGCGGGCGCGATCTCGGGCGATTCGCGCGTCGTCGAGATCGACGTGACCGACGTCGCGTACGGGGGCGAGGCGATGGGCCGAGTCGACGGCCAGGTCGTCTTCGTTCCCTACACCCTCCCGGGTGAGCGCGTGCGCGCGGAGCTCCGCACGCAGAAGCGCGACTATGGGAAAGCCGACCTCGTCGAGGTGCTGCGCCCGGCGCCGGAGCGAGTTGCGCCTCGTTGCCCCTACTTCGGCGCGTGTGGCGGTTGCTCCTGGCAGCACGCGGCGTACGCTACCCAGCTCGCGCTGAAGCGGGAGGTCGTCGTCGACCAGCTGAGGCGGATCGGAGGGATGGCCGCGGCCGAGGACCTGGTGCGCGAGCCGATCGGGATGATCGAGCCGTGGGGCTATCGCAACCACGTCCGCTTTACGCTTGGCCGCAAGTACGGCGATGTGGGCTACACCTACCGGGCAAGTCATCGGTTGTTGCGCGTGGACCTTTGCCACATAGCCCATCCCGCCATCAACGAGGTGCTGAGCGCCATCCAGCGGCGGTGCGCAGGCCTCCGGGCACACCAGATCGCCGTACGGTACGGCTGTAACACCGGGGATCTGGTTGTCATTCCTGCGCTGCCAATGGTGCCGGAGCTGCCGTCCGGCCAGGCGGGCCTCACGGACGAGATCCTCGACCGGCGCTTTCATGTCTCGCCGGCGGCGTTCTTCCAGGTCAACACACTGCGCGAGCGACGCCAGCTTCCTCCTCAGCTCGAGGTGCTCTGGCTGGATCGCCGGGACGGCCTCTATTCCATTGCCGATCTGCTGGGACTGCTGGTGCTGGACCGTCTGCGGCCGGAGCCACACCACGTGGTGGTGGACGCCTACTGCGGCGTCGGGACGTTCGCGGCTCTGCTCGCGCCGCGAGCGCGAGAGGTAATCGGCATCGACGAATCAAAGGCCGCGATCAAAGATGCGGTGCGCAATACCTCGGATCTGCCCAACGTGCGGTACGTATCGGCGCGCGCAGAAGACGGGCTGGCTGCGCTGACCGCTAGCGTTGATGGCATCGTGCTCGACCCGGCGCGAGTGGGATGCTCGCCGACGGTGATCAGCACGCTGATCGAGCGCCGTGCGCCGCGGGTCGTCTACGTGTCATGCGACCCCGCCACACTGGCGCGGGACCTCCGCCTCCTGCGGGAGGGCGGCTATCGCGTCGAGCAGGTCGAGCCGTTGGACATGTTTCCGCAGACGTATCACATCGAGACGGTGACGACGCTGACCTGGGAAGGCACGCCCCTTCGTTCCTGAATTGGCACGATACCTGTCGTTCGCCCGAGCCTTCGCCCGAGCCTTCGCCCGAGTTGGCCTGATACAGGAGCGGGCCGACGTAGTACACGGGGATGCCCACAGGTTGCCACCGGGAGGTGCTTGCGGCATGATCGGATTGGGCTGGCAGGGGACTTGTCCGCAGAAGTCTGCACGAAAGCGGGGCTACCGGAGTTGGGCGAGTCGCCCCGTGACTTCTCTGGAAATAGCCTCCCAGTATTGAGCGTTGGCAACCGTCAAGTTGGCCGTGAGGTCGTAGTCAGCTCTGTTTCGAGTCCGTCGTAGGCCGTGCAGTTTTTGACCAAGGTCGCTCCTAAAGCCAAGGGCGCTCACTACCCGAGTGTGGTCCTCGGCTTCCCCCATCACAACGACCCGGCCCAGTGCGGATAGCCTTTCGCGCGCAATGAGGAACGCCGCGTAGTAGAAACGTCCTAGGCTCGTTCGTACAAGAGCTTGGTCGGCATCCGACAGCGGGCTTGACGCCGCAGAGACCTGCGCAAGCAACTGCCCAGCCAGAGTCAGAAAAGCAGACGGGGCGAAGTCAGATCCACTACTCAATGTCTACGGCTATCGACACACGCGTGAAGAGCCGGGCAGTTTCAGTCTCCCCAACGGTCTCCACAAGATCTGAATCGATTGCATGTAGCAATGAAGTCCACAACCCCGAGGCTTTATCGGCGCCCATTTCGGACACCCATATTGTGACTTCCAAGACTGTCGGGCTCTCAATCTCTGGATCGACCGAGCGGTCTATCGTCACACGCGAAATCCCAGGCCTAGCCTGGGCGTGTTCCCGAACGGCCGTGGTCAGGGCCTTAAGCATGCTTCCGATTCCTTCTTCGACCAACACCTGGCGCGCGGCGTCGTTTATCTCGACGCGCACGTCATCGGCCGGAAATGGGGGCCCCTGAACCGCCCCCGTAGCTTCTGCGAACGCTACGAAGTCCTCCCAGCCTAGGTCACTCGGCAGGGAGGTGTGAGCCGGTTCGGTGACGAGCCGGAGTGGCGCGGCGGCTGTGGTTTCTACGGCTCTCTCGATCCGCGCTGCCAAAACATCTGCCTCCACACTCACCCCGGCTGTGTAGCTCCGCCACGGTCTTCGGGGTCGCTGCGATGCAGGCATGAGCGCCCAAAAGGCGATACCGGCGGCTCCTTCGAATGCTGCGAGCTCGAACGTGGGCAGCGTGTCTGCTGTCCCTCGGGGGTCAATCGTCATGGTCCGGATGTCGGGCATCAGTCTGCCTCGGTCTTCGGTTCGCCGGTGGCTGGGAACCGGTCGAGTTGCCGGCGAATGAGGTCTACCAGCGCCTCCAGTTGAGCGCGACTCACGGCCACCCGCGTGACAGGTCTAACGGGAACAGAAACCGGCCGCCTCCGGGCAACTGTTCCTTGAGGGGTACGCAGGATCGGCGCCAGTACTTGAGCTGTTGTGAGGATGAATTCCCCTCCCTGATATTGGAGCGCGAAGTAATTGCTCCACGATACGGGAGCGTTCTCGACCTCCGCGAAATCCAACCTGGCCTGGACTGATGTTTCCTCTTCACTCACTTTCGAAGCACCTGCTTGATTCTCCCAGGGTGGAGGTCAGCGATTGTGGCGACATGCCGCCGCCCTTGTCAAACGCAAGCGCCCCGGTCATGTGTCGGATCCTGAGGGGGCGCGCCTTGCAGCCCCACCCTCATCTCCGCCGCGTACCGCGCCTGGTCCTCGTCGCTCCACTCATTGGGGCGGTGGAGCCGATACCCGGACGCCATTCGGAGGGAAGCCCGTGCCTGAAGCACAGCGCTGGCACCGGGGTACCGACGTACCACATCGAGATGGTCACCACCCTCACCTGACCCGGCGCGATTGGTCTGCCCTGAGAGGTTGACCGTGACTACAATTCGTCGTATCGTCGGGTGACTTCGCACCGAGGGAGGCCAGATGCTCACCAAGGATCAGAACAAGCGATTCACCGAGGTCGGCCTCGGCACGCCCATGGGCGAGATGCTGCGCCGCTACTGGATGCCTTTCGCCACCGTCCGACAGATGCACGAGCACCCCACCCGGGCGGTGTCCCTCCTGGGCGAGCACCTCGTCGCTTTCCGCGACCGCTCCGGGCGCTATGGCCTCATCCAGGAGTTCTGCGCCCACCGCAACACCAACATGCTATGGGGCATCCCCGAGCCTGAGGGGCTGCGCTGCCCGTATCACGGCTGGCTGTACGACGCCGAGGGCAACTGCCTGGACCAGCCGGCCGAGTCGCCCGACTCGACGTTCAAGGACCGAATCAAGGTGACCTCGTATCCGGTGGAGGAGCTGGGCGGGATGCTGTGGGCATGGATGGGCCCCGAGCCGAAGCCGATGGTGCCTCGCTGGGAAGCGTTCGTAAAGGAGGCTGTGCGGGACATCGGGTGGGCGATCCTGCCCTGCAACTGGCTCCAGATCATGGAGAACTCGCTGGACCCGGTCCACGTCGAGTGGCTCCACCGATACTTCTCCAATTACGTTCTCGAGCGCCTGGGTCGCCCCAGTGGTGATCCCGGCTTCTGGCGGCTGAAGGCCCATGTTCAACGGCACGTCAAGATCGGTTTCGACGTGTTCGAGCACGGCATCGTCAAGCGCCGCGTCCTAGAAGGGGAGGACGAGGAGAACGCGAACTGGAAGCATGGGCACGTGATTTGCTTCCCCTTCATGCTACGTCAGGACCAGATTCGCGTTCCGATCGACGACACCCACACGCTGTACTGGTGGTACAACGTCCACGCTACGCGGCCAGGCGATCCTGACCAGCGGTCCGAGGACATTCCCCTCTACACGGTGCCTCTGCCAGGCGTCGACGCGGAGGGAATGCCCATCTGGGATGTGATGGACAACAACTCGGGCCAGGACAACTACGCCTGGCAGTCTCAGGGCGCCATAACTCCTCGCTGGACCGAGCACCTCGGCGAGTCCGATAAAGGCCTCATCCTCTACCGGCGGCTGCTGCGGGAGCAGATGAAGATTGTGGAGGATGGCGGCGATCCGATGAACACGTTCCGCGATCCGGCGAAGAACGTATCCATCCATGTGCCCACCGAGAACGATGATCCCAACTACCGGGGCCGGCAGGGCGAAGAAGCTTTCCGCTGGGCGCAGGCCGGCGGTATTTCGACCGGCGGCGCGGGGAAATACAGCCCGGTCAACCAGCAGCGAGCGCGCGAGGTCGGCAAGCCTGTGCCCGAGCAAGTCGCCAGAGTCCCGGTCGCGGCCGGGGCGATTCACCCGAAAGACTAAACAGGCGGAGGTGAACCATGCACGTCAAGAACGTCCGACCGGGCATGCAGTGCACGCTCTCGGATGGGAGCCTCGTAGAAGTCCGAAGGGTGATGCCCGACGAGATTCACGTCCGCGTCAGGTATCTCGACAACATGGACAACCCGGAGATCAGGCTCGGGGAGGAGCGTGAAGTACCGTTCGAGGAGCTCATCGCAGAGTACATGGGCACACACGCAGAGGGCCTGACCTAGCAGGCTGCTGGAAGACCCGCTCACCCTGAGCTTGTCGAAGGGGCCGGGTGTGGTTGGACCGGCTCACCACGAGCGGGACTCAGCCAGTCTTCAGCAGGCTGCCAGAGCCGTGTCGTTCTGAAGCGAGTTTGGCAGGGGCGTGCTCTGGCAGCTGTCGCCCTGAGCGAAGCGAGGAGCCTGCCCTGAGCTTGCCGAAGGGGTCGCCCGGCAGATGCTTCGCCAACGGCTAGCACGACAGTCTCCTTCTAGCCGCGGCGCTCCGCAAAGCATGATCAACCGAGAGTTACGGGCGATCTACAGGGTCCAGAATTACGTGCGGTCTACAAGTCCAACGTGCTGGGCGCAAAGACCTCCTCAAGCGAGAGCTTCCGGGGCGTCAAGCCCTGCTCGTAGGAATACGTCGCAATCGTCTCCAGCAGATCGCGGTTCGACTTGACTCCATAGGGATAGGGGTCTGTCGCGATGGCGCCCCGCGCGTCCGGGGGCAGCAGCCCCAGCCGGAAATAGACATCGGTCAGCTCGCGGGTACGGGCTGCGACCAGGTCTTTGGCCTTCCGGAAAGCGTTGAAGAGATTGAGGGCGACCCACGGGTGCTGCTCCAGGATGGACCGTCGCACCACCATACCGTGGTTGATGTGGAAGATCCCTGTCTTGCGGTAGTAGCGCGCCCCCTCCGCCGCGGGATCGCGGAACAGTGTACGGACCTTCCCGCTCGACGCAATGTCCTCGCGGCTGCGGTCGACCAGGTTGGGGTCTGCGATGTACAGCAAGGTGGCGTCCAGTTCCCCCGCCAGCAGCATGCTGCCGATGCTCTTTTCGGCGGGGATCCGGTACAGGCGGACGCCTTCCGGTGGCTGGAACCCGGTGGCGCCCCCGTGGCTCCGCTCCTCGGTGCGCTCCATGTGCCATTCGATATCCCGCGCGTGGACGTCAAACTCATGCTGCAGCACGCCGCGTGACCACAGCGCCGCCGTCTGCTGGTATTCTGGCACGCCCACTCGCTTGCCGCGGAGGTCCCCTGGTGTCTCAATGCCGGCATCCACTCGCACCCACGCTCCGGTGTGGAAAAACGAGCGCGAGGTAAAAATCGGGAGAGCCGTCCACTGGGAATCGCCGCGCGCAATGTCGATGAGCAGCGACGAGAGAGACATCTCCGAAACGTCGAACTCCGCGAAATGCAGCTGGCGCCAGAACATCTCAGATGGATGCAAGGTAGTCGCGACGAGATCAATCCCGTCGGGCCGGACCGTTCCATCCAGAATGGATCGAGTCCGGTCGTTTGCCGACAGAGCGATGCTCAGTTGAAGATTCGCCATGGTGCTTCCCCCGTTAGGCTGATCGTGAGTGCGGCGCCGATTATGAGCCGACGCGAGACGTTGCGTCAAAGACGGAGGTGAGAAGCTGACCGATCGCGCCCAGACTCTGGTGCTCGCCTCGGCGTCGCCTCGGCGCCGAGCAATCCTCGCCGCGCTCGGGCTGGCGTTCGATGTGGTCGAGGCCGACGTCGACGAGCGCATCCTCCCTAACGAGACGCCTGAGCAGATTGTTCTCCGCCTGGCCATCGCGAAGGCGCGCGCCGGGGCGAAAGTACGCCCCGACGGCGTTGTCTTGGGGGCCGATACGGTGGTCGCCCTTGGTACCGAAACCCTGGGGAAGCCAGCAGGCTCGGACGACGCGGTAGAGACTCTCAGGCGCCTACGCGGGCGGTCCCACCGCGTGCTGACGGGGGTTGCGGCAGCCGTAGCCAGCGACGACGGGCAGCCTGCCATCTTTAGCCGCCTGGCGGCGACGAGCGTGTGGATGCGCAACTACACGGACGATGCAATCCGCGAATACGCGGCATCGGGCGACCCGCTCGACAAGGCGGGCAGCTATGCGATCCAGGCCCCGATCTTCAGGCCGGTCGAGAAGATCGAGGGCTGCTTTCTAACAGTGGTGGGCCTGCCGCTGCCCGAGGTGTTGGAGGTGCTGGCTCTGGCCGGCCTGCCTGTTCCCCCGATCACTGCCGCGGCGCTTGCAGGGATCTGCCCGTCGTGCACGGATGCAGCGCGCCTTCTTTGACTTGGGACTTGGGACTCGATTTAGGGCACTTTCTCGGGGGCCTTGTCGCGCCACGTGTCCACGAACCGAGTGATGCGGTCTTCGTCGTAGGTGTCGAGCGCGTCGATCCGGTTCCACGCCGTGAGCGCGATGCGGGTCGACATGTCGTAGTACGGCGCGATGACGATCTTCGTGCTCTGGGGGTACAGTGGCAGCCGGTTGACTGGCGCCGACGTGTACTGGCGGTAGAAGTCCTCGAGCCTTTCAACCAGCTCGGGGCAGTCCCGGCAGTTGTACTGAATGGCGATGCCGCCATGCTCGAGGTTGTGCACCATAGCCTCGTCGGGAATGGGGTCCTTGTAGATGCCCCAATCGACCGGCGCCTCCGCTGAGATCGACCAGTGGGGGCCAGACGTGGCGGGCTTCGAGTTGTAGGCGGTGTGCTCCTGACCTTTGCTGATGTGCTGGGTCCCCTGGTTCGCCACACTTCGGCCGGGCTGGCCTCCGGCCTGATTCGAGCGCAGCACGATCACGCCGATAACGGCAAGTATCGCCACGCCGAGGCCAATCCACAGCCCCATTCGAGTCCGCCGCTGTCGGGCCTCACGCTGGCGCTGCAGCACGCGAGCATGCTGCCGTGCCTCCCGCTGCGCCCCTGCGCCGGAAACTGTGGGGCGATTGCGCGCGCTCATTCCCGTCTCTGTCCCCATGGAAGGGATCGGGGCATGGTCCTACGCTCCTCGCGTGCCATACAAAACGACGTTGCGTGAGGGAACGTAGCGGCTGACGAGTCGCAGCTCGCGTTCCCTTCCGTCCTCCGTGACCTTGCGGATGATGGTCGAGTCGAACCCATCCTGCGCCGACTCCACGGCGAGCGTCCGTCCGGCGGGCATCGAGGGCTCGGGTTGCGTCACGGTGGCGCGGTCCGCCGGAAGAACATTGGTAATGATGGGCCCCTCGATGCTCACGTTCCATGGCGGCTTGGTGCCGTAGAGCCCGAACACGAGGGTAGTCCCCTCCACCCGCGACTGGATGAGCAGGTGGTTGGAGGTATTGTTGATGAACTTAAGATCGACTCCCGCATCTTCATCAACTGTGGCGTCGAGGCCCTTCATCCCCAGCGGCGGCTGTCCATACGAGTTGATCCAGTAGAGGTGCCAGTAGCGCTGTTCGAGGGCGTACCCGGCATGAAAGACGGGATGGAAGAGCGTGGTGGCCACCTGGCAGATGCCCCCGGCGACGGAGGGGATCGTCCGCGCTCCGCTGCTCGACACCGCGATGCCCCACCCTGTCTGGAAGCCTGCGTCGATGGTTGTGGGACCGACCTCGCGGTTGAACGAAAAGAGGCCGCCGGGCGGCACCACAACGCCATTCAGGCGCGAAGCGGCGAGACGGATGTTGTGCTGCTTTTCCGGCACCGACCCGGGGAAGGAGGTGCGGCCCTCCTTGATCAACTCCCTGACCCCCAACGCGGGGGCGTCGGAGCTGCTAACCGTTGGCCGGGTGACCGCGATAGGAAGCGGGATGACGCGCTCGCCCGCGGCGAGCCTGGTTCGAACCTGGGTTCGCAGCGCTTCCGGGTCCACGACCCGCCCGTCCTGGCTCTCGCTGATGACGCGAAGGCTACCAGGCCCTACCCATTGGAAGCGGGCGTTCGAAGCGGGGCGGTCCAACTCCTGGGCAATACGGTCGAACCGTCCCTCCAGTGCGGCGGGGTTGATGGAGACCTGAGCTGGCTGGCCTGGCACCCGCTCGAAACCCAGCATTTGCGCGATCTCCGCGCGGCCAAAAACCCAACGTCGGTCCTCAAGCGCGAGCACCAACGGCTCGGCCAGCAAGTTCTCGGCCTGAACCCTGGCGGCCTCGAAGTCGGCCGTCGTCGCGGTTGGCGCCTGCGTCTCAGCCACGAGGTCGATGGTGTCGGGAAGTCCGACGGCGACGGCCTGACGGAGCCGGTTGACGCTCTCCGGCACGAGCACCCGCACGCCATCTTGCTGCGGTGTGACTACCACCGCGGCGTTCTCTCCCAGCCGGATGGTGGCGTCGCGTAGCGGGCGGTCGATCTGCTGCGCGATCTTTTCAATGGCGTTAGTCGCCATAGCGAGATCCAACTCGAAGATGGCGGTGTGTCCGCGCTCGCTGAGGAAGAGAGCGCCCCACCTGGTAGCGGTCTGCTGGACGACGTTACCGCTTCGCCCGAGAGCAAACGCCTCGTCGGTAAGGGCATCGGCGTCCAGGTTCAAACCCAACTGCTCTGGGGAGAGTTCCCAGGTCCAGCCAGCGGCCTGCAGCGTGAGCGGTCCTTCGAGGAGTCGCGCCACCTCGGCGTGCAGGAGTGCGCGCGCCTCCGCGTCGGTTCGGCCGCTGAGATCCATACCCATCACCCGAACGCCGGCCGTGACTCGGTCATGGTAGGCCAGTTGGAGCACAACGGTCGCCAGGAAACCGAGCAGCAGAATGGCGGCGGCCAAGAGGAGTGGGAGAGGGAGACCGCCGCCGGGTCGGAATGGGAGCACATCGAGAAAAGCCGGCCAATGGCCGGACTGCGCGAGGGTACCACGGCGCACGGGAGACACACTCCTTGGTAGTGAGGTCGGGCGGGACATACGGCTCGGAGACACCTGGAGCCGATTGCCAGGACTTGCGCCGTCCCGTGCACGGCCACTCATGATGATAGCACAGGCGGTGGCGCGCCCTCGCAGCGCTCGAGCACCGCGCGGATCGCCACCTCGCCGCGGCCCAAACGTGACGCGTTGCCGCCGCGGGGATCTGCTGGTACAGTCTGCCAATCGCATAGACCGCGGAGGCATCCTCCACAGTGGTTGGGCCCACGAGGCGGGATGCCTCCCGGAAGCTGGCGGAGCGCAGGGAAAGCCGGTTCAACTCCGGCGCTGTCCCGCAGCGGTAAGCGACTCAGCCGAGTCGACGAGCCCGAAGACCTGCTACCGCCTCGACGGCCTGCCCTTCGAGCGAGAGGACACCGGCCCACCATGCGGCTCTTTGTTCCCTCACCCGATTGGCGAGTGGGCAACCGTTTTCGTCCCACCGGGCGGTCGGCGTTGACGCACAAGTGAGGGAGCCTGAGGTGGCCGAGTCCATCGCGGCCGAACAGCCGGTGGCCGAGAAGACCGCCCTGGGCGTAGTTCGGTCACCAGCACACCCCCGTTCGCTTCTGAGCCGCCTTGCGCTCGGGATCGTCGTTCTGCTCTGCGTCTTGATGGTCACCGTTGTCGTGTCCGCGGCGCAGGGGCCGGCCCGCGTCTCGTATGCCAGTACGGCGAGCATCCTCCTCCACCGCGTGGGGCTGGGGACCAGCGATTTCACGGCGACCGAGCAGCGGATCGTCGAGCAGATCCGCCTGCCGCGCATTGCTACCGCGTTGCTGGTGGGCCTAGCGCTCGGCGTCGCCGGGAGCGTGCTACAGGGGATCTTTCGGAATCCGCTCGCGGACCCGGGCATCATCGGAGTTTCCGGCGGCGGCGCTCTGGGAGCCGTGGCCGCGATTGCATCAGGGGCGGCCGCCCTACACCTCCTCGCGCTGCCCGCGAGCGCCCTGGCTGGAGCCCTTGTGGCGGCCTTCACCGTCTACAGTGTCGCCGCCACTCGGGGGCGCTCGACCGCGGCCTCCCTGGTTCTCGCCGGCATCGCCGTGACCGCGCTCACCGGCGCGCTGACCGCGGGGATCATCTCGTTCACCGAAGACCGGGAGCGGAACCGAGACATGCTTTTCTGGCTCATGGGCGGGCTCGACAATCGCACCTGGGAGCACGCGCGCCTCATCGCTCCGCCGGTGCTCGCCGGTGCCGCCGTCTGCGTGGCTTTCGGCCGAGAGCTGAACCTGATGCTTCTGGGTGAGGAGAGCGCCCGCTCGCTGGGCGTCTCGGTGGGAACGGCACGGGCCACCCTCCTCGTCGTCGCGGCGCTCATCACCGGCGTCGCGGTGGCCGTGAGCGGCATGATCCACTTCGTCGGCCTCATCGTTCCCCACGTCGTGCGCCTCGTCGTCGGGTACGACCACCGGCTGGTCGTGCCCCTCTCGGGGCTCGCCGGCGCGGCCTTCCTCGTCGCGGCGGACGCCATCGCCCGCTCGGCGATTCAGCCGAGCGAATTGCGCGTAGGAATCGTCACTTCGGCACTTGGGGCCCCGTTCTTCCTCTTCCTGATTTACCGCGGCCGGCGCGAGCGCCTGCCGGTATGACGCAGGACGAGATGGGCAATCCAGCGTTGGCGGCGGAGCATATCACCTGCACGGTGGAGGGCCACGTCCTGCTCGACGATGTGACGCTGGAAGTGCGTGCCGGCGAGGTGGTGGCCGTCGCCGGGCCCAACGGCGCCGGCAAGACAACGCTGCTCCGCGTCCTCGGCGGCATCCTGCGGCCGCAGGCCGGAAGCGTCCGACTCGACGGCCGGCCTCTTGCCGCGTGCTCACGCACCGCGATCGCCCGCCTGGTGGCGACTGTTGCGCAGCACACGGATCTCGACTTCGACCTGACGGCCATTGAGCTGGTGCTGATGGGTCGCCATCCACATCTCGGCCGCTTCAACCTGGAGGGTCGGGAGGACCTTGCCATCGCCCGGGAGGCGCTGCGAGCGACAGGCGCCGACGCGCTGGAGGGTCGCTCGCTGCTGACGCTCTCGGGAGGCGAGCGACAGCGTGTCCTCATCGCGCGAGCCCTGGCGCAGCAGGCGCGAGTGCTCCTCCTCGACGAGCCGACAGCCAGTCTCGACCTTGCTCATCGAATCCAGGTTGAAGACCTCATTCAGCGGCTGGCGGTGGAGAAGGGACTGGCGGTGGTGGTTGCCCTCCACGACCTGGCGGTGGCCGCGCACTGCGCCCACCGATTGGTGCTGCTCTCGCACGGACGCGTCCTCGCCCAGGGGGCGATGCAAGACGTGCTGACGCCGAGGTACATCGAGCAGGCATATGGGGTGAGCTGGGGCCCCCGACCCCCGACCCCCGACCCCCGCCGAGGCCCCCTGCCGGGGGCGCCCCGGGGGGGGCTGTTTCCCGGGGG
>CAYQJS010000024.1:0-1667 GCA_964417895.1 uncultured Chloroflexota bacterium | reverse complement strand
GGTGAACGGCTTCGCGGGCGTAGACTACAACACGCCGGAGGCGCCGCTGGAGGATCTGTCTCCCGAGGGGCGGGCCGCGAAGCGCGCCGAGCAAGCAGCCGTCCGTGCGCACCCCGACCGACGCGCCAAGGGTCTCGTGATCGTCAACACCGGCAGCGGCAAGGGGAAGACCACGGCCGCCCTCGGGCTGCTTCTGCGCGCCTGGGGCCGCGACATGCGCGTGGTGATGCTGCAGTTCATCAAGGCGAAGACGGGCAACTGGGGCGAGAGCCGCGCCGCCCGCAAGATGGGGGTCGAAATCATCCCGCTTGGAGACGGCTTCACGTGGACCAGCCGGGATATCCAGCGGGATCGCGCCCTGGCTCGCGAGGGTTGGGAGCAGTGCCGCGAGCGCATCCAGAGCGGCGCCTTCGACATCGTCATCATGGATGAGCTGACGTACTGCTTCAAGTTCGGCTGGCTGGACCTGGATGAAGTCATCGAAGTCCTGAACACGCGCCCTGAGGGCCAGCACGTGGTCATTACGGGCAGGGATGCACCCCAGGAGCTTATCGACTTCGCCGACCTTGTGACCGAGATGCGCGAGGTGAAGCACCCCTACCGTTCCGGGGTCAGGGCCCAGCCTGGAATCGAGTTCTGATGGAGAGCCGGCGGCGCATCGTCCGCAACCTGGTGACCCGCTCCGACGGCAAGCTGGTGAACGTCGCGCGCCGGACGGGACAGCTCTTCGTGTGTGGCAACGGCTGCTGCTGCGGGCACACGGAGCACGGTTACGCCCCCGTTCTCGCCGACCTGTACCACAACGAATGGGAGCGTCGTCGGCTCCGTCCGCACGTCCATCTCTCAATCGGGGGCTGTCTGGGGCCGTGCCCACTGGCCAACGTGGCGCTGCTCCTGTTCGACGGGCGCGCCCTGTGGTTCCACTCGTGCAATAGCGAGGCCGACGTCCTCGCCCTTTACGATTACATCGAAACCCTCGTCGCAGCGCAGGCCTACGTGCCTCCACCGCCAGAACTGGCGGACCGCCACTTCACCGCGTTCAACTGGGAAGGCGCCCAGCCGGGTCCAAACCCCAACAGTCGGCCCCCGACCGCCGACGAGGGCGGCTTCGTGTTCTTGACCCACGCCGACACGGACGTCCTGGCCCTCTCGAAGGTCGTGCCTCGCCTCGGTCCCGACTTCCCGCCCGTGCGGGCGTACAACATCGGCCACCTGCACACTGAAGAGGACGCCCGCGCGTTCGTGGACGCCGTGACGCCCCCCGCCGACGTGATTGTGCTGCGGCTGATCGGCGGGCGGGCCACCTTCCGCGGAGGGTTCGAGCGCGCCGTCGAGCGCGCACACCAGGATGACCAGTGGCTGATCTGCCTGCCCGGCACGAGCCACCTGGACCCGGATCTCACCGCCGCGTCCAACGTGGGGGTGCCGGTCGCTCATGAGGCGCTGGCGTACCTGCAATTGGGCGGTCTGAAGAACGTCGAGCACCTCCTGCGCTTCCTGAGTGATCACCTCCTGGCGACAGGGTTCGGATACGACGCACCGGCGCCCCAGCCCCCGCACGGCATCTATTACGTCTCGGCGCCCAGGGGCGCCGAGACGGGGGCCAGGGGCGCCGAGACGGGGGCCAGGGGCCAGGGGCCAGGGGCCAGGGGCCAGGGGACAGGGGA
>CAYQJS010000023.1:0-74864 GCA_964417895.1 uncultured Chloroflexota bacterium | reverse complement strand
TTGGCACCTCGATGTCGGCTCGTCGCATCCTGGGGCCGGAGCAGGTCCCAAGGGTTGGGCTGTTCGCCCATTAAAGCGGTACGCGAGCTGGGTTCAGAACGTCGTGAGACAGTTCGGTCTCTATCCACTGCGGGCGTAGGGAATTTGAGGAAGGCTGTCCCTAGTACGAGAGGACCGGGATGGACGGACCTCCGGTGTACCAGTTGTCCTGCCAAGGGCATCGCTGGGTAGCCGACGTCCGGTCGGGATAAGCGCTGAAAGCATCTAAGTGCGAAGCCCTTTCCAAGATGAGATTCCCCACGGCGTCAAGCCGGTAAGGCCACAGGAAGACCACCTGTTTGATAGGCCGCATGTGTAAGGCGGGCAACCGCCGTAGCTAAGCGGTACTAATGGCCGAGGGCTCAACCACTACGCGGCGCGCCCTGCCGCGCCAACAGGATCGTGCCCAATCGGGATTGCGGAGTGCGGATTTCGGATTGCGGAATGCAAGACGGAGCCCAAGATCCGCTCACAAGGCACATATGCTCTTGAGAAAAGCGGAGTCGGAAACAGCGGGCCGCGGAATGAGCCTATTCCGCAATCCGCATTCCGCAATCCGCAATCGTTTTCCGGCTCTGGTGTTTTGAGCGGGGTGGACCCACCCGTTCCCATCTCGAACACGGAAGTGAAACGCCCCAGCGCCGACGATACTCGAGGGGCAACCCTCCGGGAAAATAAGCCAATGCCAGGGCCACATTTGCTGACTATGGGTAAGAGGCAAGAGGTGTAGCGCGTCACCGCTCTCTGGTATACTGCCCATATCGACGCGGGATGGAGCAGCGGTAGCTCGTCGGGCTCATAACCCGAAGGTCGTGGGTTCGAATCCCACTCCCGCTACCACGAAATAGGCACGGATTTCGATGAATCCGTGCCTATTTTCTTTGTCGGGCGGAAGCTTGACCGCAAAACTGACCGCAAAAGTTCCGGGAGGCAGGTTATCCCAGGGCGAATAGCAGTTCCCCCATCTTGTCGGCGGCCTCGCGCTGGAGCTCTGGCATGACGTGGCTGTAGGTGTTCATGGTCAGAGAGATCTGGCTGTGGCCCAGGGTCTCCATGACAACGCGGGGGTGAACACCTTGGGCGAGGAGCAGGGAGGCGCAGCTGTGGCGCAGATCGTGGAAGCGCTGGCGCGGTAGGCCGGCTCCCTCCAAAATGGCCTGGAACTGCTTGGTTACGTTCCCCCCGTCTAGGGGGGTCCCGATCTTCGTGGTGAACACCAGGCCGGTTTCCGTCCACTTCTCGCCAGCGCCCCTCCGCTCGAAGCCCTGGGCATCCTGGTGCGCTTGCAGCTCGGCCACGATGGGCACCGGAATGGCGACTACACGCCTACTCGTCTCGCTCTTGGGCTCGACGTAGGTCAGCTTTCCGCCTACGCGTTGCAGGGCCCGCGCAACTCGGATCTCACCGCGCTTCAGGTCGACGTCATCCCAGCCCAGCCCCAGAGCCTCGCCCTGCCGTAGGCCAACAGCGAGCACTACCGAGTAGAGGGCGTGCAGCCGGTGGGTACGTGACGCCTCCAGGAACGTCCTGGCCTCCTCAGGCGACAGCGGCCGAATCTCATGGCGCTTCGCTCGCGGCGGGTCCACTAGCGCGGCCACATTGCGGGAGACGTGCCCCCATCTGAGCGCATCCGACAGGGCGGAGCGCAGCGTCTCGCGGAAGTGGTGGATCGTCCTGGCCGACAAGCCGGCTTCGAGCTTGTCGTTGTAGAGCCGCTGGACATGGTCAGGGGACAGTTTTGTGAGCGGCACGCGTCCGATGACCGGCACCAGGTGCAGGCGGATATGGCCCTCATACGAGACATAGGTCTTGGGACGGACCCTTGGCTTCGCCGTTTCCTCGAGCCAGCGGGTGAGGAACTGCGCAACCGTCTGTCGGTCGTTGGTGCCTATGGGGAGGCCATCCTGACGCGCCTTCAGGGCAGCGACCATCTTCTGCTGGGCCTCTAACCGGGTCTTGCCGTAGAGGCTCTTTCGGCGCCGTCCCTCAAGCGTGATGGCGGCCTCCCAGCGGCCGTCCTGACGCCGTCTGATGGTGCCTTCGCCGTGTCCCCTACGATGCTTTGTCGCCATCGGTGGCCTCCTTATCTCCAAGTCTCTTCATGAGATCCGCGACTACTTCCATGACCTCCCGTCCCGTCTGCTCTGCCCGAATGCGACAGGCATCAAGGACGGCGCCCTCGATCACCTCCCGCTGTCGGCCCGGAAGCCACTCTCGATGCACCGAGCAAACAAACTTCGCAAACTCTTCGAATGCCGCGTCGCTCCGCCAAGGCGCCAGGGCCAGGACCTTGTCGTAGGGGGATGTCGCGTCATAGGTCGTGCCCCCTCGGATCTCCCTCACGGCGCACTTGTTCGCTAGCCAGGCGATCCACCAGGGGGAGAGGTCAGGAGCCACGGCAGCAATCCGCACGGCCCAGCGGGCCTCAAGAAGGGTCAGGTAGTCCGTGCGCCCCTCCGTCTGCTTAATGACCGCGGCGAGCACAGGCAGTACCGCCGCAGCCTCCTCTGGAGTCGCGTTCTGCATGCGCCAGGGCGCGAGCTGGCTCACGGCTCCCTCCGCCCCTTCGAACCCTTCCGCGCCCTCCGGAGGAGGCTGCCTCAACGCCTGAACCATGCGCTGGACGGTTCGTAGAGCTGGAAGGTCGGCCTTACGCTGCGGTGGGTGGAAGCGCGCCAATTCGGGAGCGTCCCAGACGTAATCATGAATCTGCTTGGCCCCGAATCCCCTCCCCGCCAGGTCCTCGATCTTCGTCTGCACTTCGAGCGGCATCCGAGTCGGCCTCCCGCGTCGTGGCTGCATTCCCCCTCCAACCCTGTAATGGCGCATCTCGGCGTTTTTAGTCGATTTATAAGCGTAACGTTCTGGCGTATAAACTATACAATTAGGCCAAGGGAGATTCAAGGAGGTTCACCTGTGGCTGAGCGGCTTTTTACTCCAGAGGAAGTCGGCCGCGACTTCCTGAAGCAATCTCGAACGAAGGTGTTCGAGGCCATCGCATCCGGCGACCTACGGTCAATCAAACTCGGGCGCAGTCGGCGTGTGACCGAGAGCGCAATCCAGGAGTTCACAGAGCGAAAGATGGCGGAGCAGGCCGAGCCGGTCCGCAGTGGCCGCTGAGTGGCGCATGCTTTTCGCGCCTCCAGGCCGAGCAAGCACCGGAGCCCGTTAGTGCACGCTGAGACTTCGGTGCCCCGGCGACCGGCAGCCCCATCCATCTGCCCGCGCTGTGGGCGCGGGTGGGACGAGCTGGGGCCGGACGGGTACCGCTGCGGTCGCTGCGACTCGCCAGGCGTGCTCCATTCGCGGGACGAGATCGCGGCGATGGCGGCTGTCGTTGCCGCATCCGCCAGGCCCGAGGTGGCGCGCACGATTGAGGAGCCTGACCTGCCTGGGAGTGGCACGGGCCGGCGCTCCCAGGCTGATGATCTCGTGGGCATGGCTACGCTGCGCGGCGAGCTATTCTCTGACCGCGCCGATGAAGTCTACGCACGCGTGGCTGCGGGCGATCATCACGAGGTCTACGCCGTCCGCTCCGGTGGGTTTCGCCGCTGGCTCGGCGCGCTGTTCTTCGCGGCCCAGGGTAAGGCGCCTTCCGGGGAAGCATGGACGGCCGCCATCGCCACTATCGAGGCCATCGGCGCTCATTGTGGCGAGGTCCGGGAGGTCTACCTGCGGGTGGCACCCGATGGCGGCGCTGGCATCTTCATCGACGTGGGTGATTCGAAGTGGACGGTGATCCACTTGACTGTCGACGGCTGGCGGATCGCGCGCGCCGCCGACGTGTACTTCCGTCGGTCTCCTGGGATGCTGCCCTTGCCCGTCCCGGTGGCTGGCGGCTCGCTGGGCGAGCTGCGGGAGTTCGTCAACCTGCCTAGTGATGATGGCTGGGCGCTCCTACGGGCGTGGATGGTGGCCGCCCTCTGCCCTTCTGGTCCCTATCCGGTGCTGGTACTTCTCGGTGAGCAGGGGTCCGCGAAGAGCACGGCCGCCCGCATGGTGCGCGCGCTCATTGACCCATCCCTGCCCGAGCTCCGGGCGAATCCGCGGGACGCCCATGACCTGGTGATCGGAGCTCGGGCGAGTTGGCTGCTGGCCCTCGACAACGTGTCGCGCGTGCCGGAATGGCTGAGCGATTGCCTATGTCGTCTGGCTACCGGTGGCGGGTGGGCTACGCGCCAGCTCTACACGGACCGGGACGAAACGCTGTTCGATGCCAAGCGGCCGGCCCTCCTCAATGGAATCGAGGACTTCATACGCAGGGGCGATCTCCTTGATAGGACCGTCGCCCTGGAGCTGCCCACAATCCCCGACGACAGGCGCCGGGCGGAAGCCGCTCTCTGGGCGCAGTTCGAGGCCGCGAAGCCACGCATCCTGGGAGGGCTCCTGGATGAGCTGGCCGGCGGGTTGCGCGAGTTGCCGAACGTCCGTCTCGACCGCCTGCCGAGGATGGCGGACTTCGCGCTTCTCGCTGTAGCCGCAGAGCGTGGTCGTGGTGCTACGCCGACGTTCCTGCGCGCCTATGCCGACGTGCGCGCAGCCGCACACGAGCAGGCTCTAGAGGTCTCGATCATCGGCTCCCCGCTCCGCCAGTTGCTTGTCAGGAAGCTGCCATGGACGGGAACCGCTGCGGAGCTGCTCCACGATCTGGAAGACCTGGCCAGCGAATCGGTTCGAAGGTCCAAATATTGGCCGAAGACCCCCCGAGGATTGTCTAATGAGCTTCGCCGGCTGGCTCCTGCGATCCGTGCCCTTGGCTACGAGATCGACCTGGATCGGCGCGAGCCGCGCACTGGGCGGCGCCTCATAGCCCTGTCCGAAAGTGGGCGCAAAGAACCGTCACCACCGTCACGACCGTCACCTGACGCCCATTCTAGGCACGAACCCGGTGACGGTATGGGTGTCTCCGGTGACGGTGGTGACGGTCGAGGGGCCCGGGGTGACGGTCGCCTAGGCACCGGTGACGGTGGTGACGGTCGTTTGCCCCTACTCTCGGATGGGTTGCCTGAACGCATCTGCGTTGCCTGCGGCGACCCGCTGCCGCCCGACCGTGCCGAGTGGTGTGAGCGCTGCGAAGGCGATGTGCTTGGGCAGCCGGGGGAGATGGTCAGCGTCGGGGGTGATGGTGGCGACGACCTCCCGTTCTGAGCTGCCGCCGGACGGCTATTGCCCCGAGGGTGCGCATGTCGCGGCTGCGGGGGTGCTCCCACCGTCCGGCTTCCTGACGGAACCTTGCATTGCCGTAGTTGCCATGGGCCAGCGTGGCCTGACCGTATCGCCTATTGGGAGCATCTTGCCAGGGCGCGCGCGGCTCTCCAGGCGGCGGAGAGAGAGCCAGTATGAGCGCCTGGCGCTACAGGAGGTGCCGAGCCTGCGGCTCTGTGTTCCCCGGTGGGGAGCTAAAGCCTGTGAAGTATGGTTCGCACTGGAACGCGTCGGGCGGCGGGACCATGCGCCGGTGTCCGTCCTGCGGCCCGCGTGGCGCTCACGAACAACGGGGAACCCGCTCGTCGGCGCCACGCGGCACCAAACTCGGCGGCGCCCGGCCGAAGCGCTGGAAACGGCCCCAGCCGGGCGCCTTGATCCCTAGCGATTGATCCACGCCTCCAACTGGCCGGCGAGCGCCAGCGCTCAAATGCGCCGCCCGGCTGCTCGGACCCGAAGCTGAGACGGACTGCGCCACACTCAGATTAGACACGACTGCGCTCCTGTATCACTACCCCAGTTGTGTCGCGTTGTCACAAGAGCGCTCTTGTTGCGCGACCCGGAGCAGTAGCCTATGGGTTAGCTATGAGTGAGCCCATGTCTCCGTCCGACCTCGCGCGCCAACTGGCGGCACGGCGCCGGATTGTCGAATCCGTGTGCGCTGTGTGTGGCGCGCCTATCCGCGGTACCACCTATCGCAGCTACTGCTCGAACCGTTGCCGCAGCGCAGCACGGCGCCAACGACTAAAAGACGCAAAGGCGCAGGCCGAGAGTGCCAAGGCTAAGGGCTAGCCCATATCCAGGGGGACTGGGTGGGGGGAGTGTGCCGTTTCAGGCTGGCGCGGGCGGAGCGGGGGTTCCTTCCGCGCTGAAAAACAAACGCGTAGGCGACGGTACCTGAACCGGGGGCTGGAGCCCAAGCGCAGGGCGGCGTTCTAACTCATGACCCTCGCGAAAAAATTGATCGGCCCGCATGCAGAAGGGGCAGCTACCGGACAAACGGGATCTTCCTCATGGACCGCGTCCGGATGCGGCGTGGGGGGCACCACGTGCGGGGGTATCCGGTATCCTCCGTGAACAATCTAACGGAGAGAAGTGCATGCGTGGCCTCGCCAAAGCTCCAACACGGCTGGGCCGCTTCCTCCTGTTTGGGTTCACGATCTTCCTGACGCAGTACATTGTGGGCTTGGTCGTGCTCCGCTCAGGCGGTTCTTCGTTGCTATTGGTCGCCGCGAGCTTCCCGCTCATGGTGGCGATTGCCAAGTACTGGCTACGCGCAGAGTCGAAGCGCTCGGCGCTTGCCATCGGCGCGGCCGGCGCAGTGCCCACCCTTGGCGCGGCGATCTTGGGAATCGTCTACGCCCAGCGCAAGGAGCGCTGGCAGCAGCAGGCGGGCCCCAGCCCGGAGAAGCGAGGAGTTCTTCCGGGCCGTGATCGACTGACCGTCTCGCTAGGTATCATCGGTACCAGCGGGCTAGCCGTGGTTGCCCTCGCATTCGCCGTCGCGTTCGTGGGTCCGCTGGTGTGGCCTGTTTCCCCAGATCATGTTAGCTTGCCGGAGCGCTGGTCCGGCCCAAGTGTCGGGCATCCATTCGGCACCGACGAACTGGGGCGGGACAATCTGAGCCGGGCCATGGTCTGGGGACGGATCGTACTCGCGGGCGGCAGCAGCAGCGCCCCGCCCATGCCTCAAGGCACTCACGAGGGTGCCGCCATCCTGGCTTTCGTCATGGTCGGCAGTATCAGCATGCTGTTCCTGGCGGACCGGCGTAGTGTGAATGCGACCTCATGGGGCACGGCCGCGAATGCGGAAGACGCGCCCCAGCTCAATCTCGAAGGACCGCTCTCATCGCGGCCAGACACGCTGGGGCGCACGTGAGCATGGCCGAGTCCTAGATACTCGGGGAGCCTGTGGTGAGGATTCCGTTCCTATCGATCTTCCGTACTACTCAGATGAGGCCCATTTCGCCCGCCGCCACGCCAGAGGATGATGCGCTGCTTGCGAAGCTCAACGTTCCACAAGAACGCTCGCCGCGCCGCAGCATATCCTCGGCCGACATCCTTGAGTGGGTTATCTGGCTTCCGCTCATTGCCTGCTGGTGGGTTGGCAACCTCACGCTAACCCTTTGGGTAGCCAGCACGTTTGATCTTGGGCTGGGCCTTCTGCTTTGTTTCCTGCTCTTTGCCGTGCCCTTCATCGCATGGATTGAAAAGCACAAATAGGATCACCGGGCAGTAGCGAAAGGCCCTTTCCTAGTCTGAGAAGCCAGGCCCGGGGGTAGGGGGCTGGTGCCCAGGCACTCCCTCGCTCGGTACGCACCATCCCCTCGGAAAAATCGTGCTCCACGCACGCGTGAGACTAGGGAAGTCGCGCACCGCCACGTAAGATAGACTGGACAAGATCTGGTGGCGCGCCGGCCAGAGCGAAAAGTAAGGCCATCGCTTGGCGCATTGTCGCTCCGGAGGGATCCGCATGACAGTATCCTGCCGGATCGAAAGGACCCGGGTAGACGAGGATCTGAGCGTAACGGAGATACGAAAGATAGAGGGCGTGCGCCTCTACGATGCATGCTTGAAGCTGACGGGTATCAGGAACAGCGGTCGGTAGAGGGGTGGGTGCCGGTTGACGCGTGGGCGTAGCAGGTGCCGGTGCAGGGGTGGGCACAGACGTTGGTGCTGCGGCCACGCTGGCCCTTGCCTCAGCGATGAGACTGGCCATGTTCTGCCGCACCGTGTCTCCGGCCGGATCTTCGATGCACCACAAGACGAGTGACTCCCTGAGGCCTCCGTCGAGCGCAGCTTGACGCTGGTCCTGGCCGAACGATGCGGCTAAGGAAGTGTCGGGGAACAACACCCGAGTTAAGGCAAGCGCTTCATCGAAGCAGGCGTTGAACAGGTCGATGTCTACCTGCGCCGACACAGGGGGCGGCGCCACTGAGATCGCCAGTGAGAGAGTGCTTCCGATCAGGAGGCTACGCAGGATGTTCATTCCACCGCCGGCGGCTTGGTTACACGATGCTCAGAACCAGTATAGGGTCGGGTGCGCCACTCGCATAGGGCGGTGGTTGTCGAAAAAGCAGTCTTCCTCGGTAGAGCTAGCGATACGGCTGGCCAGGTGAGGACGCCTTGCGTACGCTCGCAAACGCGCGCACGAGCCTCTGCGGTGGTAGGCTTGAGAGCGTCGCTATGAGTGGGCGACGAGCGGCATATCGAGGGAGCGGAAACTGACGTGCGCCGGTGTTCGACTTGCGTGCACCCGGAGCGCGCCGCTATCGACACGGCGCTTAGAACGGAGACCTACCGCGCCGTGGCGGACCGCTATCGACTGTCTCCATCCTCGCTACATCGCCACTGGAGCAACCACGGCCACCTTCTGGCGCGCATCGATCAGACTCTTGCGGCAATCCGCGAGCGGAGAGCTTCGGCGGACGACGCTCTGTTTGACCTCGCGCTGTTCCTCGCGGAGTACTGCGGCAACGACGGGGTAGCGATGCGTCCAGGTGCCGCCTGACACCCCTTTAGAAGGGCAGCCGACCGAGAGTGCACCGCCAGTACATTGGCCCCCCTCCGGCCGAGGTTGACGTGCACAGCTCACCGGTGAGTCGGTCGAGCCGGGCGGCGCCGGCATCTACGCTAGCCCCCCAGCTTCAACTCATACCGACCGAGAAGAACCAGCATAATCATCGCGCCCATCACGATGCCCACGGCCAGCACAAGGAGAAGAGCACCTGCCGAAGGGAGCTTCCTCGTGACCGTCCTCATCATTCACCAGCCGAGCAGAGGCAGGAGCTTCAGGCAGTGGCGGGACGAAAGCGCTGGAAGCAGCAACTGGTGCAGGATGTCCTCGCGGCCGAGGACGAGTTCTGGAGCCGGGTGAAGGTTCCGGACGAGCCCCCGAGAACAGTGGCGGAGTGCATCGCCGCGCTGCGACAGCTCAGTCAAATAGCCCTCGTGCACAGGCTGCAGGTGCTTACTCAGGTCTACCGTGGGGAGTGGCGTATCCGGCGCTGTGGGGCGAGGACAAAGCAACCGGACCACCACGCCTGCCGGAACATCCCGGAGCCTGGACGGACACGGTGCAAGTGGCACGGTGGCATGAGCACGGGGCCGCGCACAGTCGAGGGCCGCGACCGGATTGCTGAGGCCCAGCGACGTCGATGGGCGGAGTGGCGCGGGGAGGTTAGTTACCAGTAGGCACAAACTGGTGAGCAGCCTGGTATAATGGGACATCCCCCCGGGTCACTTCGGTGCTCGGGATCGAGGCCGCTTACGGGCGGCCTCATTCTCTGCTATGAAGACGAACGTCTACGTAGACGGCTTTAACCTGTACTACGGTGCTGTAAAGGGCACGTCCTTCAAATGGCTCGACCTTGGCAAGCTTTGTACCTTTCTCCTGCCTGGGGACAAGATCGGCCGGATTCGCTATTTCACCGCTCGCATTCAGCCGAGGGACGACCCGCAACAGCCACAGCGCCAACTGACCTACCTGCGGGCCTTAGAGACCATCCCCATCCTCTCCGTCCATTACGGTAGCTTTCTCACGAACGCCGTGCGCTTGCCGCTGGATCCGCCGCCCAAGCAGGGCCCGGCGACCGTCAGGGTGCTCAAGACAGAAGAGAAGGGTTCAGACGTCAACCTGGCCACCTACCTCCTCGCGGATGCGTTCGATCACGAGTTCGAAATGGCGGTGATCGTTTCCAACGACTCAGATTTGGCCCTCCCAATCGACATCGTGCAGAAGAAGTTCGGTCTCCGGGTTGGGGTCCTGTGTCCCCACGCGCGGATGAGCTGGGAACTCGGCAAGGTGGCGAGCTTCCAGCGCCCGATTCGGAAACGCGCGCTGGCTGCCTGTCAGTTCCCAGCGGCGTTGACCGACCAACTGGGAACGATCACAAAGCCGGCAGCTTGGGTAGCCCGATTTGGCGAGGGATGAGGGTTAAGTCTCCCATGCCTGGGTATCGGCTGAGGCGCGCAATGCGAAACGCGCTCCCCTCTACCGTATCGGCCGACCGCAATCCTGACCGCAAAACACGCGGACCTGAGAGAATTTCTGTGGACTTCACTGGACCGAGTGGGCCCCTCAGCGGTCAAGCTCTCCCCAAATACGCACGAATACGGACCGCAGCGGACTAGCGCGGACGCCTCCCGGCTGCCGCCTTCGGACTCATAACCCGAAGGTCGTCGGTTCGACTCCCACTCCCGCTACCACGACGAGTCATAAGGTCTTGCGTGCTGAGGACCGCTGGGGGTCGACTTCGCCTGGGCCCGGCAGCGGAGCGTTTACCCCCGAGTGATCCCGACCGAAGGCGCAAGGGGGCCCATTCACCCCCTTAGAGAAAAGCGGTGTTGCCTCCTGCATGCGCAAGGAAGGGCTGATCGGCTACCGATCCAGGGTCCCAAACAGAGTGTTCAGGCTCTCAGCGAGAGTCGGGTGAGCGAAGATCGCGTCTCGCAAGACCGTGTAGGGCAGATGCCCAAGCATGGCGATCTCCAGCATGGCCATGATCTCGCCACCCTCGATCCCCAGCACGGCCCCGCCCAGGATCTCGCCAGTGTCGGCATCGACGATGGCCTTCATGAGCCCCCGCGCCTCGTCAACCTCCAGGGCCCGCGCGACCCAGGTCATCGGCATGCCGGCGACGCGGATGTTGCGCCCTTGCTTCCGAGCCTCCTCCTCGCTCAAACCGACGCGGCCGAGCTGCGGATCGATGAACACCGTGTAGGGTACGAGACGATTCTGCGTGCTCCCTCCGCCGCTTCCCCCGCGCGGTCACCGCACCCCGGCGCGGAGGCGGCCCCCCCAACACGAGCGGCACGGGCGCACCTGGTGTCAGGAGCTGTCGACCGTTGGGGGCGTCGTTGCCGCCTTCGCCTGACCTGGTGTCCTACGCAGCTGCGGCGATCTGAGCCCGCAGCCGCTCCACCTCCTCCAGAGCCAGGTCTGCTTCACGCGTCAACCCCTGCGCTCGGTAGACGCGGGCGGCCACAGGGAGGGCCTGCACCAGGAACGGGAGCATCCCGTTGCGCCGGTAGAACCCGACGGCTGCCTCGATGCGCGCGGCTGCGCGCTCCAGTTCGCCGCGGTCCACATGCGCACTGGCGAGGGCCTCCGCCGCGAAGGCTGCCGTGAACTCATCGCCCATAACCTCAGCGTTGGCCCGCGCTTCCTCGAGCCCATCCACTGCCTCGGCCTTTCCCTGACGCAGCTCCGCCACCTGCAACCACGTGTTCAGCTGGTTTCTGAACTGATGGCCAGCGCTCACCTGCCCGAGGTTCGCGTCGAACAGCTCCAACCCCTGTCGCAGGGAGCGCGCAGCATCGTCGGGCGAGCCGGCCGCTAGCCGGCACGACCCGGTCGCCCAGTGCCCGAACACGGTGCACTGTGGCGCATTTGCCTCGATTGACTCCTCGGTCCCCAGCTCGCCCAGGTAGAGCGCCTGCTCGATGTCTCCCATGACGGCGTAGGCCACCGCCAGATATAGGTTCACGTCCGCGCGTTTCACCAACGAGGTCGATCGGGCAATCACTGCCCGCGCTTCTTGTGCCGCTGCCAGTGCCGCCGCGTTCTCGCCCAGGCGGGCGAGCGCGATCGCGCGCGCAGCGAGTGCGTGCGCCTCGATCTCCGGGCTCCGGTACTTCCGCGCCATTTCGATGACGTCGTTCAGCGCTTCCAGCCCGAGCCGCGGGCTCTGGTCCACCATGGCCAGCGTGATGTGGAAGCTCGGCAGCATCGTCAGCATCTCTTCCCCCAACTCGTCGGCGAGCCGGTGGCTCTCCGTCAGCGGTTCGATTCCGAACGCCGGGGTCCCGCCAAAGGTGTGAACGTTTCCGATCCAGCTCAGGGCGCGTGCGAGCTGGCGCTTGTCGCCAGCTTCGCGAGCCAGAGCTACCGCTCTGGCTAGCCGAGGTAGGAGCTCCGCTGGCCTGCGCAGCTTCATCGCCGGCCGCGCCCACGCCAGGGTGGCATCCACCAGCCGCACCGCATCCAGCGGCGAGGTCTTTTCCAGCGCTTCCATCGCCCGCTCGTACTGCTCGATCGCCTCCTCCGGCGCGAACATCTCGTCGGCCCGTGCCCCCGCCAACACTGCGTAGCCGGCGGCTCGCTCCCAGTCGCCGCCCAGCCAGAAGTGGTGCGCCATCTGCTTGGCGAACTCCTGCGTACGGCCACTGTAGAGCCGCTCGATCACCTCGCCCACTCGCCGGTGGAACTCGCGACGACGCCGGATGAGCAGGGAGTCATACGCCGCTTCCTGCGTCAACGCGTGCTTGAACATGTACTCCAGGTCGGGTGCCTGCACCCGCTCCCGGATCAGTTCCTCGTCCCGCAACGTCCGCAGGTGCATGTCCACGTCCTCGATCCGCTCCCTCTCGGGTGCTGCATCGCACACTGCGCCGAGGACTCGCCGCGCGAACATGCGCCCAATGACCGAGGCCGTCTGCAACAGCCGCTTCGGATCCTCCAGAAGCCGGTCGATCCGCCCGGTTAGCACCCCCAGGAGTGTCTCAGGGATCATCACGTCGGTGATCTCCGCAGTGGCTCGCAGCACGCCGGCTTCCTCCACGATGTGCCCCGAGTCGATGAGCGAGCGGATCACCTCCTCGAGGAAGAACGGGTTTCCCTCGGACTTTGCCAGGATCAGATCACACCCCGGCGCCAAGCGGGGCTCCGCCTCGACCAGGCCGACCAGGAGTTGGCGGCTCTGTTCCATCGAGAGTGGCACCAGGTCGAGCCTGCGATGCGATGCGGCTGTCTGCTCGACGTCTTCCAGGAGCTGCCAACTGGGCGCTGTCCGGTCCAGCCGTAGCAGGCCGACGATCAATACCGGCACCTTACCGGGCACGTCGAACGCTCGAGTCAGCAGCTGCAACGAAGCCCGGTCCGCCCAGTGCAGGTCGTCCAGGACGATCACGGCGGGCCGGGTGGTGGCCAGCTCTGCCAGCAGCGCTCCGAGCGCGCCCGCCAGCCGTTCTCCGAAGTCGACGTTCTCGAACCGCGCCAGGTCGAGATCGGCCGCGCTCCCCCTGGTGCTTCCCACACCGAGCAGGACGCCGAGCAGCTCCTGCTGCTCGGGGCTCAGCCCGGGTGCGGCGCGGTCGGCGATTGCCGCCAGCACGGATTCGGGCGCGTCGTCCTCGGTGGCGTCTACCGCCTGGCGCACGACCTGCTGCCAGGGGTAGTAGCTGGGCGGCTCGCCGAAGGAGATGGCCCGTCCCTCCAGCCAGCGCAGGTCCCCTCCGTGCCGAGCGCGGGCTTCCGCCACCAGTCGCGATTTCCCCAGCCCGGCCTCACCGGTTATCAGCACCACGGAGCCCGTTCCGCCCCGCAGCGCCTCCAGGCGCTCCCCCAGGATCTGAAGCTCGGAGTCCCGTCCGACCAGCGGGGATGCGATCCCCTCCAGCCCTCGCATCCGGCCCGGCACCGGCCTCGCCTGCACCACCTCGTACGTGTCCACGGGAACGGATCTGCCACGCAGCTCGATGGGCGTGCACACCTTGAAGTCGAACAGGTTGCGCACCAGGTGCTGGGTGTCGGCGCTGATGAGCACCGCGCCGGGCGGCGCCGCGCTCTGCAAGCGCGACGCGACGTTCGTCGTGTCGCCCATTGCAGTGAGCTCACTGCGGATCTCGTCTCCCACGATGGCAAGCACGACGAGCCCGGAGTTGATCCCCACGCGCACGGCGAAGTCCACCCCGTACGTGGCCTGGACGGTGCGTGCGTATTCCGCGGCCGCGGCCTGGATCGCCAGCCCGGCGTGCACCGCCCGCTCGGCGTCGTCCTCGTGGGTCGCGGGAGCCCCAAAGAATGCCAGGACGGCGTCCCCCATCAGGCGGGCGACTGTCCCGCCATGCCGCGAGACCGCCGTGTTCATGAGGGCGAACACGCCATTCATGAGCTCGGCCACCTGCTCTGGGTCCAGCTCTTCCCCGATCTGGGTCGAGCCGACCACGTCGGCAAAGAGGACCGTGACGAACTTGCGTTCGCCCTCCAGGGGTCGCGAAGCGGGACCAGGTGCAGTCACGGCTCTGGTATAGCAGACGCGACGGACGGCGCGTTACTCCTTGGCCAGGCCCCACCCTATCGGCCTCAGCCAGCCGTGGGGGAATTGACCGGGAGCGAGACCGTGAACGTGGTCCGTCCTGGCACGGAATCGACCTTGATACCGCCTCCGTGCCGGAATACCACGGTGGAGTAGCTTAGCTCCAGCCCAAGACCCGTTCCCTGCCCGGGCGGCTTCGTCGTGAAGAAGGCATCGAAAATGCGGGGTTGGACCTCGGGCGGGATGCCAGGACCATTGTCCTCGATCTCCACGACGACCCATTGGTCGCCCTCGCGACGCGTGCGGAGCCGGAGCTCGCCGCTGCCAGCCAGAGCGTCCGCCGCGTTGTCGATCAGGTTCGTCCAGACTTGATTGAGCTCGCTCCCGTAAGCCTGGATCCTGGGCAGATCGTCGCCGTACTCGCGCCGCAACGTGACGCCCCGCAGCTTGTGGCGCAGCATGATCAGCGTGTTCTCCAGTCCCTCGTGGAGGTCGACCTCCTGAACGGGAGCCTGGTCGAGATAGCTGTAGGACTTGAGGGCCTTCACGATCTCCGAGATCTGGCTTGCCCCCTCGCTGATCTCCGCCACGAGCTCGTGCACGTTGTAGGCCGCCGCTAACCAGCACAGCGCCGTGGCACACGCCGCCTTCCCGGTACGCTCTCTCAGATCCTCGAGGTCGGCAAGGGTTATGTCAGAGGCGACGAGCGCTGGCGCGATGGCCCAGCCGTCGTTCACCCTGTGCGCGTCGAGCCATTTCCCCAGCTGGCTTTCGCGATCACTGCGCTCGATGGGGTCAAGGGCCGTGCGGGACCTCGCCGCCGCTCGGGCCCGCTCCTGGAGGCTCCACAGGGCGTCCCACGCCTCCCGCGGCAGGGTCAGGGCTTCGAGTCCGGCTTGCAGCTGGGCCGCCCGGACCGTTGCGTCCGCAAGCTGCTCCGCGCTGCGCTTGACCGCCGCTGCCGGGTTGTTCAGCTCATGGGCGACCCCGGCCGTCAGCGTCCCCAGCTGAATCATCCGGTCGTTTTGTTTCAGCCGGGCCTCCGTGCCCTTCCAGCGCTCGAGCACCATCCGGAACATCGCCTGGGAAGCGGCGATGCTGGTGGCCATGAGCCGGTCGAGCTGTTCCTTGCGAATGGTGACCAGGGAAGCCCTGGTGCGGGCACGGACGGTGGCCGTTCGCGGTGACGCGTCCAGCAACGCCATCTCGCCGATCACATCGCCGGCCGTGCGCACGGCGAGGAGCATCTCTCGCCCAGCAGAGTGCTTCAGGACCTCGAGCTCCCCGTCCTTGATGACGTACGCGGATTCGCCCCGGTCGCCCTCCGCGAAGAGGTGCTGGCCGGGCTCCAGACGGACCTCTACGGAGGACCGACAGATCGCGTGGATGTCTTCGTCTGGCAGATCCGCGAAGATGGGAACGTTCCGAAGCACACCGCCACTCATACCGTAGCCAGATACTGCTGCAGGAGGCTGATCGCCACCGCGCCCTCGCCGACGGCCCCGGCCACCCGGCGCATGGCGCCCTGCCGCACATCTCCGGCGGCGAAGACGCCCGGCACGCTCGTCTCCAGAAGATAGGGGTCGCGAGTGAGGGTCCAGCCCTTGGGCTTCTTTCCCTCGCGGATGAGGTCCGGTCCGGTGAGGATGAAGCCAGCGGGGTTCAGCTCTACGACTCCGTCGACGAGATCGCTGTGCGGCAGGGCGCCGATGAACAAGAACATCGCTCCGGCCGGCAGGGTGCGCTCTTCCTCCCGCTGTCGAATCGTGATCGCCTCCAGGCGTTGCGTTCCGTGGGCGGCCACCACTTCGCTCTCATCCAATACCTGGATGTTACTGGTGGCGCGGATCTGTTCGACCAGGTAGTGGGACATGCCCTTCACGATGCTATCGGCCCGATTGAGGATGGAGACGGTGCTGGCGTACCGGGCGAGGAACACCGCACCCTGGCCGGCGGAGTTGGCTCCACCGACCACGACGACGTGCTGGCCCCGGTGGTTCGCCGCTTCGGTTGCCGCGGCTCCGTAGTAGATCCCGGCTCCCACCAGGCTCGCCACTCCCGGCGCGTCGAGCTTCCGGACCGTCATGCCGGTGGCGATGATGAGGGCCCGGCAGCTCAGCTCGCTGCCATCGCTCAGCTCGATGATTCTGGAGGATCCTTCCGCGCGCACCTTCTTCGCGCTCTGCGTGGTCAGGATCTCGGCGCCGAAGCGCATCGCCTGGGCAGCTGCGCGCTGCGCCAGATCCGTCCCGCTGATGCCGGCGGGAAAACCGAGATAGTTCTCGATCCGCGAGCTCGAGCCAGCCTGTCCACCGGTGGCTTCAGCCTCGATCATGGCCGTGGGCAGACCCTCTGTCACCGCGTACACGCACGCGCCCAATCCAGCGGGTCCTCCACCGATGATGATTACGTCGTAATGGGGCTGCGTGGCCTGCGTCCGCAGGCCCACGCATTGAGCAATGTCGCGCGTGGTGGGGTTTATGAGCTTGCTTCCGTCGGGAAAAAGCACGACCGGCAGGCTCCCTGAAGTCTCTCCCGCCAGCGCTGCAGCAACGCTATCCTTTTCGATGTCCAGCCACTGGTAGGGGATGCGGTTGCGTGCCAGGAAGTCCTTCACGACGTGCGAGCTGCTGGACCACTGCGTGCCCAGCACGCGGATCCCGCCGAAGGGTGCCCCGACGGTCGCCAGCCAGTCGGAGAGAAGGTCGTCAAGTACCGGGTAGAGGCGCTGCTCCGGCGGGTGCCAGGGCTTGAGGAAGTAGTAGTCCAGGCCGATCGTGTTGATGCTTGCGATCGCCACCTCGGTATCCGCGTACGCCGTAAGGAGCACCCTGCGCGTCTGAGGGTACAGCCGCAAGGCTTCGACCAGGAACTCGGCCCCGGTCATCTCGGGCATTCGCTGGTCGACGATAAAGAGCGCCACTGGCTCGTCACGCTCCTTGAGCCTTCGCGTTGCGTCCAGGGCCTCTCGCCCGCCGCCTGCTTTCACGTACCGGTAGTCGTCGCGGTAGTGGGCGCGCAGATCGCGCTCGAGCGTATTCAGAACCAGAGGATCGTCGTCCACGAACAGGATGATTGGTTTGGCCACCAGTGCGCTTGCTTCCGCGGTGCCAGCCGTCGAGCCGCTCACGTTGCGACTCCACGGCTGAGGACGAGCTGGCTGGACCGTGTGTCGATCTGCATCTCCTCGTGGCCTACCGTCACATCCACTCCCGCGTTCGCAGGGAGCTGTGCGAGCTCTGCCAGGATCTCATGGCGGAAGAAGTATCCGATGTGGACGGCGACGATCCGCGGCACAGGCAGGCCCCTCGCCTGTGCCGCCTGTACTTCCTTGGCCAAGGTTGTCGGCGTCAGATGCCCAGTGACGCGAGCCCGGTGGTCGAGGCGGTTGGGAAAGGTCACTTCCACGAACAGCACCTGGGGCTTGGGCTCGTGGGAGAAGAAGCCTGCCAGTCCGCCGCTGGTATCGCCCGAGATAGCTATGCAGTCCCCGCGCTGCTCCCAGAGAATGAAACCGACGGATGGCACTGTGTGGACCACCGGCAAAGCCGAAACCTGGAGAGCCCCCACCGCGAAAGGTGCACCTGGAGCAATCTCCTCAAATCGGCACGCGGCTGGCGCACCGTTGAGAGGGCGGGTCAGATCTGGATACACCTCCCCATCTAACAGGTGCCGGCGGACACCCTCCAGCGTTGAGGGAAGCGAGTAGACGCTCAACTGCCGGCCCATCTCGTGTGCGGCGAGGGCCAACGTCGGGATATCGCGCGTGTGATCGAAATGCATGTGGGTGGCGAGAACAGCCGACAGGCGAGCCCGCTGCTCGTCGTCCAGCGCCGCCGCCAGGCTGCCAGCGTCAATTGCGACGGTACCGTCGATCAGAAAGCAAGTGTGGCGGGTATCCCGCGTCTCGAGATTATGGGCTCCGACCACCCGAACCTGCATACCGATGATCCCCGCCTGATCTCAAGCTACAGAACAGAACCACTTTTCAAATAGTACGACAGCACGTTTGCACCATGCCGCACGCGCCATTCGTCCCGCTTGGGGTGTTCGGCTTCGAGGGAGCAACTGATCTCGCCCGTCGACTCCACCGGCTCCTGAGAACCGCGTCAGGCTCCGCCCACGCCGATCTGGCTGCCGACCTCTGGGGGCTGCGGTCCCCAGACCCCCTGGATACCCCTCTCACTGATCCAACGTGCCAAAGAGGTTGTTCAGAGACTCGGCCAGAGTCGGGTGGGCAAAGATGGCATCACGGAGCACGGTGTAGGGCAGATGCCCGAGCATGGCGATCTCGATCATCGCCATGAGCTCGCCGCCCTCGATCCCCAGCACGGCTCCACCGAGGATTTCGCCCGTGTCAGCATCCACGATGGCCTTCATGAGCCCCCGCGCCTCGCCGACCTCCAGGGCCCGCGCCACCCAGCTCATGGGCATGCTGGCGACGCGGACGTTGCGCCCTTGCTTACGGGCCTCCTCCTCGCTCAGGCCGACGCGGCCGAGCTGCGGGTCGATGAAGACGGTATAGGGTACGAGCCGATTCTTGGTGCTGGCCCCACCCTTGCCGAGCAGGTTGGTGTTGAGGATCCGAAAGTCGTCGTAGGAGATGTGGGTGAAGGCAGGGCCCCCGGTCACGTCGCCCATGGCATACACACCGGGCACGTTCGTCTCCAGGCGGTCGTTGACGCGCACGTTTCCGCGCCCGTCGGTCTCGACACCGGCCGTCGAGAGGCCGAGCACCTCCGTGTTGGGCACCCGGCCGGCGGCGACGAGCAGATGCGATCCGGCCAGCGCCTGCTCGCCCTCCTGCGTTCGCACGGTAAGTCGGACCTTGCCGTTCCATTCCCCACGCTCAGCGCGCACCGTCTCTGTATTCAGCAACACACCGATGCCGTCCTCGCGCAGGATCGCCGCCACGGCCTCGGCGACGTCCGCGTCCTCCCGCCCCAGGAGCTGCGAACCACGCTCCACAATGGTGACCCGGCTCCCGAAGCGTCGAAACATCTGCCCGAACTCGACGCCGACGTAGCCCCCGCCGATGACGAGCAAATGCTCAGGCACCGTGTCCAGCTCCATGACGGACGTCGAGTTGAGCGTTGGCACGAGGTCCAGCCCGTCGATCGGCGGCGACGAGGGCCGCGCGCCCGTATTGATGACGATGGTGTCCGCCGCCAGGTCTTTCGTTTCCCCCTCGTTCAGACGTACCTGGAGGGAGCTCGCATCGAGAAAGCGCGCCTCCCCCATGAGGAGGTCGACGCCGTCTCGTTGAATGCGGCGCTGGTCGCCGCTGCGGAACCGTTGGACGATGGCCCGCTTCCGCTCGCGCACTTCTGCGAGGTCTACCGAGACAGGCCCGGTGTGCACGCCGTAGTCGGAGGCTCGCCGCGCCAGGTAGGCGGCTCGGGCGCTCGCCACCATGGTTTTCGTCGGGGTGCAACCTTCGTTGATGCAGGTGCCCCCGACGTGCTCGCGCTCGACGAGACCCGTCTTCCGGCCGGCCTTTGCGAGGGCCATGGCCAGGGGGCCACCCCCCTGGCCGGACCCGATGATGATGGCGTCGTAGCGATGGTCCTCCCTCATCGCGGATCTCCCTCCTGCTGTCATGAAAATGCCGCTCGTCCTGAGCCTGTCGAAGGACGGACCCGGAATCGCGCAAACGTGGGGCTCATGGTTCCCTTCGGCTTCGCTCAGGGCAGGCTCTCGGCTCACCATGAGCGGATTTCATCTCCCTGTGGCGCGCCGCGAGACGCATGGCAACTCAGCTCGGCACGGCCGCCGCCCACGGGTGCCACGACTTCTGCACAACGTCGATCGTGTCCCCCGCATGGGAGAGGACTTCCCACCGCGTCTGCTCGCCGTCGCGCCAGAATCGCAGGTCGAGCGACGCGCCGCCCACGGCCAGACCCCGCAGTGTGATGTCCGGAAGCCAGTGCGGGAGCACGGGATCGAGGTGGAGCTGCCCCTTTGGGGCGTCGGCCTGGATCCCCAGGATCGCCTGAAGGAAGTGGAAGATGGAGCCCGCCGCCCAGGCCTGGGGCACGTTGGCTCCACGGTATTGCACCGGAAAGCTGCGCGGGCGCCGCTCGATGCCCGCGTAGAGCTCCGGAAGCCGGTAGCTCACGAAGCAGCTGGCCGCTTCGGAGATGTCTCGAGCCACTCGCGCCGCCTCCGCCGCGTGCCCGTAGCGTTTGAAGCCGAGAGCGATGATGCCATTGTCGTGGGGCCAGACCGAGCCCAGCTGGTACGAGAACGGGTTGTAGGCCGGGTTGCGCGCCGAGAGGGTGCGGATCCCCCAGCCACTCCACATGTCCGGCTCCAGCATACGGGCCACCACGCGCGCTGCACGATCGGGGCGGGCGATGCCACTCCAGAGGCAGTGCCCAGCGTTGGATGCAATGGTCGGGACCGCCTTCTTATCCGGATCAAGCGTGAAGGCGTAAAACCCGACCTCCTCGCACCAGAAGCGAGCCTCGAAGCGCTCCTGGAGGTCAACAGCCTTCGCCCGGAGGGCCCGCGCCCGCTCGGGTTCATGGAGGGTATCGAATACCTCCGCCATACGCATCCACGCGTCGAAGACGTAGCCCTGGAGCTCGCACAAGGCCTTGGGCTGCTTCACCTGGCTGCCATCCGGGTAGACGACGGCGTCTTCGGCGTCTTTCCAGCCGACGTTCTCGTAGCCGAGCGTTGAGCGCGTCTTGTACTCCTGGAAACCGTCGCCATCCAGATCGCCGTAGCGGTCGATCCACTCGAGGCAGCGCTCGGCGACGTCCCGATACTCCCGCAGCAGGTCGTCGTCGCCCAGCCACTTCCAGGCCTCGTGGAGGGTGATCAAGTAGAGCGGCGTAGCGTCGGCCGTACCGTAGTAGGGCGTGTGAGGGACTTTCTTCAGATGGGCCAGCTCGCCGAACCGGATTTCGTGGGCGATCTTCCCTGGCTCGGCGTCGCGATAATCGTCAATCCCGGTCGCTTGAAGCTCGGCCAGCTTCTTGAGGGCCCCGCGCGCGAAGCCGGCGTGGACCATCATGTTCTGGAGGCTGACGATGAGGCTGTCGCGGCCGAAGATGGTGACGAACCACGGCACACCCGCCGCCGGCAACCACACGTCAGGCGCAAAATCGTGGTCGTATATGCGCAGCGCCCCCATGTCTTCGACTGACTGCCGATACAGCCGATAGACGTCCTCATTGGCGGTGGTGACCTTCGTGGCGCAGGCCTCCCAATCGCGCTGCAGCTCATCCTCTCGCGTATCCTGGGACTCGCCGCAAGCGTCGCCACACCTGCGAACGGGGTTGCAGACGCGAGTGCCCAGATCCAGCACGTATTCAAAGCACGAATGCCATGAAGCCCCCGGCGCCAGCTCGATCTCGAAGGTGACACGACCGTTCGCGAACCTCGGCGGCGAGGCGCTGTTGATGGGCCGGTAGACAAACCGTCGGATGAAGTCGCCATTGAGGTAGGAGGTCTGCAGCTCTCCGCGCTCCTCGCTCCAATCTGTAGTGACGCGACCTCGCCGAACGAACTTGTGGGACTTCACTTCGAAGAGGTCGGCGAAGTCGGAGCGGAGCGCGATCTCCAGGTTGAAGCGGATTGGCTTCAGGGTGAAGTTCGTGACGTCGAGGTCCTCGTGGATCCCCTCTCCAGCCGCCCGCCCGATCGTGAGCTCGAGCGTCCCCCCTGGGACGCCACCGTCCTCCGTGCTGAACGCGCGATTGGTCAGGTGGACGTTGGCCGCGTAATAGCTGGTCGGGCTCGATGTGAGCCGCTCCCACGGCTCACCATTCGCGTACACGCCCCAGTAGCTCACGAAGCGCGTGTCCGCGGCGAAGACGCCCTGCTCGCTATCGGCGGCGATCTCGCCGCTGAGATCCGTCACCATGAAGGTGCTGCCCTGGTTGATGGTTAGAACTGGCGGGCCAACGCTGACTTCGACTGACATTTTCAACCTCCATTTGCACCATAACTGTCATTCTGAGCCGTAGGCGAAGAATCTGAAGTCGGGTATCGTCCCGTGGCCATCTCACCAGTACCCGCCTTCAGATCCTTCGCTCCGCTCAGGATGACAGGGACTGGGCGCCCTGACGGCAGCGGTTAGCTTCCGTTCTGGACCTCGACGTAGACCTTGATCGCCTCGCGGTTCTCCGTCAGATGGCGGAGCATCTCCTCGTAGCGCTCGAGCCCATAGACCGGGGTCGTCAGCAGCTTCTTCAGCCACCCTGGGAACAGCGCCTCTGCCTTGATCAAGTCTGTCACTCCACTCAGAAAGTCCGCGCGGGACGCGTTCACCGTCCCGAGCATGAGCTTATTCCCCAGGACGAACCCCTGGTTGATCTTGTCGGCGTTGACCTCGACCTTCCGTTCGCCTCCGGTAACACTGGCGAGCACGAGGACGCCGTTCTTGCCCAACACTTCCGCCGCCTCGAAGACCAGCGGACTGAAGCCGGTGGCATCCAGGATGATGTCGAACGGGCCGTACGCGGCGCTGGCATCCTGGAGCGAGCGCTCGCTCGAGCTCACGTAGTGGCCGCCCAGCTCCTCGATGAGATCACTGTTCAGGTACGGCGCCTTCCTGCGCGAGAAGCAGGTCACGTCCAGCCCGCGCAGCCGCATAGCCATGGCCGCCAGCAGGCCGATGGTGCCCGCGCCGAGCACCGCTCCCCGGCGAGGCTCCCAGATCTTCAGCCGCCGCTGTACTTCGTACCCCTGGTTGAGCCCCTTCTGGGAGACCGAGGTGGGCTCCAAAAGGACGCCTACGTCCTTCAGCGTGTCGGGGAGTGGGACGATGTAGCGGTCGTGGTCCACGTAGTACTCGGTGAGATACCCGTGGCACAGGTTGATGCCCCGCTCGTAGTACTCGTCGTCGGTCGTCACGTCCTGTAGTCCGATGTCGTCGTACGCACTGTGACCGCGGCGCCGGACGCTGGCGACCACGTAGGAGCCGGGGCGGATCGTGCTCGGAACGTTGGAGCCGACCGCGACCACTTGCCCGAAGCTCTCGTGGCCCACGACGAGGAAGTCGGAGCCGACCGGCGCCTGTCCGTACTCGGCGTCGTTGATCTCTTTGTCGGTGCCGTCCACACCGACCCTGAGCACTTTGACGAGGACGCCATGGCCGTCGGACACCTCGTCGAGGCTGGGCATGGGGATGTCCGTCAGGTGCATGGAGTTTGGCTGTCCCGGATGGACAGCGACCGCCTTCACCACACCTCCGGCTTGTAGAAATCGCCGACCCGTCCGAGCCGGCGCTCTTGCCGCTCCGCCTCGTGCGGCCCATAGGGGTGGCCGCCAAAGCCATGCCGCATCATGGCGATGGCCCTGGCCCAGTTCTTTCGATCGTCGCGTGTTGAGTTGCCGCTATCGGTTTGACAATCGCCCGCGCCGGGGCGCCATCCGATCGCTCGATCTTGATAGGCAGGCAGATCAGCTCGTAGGGGCCGGGCTGAACTCTAGAGAGGTCGAGCCCCTCGATGATCCAGATACCCGCCTCCAGCAGGGTCCGGTGGATCGCCGTTCCGTTGGCGTTAAATCCCCCCACCGACAGGTAGTCGACACCCACTGCCCTGATCTGCCGTTCGGCGAGATAGTGAGCGCCTTCCTCCGAGATGTAGACGAAGTCCTCGGTGAAGCTCTCCGTGTACCAGCGCCTGGAGGAGTTCTCGGTTTTCAGGAGCAGCCGCTCGCCCGGTTGGATGTCGTGCAGCGCTAGCTCGGCCGGGCCGACGGGTTCGGGATGGTGAATTTGGATCACGCGAGCCGGCCCTATCGTGGCATCCAGGGGCATCTGGTCCAGGCTCATGCCACCCCTCACGTAGTGAAAAGGGGGGTCCATGTGCGTTCCCGTGTGAGAGCCCATCGACATGTGCGACACGTTCGCATCGTCGCCCCGCTCCATGTCCAGCACCCGCTCGATGCTGACTTCGGGATCGCCCGGCCAGTGCACCATGCCGGTCCGGAGGGAAATCGAAATGTCGATCCATTCGTTGGCCATCAACGCCTCCTAGTTGAGCGAGCCCACTTGGCTGCCTCGGTTCTACTGGATCAAGAGTCTCCCCAGCACCGATTTCGTTACACTGTGGCCTCCGGCAGTTGGCCTTCGCGAGCTGGAGCGGTCGCCCGTTCGCGAGACTCGTTCGGGAGGCGCCGCACGTGGCGCTCGGCGGCTCACCCCCGGAACCGGCTGGTTCCGTCCCCTCGGCGGTCGACGAATCGGCACTCGTGACGTCCCTCCGGAACGGAGACGAGCGCGCTTTCGTAGACCTTGTCGATCGCCACCACGCGGCGATGGTACGGCTGGCGGGCCTGTACGTAAGAGATCGCGACATCGCGGAGGAGGTAGCTCAGCAGACCTGGCTCGGCGCGCTCGAAGGCATCCATCGGTTCGAAGGCCGCTCGTCCATTCGGACCTGGCTCTTTCGCATCCTCACCAACATTGCGAAAACACGCGGCCAGCGGGAAGGCCGTACCATCCCCTTCTCATCCCTTTGGGATCCGGAGACCGAGCCTGCCGAGCCCGCCGTCGACCCTGACCGCTTTCTTTCCGCGGACCATCCCCGGTGGCCGGGCCACTGGCAGGACCCTCCGCAGAGCTGGGGTGGGGCCCCCGAAGAGCACGCGCTCTCGGTTGAGATGCAGGCACATCTGCACAACTCGGTTAGCCGGCTCACGCCGAGCCAGCGGGAGGTGATCACTCTGCGCGACATCGAGGGGTGGACCCCGGAAGAGGTGTGTAACGCGCTGGGCATCACGGAGACTAATCAACGCGTGCTACTGCATCGTGCACGCACGAAAGTGCGCCATGCGCTCGACGAATACCTGCTGGCGTGCTGAGAGGAGCCATTGAACAGCGACGACGTGGCCTGCAGGGAGCTCGTCGAGGTCGTCACCGAGTACCTCGAGGGGGCGCTTCCTGCCGCCAGGCGTGCGTCGTTTGAGGCGCACCTCACAGAGTGCCCGGGGTGCAGCGAGTATCTGGAGCAGATGCGGCGGACCGTGCGCTCCCTCGGCCGCTTGACGACCGAATCGATCCCGGCAGAGGGCCGGGAGGAGCTTCTGGACCTGTTCCGACGGTGGAAAGAGGACAGGACGACGGCTTAGAACCCCTATCTTCAGGTCCTCCCGTCCAATGCGTAGGCGATCGCTTGTTCCCGAGTCATGGCTAGCCCTTCTGTCCACGCCGTTTCCCGAGCTGTCTCGTCGAGAGCGCGCCTCGCCGGCTCGAGATTGCGGCTGAGCTCGGGCTCCCACTGCATTGGCATGTGAGCGCCGACGGCGCCGCGCACGCCCGCCGCCGCCCCAGCCAAGCGAACGGCCCTGGCCGCTTGGCCTTCTGTCGCTGCAACGGCAGCCATACTCTCCAAGGCCGCGGCCACCCAGAAGGGACCGAGATCCTGGGCGAGGGAAACTGATTCCCGACCGAGTCGCCGGGCTTGTGCAACGTCACCGAGGTCTCTGGCCAAACTGGCGAGATGCCGGAGCGTCATGGCGTATCTGCTCGCCACGCCAGCATCTCGATAGAGCCCGCAAGCCTGATCGAGCAGCGGACGAGCCTCAGCGTCGTTGCCCCCCGCATGTAACAAACCGCCCAATATCCCGAGGCAGTGCGCGGTGGCGAGCCGGTCCCCCAAGTGGACGGCAATCGCCAGCGACTGCTCGATCAGCCCGTGTGCCCGCGCTCGATCGCCGGCGCGGTTAGCGAGGCGGCCCAACTCCTCGAGGGCCCACCCGCGGCTCCTCGGATCCCCAAGGGAGAGGGCGATATCGAGAGCCTCCTGGGCCGCCGTCAGCGCGTCGCTATCCTCGCCCTGGTGGCGCGCCAACCCGGCCAGCCCGAGCAATGCGCGCGCACGTGTGATGGTCCGTTCCGACGCGGCTGGCAAAGCGAAGGCCGCTCGAAGATGGTCTCGCCCTTCTTGGTAGTAGCCGCGCTCGTGACAAAAGATGGAAAGCGCCGTGGCCAGCCGCAACGACTTGTCACCGTCGTCTCGCTCCACCCATTCCCGAAGCGCCGCGCGCAGATTGTCGTGTTCCCGGTCCATCGCGGTTTGCTGGGCGGTTATCAACGGATCGGCAGACTCGGCGAATTCCAGATAGTAGGCGGCATGCCTACGGGCAATCTCCTCGGCTTCGCCGCTCGACGCGAGGCATTCCCGCGCATACTCCCGAATCGTCTCCAGCGTCCCGAAGCGCGCCTCACGGCCTCTCTGCTCCGTTCGCCGCACGAGGCTGCTGTCCACAAGCGCGGCCAGGCCGGGGAGCACGTCGCTGCCGTACGCCGCGACTTGCTGAGCGGCGTCGATGGTCCAACCGCCCACGAAAACGCCCAACCGTCGAAAGAGGAGCTGCTCGGTCGAGTGCAGAAGGCTGTAGCTCCAGGAGGTCGCCGCCCACAGGCTTCGCTGGCGGCTGGGCAGATCGCGAGCACCGTCAGCGAGCAGCGCGAGACGGGGATTCAGCCGTTCCAGAATCGCCTCCACTGGAAGGAGCTTCGCACGGGCAGCCGCCAGCTCGATCGCGAGCGGCAATCCGTCGAGCCGCGTGCAGATCCGCGCGATAGTGGTCAAGGTGTCTGGAGCGGGCTCGAGACTCGGTTGGGTCGCAGTGGCCCGATCGACGAAGAGCTTCACCGCGGGGTTCTGGGCCAGCTCATCCGAGTCTGCGCTCACGTCCGGTAGGGGCAATGGATCGAGCGGGAACTCGCGCTCGCCGCGCACTCGGAGTGGGACACGACTGGTCGTGAGCACGCTGAGCCGGGGACAGGCTTGCAGGAGTTGTGCAATCTGAGGGGCTGCGGAGACCAGATGCTCGAAATTGTCGAGTACCAGAAGCATCTCCCGGGAGGCAAGCGCTCGCGCGACCGCCTCGCTGACGTGCTCCGGTCCGTAGTGCTGCATGCTTATCCCCGCGGCGATAGCAGACGGGATCAGATCCGCTGTCGGGATCTCCGCCAGGGAAACGAAGCACACTCCGTCGCGGAACTCCTCAGTTAGGCCTGCCGCCGCCTCGATAGCTAGACGCGTCTTGCCGACGCCCGGCGGGCCCACCACGGTGAGCAGCCGCTGGCCGTTCACCACGAGATGCGCCAGCTGATCCAGCTCGCGTTCCCGTCCGACGAAGCTCGTCAAAGGAACGGGCAAGCCCCCGCCGATAGCGAGCTCCCAGCCAGCTGCCCCCAATCGGCCAGGCGGGAAGTCCTTTCGGGATGGAGCCATACCTAACGATTCAGCGAGTCGCCACCGCTCTTGCAACAAGGCGGCAACGGCCTGCAAGGCCTCCTGATGCTCTCGGTAGTATTCGCTCTTACTGATGGCCAGCTTTGCCTGGATGCCAGAGGCATTCGCCCCCTCGACGTAGCGCATCTCCAGGATTTGATGCCGCCGCCGCGCGGGCGACAGCCCGGCCGTCCTGGCATCCGGACGGAGCGACGCGATGGCCTCGATCAGCTCCTGTTTCAGTGCGACCCCGGAGCCGGTGGCGTTGGCCGAGGCTTTGGAGCCAACCAGCCACACCAGCGGATGGGTCTGCAAGTAGGCGACGTCGTTCAGGTGCGCTAAGGCGGCGCGGATCTCTCGTCCGAACCCCGCGGCGCTCCGCGCCTTTGTGCGGGCCTGGTCGAGGCGAATCAGGTGGGACACGTCATGTCAGCCGGATCGTAAGCGAAACATGAGCAAAAGGCAGCCAATTCTCGGGAAATACGCGCCCTGTTACCGCCCGGGTGCCCCCTATGATACATGGAGGTCAGCCTTCCGGGCTGACCCGTTTGACTTGGAGGCAAGTATGTTCCGTTGGACCCGAACGGTGACCGTAATGCTCGTGCTTACGATTCTTGGGCTCGCCTGCGCACCGGCGGACCCCAGAGGCTCGGGCGGAGCCACGGCCGGTGCCGCTCCCATCTCTCGTGCGGTGAAGCGCATCACGCTCGGGACGGCGCGCGAGCAGGATTTCCGCCCCAGCGCGTCTGGGCCGGAGCGAGTCGCGTTCCAGTTGGTGCACACGGGCCTGACGGTTCGCGGCGACCAGCGCATCCGCCATCCCCGGTTAGCCGAGGCGGTGCCCAGCCTCGAGAACGGGCTCTGGAAGCTGCTGCCGGACGGGCGCATGGAGACCACCTGGCGGCTCCGGGATGGCGCCCGCTGGCACGACGGGGCGCCGCTGACCGCGGAGGACCTGCTCTTCAGCCTCCAGGTCGGGCGGGACCCGGAGATGTCCGCGTTCAACAGCCTGGCCTACGCATCGATCGAGGAGGCGAGGGCCCCGGACCTGCGGACGCTATCCATCACCTGGAAGGAGCCGTTCATCGGCGCCGACACCCTGCTGGACGCGCAGTTGGGCGGCCTCTTACCCAAGCACCTGCTGGACGACGCGTATCGGACCAACAAGGCGAGCCTGCTGGATCTCCCCTACTGGACCTCGGAGTTCGTCGGCGCGGGGCCCTACCGGGTCCGCGAGTGGGTCCTGGGCGTCGGCCTGCTGCTCGACGCGAACGGCGATTATGTGCTGGGCCGGCCGAAGATCGACGAAATCGAGGTGAAGTACATTCCCGATGCCAACACGCTGACGGCGAACCTGCTGGCGGGCGCGGTCGACGTCACGCCCAATGTCGGGTCGATTGATCTCGGGATCCAGCTGCGGGACCAGTGGCGCGGAGGCACAGTGGCCTTCAACTACGGCTCCGACAACTGGGTGGCGCTGTTCCCGCAGTTCGTCGATCCGCGTCCGGCCGTCGTGGGCGACCTCCAGTTCCGGCGAGCTCTCGCGCACGCGATCGACCGCCAGGAGCTGGCGGACACGCTGGTGGCGGGGATGTCCCCTGTGGCGCACACCTTTCTGAGCCCGAACCAGGCAGCGTACCGCGACATCGAGGCCGCCGTCCCGCGGTACGACTATGATCCCAGGCGGGCTGCCCAACTGTTGGAGGCCCGGGGCTATTCGAAGGGATCGGATGGGATCTATCGGGACGAGGCGAACCGGCGGCTAGAGCTGGAGGTTCGCAGCTCGCCAACGGAGCAGGCGGCCAAGCCGGCGTCCGCCGTCGCTGACTACTGGCAGCGGCTGGGCGTGGACGCCACCGCCGTGCCGGCATCTCCCCAGCAAAACCAGGACCAGCAGTATGTGGCCACCTTCCCCGCCTTCGCGGTATTTGGTAGCCCCAACGATGTCAACAATGTGCGCATCCTCTACAGCTCCGAGACCCGGCTACCCAGCAACAACTTCCGCATCTCAGGCACTGGCAACAGGAGCCGGTACATGAATCCGGAATTCGACACCCTTCTGGAGACGTACTTCAAGACCGTGCCGGTGCCGGAGCGCATCCAGGTCCTTGGGCAGATCATTCGCCATATGGCAGATCAGGTCACGGTCGTCGGCCTCCACTACAACGTCCAGCCGGGGGCTATCTCCGACCGGGTGGTGAACGTGGGCAGGGAATGGGTCCAGGTGTTCATCACCTGGAACGCGCACGAGTGGGACGTGCGGGGGTGATCTCGGACCTCGAACGCCAAAACCACGAAGATCAAGAAGCTCATGATTGTAATGCTGGGCCCGAACATCATCGCAGCAAGAAAGAGCATTTCCCTGGAACCCGTGGCCGCTCTTGGCCTTGACCTGCTGCGCCCATAAGGCGGCCCATTCTGGACCTGATCCGCTGGCCGGGTGCACGTTCCGAACCGACGACCTGCACCCGAATAGAAAACGGTCGACGTCCCGAGAACCGGCGTGTAGATCCATCCATTCTGTAGCAACCCCTTAGGTTGTACATCTGGGCGGGCCCCGCCTATGTGGCTGTCAGACGTGCCGACGTGAAGATCACCTGGAACGGCACGCAATAGACGACGACCGATCGGATGCCCGCGAGGTCTGCATCGCGGGGCAGCTCGTAATTGAACGCTCCCTCTGACGCCTTGAGCTTCCCGACGTACACGCCGTCGTAAACCTCGTCGTGGGTGGACGGGCGCTCCCGCCGCGACAGAAGCACGTGCAGGTCCGGCCCGTTCGTCACGCGGAATCCTTCGAAGCGGAGCACCACGGCGCCCTCGGGAGTCCGCGCCAGAATCGCCTGGCCGCTGCCTCGGTGAACCTGGTCCCTGTCTGAGAAGACCCCCGTCCCGAGGAGCTGGATACCGGTCGCGGGGGCCGCTGGGTCCGCCCCGCCCGGCCCGGCAGCCGGCCCGCCCGACGACCCGCCCGAGGACCCAATAGCTGGGCCCGACACGGGCCGGGGCGCCGCGAATGGGCTGTCCTCGACCAGCTGCGTTCGAATGAAGAAGGGGGACGCGAGGTACCAGGCAACGGCCCCCAGAGCAAGGACGAAGGGCACCCCGGCAATCACCACCCATGGGCGGAACGCCAACCGCGCTGCTCGCATGCCTCCCCCCTCCGCCGGCCGTGGGCACCATGCCGCCCAATCGTCCTCGGGGTGGCAAGCGAGCCCGAGCCGCTCGGTCCGGGAACGTCGGCGAGCCCAGAGTGGATTCGTCATCGGGCTCATGGCACCAGGATCGTCCGAAGAATCGTCTTGCGGCCCACGAGTTTGTTACAGCGCCCGCCCGAGCGTTCTGTTATGGTTAGGTGCGGCCTCTCGCTTGGCGCTACGCGGCTGAGCCGCTCAGTCCACAGTCCTTACGACTCAGTTCTCTTCCGGCCCCTGTCGTCTAGAGGCCCAGGACGCAGCCCTTTCAAGGCTGAGATCGCGGGTTCGAATCCCGCCGGGGGCACCTGGCGTCTCGCCCATCCGCAACGGTCAGTCGGGAACCGGCTCTGCCTCCGCCGCCGCTCGCCTGGCGAGTATGCAGTTGAAGCCGGCCGCCATCGCTGTGACCGCTGCGCCCCCCAGGAAGGCGAAGCGTATCCCGATCGCCGCCAGCCCCGATCCAAGCAGCGGGCCGAACATCCAGGCAAAGTACCCCGGAAAGAGAATGACGTTGAGGATCGAGCCGCGGCGGTCCTCCGGGGCGGCCGCGGCGATCATCGATACGACGAGCGGCGCGGACCCTCCCTGCGCCAGCCCGTACACGGCGCGGGTCGCGAGCAGCCACGCATAGTCGGGCGCGATGGCTTGTGCCACCCCCGCACCGGCTCCAACGATCAGAGCGGCGGTGAGGACTCGCCGCGGCCCGAATCGCTGGGCGAGCGCACCCAGCAGAGGCGCTGCAACTGCCGAGAGCCCGCCTACAGCGAGCATCACTCCTCCGATCGCCAGCGGAAGGTCTGGGCCCTCGTAGACCGCCGCCACCAGGAGCGGCACAAACGGCATCTGGAGATTGGCGCCGAGAAACACCACGAAATACAGAGCGAACAGCGGCGGTACGGCGCGCGACGCCCATACGTTGCTGGGGAGCGCGCGAAGGAGGTCCAGGGTCGAGGCATCGGGGCGCGGCCGCGAGCGCGTCTCCCGGAGCAGCAGCCAGAGTGCAGCGACGACCGCCCAGCAGGCGATGGCGTCGATCAGGTAGAGCTGGCTGATCGTCAGCCGGCTCAAGGCCCAGCCGCCGAGAAATGGCCCGATGGACATGCCCAGCGTCCCGCCCGCGCTGATCCATCCAATCGCGAAGGGGAGCCGGCTTTTTGGCGTGATGTCCGCCAGCATGGCGAACATCACGCCCGTGTTGCCCAGGATGAACCCCACCAGCGTGCGAGCGACCAGCAAGTGCCATGGCTCGCCGGCGATGCTGAACAGGAAGAAGATGACCCCTTCGCCGAGCGTGGAGCGCAGGATGATCAGCTTGCGGCTATAGCGATCGGCCCATACGCCCCAGAAGGGAGCGAGGGGCAGACCAAGCAGAAATGACGCGCCCGAAAGCATGCCCGTCCACGTGGGTACGAGGTCGGCCGGGACGCCGAGATCGCGGAGATACAGTGGCGTGAAGGCCCCGAGATGGCCGAAGCCCAGGGTCTCGACGACGCTCGCCACCGCAAGCAGCAACGCCGCCCGGCGCCAGGATGTCATGGGGGAGAGTATTGCGGATTGAGGAGTGCGGATTGCGGATTGCTGATTGCGGACTGCGGATTGGGGCTGCGGGGTCTGCCCCCTCTCCCCCGCGCCGGGGGAGAGGGTTGGGGTGAGGGGGCCCCGGATTGCGGGCTGCGGATTGCTGTGCGTAGTGGGATTGCGGAAGCCGGCGTTCGTGGTGAATCGGGTAAGTCCCGAGTTCCTGGTTCGGAGTAGGTTCCGGGTTCCCGGTTTCGGGTTCCTGGTTCCGAGCTCCGAGTGGACGACGGAGACTTCCCCCCGGAACTCGAAACCCCGAACCCGTAACCCGGAACCCGGAACCTGGGACTACGTCCGTGGGAACGTTGTAACGGCGCCCCTGATCTGAATGCGCACGTGGTCTCCGAGACGGATGGGCGTGTTGCCTGTCACTCGGGACCTGAGGCGCGTTCCGGTAGGAAGGTCCACCCAGAACATGCGGTCGTGGCCGTAGAACTCGGTATCGGTCACCCGTCGATCGCTGGTTCCATCCAGAAACAGCTGCACCGCCTCAGGCCGCACGAGCACGTCGACCGGTCCCTCGGTGCCGTGAGCGGCCAGAAGGACGCCCAGCTCTGTGTTGACACTCCCATTCTCTGCGTGGCCGACGAAGAAATTCGCGTCCCCAAGGAAGGAGGCCACGTCCCGACTTGCCGGCCGCCGGTAGAGATCGCGCGGCGCGGCCCGCTGGATCACGCGCCCGTGCCAGATGACCGCTACCTCGTCCGCGAGGCTCAGCGCCTCGTCCTGGTCGTGGGTGACGAATATCGCGGTGGCTTCGGCGTGCCGAAGAATCGTGCGAACGTCTGCTCGCAGCCGGGCCCGCAACCCGGCATCAAGACTGGAGAAGGGCTCGTCGAGCAGCACGACCGCCGGCCCGGGGGCTAGAGCGCGCGCCAGCGCGACCCGCTGTTGCTGCCCGCCGGACAGCTCGTAGGGCATCCGTGATCCGTATCCCGTGAGCCCGACCATCTCGAGCATCTCTTGCACGCGCCTGGCCCGTTCCGGCGCTGAGCGTAGTCCATACGCGACGTTTGCAGCGACGTCCATATGGGGGAAGAGTGCGCCCTCCTGGAACACCATACCCACGCGCCGCCGCTCAGGGGGCACGAACACGCCCGAGCCTGCAACAGGGCTGCCGGCGATCTCGACGCTTCCCGCGTCCGGGCGCTCGAAGCCGGCGATGAGGCGAAGCGTCGTCGTCTTCCCGCACCCGCTCGGCCCAAGGAGCGCTAAAAATCGCCCGCGCTCCACTTCCAGGTCCACGGCATCGACAGCCAGTGTGGTCCCGAAGCGCTTGGTCAGGCCCGCACAGCACACCGCGTTGTCATTCATGGATCTCTTCCGGCTCCTCCCGACTGGCTTCCCGCAGGATCAGAGGCAACGATGCGGCCGACGCCGCTACCAACAGCAAGGCCGGCAACGCCGCTTGGGCAAAGAATCCTTCTGTCGCTGCGCTCCAACTCTCGGTGGCCAGCGTCCTGAAGCCAATGGGGCTGAGCAGCAGCGTCACCGGCAGTTCCTTCATGACGGACATGAATACCAGCGCGGCTCCCGCCATCGCGCCCGGCCACACAAGCGGCGCCGTGATGGTCAGGAGCACGCGAAGGGGACCTCGTCCCAGGCTTCGCGCCGCCTCCTCGAGGCGAGGGCTCACCTGTAATAAGCCCGTCCGCACGGAGCCCACCGCCTCGGGCAAGAAACGGATGAGGTAGGCCAGAACCAGCAGCGCCAGAGTTTGATAGAGGGGCCACGCGTAGTTGGCTGCAAAGAACACGAGCGCGAGCGCGATCACGATGCCCGGAAGGGCGAAGGCCGAGTAGGTGATGCGCTCAATGAGCGTTGTCAGGGCGCCGTGGTGGCGAACGGCCAGCACGGCCACGGGAAAGGCGCAAACGAGGCCGAGGCCGGCGGCGAGGGCGGACGCGTAGGTGGAGTTGGCCAGGGCCACCCAGACCACGGCAAATGAGGCCCCTGCCGCGATGCCGCGCCCGAGCCAGTAGGCCAGAATGCCAAGAGGTACAAGTACCGCGAGGGCTAGGACGCCCAGGCAGAAGCCCAGCGCTGCCCATCGCAGACCTCCCAGCGGGACGAGGGCGGGCGTGGCCGCGGCGCCCGATGCGACGCGATAGTAGCGCGCGCGGCCGCGCGCCCTAGCCTCCACCGCGAGGACAATCGCCGTCAACACGACCAGCATCAAAGACAGTACCGCGGCCATGGTCCTATCCAGCGACCCCTGGTACTGGAGATAGATGGCTCGCGTGAAGGAATCAAACTGGAGGAGGGAGACCGCGCCGAAGTCGCTCAGCGTGTACAGGGCAACCAGGAGAGCGCCGGCGGTCACGGGAGGGCGAAGGACCGGCAGGGTGATGCGGAAGAATGTCCCCACTGGTCCAACGCCCAGACTGCGCGAAGCCTGATCGAGGGCGGGATCCAGGCGCATGAGCGCTCCGCGAACGCTGAGTACGACGTACGGGTACGTGAAGAGCGCCAGCACGGAGGCAGCCCCCCAGAAGCCATAGATGTCCGGGAGCCGCTCGATCCCGAACGGACCCGCGAGCGCTTGCTGAAGCAGGCCGCGCGGCCCAGCCGCGGCGATGTAGGCGAGCGCGCCAACATAGGTAGGAACAACGAGAGGGAGCACAAGCAGGATACTCAGGGCCCCGCGTCCTGGCAAGTCGGTGCGTGATGTCAGCCAGGCGATGGGCAGCCCGATGCCGATAGCAGCCACCGTCACGGTGACGGCGAGGGCGGCGGTTTGGGCCAGGAGCTGGAGGGCGCGGACGCTGAGAGCGAGGTGCAAGGCGTCCACACCCGCGCCGAAGGCTCGGAAAACCAGATAGGCGAGAGGCAGGAGCATCACCAGCGCCACGGCTGCGGCCGGCACGGCGAGGCCCGGCGGCGCGTAGCCGAGGGGCCGTCCGAGCGCCGCGAGCAAGTTGCCTGGCCTGGTGCGAACGACCACCGCTGCCAAAGCTCAAACCCCGGGCCGATGCACGAGTCGTCCCCCTACACCACGCCTGTATCTCGCAAGAGACGTAGCGTCGCGTCTAGGTCCGCGAGGCTGCCGAGATCCATGGCGGGCGCGCGGATCTGAGCGGGCGGGGGCGCACCGCTGGGCGGCGCTACGCCGGCGACCAATGGGTACTCGAAGGTTTCCGTAGTGAAGTATTCCTGAGCTGAGCTGCTCAGCAAATAATCCACGAAGCGTCGCGCCGATTCTTGATTTCTCGACGAGGCGAGAATCCCCGCGCCAGCCACATTGATCATCGCGCCCGAATCCCCGGCGCGGGGGTGGTAGTTGCGGGCGGAGATCGGGCCTTCGTCCTTCTGGATCGCGTAGAGATAGTAGTGGTTTACGAGGCCCACGGTGATCTCGCCCGAGGCTACGGCCCGCACGATCGCCGTATTGTTCGCGTAGGACCGCGGCTCATTGGCCTTGATTCCGCTGAGCCAGGAGCGAGCTCCGGCCTCGCCGTTCGCGATGCGAAGGGCCGTGACGAAGGCCTGAAACGACCCGTTGGTGGGCGCCCAGCCGATCCGCCCTCGCCACCGGGTGTCTGTCAGCCCGAGGACGGAGTCCGGCAGCTCGGCCTCGCTAACAAGGCTGGGGTTGTACACGATCACCCGGGCCCGGCCGGAGACGCCTACCCAGAGGCCTTGCGGCGAACGAGATCGCGCGTCGACTTTGTTGAGAATAGCGTCGGGCAGGCGAACGAACAGGTTGCGCTGGGCGACAGCCCCGAGCGCCCCCGCGTCCTGGGCCAGGAAGACGTCGGCGGGGCTATTGGCGCCCTCCTCGAGGATCGCGGCAGCCAGCTCCGCCGTGTCGCCGTACCGGACCCTGATGTCAGTTCCCGTGTCTCGCTTGTAGCGCTCGAGGAGAGGGCCAATGAGACTCTCGGTCCGTCCCGAGTAGAGAGTGACGGGGCCTCCGCTGCTGGGCCCCGGAGTGCAGGCCGCCAGGAAGAGGGCAACGACCATGGGCGCCACCACGAACGCCAGACGAACGACTCGGGCGTCGGAACGGCGAGTGAGAGCAAAGTACGACACGAAAAAAGCCTCCTCTACAAAATATAAACACCGGCGGAATAAAGCAAGTCAGCCTCCAAGCATGCCGAGATTAGCATGTACTAACTTGCTGAATTAGTCAAGCATCGATCTGCACAGCGTGAGGGCGACCATCGCGCTGTCTGTCGTGGACCTGGTGGTGGACGGCTTCCGCCTGCCATTGCCGCGAGTTGGTAGCGTCACGAGCCACGTTGACAACATTGAACACCGCGCACTACTGTGCGCCCAGGGCTGAGCAGTGATGACCTGGTGGAGCTTCCCGGACGCACTTGATACATCGCCCGAGATCGCGAAGGGAGTTGCTGAAAACCGTGGCTCGATGGCTGGTCGAAACGGAAGATCGGACCGGCGCGCGGCTGTAGTCAGCTGCCAATCCTCCGGACTGAGCAGTTGAGACTAGAATGCTCTGGGCGGGCCTGATCTATCCGACGCTGGAAGAGCCGTCGACCGATGGAACGCGGGCCGGGCCCAGCGGCCCGCGTCCAGGAGGCTGCCATGGTTAACCTCCCCCCCGACCTGCAGGAGCTGCTGAATCGCGTCGCCGAGGGCGCAGCCCGTTCCTGCGGCGCTGACGATGCCATTGTTTGGGTCCTCGAAGGCGATGCGCTGCAACGGGCCGCGCATTACGGACCGATCGAGGTGATTCCCGGCTATGACTCACTTTCGCTCGTTTCGATCGCCCCAGAGTTCCTGGGAGCAGGGCAGGCGTTTCGCGAGCGCCGCAGCGTCCACATTGCCGATGCGCTCGAGCGACCGCCGAACGCCGAGCCGCCCGCGCTCCGCGCAGCCCAAGAACAGTTGGGGATTCGAACTCTGCTATATGCGCCGATACTCCTCGCCGACCGGTCGTTGGGTGTCATCCTGATCCGCCGGCGCGAGGTGCGGCCCTTCACCGACGAGCAGATCGCACAGTTGGAGACCTATGCCCAGTTGGCGGCAGTGGCCATCGACCGCGCCCAGCTCGCCGAGGCGCTCCACGAGGCGCTGGAGCAGCAGACCGCCAGCGCCGGGGTGCTGCGCGTTATCGCGGGATCGCCCACAGAGGCGCAGCCGGTTTTCGACGCTATCTGCGAGAGCGCCGCCAGGCTCTGCGATGCGACGGGGGTTACCCTCCGGCTCGTCCAGGAGAATACGCTTCGAGCCGTTGCTCGACACGGGACCGCCGGCGGTCGGGAGGACCAGGTGCCCCTCGACCGAGACACGGTCCCCGGCCGAGCGGTCCTGGATCAGCGGACCATCCACATTCGCGACACGACGCAGGAGTTAGGGCCCGGGACGGAGTTCCCGAACGACTCCCAGGCGGGCGTGGCAGCCGGGAGCACCTGGCTGCACGTCCCATTGCGTCGCGGAGCTAGCGGCATTGGCGTCCTCGCCGCCCGCCGCCGCCCGCCCCGGCCGTTCTCGGATAGTCAGGTGACGCTCTTCGAGACATTCGCGTCCCAGGCGGTAATCGCCATCGAGAACGCGCGACTGTTCCACGAGCTGGAGGAGCGCAATGGAGCACTGCGCGAGGCGCTGGAACACCAGACCGCCACCGCAGAGGTGCTCAGCATCATCAGCCGCTCGCCGACGGACGTGCAGCCGGTGCTGGATGCCATCGTGGAGAGTGCAGCGCGGGTCTGCGGCGTCGACGACGTCCTCCTGCGTCTCATCGAAGGCCGTGCCGCGGTGGCCCGCGCCCATTTCGGTTCTGTTCCTGTCAGCCGCGCTGAGGTCAGTCTCGATGATCCTGCGGATGCCGCGGGTTGGACGACGCAGCACGGCACGCTGCACGTGCCCGACGTGCGCGCGCAAGATGACTTCCCAGCGCTGGGGGCCGGGGGCCCCATGCGCACGTATCTAGGCGTCCCGCTACGTTTACAAGACCAGCCCATTGGAATCCTCGCCGCCCGTCGAACGGAGATGCGGCCTTTCACGGACGTCCAGATCAAGCTGCTCGAAACCTTCGCGGCTCAGGCGGTCATAGCCATCGAGAACGCGCGGCTCTTTGATGAGCTGGAGCAGAAGACCCGCGAGCAGGCGGAGACCCTCGACGAGCAGGCCGCCACCAACCACATCCTGGAGATCATCAGCCAGTCCCCCACCGACGTGCAGCCGGTGCTCGATGCGATCGTCGAGAGCGCTGCGCGCGTCTGCGAAGTCGACGATGTCTATCTCAGACTCGTCGAAGGCGACGAACTGGTCCTCCGGGCGCACGTCGGTCCAATTCAGCAGATTCTAGACACGGTCGGACTCGACCAGCCGCAGCTGCGCTGGATCGAGCAGTACGGCACTCTCCACTTGCCCGACGTCCAGGCGCAGCAAGAATTCCCCAGCCTCCACGTCCACATGCCCGACACACGTACGGCCGTAATCACCCCACTGCAGCATCAGGGCCGACGGCTCGGCTACTTCATCCTCCGTCGCACCGAGGTCCGACCGTTCAGCGAGCGGCAGATCAAGCTGCTCGAAACTTTGGCGGACCAGGCGGTGATCGCCATCGAGAACGTCCGACTATTCACCGAGCTGAACGAGCGCAACGCCGAGCTGAAGGAGGCGCTGGAGCAGCAGACGGCGACGGCTGAGGTACTCCGCGCCATTGCACGCACTCCCACCGATCTCCAGCCTGTGTTCGATGCCATCTGCGAAGCCGCGGGCCGCCTTACCGATGCGCGGACCGCCACTCTCCACCTCTACGAGGGGGACGCGATCCTAACACCCGCCACGTTTGGGGCGCCGCCCGAGTTGGAGGACCAGATTCGCGCCCCCAGGGTCGTGGAGCACGGAACTATCTCGGGGCGCGTCGCCCTCCAGGGCCGAACAGTTCAGCTCGACGACGTCCTAGAAGACCCCGAGTACAACTTCGCACCGAGGGACCAGGTGGGCATCCGCAGCATCGTGGGCGTACCGCTGCTCAGAGAGGGCGTACCAATCGGCTGCATCGTCACCTGGCGCACCGTCGTCCGGCGCTTCATCGACGACGAGATCCGCCTTCTCGAGACCTTTGCCGACCAGGCCGTCATCGCGATCGAGAATGCCCGGCTCTTTGATGAACTGCAGCGGAAGACGCGCGAGCAAGCGGAGACCCTCGAGGAGCAGGCCGCCACCAACCACATCCTGGAGATCATCAGCCAGTCCCCCACCGACGTGCAGCCGGTGCTGGAGGCCATAGCGGAGAAGGCCGCGCAGGTCTGCGGCGCTCGGGACGCGCTCATCGTCCTTCGCGAGGGGGACACCGTCACCCTGGGGGCGAACTTCGGTCCCATTCCCCCCATGGAGTTGCCGCGCCCGGTGGCGAGCGTGCCACACGCCGCGCAGCGGGTGCTCCTGGACCGCGCGACCTTCCACATCCCCGATGTCCTTGCCGAGGGTGACGACCTCGAGCTCAGGGAGGCGAGGGAGCTCGGGGAACGCCTGGGCTTCCGGAGCATCCTCATGACTCCGCTCCAGCGGGAGGACTTCGCCATCGGCGCTATCGTCGTGCGCCGCGTGGAGCCCCTCCCCTTTGCGGACAAGCAGATCGCGCTCCTGGAGTCCTTCGCCCGCCAGGCCGTGATCGCCATCGAGAACGTGCGGCTGTTCCACGAGCTGGAGGAGCGCAACGCCGCACTGCGCGAGGCGCTGGAACACCAGACGGCGACCGCCGAGGTGCTCAGCATCATCAGCCGCTCCCCCACCGACGTACAGCCCGTGCTGGACGCCATCGTCGAGAGCGCCGCGCGGGTCTGTGGGATCGATGATGTCGCGCTGCGGCTTCACGAGGGGAATGTGTCGGTCGCGCGGGCCCACTTTGGTCCCATCCCCATTGGCCGGGTGGAGATGAGTCTCGATGATCCCACAAGTTCGGCTAACTGGATGATGGAGCACGGCACGCTCCACGTTCCCGATGCCCGCGAACAGAGCGATTTCCCCATGGTGGGGTCCTCCGGGGCCTACCGCACGTTCCTCAGCGTTCCTCTCCGTCGACAGGGAGAATTCGTTGGAGAATTGATTGAGCGGCGCGTTGAGCCGCGCGCGTTCACAGAGGCTCAGATCAAGCTCCTGGAGACGTTCGCGGACCAGGCCGTGATCGCCATCGAAAACGCCCGGCTGTTCGACGAGCTCCAGCAAAAGACGCGGGAGCAAGCCGAAACTCTTGAGGAGCAGGCCGCCACCAACCACATCCTGGAGATCATCAGCCAATCCCCCACCGACGTGCAGCCCGTGCTCGACGCTATCGTCGAGAGCGCGGCGCGCGTGTGCGGTACGGACGACGTGCTGTTGCGCCTGGTCGAAGGTAACGAGCTGGCCGCCCCTGCTGCACACGTTGGTCCCATCCCCCAGACCCGTGGAGCGATGAGTTTGGACGATCCGATGGTCCGTCGGGTGTTCGAACTTGGCACGCTTCACCTGCCTGACGTGCGTACTCAGGATGAGTTTCCGGCGAGCCGCGACAGCCAGTCCGGAGCCCGGACAATGCTGAACGTGTCGCTTCGCCAACGCGGAAAGCCTGTCGGAGCAATCACTCTTCGGCGGGCCGAGGTCCAGCCATTCACCGAGCGGCAGATCAAGCTGATCGAGATCTTCGCCGACCAGGCAGTGATCGCCATCGAGAACGTGCGGCTGTTCCACGAGCTGGAGGAGCGCAACGCCGCCCTGCGCGAGGCCCTGGAGCACCAGACGGCGACGGCCGAGGTGCTCAGCATCATCAGCCGCTCACCTACCGACGTACAGCCCGTGCTGGATGCGATCGTCGAGAGCGCCGCCCGTGTCTGTGGCGTGGACGACGTGCTCCTCCGCCTCGTCGAGGGCGACTCACTCATTGTGCGAGCTCACTTTGGCGGTATCCCGACCGGTAACCCCCTAAGCCTCGACCTACCCCAGTACCGCTGGGTCGCCGAGCGCGGAACCCTGCATATCCATGATGCCCTGGCTCAGGACGATTTTCCCACTCTGCGAGATAACCAGATCGTGCGACGGACTCAGCTCTTTGTTCCATTGCAGCAGCAAGGGCAGCTCGTGGGGGCATTCAGCCTTCGCCGCCCCGAGGTCCGCCCGTTCACCGACGCCCAAATCAAGCTCATGGAGACGTTCGCCAACCAAGCCGTAATCGCGATCGAGAACGCGCGTCTCTTCGACGAGCTACAGCAGAAAACCCGCGAGCAGGCCGAGACCCTCGAAGAGCAGGCCGCCACCAACCACATCCTGGAGATCATCAGCCAGTCCCCCACCGACGTGCAGCCGGTGCTCGATGCCATCGTGGAGAGCGCGGCGCGACTAACCGGCGCGACCGACTCCAGCGTCCGCCTCCTGGAAGGGGCCGAGCTGGCGATCGTGGCTACCTGTGGCAGTCTGCAGTCAACGCTGCTCCGACTTGCAGTCGACGGGCCCGGTCCAGCCGCTGAGGCGTTCCGAACGCGCCGTCCTGTGCAGGTTCCTGACACACGGGAGACGACGTACGAAACGCTGCGCGAACTCGTGCGCGCTGGCCGCGTGCCCTTTCTGGCGCTGCTCAATGTGCCACTGCTGCGCGAAGGTGAGGCGATCGGCCTTATTCAAATCAATAGGGCCGAGCCGGGTGCTTTCACCGATAAGCAGGTCGGGATGCTCGAAACGTTCGCCGATCAGGCCGTCATCGCAATCGAGAACGTGCGGCTGTTCCACGAGCTGGAGGAACGCAACGCGGCGCTCCACGAGGCCCTGGAACACCAGACGGCCACCGCGGAGGTGCTCAGCATCATCAGCCGCTCGCCGACGGACGTACAGCCCGTGCTGGACGCCATTTGCGAGAGCGCCGCCCGCGTGTGCGACACCGCGAACGCCGCGATCATGCTCGCGGATGGCGACGTCGCGCGACCGGTCGCTGCATATGGGGCGCTGCCGCTCCCCGACCAGCCAGCTCCGATCCTTCCTGGCAGCGCGTCTTGGCGCACGATACGTCAGGGCGAGACCGTTCACTTCAGGGATATGTTGGCAGAAGGCTCAGTGTATGGGCGGCGCCTTTCCCAGCAGAGCGGCGTCCGCACTTCGTTGATGGCCCCGCTCCGCGGAGAGACAGGCGGAATCGGCTTCATTGCCATCCGACGCACCGAAGTGCGTCCCTTCACCGACGCGCAGATCAAGCTCCTGGAGACGTTTGCCGATCAGGCGGTCATCGCCATCGAAAACGTACGGCTCTTCGAGGAGCTGCAGGCGCGCAACCAGGACCTGACCGAGTCACTCGCCCAACAGACGGCGACCGCCGAGGTGCTCGAGGTCATGTCGGCCGCGCCGGACCAGCTCCAGCTCGTGCTGAACGCCGTAGCCGAGCGAGCCACCCGCGTCTGCAATGCGACCGACGCCACCATCTATATCGAGCATGAGGGCGTCCTGCACCACGCGGCGCGATCGGGTTCCGGGGTCGCAGCCGTCGACGAAATCCCGGTGGACACATCCCGCTTCACCGGCCAGGCCCTCACCGAGCTGCGCACCATCCACGTGCCGGACGCCCTCGCGCAGAGCCAGTACGCGGCGATCCGCGCGGCCGCGGAGCAAGGGGGCCCGCGGGGTTACCTCGCCGTGCCCTTGGTCCACGAGGGGCGGGCACAAGGCGTGATCGTCGCGCGGCGACTCGAGCCCGAACCCTTCAGTGAGCGTCAGATCGAGCTGCTGGAGACCTTCGCTGCCCAGGCTGCTATCGCCATCGCTATCTCAGGCTTGATCGAGGAGATCCGCGAGAAGAACGAGCAGTTGGAAGTGGCCAGCCACCACAAGAGCGAGTTCCTGGCCAACATGTCCCACGAGCTGCGCACCCCGCTCAACGCCATCATCTCCTTCAGCGAGATCTTGCAGGAGGACGCGACCGATGCGGGTGACGAGCAGTATCTGGCGGACCTCCAGGAGATCAACTCAGCCGGCAAACACCTGCTCGGCCTCATCAACGACATCCTGGACCTCTCGAAGGTCGAGGCTGGCCGTATGGACCTCTACCTGGAGGACTTCGCGGTGGCCGACCTGGTGCGGGATGTGCAAGCAGTGGCGCTCCCGTTGATCGAGAAGAACGGGAATACCCTGGTGGTGGAGGCGGTCGACGGGCTCGGGCAGATGCATGCGGACCTCACCAAAGTGCGTCAGTGTCTGCTGAACCTCCTCTCGAACGCGGCCAAGTTCACGGAGAATGGGACCGTCACGCTCAGAGTCGAGCGAGAACCGGCCCTCATCCCAACCCCTTCGACAAGCTCAGGGCAGGCTCTCTCCCAGGGGGAGAGGGAGCCCGCGTCCACGATCACGTTCGCCGTGACCGACACCGGCGTGGGCCTGAGCGAGGACCAGATGGGCCGGCTGTTCGAGGCGTTTAGCCAGGCCGACGCATCCACGACCCGGAAATATGGCGGTACCGGCCTGGGCCTGGCTATCACCCGGCAGTTCTGCCAGATGATGGGTGGCGAGGTCGCCGTTGAGAGCACGCCGGGCCAGGGCTCTACCTTCACCGTCACGCTGCCGGCCGATGTGCGAGTGGCGCCAGCTAGCACTCAGCCGGCGGAGGGGGGCCGCACTCACCCCAGCACTCTCCGAGAGGGAGAGGGAGCCAGAACCCTGGTGCTGGCCATCGACGACGACGCGGCTGCCCGGGAGGTAATCCGGCGCTACCTGGAGGGGGAGGGATTCGCCGTCGCAACCGCGGTGAGTGGGGAGGAGGGGCTCCGCCTGGCCCGGGAGCTGCGCCCGAACGCTATCACCCTGGATGTGCTGATGCCCGGCATGGACGGCTGGGCCGTGCTTTCCGCCCTCAAGGCGGACTCGGAGCTGGCCGACATCCCGGTCGTCATCCTCACAATCCTGGACGACCGGAATCTTGGCTACGCGCTGGGTGCCGACGAGTTTCTCTCCAAGCCAGTCGACCGCAACCGGCTGGTCGCTGTGCTGGACCGGTACCGCCGCGACCACGGTACCGCCGCCGTGCTGGTGGTCGACGACGACCCATCAGCTCGTGCCTCGCTTCGACGGGGACTGGCGGGGACCTGGGACGTGGTGGAGGCGGCAAACGGACACGAGGCGTTGGAGCGGTTGCGAGCGGGGAGGATCGACGCCATCCTGCTCGACCTGATGATGCCCGAGATGGATGGGTTCGAGTTCGTGGCCGAGCTGCGCCACAGCGAGGACTGGCGCACGATCCCCGTCGTGGTCATCACCGCGAAGGACCTGACGGCCGAAGAGCGGCAGCGGCTGAGCGGCTCGGTGGAGCGCATCCTCATGAAGGGCGCCTACCGCCGCGAGGAGCTGCTCGCCGAGGTGCAGCGCCTGGTGGCGGCGAGCGTCGCTCGGCGGAAATGAGGTCCCAGGAGGCGGTTTAGATTTGACGAAGATCCTGGTGGTCGAGGACAACGAGGTCAACCAGCGCATCCTCGTGCGCCGGCTGGAGCGGCGCGGGTTCGAGGTTGTTACCGCCGGGGATGGGGCCGAAGGGGTGGCAGTGGCTGCTTCGGAGCTGCCAGACCTGATCTTGATGGACATGAGTCTGCCGGTGCTCGACGGCTGGGAGGCCACGAAGCGCGTCAAGTCCACGCGAGCCACCCAGGGCATCCCCGTCATAGCGCTCACAGCTCACGCCATGGTGGGCGACCGCGAGCAGGCGCTGAGCGCCGGCTGTGACGACTACGACGTCAAGCCCATCGACATCGACCGATTGTTGGGGAAGATCGAGGCGCAGTTGCAGCGAGTAGGCTCAGGCTCATGACTGATGCTTCACCCCCTCCCCAACCCCTTCGACAGGCTCAGGGCAGGCTCCCCCCCGTCGAGGGGGAGGGAGCCATAGCTCGCGCAGCACGGCACGAGCTGCGCACCCCCGTTAACCACATCCTGGGGTGCAGCGAGTTGCTCCTCGAGGAGGCCGGCGAGCAGGGCATCGAGGCCCTGGTGCCTCAGTTGAAGGCCATCCAAGCCGATGGGCGAAAAATCCTTGGCCTCGTCGACGAGCTGCTGCGACAGGCGGACGATGGGATCATCTCCCCCGGGCAGGACAGCGGAATTCGGAGCGCTATGGCCGAGCTGCTCCGCGATGTGGCCGAGCGCACCCGGGACCTGCTGGCTGTGTCTACCGATCGGCCGGAGGTGGCCGCGGACCTCCAGCCTATCGAGGCTGCCGCCAACGAGCTCCTCGGCCTCATCGACGTGGGCGTGGATGAGGCCGAGGAGTCCGAGTCGATACCTGCGCGCGCTGGGGTGCCGATCCAGGTGGCCGAGACCGATCCCGCGTCTTTGCTCGTTGTCGACGACAACAAGGTGAACCGCGACGTGCTCGCCCGGCGGCTCGAGCGGCTAGGCTATCGGGTATCGAGCGCAGCTAGCGGGCGGGAGGCGCTGCAGCTACTCGAGCGGGCAGACATCGATCTGGTGCTGCTTGACGTGCTCATGCCCGAGATGAGCGGTTACCAGATGCTGGAGCTGCGGCACGCTGATGAGCATCTGCGGGACATCCCCTTCATCATGATCTCCGCCCTGGATGAGGTCGAGAGTATCGCCCGCTGCCTCGAGATGGGTGCAGAGGACTATCTCTCGAAACCGTTTGACCTCGTACTCCTCCAGGCGCGCGTCGGAGCATGCCTCGAGAAGAAACGCCTTCGCGACCAGGAGAAGCGCCACCTCACCACGATCGAAGCCCAGGCCGCCGAGCTTGTCGAGCTGAACAGGACTCTCGAAGACCGGGTCCGACAGCAGGTTGAGGAGCTGCAGCGGCTGAACGGCCTCAGAAGGTTTCTGTCCCCGCAGGTCGCAGATCTGATCGGCTCCCAGGGCGGAGACAAGGCGCTGGAAAGCCACCGCCAGGAGATCACCGTCGCCTTCTGCGACCTGCGCGGGTTTACCGCTTTCGCCGAGATCGCGGAGCCAGAGGAGCTCATGCGGGTGTTGCGGGAGTACCACGCGGCCATGGGCGAGCTTATCTTCAGCCACGAGGGCACTCTGGAGCACTTCGCCGGGGACGGCATGATGATCTTCTTCAACGACCCGGTGCCTTGCCCCGACCCGGCGCTCAGGGCCACGCGGATGGCGCTGGCCATGCGCCACCGGGCGGCGGCGCTGGCCGAAAGCTGGCGGAGGCACGGCTACAGCCTGGGATTCGGTGTCGGCATTGCCACCGGGTATGCCACTCTCGGCCGCATCGGCTTCGAGGGGCGTTTCGACTACGGCGCCATAGGCGCGGTCACCAACGTGGCCGCCCGGCTGTGCGCGGAAGCGGCTGACAGCCAGATCCTCGTGAACCAGCGGGTGTTCGCTGCCGTGGAGGACGCGGTCGAGCTGGAGCCGATAGGAGACCTGCAGCTGAAGGGGTTGCTGCGCCCTATCCTCGCCTACAACGTCGTGCGCGCTCGCGAGCCCTAGCACCCGGGCCTGGGTCGTCCTCTTCGAGAAAACGCGTCGCCTGCCCTCGCCGCCGGCTAGTTGCGCGACGGGCGAGGGGTTTGTCCCCTCCCCCCTTGAGGGGGAGGGTTAGGGTGGGGGGTAGCGGCCGCGGCCAGCGCAAGACGAAGCACCCGATTTGGGCCGGCGCTCCCATCCCGGAACCTACCAGAGTCAGTGTGTGGCCACACCGGATGGGGGCGTTGATCCGTCATGGTGTACTTGGGAGATACTACCCCCCACCCCAGCCCTCCCCCGCAAGGGGGGAGGGGGCTGGCTTGGCACACCCGCCTTTTTCACGTCCGGCGTAACCGCGCTAACTCAGGGCGCACCTGAGTAGCGTAGCGAGCTTGACGCTTGGCCCGGCCTTCTGGTACCGTGCTGCGCGGTTCGCCCCCGTGCGGATCCCCTCAGCCAGACTCAGACCCGGGAGGCATGCAGCCCATTGCCGGAGAGCATGACCGGGTTCTTCCCTGCCTACAATGACAGCGGCACCATAGCCTCTATGGTGGTCGTCGCCGACATGACGCTCCGCCAGCTCACCGACGACTACGAGATTATCGTCGTCAACGATGGCAGCCCCGACCACTGTGGCGAGATCCTCGCCGACTTGCGGACCCGATATCCACAGCTGCGTGTCGTCACCCATCCCATCAACCGCGGGTACGGAGGTGCGCTGCGCAGCGGCTTCGGCAACGCCACGAAGGATCTGGTTTTCTACACTGATGGGGACGCCCAGTACGACCCGCGCGAATGGGCGGTCCTCTACAAGGTCCTCCGCGACGACGTAGACATGGTGAACGGCTACAAGATCCACCGCAACGACCCTATCAGCCGCAAGGTCATCGGCCGCGTCTACCACCACGTCGTGCGCATCGCCTTCGGCCTGAAGCTACAGGACGTGGACTGCGATTTCCGGCTGATCCGCCGCCACGTTTTCGACGTCGTGCATCTGGAGTCCAACAGCGGCATCATCTGCGTCGAGCTGATGAAGAAAATCCAGGACGCCGGGTTCCGAATCGTTCAGGTGCCGGTCCATCACTACCACCGTGCGTTCGGGATATCCCAGTTCTTCAACTTCCGCCGCGTGTTCCGCACCGGATTGGATCTCATGCGGCTCTGGCAGCGTCTGGTGCTCAAAAAGGAGTCGTCGAGCCCGCATGCCGTCGCCGCTCCGATCCAGGACGGGCATGCGCCAGCCGTTGCCGCCCCCAGCTCCCGGACGCCCGGCTGACGTGACCTCCCGGGAGACACTCCGACCTTCGCACCAACGGCCGTCGCAGTCCGCTCAGGGACGGAGAGCATGGCGAAGCTGGCCGGCGCGCGAACCGTAGAGATCCCGACCCACGGGGATGCGCGCGGCTTCCTCTCGGCCATGGAGACCGATGCCGAAGTCCCGTTCCCGATTCGACGGATCTACTACGTGTACGGGGTCACTCCTCCCTTCGAGCGAGGAGGCCATGCCCACCCGGACACCGACCAGCTCCTGGTCTGCCTGCACGGCACGATGCGCGTAGACTTGCGCGATGCCTTGCATTGCGCAACCTACGAGCTGGCCCGGCCGAGCCTGGGGCTGTTCATCCCGGCGATGATCTGGGCCAGGCTGTACGACTTCACGCCCGAAACCGTCTGCCTGGCGGCTGCCAGCACGCACTACGATCCCCCGAAAGTGATCCGCGACTGGGACGAATACCTGAGGCTCACATCGCATGCCTAGTACAGCGTCGCGTAAATCCGTGACCCACGGGTTTCAACCTCTCCCCCACCCTCCCCCGTCGAGGGGGGAGGGTGTCGCGGGCCTGTCCCCTCCCCCCTGGCGGGGAGGGCTAGGGAGAGGGGGGCCACAAACGTCGGCGATCTTGTACTAACATGCAGGGGACAGGGGACAGGGGACCGGGGACAAGGCCGAGGCGCTCGCCACGAGACTGGAAGGAGCGAGCGTTCTTGCGCTCCGCCATGACGGAAGCTAGCCCGTTCCAGAGCACGAGCGAGGCGCTCGAGTGGTTGTCGAGCAGAAGCGCCGCCAGTCCGTTCAGCGTGGAGCCGATCCCTCTCGAATGCGTGGACGGATGGTCGTTCGAAGAGTCGACTGGCAACCTCGTTCACAAGAGCGGGAAGTTCTTCAGAGTCGAGGGCATCCGGGTGGAGACCAACGCGGGGCCCGTCGCCCGATGGGAGCAGCCGATCATCGATCAGCCGGAAATCGGGATCCTCGGGATCGTCGCCAAGGAGTTCGACGGCGTCCTCCATTTCCTGATGCAGGCCAAAATGGAGCCCGGCAACCCTTCACCGGTCCAGCTGACTCCGACCGTGCAGGCTACGAGGAGCAATTACACGCAGGTCCACCAGGGCTCGCGTCCTCGTTACGTCGAGTACTTCCTCGACCTGACGCGATCCACCCGGCTTGTGGACCAGCTCCAGTTCGAACAGGCGTCGGCGTTCCTGGGGAAGCGAAACCGCAACATGGTCGTCCTCGCGGCCGGCGACGTTCCTGTCTTCGACAACTATCGGTGGCTCACGATGGGCCAGGTGAAGCAGCTGCTCCGTATCCCGAACCTTGTCAGCATGGAAGCACGCACTGTCCTCTCCTGCATTCCCCTCGTCGCGAACGGGTGGGACTCCGCAAGCGCTCCCGCGGCACCCGCGGGCGACTTCGGGATGGCTCTCTTCGAATCGATGCTCGAGTGTGGCCAGGCGATGCACGGCGACGACGAAGTTCTGAGCTGGCTCGCGGATCTGCGCTGCCGCTACGAGCTCAGAATCGAGCGCGTCCCGCTTCGCACGGTGGATGCGTGGAGCCGGGACCATTTCGCCATCGCCCACGACGGCGGACAATACTTCTCGGTCGTAGGAGTGCGCGTCGAGGCGACCAGCCGCGAGGTGGCCCGCTGGGACCAGCCCCTTGTCAAATCGGTCGAGAAAGGGCTCATCGGATTCCTCATCAAGCGCATCAATGGCGTCCTCCATTTCTTGATCCAGGCGAAGGTTGAGCCCGGCAACGTTGACATCCTGTCCGTGGGGCCGACCGTTCAGTGCGTCCTTGGCGCCGAATGCATCAGCGACCCCGCGTCGTGGCCGCCTCTGGCGGACCTCGTCGTCGGCGCGCCGGCCGAGCGTGTGCGTTACTCGTGTACGCAGGCAGAAGAAGGCGGCCGCTTTTATCACGTCGAGAACGACTACCGCGTCGTCGAGCTGCCTGCCGACGAGAACCCCCAGCTTTCGGACGGGTATTGCTGGGTCACCCTCAGGCAGCTCAACGATCTCCTCCGCCACGGCCATGTGAATATTGAGGCGCGTAACCTCCTCGGCTGCCTGAGCCTGATTTGAACCTGCTGATCCTCGGCCTCTCGAACCTGGTAACGCGGCGCGTGCTGCCCGCGCTGAATGGTCTCCGGGACCTGGCTCGGATTGATATCGCCACGCGCACCAAGGGCAGCGAGTGGGCGCGACCCCGGGGGATAGCTGGCGACCTCTACGAGGACTACGAGCCCGCGTTAGCGGCGAGCCCGGCCGACGTGGTCTACGTTTCGCTGGTGAATGCCGAGCATGGAAGGTGGGCGGAGGCAGCGATCGCTCGCGGCAGGCACGTCGTCGTGGACAAGCCTGCCTTCCTGGGGCTGGGGCGCGCCGAACGGGCAGTCGAGCTGGCACGCCAGCACGGCGTCTGCCTGGCCGAGGCGACGGTGTTCGCCTACCATCCGCAAGTTGCAATGGCGCGGCGCATGTTCCACGACGCAGGCTGCCAACCACTTCGTATCTCTGCGACGTTCTCCTTTCCGCCGCTCGACCCCAGGAACTTCCGCTATCGCCGCTCGCTCGGCGGTGGAGCTCTCTGGGATCTGGGGCCGTACGCAGTCTCCGTCGGGAGGGTGTTCTTCGGGAGCCAACCACAGGCGCTCCATGCCCAGGTGACGAGCAGGGGCGGCGCGGAGGACGTGGAGACCGGCTTCAGCATGCTGGCGTGCTATCCGGGCGAAAAGTCGGTGGTCGGCCATTTCGGTTTCGACACGGCCTACCGCAATCGCGTCGACATCCTGGGCGCCACCGTTGGCGTGGAGGTAGACCGGATCTTCACGATCGCACCGGATGCGCCGAATACGATTCGCGTGACGCGGCAGGCTGAGACTGCGGCCGTCGAGGTTCCCCCGGCCGATCCATTCGCCCTGTTCTTCCAGTGCGTGTTCGAGCGCATCGCCGCGGGTACCTGGGAGCCCCTCATGGAAGACTTGCTGGCGGATGCTCGTGCACTGGAACAGCTCAGAGCCGCCGCCATCCCCGGGTGACGCATGCCGATTCAGGTGTGGGACTACCGAGCCGAGTACGAAGCGGAACGCTCGGAAATCGCCGAGGCGGTGGAGCGCGTCTTCCGCTCGGGTCGCCTCATCCTGGGGGAGAACGTTCGGACTTTCGAAGAGCGCTTCGCACGCTACTGCGGCGTGCGCTTCGGGGTGGGCGTCAATAGCGGCACCGACGCCATCTTCCTCGCGCTCAAAGCCCTGAACATTGGCCCGGGCGATGAAGTAATCACCGTCGCCAACACGGCAGTCCCGACCGTCGCTGCCATCATCTCCACCGGAGCGAAGGCGCGCTTCGTGGACATCGACCCTTCGACTTACCTGATGGACGTGGCCCGGCTCGATGAGGCGGTGACGCCACGCACGAAGTGCATCCTCGTGGTCCACCTGTTCGGCCAGTGTGTGCGGATGGAGGTGGCACAAGAGGTTGCACGGCGCCGTGGTCTGAGGGTGGTGGAGGACTGTGCGCAGAGCCACGGCGCCATGCGCGGCGGCCGAAAGGCTGGAGCCATGTCGGACATCGCCGCCTTCTCCTTTTACCCCACGAAGATCTTGGGGGGCTATGGCGACGGCGGCATGGTGGTGACCGACGACGAGGAGCTCGCGGCCCGCGTGCGCCGCTTGCGCATGTATGGGATGGAGCAGGAGTATTACGCCGAGGAGCACGGGTACAACTCACGGCTGGATGAGGTCCACGCCGCCATCTTACTGACCAAGCTCGACCGTCTGGATGCATACATTGCACGGCGACAGGCGATCGCACGCCGCTACGACCTCGAACTGTCCGATGCGCCGATCGGGCTACCGATGATTGGGGAGGGCAACACCCACGCCTATTACCTCTATGTGGCGCGCCATCCCGAGCGAGACAGGATCATCGAGGAGCTGGCGAAGCGAGAAATCCTCGTCAACGTGAGCTACCGCTGGCCAATTCACAAGATGCGCGCGTATCAGTGGCTGGGATATCGTGAGGGTGACCTTCCCGAGACGGAGGCGGCGGCGCGGGAGATCTTTTCGCTCCCCATGTTCCCCACGCTCTCCGAAAGCGAGCAGACGACCGTATGCGCCGCCCTCCACGACATCCTGCAGTCCTAAGCAAGGTCATCGAAATGCTTCGTAGAAATCAGCTACGAGGCCCCCTCTCCCTAACCCTCCCCCACGAGGGGGGAGGGGATAGCGGTACTCCCTCCCCCTTGACGGGGGAGGGCTGGGGAGAGGGTGAATGCTCGCAGTGCAAAACTACCGACATTATTGCCTCGAGCTGCTCAGGTCCCGAGTCCCAAGTCCCAAGTCCGTTAGGTACGGGCTTGGACTTTAGACTTGGGGCTTGAGACTTGGGACTCGGATGGACCCTGAGCAGTACGCGATCATGTACCAGGTGGAGGACGTGCACTGGTGGTACCGGGGCATCCGCCACAGCGCCGAGTCGTTGCTTCGGCAACACCTCGCCCCAGGGCGCACCTACTCCCTCCTCGACGCTGGCTGTGGGACGGGCGGCACGACGGCGTTTCTCGCGAGCATTGGGACAGTTACCGGCGTCGATTTCTCAGCCGAGGCGCTCCGCTTCGCAAAGTCGCGGGGACTCAAACGGCTCGCGCGTGCGTCGATCGAACGTCTGCCTTTCCCAGACGCCACGTTCGACGCGCTCACCTGCTTCGACGTGCTGTACCATCGCGGCGTGGTGGATGAGCGCAGGGCCCTGGCGGATTTCCGGCGCGTTCTGAAGCCAGGAGGCATCGCCGTCCTCCGCGAGCCTGCCTACAACTGGCTTCGCGGCGCCCACGACGTTGCGATCCACACCCAGCGGCGGCTCACTGCGCACCAGCTCGCCGAGCGCATGCGCTCCGCCGGATTCCAGGTCGTTACGGCCGGGTATGCCAACATGGTGCTTTTCCCTCTGGCAGTGCTGAAGCGGACGCTCGAGGGCTTCCTGCCGTGGGCCCCGGCCGACCTGAGCGTGCCCCCGCCGCCGATCAACCTCGCCTTCGAAGCCATCCTGAAAGTTGAAGCGCTGGTCGCACGACGGATATCGCTGCCCTTCGGCCTCTCCGCGGTGGCGGTCGGACGCGCTTGATGGAGAGTTTCGGGTTTCGCGTTTCGGGTTTCGAGCAGGTACCGCTTGGAGCTCGGAACTCTGAACTCGTAACTCGATGCTAGACGCATGCTGACCCAACCGCGTCCCCGGCTTCGAAGACCGCAGATACCAGGCAATCTCCGCCTGCTGCGCCGCCCCTGGGGCCGCGCAGTCGCCGCGGTCACCGCGAGATGGGTACGACTGATCGGCTTGCTGAGTCCATCCGCGGGCGACCTTGTGGCGGTGGGCGCGCTGGCAGTCGTCGTCCTCGTCTCCTTCCGCGAGGCCATCGCCGGTGGCATGATCGCCTTCCAGAACGACACCGAAGTATTCTTCTACCCGCTGGCAGCCTGGTTCGCGAGCGAGCTCAGGTCTGGCCTCTTCCCCCTCTGGAACCCGTACATCTTCGGCGGCTATCCCATCTTCGCCGACGGCGAGATCGGCCTGGCGTACCCCCTCCACCTGGCATTGCTCTACGCGCTCCCAATGGCTCAGGCCTTCGTGTGGCTGCGGGTGAGCAGCGTCCTCATCGCCGCCGTTGGTACGTACCTGCTGTGTCGGGCGCTCGGGCTCCGCCGCCTCCCCTCAATCGTAGGCGCGCTGACGTTCGGCCTCGGCAGCTTCTTTTTGCACCAGCAGCACCACGAGAACATCACCCGAACGGCCGCCTGGCTGCCCCTGCTTCTCGCTGCCACCGAGGCGGGGCTCCGGCGAGCGGGATGGGCCCGCCAGGGGTTCCTGACGGCAGCGGCCGTCGCGCTGGCGATGGCCGCGCTCGGGCTGCACCCGCAGGTGCTGGCCATGGTCCTCCTCGCCTTCGCGACGTACGTAGTGTTCCGGGTGGTATTAGGACCGGTGGGCAGAGCAAGCGGGGGCACGACCAATCCGCAATCCGCAATCCGCAATCCGCAATCCGAAGGGGCCCCCTCACCCCAACCCTCTCCCCCTTCGAAAGGGAGAGGGGAAGACCCCGGCGCCCTCCGCCACGGCGGTCGCCGCTCCGCGGCCTGTTTGGCACGCCACACCCTGGCGAGCGCGGGGCTGATCGTGTGGGTCGGATGTTACGTTGGGGGGCTGGGGCTAGCGCTCGCGGCCGTCCAACTGCTGCCCCTGGCTGAGATGGGGGCGGCCACCTATCGTGGCTCGCAGCCCGACTACCTCTACGCCACCAGCTATGCCCTACCCATGCACAATCTCATCACGCTGGTCTTCCCTTACTTCTTCCGCGGACCAGAGAGCGAGTACTGGTCGCTGTGGGCGAACTGGGAGACGACCCCCTACGTGGGCATCATCCCCCTGATCCTGGCGATCGCCGGCGCGGTCCTCGCACGCCGCCGGGAGGCGTTGTACTTCGTGCTGCTCGGGGCGGTCGCTGCGTGGCTTGCCTTTGCCAGCTACGCACCGTTCGATCTTTACGGGCTCATGTGGGGCCTCCCGGGCTTCTCCGCGTTCCGGGTGCCGGGGAGATACACGCTCCTGGTTGTGTTCGCACTCGCGGTCCTCGCTGCCTTCGGCCTCCATGCGCTCACCGAGCACGCCGCCAGCCGAAAGGGGTTACGGATGGCAGCAACAGCCGGGCTGTTTGGTGGCCTGGCTGTCGCCGCGGCCGCACTGGTCATTGCGATGTTGAACCTGCGCTCGTCTCTCGTGGCTGACCCCGCCGGGGCAATGGCGTGGCTCGAGAGCACATATCTGTCTTTGCGGCATCACGAGGCGGGAATCGAAGTCGCCGACGTCTATCACGGGTTGTTGCACTCGCTGGACTTGGATACGCCGCGGACTGCCTTCGCGCTCGGGCTCGTGGGCCTCGGGCTGGCCCTGGCGCTCGGCGCCACTCTGGCGCGCCGCGCGTCGGCGGTGTGGCAGCTCGCCCTCGCCGCGGTCGTAACGCTCGACCTGCTGGCCTTCGGCATGAGCTTCCACCGCAAGACCTCGGTCGATCAGGTTATCCAGATAACGCCAGGTATCGAGTTCCTGGCATCTGTGGCGAGCACAAGGCAGGGCGCCGACCTCCTCGGCAACTGGCGGGTGTTTACGCCGGGCACGATACCGTCGCTGGAGTTCAACCGCCTCGTACCCTTCCGCATTGAGGATATCGGCGGCTACAGCTCTTTGGAATCACGCCGAAGCTTCGCCTATTGGGCCACGATTCAGAGCATTGAGAATGAGCTGCTCGACCTGGCGAACGTGAGATACATCGTGGACACCGCTCGGCCTCGGGCGTTGCCGTCCTACCGCCAGGTTCCATTCGATCCCGAGCGTCCCTTGATGCTCGGCGCTCGGGACAGCATCGGGGGACTCGAGTCGTACAGTTTGGGCTTCGAGCCCGGAGACAGGATCCAGATGGTGGCCGCGCTCACACGAGCGATTGACATTCCCCAAGGGGATATTGTGGCCCAGGTCACGGTTGTCCCGGACGAGGGGGAACCCGTCGTGATCCACGCACGCGCCGGGCTGCAGGTGGGAGAGTGGGCCTACGATCGATCCGACATCGCGGGCAGGGTCAGGCATGAGCAGCCCGCTGAGATCGCCTTCCGGCGGCCCGACGTATTCCTGCTCGACGGCTCTCGCTACGACCTCTACTTCTATTACTCCGAATACGACCTGCCGAGATACATGCGCGTCGATCGCATCGAGCTGCGCTATCTCCATCCTCTGGGGGGCATCGAAGTCTACGGGCTCGGCCTCTACAACTTCGAGACTGGCGAGACTGCGGGCGTGACCCAGAGGATGCGGACCAAGCTGCGCCGTATCTATCGGGACGATGAAATCATGGTGATCGAGAATCTGGCGTCCTTCCCACGCGCGTATGTCGTGCCCTCGGCGCGGGTCGCGCCCGACGGATATAACGCCCTCTCGGCGATGCTGGACACGCGGTTCGACCCCGCACGAGAAGTGATGCTCGAGCCCGGCGAGCTTCCGATCTCGTTGGCCGCGGGGGGTAGCTCAAACCCTCAGGCTCGGGGGCTCGCCCCCGCGGAGGCGCTCCTCGCCGAGACCGATCGCGTGGCCTATCGCGCCACGGCACCGGACGGCGGCTACTTCGTCCACGTGGCGAACTTCTTCCCCGGCTGGCGCGCGACCGTCGATGGCCAGGAGACCGAGGTGCTGCAGGCGAACTCGCTGTTCCGCGCGGTGCCGCTTCCGCCCGGCGAACACGTAGTCGAGCTTCGCTACGAGCCGTATGCAGTGGCGCTCGGCATCCGGGTGACGGCGGCCGCTGGGCTCGTCGCTCTGGCCACCCTGACCCTCGGAGTCATAGCGCAGCTGTCGAACCGAGCGAGGCAGCGGCGCCGGGCCGAGCGGTTGGCGCGCTGGCAAGCGGCCCAGGAGGTGTCCTGCTGAAGCAACGATTGCTCTTCACATCACCGTCTGTGCCAAAGCGCGTCGTGCTGGCGTTGGGCGTCTGAGAGACCATTCCGAAAGAACCTGTCGTAATAAGGGATCTCAACGTGATGAACCTGAAGCCAAATCCCAGGAACATGAATGGCTTCGCAATGAGCGGGAAATCGCCCATGGGTATCGTGGATGTAATTGCAAACGTCCCTGACACAAGCGATCACATCCGCGTTGTAGGCTTTGGCCTCGTTAAGATAACGCTCGCTGTAGTCGTCCTTGTAAATCCGCTGGAACAGTTGGCGGTCGTTATAGATGCCCTCCGAACCGAATTTGGCGTCGACGACCGTATCGATCGCCTGGTCCATGGATGCATAATTCGGCGGGCACTTTGCCTTGATGAGATACTCGCCGTTGTGCCTGAGAGCCACCGGGTGGGCCCGCAGGTCTGCATAGCTCGGCCACGGCACGTGCCAGCGGAACAAGTCCCAGGGCCGCCAACGCGGAACCACATGTTCAAACCCCAGCATGGGGCCATAACGGTCGATGAACTTCGGGTCCCCGTTCAGGACCGGGGGGCTGATGGTTGCATGGATCCACGCGCCCAGTCCGAGCGCCTCGGCGACGAGGAACAGATTCTGCAGCAGCAGATCCGCCTCGATCTGCGTGCGCAAAGAACCAATCACGCCGAGAGGAACTTTCAGGTCCTTATTTAGAAAACCCGACCTTATCCAGCGTTTCACGCCGGCGCTCCGATAGAAATTGCGGTCATCAACCAGCGTGGGTCGCGCCCCGTCCGGCTGCGTCAAGAGATACATCAAGCCATTGATGTACTGATGGGACAGATCAACCACCGGCAAGAGCACGGTGGTCCCTGGCAGATTCGAGAGAAAGCGGTTTGAATCCAGGTAGGCCGGGAACTCACGCTCGCCCTCGGCGACGTCGAGCCGTCTGTCCAGCAATTTGACTTTGGCCTCGGCGGCGCGCGCCACGAGCGTGTCGGGGTCGAACGGATCGTCTACTTCAAGGGAGGGCAACCGTTTCAGGAAATAGGTACCGCTGTCGTTGATCAGGAAGAAATGGGTCCCCTGGGCGTTGTCAGGACTTCCTGCCGTGCGCCCATCCATCGTCAGATTGGGCTTCGCCATGACGGCTGTTCCGGTGGAGGGATCCTCAAAAGGCCGATCCGGCATGGTCAGTCCGGTGCAGCCGGTGGCAGCCACGAGCACGGCCTCTTCAAGATCGCCGAGCGGCTGGGGGTCTGCTTCCGACGTGTAGGTCATCGAACCTGCGGCGACCTTCATGATGCCGCTGCTGACACGGTGCGTGCGGCGTCGCCAAATCGTGTCAGCCAGAGGCCGGGCGAGCAGATCCGCGATGCCCGGATGGTCGGTCATCTGTGGGTTCATGGCGAGCCTCCTCCAGGTGTTGTCCGAGTCCGGTCGTGCCTTACCTCATTGGGAGGGCAAGCCGAACCACCTCCGAATCGCTTCCCACGTCCCCTCGACGATGCTTTTCGGGAGCCCTTCCAGTGAAGGGCTGTAGTGTGGAAGAGCCAATCGTGTGATTTTGGCATCGATCAATGTGGGTTTTCCGGAATCAACCGCCGCCTTGAAGGCTTCTTCGAACTCCTCAAGGGTTTCGACCCGGTAGCCGTCCGCGCCGCAAGCGTTGGCGTAGGCTACGTAGTCGGGATTCTTGAACTCGACGAGGGCAGTCTCGTGGTAGGTCACGAGCTGTTCGAGTTTGATGAGCTTGAACTCGTCGTCGTCGAAGATGATCCATATGACGGGGATGTCGTATTCCACGGCGGTCAGCAGCTCGAAGCCGGACATGAGGTAGCAGCCGTCGCCACAGCCGACGACGACGGTTCGGTCAGGATAGGCGCATTTCACGCCAAGGGCGCCGTTGGTGTTGCCGGCCATCGGGGCGAACGTCCCCGGCTTGCGGAAATACTGTCCCTCCCGCAACTCCAGGTAGTAGGCGAGCCAAGCACTGTGGGTGCCGGCGTCGCCGAGCACGATAGCATTGTCGGGCAACAGTCGCGATAGCGACTGCGTAAGCTCACCGGGATTGATCAGCCGTCCGAGACCAAGGATCTTCTCGGTTTCATAGTCCTGCGTCTCAAAGTCGCGAACTGGTACGCTGCTCACAGTTCGGGACATCTCCTCAGCGAGGCCGACAATCGCCAACCTGGCATCCGCGCGGATGGAGTAGGTGGCCTTGTATACCTTGTCGATCTCTTCCTGGCCGATGTTGATCTGGATCAGCGTTTTGCCGTCGAACAGGTCTTCTTGGAAGTTAAACGTCGCGTGCTGCGCGAAGGAATTGCCGATTGCCACCACTATGTCTGCGTCCTGGAATGCCTTCCGAGCGCTCGAATGGCCAGAAAGTCCAAGCACACCGACCGCAAGGGGATGCTCCTCAGGGATGATCCCCTTGCCGTCCATGGTCGTGATCACTGGAATCTGAAACCGCTCCACAAATGCCTGCAGGTCCCGGCCCGCGTGGCTCCGCACGGCTCCGTAGCCGGCGAGCACTAGGACACGCTTGCCGTTGCGCACCGCGTCCGCGATGGCGCCGGCAGCCGCCTGGAGCGACGCTGGGTCTGGCCGGATCGGCTGTACGTCGAGCCGCATATCACGATAGTTGTCAACGGAGATGTCCGGGTCGGTGAGGTCTGCTGGCACCGCGAGGTGCACCGGACCGGGGCGCCCCGCGAACGCGAGGTTCACCAACTCCTCCAACGCGCCACACGTCTGCGCCACGTCCGTGAGCTCAATTGATTTCTTCGTGATCGCATCGAATACCGACTGGCCGTTCGGAGTGCGGCCGATCCCCGAGGTTTCATTGAGGGAGCCTTTCCCTCTCCATTTCAGCGTAGACGCTCCGGTGATCGCGAGGACTGGATACGAGTCCATCAAGGCGACCGACAAGCCGGAGATCAGGTTGAACGCCCCGGGGCCGGCAGTCGAAAAGCAGACGCCGAGTCGATCGGTGAACATCGCGTATCCACACGCCATGAACGAGGCCGCCTGCTCGTTGCGTGTAATCACCGGTTTGATTCTTGCGGAATGCTTTAGCGCCAACATGAGTCCCGCGTCACTCTCCCCCGCCCCGCCGAAGGCCGCCCCGACGCCGATGTTCTCGAGTCCTTTGACTATCGCCTCGTAGATTCGCATTGCTCCCCCTCTTGCTCGGTGCGTTGCATCCGCTTCACACTTCATGCTCGGAAAGTGCCCGCCAGGGAGCAAACGCACTCTTCGATCGCGGAAGAAACGCGACCAATTCCGGGCAGTGCCGCAAAATGACACTCGTCATGCTGTTGGAATTGACCCAATCAAGGCCCAGCGGCGAGTACACTTCCGGCCGAAAGTCCACATTCAAAAAACGGTCACTCTGCAGCCGCCGGCCGGCCATCAGAATGAAAATCCGGAACGCGGTGTCACTAAACCCAAATCCCTGCGGTGGTGTTTCAGCTAGCAAACCAACCATGGTATCGACACTATCAATGTCACGATAGATCTCTTTTAGCCTTCGTACCGATTCCGAGTTTTCCGTGAGGTCTTCCCAACGTTTTACTCGAGGTTTGTGCAAGCCTTCGCGAAAGGCGTTGTAGCGCGGGATGCCCCGCTGGCGTTCACGAACCAAATCGACAACCGCAAGATCAATCCGTTCACCGTTTTCACGTTCAAACTCTTGCAGCGACCGTGGATAGTTGTGGAGCGTAATCGCGCCTGGATGCGAAATCCCCAGCGAGTAAAGCACGTTTTCCAGGCCCCGGTTGCGCATGACTTCATCGGTCTTTTTCCCCTGGATGTCCCCGAAACTATGAGTCCCGAAAAGCTCCCCGGTCCGATAGTCATAGAGTCTGTATTCGTCAGGCAACAACGGATGCATACGGTAGACAGTCAAAAACTCCTCGGTCAGCGAATATGGTGCGGTGTGGTGATCCGGTGTCGTCTCGGGTATCCCCTTGAACGCGTGCACGTCGGTGAGCCAAACACCAAGCCGGGTCAGCCAATCGCTTGGCGCGCCGAACCAGCTCGCACTGATTCCGGCGCCTGTCTCTGTGGCTAGAATGGCCGGAGTCCATTCGACTGTGTGTATCTTCGCAATCAGCGCCGACACGATGAGCCTTGCGGTCTGGTAGATGCGTTCGTCGCTCCAGTTTCGGTACGCGGACCTCAGAGCATCGCAAACCGAGTTGTGCTCCCGGGCGAAAAGAGTGTGCATCGAGCTCAGACCCAGCCACCAGCTCCCACTGAACCCGGTGATCTCGGCACCATCCGTATCTTCCGGCAAATAGCCATTATCGAGCCGCAGTTTTGGCCCTTCGTGGTTGTCCCCTTCACGCAAGGAATTGGCGTGCTTCGACGTGGTGCCATAAACTTCCGACCCGTCCCACCAATGGGACGTGGTGTTCCCGAATACCAGCGACGGCGCGGCAGATCCAGCCTGCGCCTCGTTTAGCGGCCTGTCCCGTGCGATGCGCATGACTGGTTCCTCTGGCCCGGTCACCGTATTGCGCCACGTCATGCCTTCCGGTAGGGCGACCGAGACGTCGTTCTGCCCCAATGGATAGCGGGCATGCTGTACCCAGTCGTGCACCTGAAACTGAATCCATGCCGCCGCGAGCACATTGAGCGAAGTGGCCGGGATGAAATGCTCGCGATAAAGCAGCTCCCGGCTGACGATCACCGGGTTCGGCCTATCAAGCAAATTCGGCAGGTACTGAGGCGCCATGTTTCTGCCGAAGGCTGCATCCACTTTGCCCATATCTGGACTGGAAAGGTCGTTGTAGGTGCCGTCGAAGGTTCGCGCAGTTCGGACGGCCTCCGGGATCGGGGCGGACGGCGTCGGCTGCGCTTGCGGCGGAGCGGGCCGCGGTTCGGTATCAATCAGGTTTCGCTGTCGCAACACCTGCCGAAACAGCTGCAGTTGGAGCAATTGCAACGACACGGATGGGATTCGGTGCCAGGGTACGAACTGATTCACCCACCTGAAGAGGGTTCCCAATAGAGCGACTGAGACCCTGTTGCGAAGTGGAATCTCAGTGAGGAAGCGCAGATTCTGCCGGTGGGCAGCACTGGCCTCATATACAGCTTTTCTGGCGCGGTTGAGATTACCGAGAGGCCGAAAGTCATCCGTTGTGTGCCACGGGTTGTACGACATGGCCTCTATGGCACGTGCAGCCTCGGCCGCTTCGGTAGTGTAGATGTCTTGTCTGGGTAGGGTGACTTGAGCTATGCAGACCGCGGGTGAGTCGCTTTGCTTCCATCCCTTGGCCGCGTTTTCTATCGGGGTCTTATTCTCGTCGACGAACCGCTGAACGCAGAAGTCGAACACTACGTCCGCGGTCGACAGGCGGTTGCCAATCTCACTCCGTAGATAATTCGCATCTCCAGAGACTGGCGCGTCGGCCGGCTGAGCACCTTGCGCGGGACGGAGGAAATATCGAATCGGACCGGCATCGCCCCACAACATGGCTCCCCTGCTCCAGTACGACTCCAGCGCAACGCTGCGAACCGGCCGCTTCGACGCCGTGGACACGTTGCGCAGCATGCGGAACGCTTCTAAAGGACCGACTGACCAGAGAACCTTCGGGATCGCCAGGATACGGCTGCCCGACATTGCTAGGGCAAACGCGACGAACTGCCTTGCGTCACGGGCGTGCGGGACCGGGAAGTTCGTCATCAGCAAGTCGTGGTATTCCTGGTCCGACACTTTCACGCGCAAGGCGATGCCGCGCAGGTCGCGCTCCTTATCTGGTTGGTGTGCCCCGGACGCGTTGGAGATGCGGACCGTTACGGGATAGGCTGCTCCTGGAGCAGCGAACGCGGCGCGGAACTCCGGTGATAGCTCTTCGGAAAAGCGGAACTCGGCATTTGGCGTGGCAACAATGGCTTTCGCATGAAAGGCGCGCCCGATGTCGGCGGCGCCTGACCGTTTTTTCACATTGGCCTGGACCTTCAAAATGTCCGCTGCGAGCTTTTCAAAGTGCAGACGTTCAGTTTCTGGAGTGCCTCCCCAATAGACCTCTCGCCACTCGCCGTTGCTCATCTTCTCCTCCTAACCTGAAGTGCCCACCCACCCGCCCCTTCTTTCCTGAGGGCTTCGCCCCCAGCCCCCCGCCGGGACGGACGGGGTTTTCATCGCCAGATGGCGCCGGCGAAGCGGGATGATGGCTAACCATGCGTAACGTCTCAACCTCCGGGCGGGTTGCGAATCCAGAAATCTGTAACCGTCTGCCCCACCGGCCAGGTGCTCAAATAGCCCGGGTCGCTGTGTGCGCTACCCGGGTCCCCCGGCCTGCGCCCCGGATTCCGCAGGGTGACGTCGATGGCTCGCGAGCTCCCGTCCGCCGCGGGGAAGTCGTCGCCCACGCTGGGATCCAGAGCCGCCACCGGGTCGCCGGGATCGCAGATATTCAGCCAGCGGTCGACCGTGGCGCTTTGCGGGAAGCTCAGGGTGGGCATGGGATACTCGCGCCGTGTTGTTGGCGGCCGCAACGGGGCCGCCGGATCGGCGGCTCGAGGCCGGAGCGCGGCGAGGATAGTCGCATCGAGAGCCGATGACAGCAACGGAAGGTTTGGCATCAGGCCGATCAGCCCGTGGGGTAGACGCGCCCACACATCCTGCGTCCACCCAAGCGGCGAGCCCAGCGTCACCCAGGTATCGATGTGGTAAGCATGGTCGCACAGCACGTCATAGGTCACCATTGTGCCCAGGCTGTGCGAGATGATCAGGATGTTGGCCTGCTGGTCGGCCAGCCCGTCCAGAATATCGACGAGCGGCTTGGCCACTTTGCCGCTGTAATTCCATGCGAAATACTTGACGACGTCCTCGACGAACATGATGACATCGTCGCTTGCGGGGCTCCCGCCCGCCACCCCGGTGGGTGCTGCCGGGCTGGCCCCCGGCAGCCAGAAACGCAGGGCTGTTTCCATCACCGTCCCAAGAATCGTGATCTGGGCGTCGGTGGCAGTACCGCCCGCGACGTTCGACGAGTCATAGAGCACGTCGGCGTAATACGCGAGCTGCACGCTGGCGCTCACTGCGTCGTGAAGTGCAGGAGGAACGCCCGTCCGGAGCGCGCTCCACCACTCGTCCTGGAGGACGTCTGGGGGCGGCTTGAGCCCCCGCCCATGCACGAAAACTATCGCGTTACCCGGCATCGCCAGCCCTCCTTCCTGGACATCATGTTGCTGATCCGTTCCTCACTGGGGCACCGCATGGAGCGACAGGGTGAGATCGGCGGTCGACGCATCAAGCATCGCCACCTCAATGATATAGATGCCGTCAACGGGAAGTCGTGTGGCCTCGACCAGTCCGCACGAGACAGTGCCGGCGAGCTGCTGCCCGTCCGGCCGCAGGAGTACGGTCGATTCGCCGACGCAGCCGGCCAGCGTGCTAGGCCCCGAAAGCCCCCCCGAGTCGCGGTGTGTCACGCTGACCACCTGGCCTGCCCGCGCTTCGAAGGCGAGGCGGACTCGCTGGCCCGGTGCGCTGGTTGTCACCGCGACTGGCGGCCCATCGATGGTGACGGGCGTAGCAGCCGCACGTTGATTCGATCCTGCGGGCCCAGTGCCAGTGGAAGCCGGCGCGGAGCTGGCTTCACCCGCCGGCCGGGTCAGTGGGTCAGCCGCCGGGGCCGGGACCGCTGCGCCAGGGGTGGGAGCGGGGACCGATGTCCAGGTCCGGCCCAGGAGAAGGAGGCCGACCCCCACGGCGGCCAATGCCCCCTGCCGGACGGGCGACTGGAGAACGGGCAGCTCGATCCCGAAAGCCTTCAGGCCGCCGCCCACGATTGCGGCGATGACGCACGCCACACCGGCGGTGACGAGTGTAGCTTCGACAGACATTTCAACCCGCCCCATAGCTGCGTTCCGTGCGGAACAGGCCTCCGGCAGCATACAACACCCGAAGGGCACGCTTCGCACCAGCAAGATGCGTGGGTGTCCCTGACTTAGTGCGCTGCGCCCGTCGGAGTCACGCCCTCACCCGTCCTTGCCCGCTCTCGCGGGCTGCGGCCGGCCTCTCCCAGAGGGAGAGGCGATTCGGCTGCCCCCTCTCCCTCTGGGAGAGGGTTGGGGTGAGCGCGTCTCCCCACGAGCGCACTAACGAACTTGGGGCACACCCAGATGCGTTTCCGCATGCCGGTGGCCGGCGATCCGAAGCGTTCCTACGCGCCCGACGCCACTTCGGCAGCCAGGGTCCCAGAGCTCCCGTCGCGCGAATGAACGGATTCCTGGCCTGGGGGCGGGGCTCAGGTCGCGCGCACCGTTTCCCAGAACAGCCCGTCAACGTCGGCGGGGTGATGGGTGAGCCCCTCCTCGAGGGACTGCTGCGCCGCCATCTTCAGCATCGCGCGATTAGCCGTCAGCCCGGAGGGGTAAGGGTCGGGCCCAAACGTCGCAGCCTGCTGGTCGCGGTCGATGCCCGGGAAAAGCAAGTACGCCCGCTCGGGGTTCCGCCGGTACGCCTCCTGTTTGGACCGCTCGAAGGCGTCGAATAGCGCCATCGCCGCCCACGGCTCGCGCTCGACGACCCGCTGCTGTACGACGACGGTGTGGTTCACGGGCGTGAACCCGGTCTTCCGACAGAATTCTTCGACGAAGCCGCGCCCACCGTCGTCGAAGAGTTTGGCGATGTTCGGGCCTTCGGTGATCGGCACATCCAGGGAGTCGCCATACGCGGCGGCGATCTCGCCCGCGTGGAGCATCGCGTTGACCTGCTCCCCACGCTCGAGCCAGGTGAGCGTGACGCCCGGCGGGTCTTTGTCGAGCCCCATGAGCACGCCGTGGCTCTTCTCATACGGCCGGCCGTTGTACCAGGCGACGTCCCTGGCGTGGACGCCGTACAGCTCCGTGATCATCGCCCGCATCCACAGGCCGGCGGTCATGGTGAAATCGGGAAGGCCGAAGCTCTTGCCCTTCAAGTCAGCGAAGCTCTCGACACCGGAGTGGACGTTGACGTAGCTGTTCAAAGCCAGGAAAGCGCGGCTGAGGAAGATCGGGAGAGCCGTCCAGCCGCGCTCGCGCAGGTGCGGCCTGTCCTGAACGATCATGTAGTCCGACAGTGAGAACTCGAAGACGTCGAACTCATTGTCCTTGAGATGGCGATGGAACATGGGCCCGGGCGGACCCATCTCCCAATCGATCTCGATGCCGTCGGGCTGCACCGTCCCGTCCACGAGAGGGGCGAGGCGCGGGTTCTGCGAGAAGGCGCCGCGGAGCTTCAGCACTGGAGTCCTCCGGTCCGATTCCAATTCAACGACGAAGTCGGAGTCTATCACGCATGCTCTTGCGAGGCATGAGGGGGCTGCCCTCCACCCGGGCTCACCCGCTGTCGCGGCTGAGCCCGGCCTCTCCCGGCGGGAGAGGGGAAGCGCGGTTCAGTAACGCCCTGGCGCGCGCGACGGCAGCACTGCGGTCATAGCTGTTGAATCGCCCCGCGAGCAGCGTCTGCGGGTCGCCCGCGAAGAAACGCTCGTACAGGACTTGCCGACCGGCGAACGAGCTGCACGCCAGGTCCCACGCCAGGCGGAATAACTGCACGCGTTCGCGCCCAGCCAGGGTTGCCCCCTGGTAGTACTTATCCACGTCCGACACGAGCTCCGGCGTCTCCATGTCGCGCTCCGTTGGCGTGGCCATGAGGCCGCTCGACCCGATGAGCTGCAGGATCTCGATCAGCCGGGGATAGACCCTTGGGAAGTAGTTCCGGGCGGTGCTCATGGTATCGGGGTTCGGGTGGTAGAAACCCTGGTCGTCGACGACGGCGTCGACCTCGGCCCTTCGAATGAGCGCGCGCAGCGTCTCCACGGAGTCGACGATCTCTCCCAGCAGTTGCTGGTACGCGGGCAGCTCGGTGCGGCCGATGCCCTCCGCGACGAGGCTCGCGACGCCCAGGACCAGCTCGGCCTTCACCAGGTTCTTCGTCGTGAACTGGTGGATGCCGTGCATAATGGCGGGCGTCTCGCGGAAGAGGCGGTTGCACAGCAGGATGTCGCCCTTCAGGAAAACGCGCTCCCACGGGACGATTACGTCGTGGAACACGGCGACGGCATCCATCTCCTCGTAGCGAGCGGCGAGGGGGTGATCGGCCCGCGAGCGGCCCACGTCGAAGCTCTCCCGGCAAATGAACCGCAACCCGGGCGCGGCGACGGGAACAGCGAAGGCGAAGGCGTACTCTGGGGCGTCGGAGGGCGCCACACGCGATGGGGACGGGAATACCATCAGCTCGTCGGAGAAGGGCGCGAGCGTGGCGAGCATGCGCGCGCCGCTGACGACGAGGCCGTCGGCACTCTCGCCGACGATGTGCAGAGGAACGCTCGGGTCAGCCTGCTCGGTCTGCGTGCGCGCGCGGTTGGTTTGCGGGTCCACGAAGGCGTGCGTTGCGCATGCATCGCGTTCGCGGCACCATTCATAGTACGCGGCGATGCGATCGGCATACTCGAGGCCGTTGCGCGCGAAGAACCACGACGAGGAGGCACAGCCGGCGAGGATAGCGTTGAGGAAGTCGGGCGTGCGTCCCAGTATGCCGCCGCTGCAGTCGGCCCAGCGCTCGAACATCTGCCGCCGGCGCACAAGCTCGTCTACGCTCCGGGCCTGGATGAAGGCCAGGCTCACCGGCTGGCCGCTGCTCGGCGAGGCGTAGGTTAGCTTCTGGCGAAGCGCGGGGTCCCACTGGAGGTCGTACAGCTCGGCCAGCGTGCGGGCCATCCGGCCCAGGATCGGGTGAGCAACGACGTCGACGACGCGTTCACCCTCGAGCCAGATGTCGCGATCGTCTCGAAGCCCGGCCAGGTATTCCGCGCCCGTTCTCGCCGGCACTATCCCATTACCTCAGTCCTAAATCCCAAGTCCAGTCCTCAGTCCTCAGTCCTCAGTCCTCAGTCCTCAGTCCTCAGTCCTCAGTCCTCATCGTAGGAGCTGCAGCGCGGTACCGCTGAAGATCATCTCGCGCTGGTGCTCCGTTATATCGAGAGCGTCGATACAGGCGATCGCGCGCTCCATGCTGCCGAGCGCGAACGGGTAGTCGGTGCCGAGAACGATGTGGTCGACGCCAACGGTGGCGGCGGCGCACAGCCAAGCCGGCGGGTGGAAGTTGACGCTGTCGTAGTAGAGCCGCTGGAGCGAGTCGCCGGGCGCGTGGTCGATATGGAGGCGGGCCTCGGGCCGTGTGCGATACGAGCTCTGAATTCGGTCCCAGACGTAGGGGATCATTCCCCCCAGGTGCGGGACGATGAACCGCAGGTCCGGGTTCTCGTCGAACACCCCGCGGTAGACGAGGCGCAGTGTGGCCAGAGTGCTGTCCATCATGAACCCGACTGCCGCCGAGAGATCGTAGTCCTCCATCTCCTCCTGCCCCGGCGGCATCATCGGGTGCAGGAAGACGGTGAGCCGATGCCGATTGATCTCGCGGTAGAGCGGCAGGAATGCTTCGTCGTCCAGGTGGCGGCCCTTGATGTTCGCCCCGAGGGTGACGCCGTGCAGGCCGAGCGTGCTGATGGCGCGGTCCAGCTCGCGCATGGCGGCATCCACGTGCGGGAGGGGCAGGACCGCGAACCCCTTGAAACGGTTGGGGAAGCGCGCGCAGGTGTCGGCGAGGGTGTCGTTGGCAATGGTAGCCAGCTGAGCCGCGACCTGTGGATCGTCGAAATACGCATGCGGGATCGAGAGGGAGAGCGCCTCGACGTCGATACCGGCGTGGTCCATGTCATCAATGTGCGCCTCGATGTCCACCATCCGCCGGTCCTGGGCGATCTTCGTGGTGAGCAGCCTGCGCACGCCCAGCGTCCAAGCGTCGTCGGCCCTCTCCGTCAGCCGGTCCACAAGCTCGAGGAAGGGACGCGGGTAGAAATGGGAGTGGACATCAATCTTCACCGGTGTTCGTCCCCCTGATCCGCCAATCGGAGAATCTTAGGGCAGAACAGGGGCTCGCGGCAGGGGCGTATAGTTGCGCGAAGGAGATTGATGACATCGAAGGCGACTATGACTGAGCTTCCGCACCTCGGGGCGGGTGAAACCACAGCAGGTCGCCTCGATCGTCGAGCTACCGCGACGCCAGCAGCAGACGTATCGGCGTGACGTTGGCTCGTCGCCCGCCAGAGCGTACGCACACTACGCGCCCGAAGCCGGTGACTGTGGCGGCATTCGTTACTGGTCTCGCGCTCGTGGGCGCCCTCGCAGTTGGCTGGTTCATCCGTCCACTGGCAGGGGTGCCGCCAGATGGCTCGCAGAGCGCTATTTCCTCAACGGAACCCTGGCCAGCGACCGCGCTGCGATCGGAACTCGGAGCACCCATAGAGGCGGCGACAGGCGACCTCACCGGCGTCGTCGCGCCGATCGCTTCTGACGATGCGCCGACCGAGGCCAATGTCACAGCATGCATTGTCCGACCGGCTCCGGACGAGGAGTGCTTCGAGATCGGTCGTTCAGCGCAAGGCCGACCCATACAGGCAGTCCGCCTCGGATCGGGCGAAATCCGGCTGGCTCTGATGGGCAGCATCCACGGCGGTTGGGAGAGAAATACGGAGCGGCTCGTGTCGCTGATGCACGAGCACTTCCGCGCTCACCCGGTGGAGATTCCGCGTGGACTGGCCGTCTACTTCGTGCCGACCACCAATCCTGATGGGATTGAGATGGGCAGTGGCCCAGAAGCCGCCTGGAACGCGCGTGGCGTTGACCTCAACCGCAATTTCGACACGCCGAACTGGTCCCCGGACGCGTTCGGACGCGTGGGCGGCCGCTACGGCCCTTCGGGAATGCGGCGAGGCGCAGGAGGGGCGGCGCCTTTCTCCGAGCCTGAAACGCAGGCCATCGCCGGCTTCATTCGAGGTCATGCCATAACAGTCGTCATCTCCTACCACAGCGGCATCGTTTCCGTAACAGACAAGGACGGCGGAGGCATCGCCGCGGGCCTGGCACAACACGCCGCAGCGATCACGGGATATCCATACATCGCGACATGGACTGAGTACCGGCTCACTGGCCAGTTCATGGACTGGCTCGACAGCGTCGGGGTCTACGGCATTGAGATCGACTTGCCGGACCAACAGACGACCGATTGGGACAAGAATCTGGCTGCGGTCAAGGCCGTAATGGGCCTCATCTCTGGCATACCGGCTGGAGTTTAGAGCAGGTCAAGCCAGCGCCCGATGACGCAGGGTTTGATCCGTTGGGCGAGGGGCGGCGGGACGGACCTTGCACGTCAGGTGGTCGCGACGGCGCTGAGCACCGCGTACGCGACCTCGTCTCGGCAGATGTCCCCGTGATCCGTGATAAAGGCGTCGGCACTCAGGTTGTGCACACGCCCCGCCTGGAACTCGTAGTCGCCGCCGGCCGCGAGGAGCTGGCCATCGCTCGCCTCGGGCGTTTTCTGCGCGCCATTGCGCCCCAGCCCTCCGTAGAGGTCGTCGCGGTCACCCAGTGCCGATGCAACCTGGCCGGCCATAAGGGAGGCAATAGGGTAGGCTAGGCCGACGGCCTGGTCGTTCGGCGTGTGGGTAATGAGCACCGGCCCGGAGACTTTGCCGCCGGTGATCACGGTGCGGAAGAGGCCGTCGTGCGAGCCGTCGAAACGCTGGTCGAACGCGTGGTGCGAGAAGGCCGCCTGGAGGAGCGTCAACGTCTCGAGCTTGAGTGTGGCTTGCCCTGCGGGCCCATCCGCCGCGGCCGTGACTAGACGGCCACCGAAGCTATGGCCGATCAGGTGCAGTTTGATATCCGGGTGCTGGCTCTGGATGCCCCGGAGCACGCCATTGACGCCGTGGCGGCCGACGATGCCGGCGCGCTCTTTCATCAAGTAGTAGGTCGTGTAATTGAGGAGATTGCGCGCGGCTGACTTCATGCCGCTAAAGAACTGCGGCAGGCCGGCAGCGGCGCCGGCGCGAGCGGCACCACCCGCGCCAGCAGGCTGTGACGGGCGCGCCGAGAGCACAGGTTTGCTGAGGCGCTTCATGACCTCGTCGCCCGGCAAGCGAAAGAGCGCCTCCGAGGCGTCTTCGATGTCCCCCGTCGCGATCGGCAGCACGGACCGAATGAGGTCGGCGAATTCGCGTTGCGCGGCCGGGCTGTCTTCCAGTCGCGGGATGAGCTGTCTGGCCCGCTCCACCACGGCGTCCGTGCCGCCATCGTCGAGGGCACCGCGCAGCTCGTTCAGCTGCTCTTCGAGCGCGGCATCGCTGACGGGCGAGCCAGCTGCGGCCGCACCGCTCGGAATCAGCTCGCGGTCAGCGAATTTCCTGGAGGGCCACAGGATCGCGACAATGGCGAAGCTCCGGGCTCTGATGGCGGCCACTGTGCTGGCGTCCATGACACGGCGCACATGCTCGAAGAAGCGGCGGTGGAAAGCGCGGGCGTCGTCCAGGTCGTTGTTCCAGCCGTGGGCAATGACGAGCAGGTCAGTGAGGGGCTGCCTGGCCAGGAAATCCAGAAGCTGGCGTACCTCGCTCTCGTCGTGCACGGCGCCTGTTCTGGTGAACTGGACCTCGAAGTAGGGAAAACCGAAGAGATCCGGCATGTGGCCTCCCTCTATACCGACTGGATAGCCCGCATCAAGTCGACGAGGCCGTAGCCCTGGAAGTTCCGGTCCCGTTTGAGATCGGTCGCGGTGCTCACGAAAATGCGCTTCACCGCCTCGGGCTGGCCGCTGAATTCACGTCGTACGGAGAGGAAGGCTGCGATGACGCCCGAGACGTGAGGGGCTGCCATACTGGTCCCGCTGTCCTCGACATAGTCGTAGTCGAAGTCCTCGACCCGCTTCTTCGCCTCACCGGCGGCGCACGACAGGATCTTCTCGCCCGGCGCTACCAGGTCCGGCTTCAGGCGTCCGTCGCCCGTGGGACCCTTGGACGAGAAGTACGAGACGCCGTAGACATGGGGCATATCGCGGTGCGTGGAGCCGACGGTGATGGCCAACTCTGCATTGCCCGGATCGTTGACCGTAACGCCGAGTCCTGCCGCGACGGCGCCGCGGAAGGTTGTCTGCTGGTAGCCGTAGCCGGTGTTCCCAGCGGCGACGACAACGACGACCCCCGATCGGACCAGACGATCGACTTCGACGCAAAGCGGGCTCTGGCCGCAGGCGAACCACTCGGGCTCGAAGTCGTAGCCGACGCTCATGTTGACACCGTGGATGCGCAGTCGCCGTCCATAACCATTGATCCGCTGGATGTGCTCGATAGCAGCGATGAGGTTGCTGGCGAGCCCGTCACCGCTGTCGTCGAGCACCTTGAGGCTAAGCAGCTTGCAGCGGGGAGCCATGCCGGAGATGGTGCCCAACTGGAGCATCTCATGGCGCGCTTCGCCGTCCTCGTCTCGGTACCGGGCTACCGCGCGGATTGCGTGCTCTGCTGATCCATCGAGGGAGGCGACCAGTTCGCCGCCGATGATGCCGGCCACATGCGTGCCGTGGCCATAGGCGTCGACCAACGGACAATCGCCTCCAGTGAAGTCGAGGTGCCCGAGCGGCTCGTCTAGCTCCAGGTTGCGATGCATCTTGAAGTGCGGATGCGTCCCGTCGATGCCGGAGTCGAGCACCGCCCATACGATGTTGTCACCGAAGGCGGAGAACGATATGCGGGCGGCGTCGGCCTTGACGGTGCTGATCGACTTATTGAGCAACGCTTTGATCGGGAAGTCCGGCCAAATGCGGTAGATCGCTCGCTGCGCGATCGTTGCCGGTGGCAGGGCGCGGTCCCCCTGGCGCGGCTGGCTGTCGCGCCGCACCAGTTCGCGAATCACCTGCCCGTCGAGCCGAGCAAAGACGTATTGCTCGCTGAGATCCGTCTTGGGACGGTTGATCTGGTGGCCTGCACGGCCACTCTTCTCGATGAGCTGTTCGAGCACGTCTACGACCCAACCGCGCGCCGCGCTGCGACCACCGAAGTACTCGAGGTTCAGGTCAATCACGACCGGATAGAGAGCCGTCTGTGTCCTCGGATCCTCCCGCAGCTCGGCCTCCTCTCGCTTGAGTTCTCTGAGCAGCGGGATGGAGATGACCGTCCGGTCGAGGACCTCGGGCAGGAAGCCACCAGCATCTCGGCGGGTCGGATCGCTTTGCGGGAGGTCGGCCATGCCAACTCCTTGTTTCTGGTGGCCGGCGGGTGTTCATCGGTCCGCTGGCCTAACGGGACGGACGGCTCACCCAGTCAGCTCGCAGTCCAGATGCGCGCCGTTCTGTCCCGACTGGCGGTGATCATCTGCCGGCCGTCTGCGCTAAAGACCGCGCTGTACACCCGATCGGTATGGCCGCGCAGCTCAACCACGACCGTACCCGTCTCCGGGTCCCAGACGCGTGCCAACCTATCGGCGCTCGCGGTGGCCACCAGCCCGTCGATGCTAAAATCCGCGCCGATCACACGATCGGTGTGCCTGCCTAGGACGTCAATCGGCTCGCTGGTGCGCAGATCCCAGACCAGCGCGGTCCGGTCCGCACCCGAGGTGACCAAGAAATGACCATCTGGGCTGAAGGCGCCGCCGGTTACCGCGCCGCGATGGCGGCGCAGCTGAACGAGTGGTTGCAAGGTGGCGGTGTCCCATAAGCGGGCCGTGCCATCGTCGCTTGTGGTGACCACGGACCCGCCATCCGGACTGAACGCGGCGCTCGTCACCGGCGCGGTATGTCCCAAAAGCTGCCAGGACTCGTCCGAAAACGGGTCCCACACCAAAGCCGTTCGGTCCGCGCTGGCAGTTACCAGGAACTCGCCGCTCGGGTGGAAGGCCACGCTGAGAACCCGGCCGGTGTGGCGGCGCAACTCGGCTACTTGCTGAAAGGTGGCGGTGGCGAGGTTCCACACTCGGGCGGTTCCATCGTCGCCCGCAGTGGCCAGCAACAGGCCATCGGGGCTGAATGCTACGCTGTTCACGCGGCCAGAATGTGCCGGCAGCTCACGTTCCTGCCGGGGGCTGAGATCCCAGATGCGTGCCGCGCCGTCTTCGCCGGCGGTCGCGACGCGTCCACCATCCCGACTGAACACCGCGCTGTAGACTGCGCGGGGGTGCGAAAGGCTTGAGGAGAAGACATAGGACTGCACAACGGACGGCGCGATGTCCTGCGGTCGCGCGTCGGCTGGTATGCTGGCCTGCTGCAAGCCCAGAACCGCCGCCCAGGCCTCGTCGGTCTCCCGGGGCCGCAGGTCGGCGAATTCCAGTTCGTCCACGGCCGCCGCAAGCTTCGCCTCGGCGGCTTGCCTGGCCGTCTCGGCCTCCCTCGACTTCTCCTCGGCGAGTTCTTGGGCTGTTTGCGCACGGGCTAAATCCGCCGCCGCGGCGGTTTGCTCGCCGCGCGCTTCTTTCCAGAGCTGCTCGATCTGGTTTCGTTGGTCGAGCGCCAACCAGATTCCGAAGCTGAGGATCGTTACCATTCCGAGGAGCGCGAGGATGGCCCCCTGAGTAATCCTCTGGCGGCGCTGGCGCCCCTGGAGCTGGCGCCGGGCCTCGAGCTGCCGTTCGGCCTCGGCGCGCTCGAGGCGGAGCTGTCGCTGCTGGCTCTCCCTAACGATGCCCGGCACGAGGAATTCGCTGACGATCTCGTAGACGTAGACGTCGCGCCGTAGCTCGCGGCGGATTAGCTTCTCGTCCTCCAGCGTCTGAAGCGTCCCCGCGAGCTGTACTTCATCGCTAATCTTCTCCTCGGCCTTGACCTGACGAATCAGGTCATCACTCGAGATGACGTTGCGGGTGCCAGCCGCGGTAACCATGTGGCTGAGAAGCGCGACCGCAAGATCGCGGCGTTCGGGTAGGAAGCGATGGACTGTCTCAGCGACGTAGTCTCCGAGAACACCCTGTACGCCCTTTTCTTGGAAAAGCGCATCTGGATCAGATGTGTCCCAGAGTCGCGAGCAGATGATCTGCACTGACGTGAGATTGAGGGTCTCCTGCTTTGCCTCCCGCGCGATGGCCTGCTCGAGCCGACCCGCGAGCACCCGGAACGGTTCGCGGCCGAAAGCCCCACGCGCCTTTTCGAAGGGCCCCCAGATGATCTCCGGCAGGTCTGCGACCTGCAAAGGGAGGAGGCGAACATACTGATCCCTGAGGCCGGGCGCTGCCTCGATCAGTAGCTGCAGCTTGGCCAGGTAGTCCTCGCGGAAAGCGAATAGAAGCTTAACCGGCAATAGCGGCGTGTTAATAAGCTCCAGTAACGCGACGAGAATCTCTTGCTGCAGGGCTCTCGTGTTGTCTCGAAGTAGCTTTGCGCTGTCCTGCTCGAAGAGGGTGACGAACTCCTCGAATTGATCCAGGATCAAGATAGGCTTTCGATCAACAGCGACCTCTGCGACGCGCGCTGTAAGAGCGCCGATCGACCACACCAATCGGGATCGTTCTTGGTCGTCACCAGCGAAGATCGACGGCAGATAGGCTGAGCCGGCTTTCCCCGATGTCGGGATGCGTGCGACGACAATTTCTTCCCCAGGGCGCGGCTGAATGCGGATTCGCTCAGGCGCGTACCCCTCTTCGGAACCTGTCAATAGGAATGAGACACTCGGGGGACGAATTTAGTGTTGCACC
>CAYQJS010000022.1:51828-78234 GCA_964417895.1 uncultured Chloroflexota bacterium | reverse complement strand
CCCGCGTTGTCGCCGCCCGCAGACCCTTCGCTCGCGCTCAGGGTGACAGCTCGTGCCCCCGTTGACAAGGAACGCGTCGATGCTGTGATATAGGGCCAGACGGCTCACGCGCGAGCACGTGGACATATTGCTTCAAGTTCGCCGTGCGTTCAAGGAGATCAGGATGAGGCGCCTCATGCTCGCCGCGGTTATCACACTCGTGACGATGGCGAGCTGCGCCCCGCCTGGGGCGTCGATTTCGGACCGCGCATCGGGTGCTGTGGCCGAGCGCAAGCCCACCGTGCTCCGCATGGGCGCCTGGACGCCAATAGAGTCGTTCGGTCCGCGGTTCGTCGGGGGCGGCGGTCGGGACATCGTCAACGCGGGCCTGGTGATGACCGACGAGCGGTGGGTGATCCATCCTTACCTCGCGGAAAGGGTTCCCAACCAGGACGACGGCAGCTGGATCATTCGGCCCGACGGGACGATGCAGACGATCTGGACGCTGCGGCCCAACGTGAAGTGGCAGGACGGCGAGGCGCTCAGTGCGCACGACGTGGTGTTCGCCCACAACGTGTATCGAGACCGCGAGCTGCCGATCGAAAGCGACCTCCCGGAGCGCTACATCAGCAGCGTCGTCGCGCGCGACGACCGGACCTTCGAGGTGAACTGGGACCGTCACTACCTCCAGGCCGGACAGCCCGACCCCCGGGATCTGATCCCTCTGCCGCGCCATCTCGTTGAGACCCTGTACAACAGCGGCGACAAGCAGACCTTCAGCAACAGCAGCTTCTGGAGGAGCGAGGAGCACGTTGGCGCAGGTCCCTACCGAGTCGCTCGTGTCGAGCCCGGCGTCATGGTCACGCTCGCCGCCAATCCGTACTTCTTCCTGGGACAGCCCAAGATCGACACCATCGAGTTCCTCATCATCCAGGACAGGAACGCGCTTGTGGCACGGATGCTCTCCGGCGACCTCGACTACGTCGAGCACACCGACATCCAGGCCGAGCATGCCGCGTCAATCCAGGAGCAATGGAAGATCACCGGCGAGGGACGAATCTTCGCCACCCCGTGGACGCCCTTTCCTCTGCGGTACCAGCTCAAGGACGTGCCCAACCACCAGACAGCGCTCAAGGACATTCGCGTGCGGCAGGCGCTGATTCACGCCATCGACCGGGACGCCCTCGCGTTCTCGGAGACCGCCGGGCTGGCTCCGGCGGCCGATAGCTTCGTGCCCCCGAACCAGGCGCTGTTCCAGCGGGTCGACGCGGCGATCGCCAGGTACCCGTTCGATGTCCGCCGCGCCGGGCAGCTGCTGGCCGAGGCTGGCTGGGCGCGGGGCCCCGACGGCATGCTTCGCAACGCCGCCGGCCAGCCCCTCGACATCGAAGTCTTCTCCACGATCGCCGCGGCGAGGGGAGGCACGATCGTCGCGGACTACTGGAAGCAAGTGGGCGTTGATACGAGACTCTTCACCTTGACCCAGGCCCAGACCAATGACTTCAAGTTGCGCGCGATCTTTCCGGGCGTCGACGTTTCGTCCCGCGGTCAGGATGGCGACAGCCTGTATGCCTCGTACGCCTCTGCAGACATTGCCTCCGACCAGGATCAATGGAGAGGCCGCAACGTCACCGGCTGGAGCGACCCCGAATATGACGCGCTCTATGCCCGCTTCGAGCGCTCGCTCGTACCCGCGGAGCGGACCGAGCTGATCATCCAGATGGAGCGGCTCATGACTGTCACCCTCGCCAACGGCAAGCTGTACTATGCGGCGCGACCCACGGCAGTCCGTAACACGGTCCAGGGCCCCAGGGGGTTCAACACGCGGTCGACGAACGTCTTCAACATCCATGAGTGGACCATCACATAGCGGAGGAACACGAGATGGAGACACTGCGGGTCATTGACGCCGATACGCACGTGGACGAAACCGACGATACGTGGGCGTATATCCCTGAAGCGGAAGGAGAGCTCAGGCCGACGACGGGCTTTCCACGGAATCCGCGGCCGGACCTCCCGCCTGCGCGCTACTGGGTGATCGACGGCCACCGCAAGGAGCGCAAGATTCGCGACGATGCCAAGAGTCGAACGACGGTGGGGCAGCGGGAGCTGCTCGACGTGGAGGCGCGTCTGCGACACATGGACGAGCTGGGGACCGAGGTGCAGGTCATCTATCCGACGTTGTTTCTGGTCGAGCCCGCGACGCGCCCCGAGGTAGAGCTGACTATTGCGCGAAGCTACAACCGCTGGTTGGCGGAGCGGTGCGCCCAGTCCCGGGGACGCCTACGGTGGGTCTGCGTGCCTCCCACGAGAACCATGGACAGGGCCATCGAGGAGCTACGCTTTGCCAGAGACCACGGGGCCTGCGGCGTGTTGAAGAAGGGCGACCGCGAGGCCGACAAATGGCCGTCGGACCCCTACTTCCTCCCCCTTTACGAGGAGGCGGAGCGGCTGGACATGCCTCTGTGCTTCCACACGGGGACGGGGACGCCGGACTTCACCTCGTCCTTCGATATCGGCCCCGGCTTCATGCGTGGAAAGGCGCCGGTCATCAACGCCGTTTTCGCGCTCGTACAGCACAAGATACCGGCCAGGTTCCCCAGACTGCGTTTCGGGTGCATCGAGGCGGGTGCGTCGTGGGTGCCCATGGTGCACTACAGCCTCAAGAGGAGCCACCAGACATCTGATCGGTCTGGTGGAGCGCCGCTGCGGCGCGCGTTGGGGAGCACGCGTTTTGCGATGGAGGACGACCTGTTTAAGGCGAATCGCATCTACATCACCTGCCAGGTCGATGAAGACCTGCCCATGCTCCTCAACTATATTAGCGAGGACAACCTGCTCGTCGGCTCCGACTACACGCACCAGGACCAGTCCCAGGAGCATGGCTTCGTCCGGCTGCTGCAGGAGCGGGCCGACCGCGAAGAGATCCCACAGTCGGCGGTGAGAAAGATCGTCTACGACAATCCAAAAGCGTTCTACGGGCTGTGACTCTCGCGCTCGGCCAGAGGCGGCGTCATTCCGAGCCACAGCCGAAGCCAGAAGATCAAGTTCGTGACCGTTCCCCCTCTCCCTAACCCTCCCCCCGCCAGGGGGGAGGGAACAAGCGCGAAACTCCCTCCCCCTCGACGGGGGAGGGTGGGGGAGAGGGTGAAGCGCCCGGGTCTCGGAACTAGGAACCGGGAACTCGGAACTCGGAACTTCTTGGAGAGATGGGGTTGTCATACGCGTTAGAGGGCATCAAGGTCGTCGACGTGGCGATCAACTACGCCGGGCCGGCCACCAGCATGTATCTGGCGGACCAGGGCGCCGAGGTCATCAAGATCGAGCGGCGGATCACCGGCGACACTTCGCGTCGGCACGGCAACACCCCGTTTCTGAAGGGGAACAGCCGCAACTTTGTGGCTATCAACCGAGGCAAGCGCAGCATCACCGTGGACATCACCAGGCCGGACGGACAGGAGATCGTGCGGCAGCTCGCCCAGCGCGCGGACGTGCTCATCGAGAACTTCCGGCCGGGCGTGATGGAACGGCTGGGCATCGGCTACGACACGCTATCGGCTCTCAACCCGCGGCTCATCTACGGGTCCCTCACAGCCTACGGCACGAAGGGGCCCTACGCCGACAAAGCGGGGTTCGACCGTCTCGTGCAGGGAATGTCCGGTGCGTTGTACCGTCGGGACGCCGAGGGCCGGCGGCTGGGGGCGGGCACGTTGATCGCGGACTGGTCGGCCCCCATGCTGATGGCCTACGGCATCGCGCTCGCACTCATGGTGCGCGAGAAGACGGGGGTCGGCCAGCGGGTCGAGTCATCGTTGCTGCAAGCGGCCATCGCCATGCAGTTGGGCGATCTCACCGTGATGGAGGACGACCCGACGCCGGTGAAAGAGGAGAACCCGCCAGCCTACGGCGGCTACGTCTGCTCTGATGGGGTGACGATCAGTGTCTCTGCCCTGTTTCCGCACCAGTGGGCCGCGCTCTGCCACGCCCTGGACATTCCCCATCTCGCCGATGACCCGCGCCTGACCGACCCCCTCAGGCGAGATGAGCTGCGTGCGGAGGCGGGACCCGTGATCCACGCGATCCTGGCAACGCGGCCGTCGCGCGAGTGGCTTGCCCACCTCGAGCGGGCCGACGTTCCCTGCGCCCCCATCGTCGAGCGACAGGATGTGGCGTACGAGGAGCAGGTTGTCGCGAATGAGATGATGGTGCCCCTCGTGCATCCCGTGGTGGGGCGGACCCGGATCATGGGCGTGCCGATCAAGCTCTCAAAAACGCCACATGCCGAGCTCCGTCCGGCTCCACTCCTGGGAGAGCACACCGAGGCGGTCCTCACCGAGCTCGGCTACAGCGAGAAGCGAATCTCGGAGCTGCGGGCGGCCGAGGTCATTTGAGCTTGCGGTCTCCTACCGTTCACGGAGACTGGGTTGAGGATGACACGGTCGGACACCCAGTCAGGAGTTCTCGGCCCCAGCAGACCAGTTGAGGTGTGGGCCATCCAGGGTGAGCATGAGGAGATTGAGGACATTGCGGCCAAGGATGCCGTAGCTTGATTCGACGACGAGAAACAGGCCCTCGAAACGGAAGCGCCCGAATTCGACGGAAAGTTCAGCCTCTTCCCACGCCTCCTCCGCGCCCGTGTAGAACTGGACAGGAACGCGGGACGGATGAATTGGTGCCCCGATCGCCTCCGCCACGGCCTGAGGAACGACACTCACGTCGGATCCCGTATCGATCAGCATGGGAATGTCGTCGGCGCTGTCCGACGGGCCGCGCACGGTCGCACGGACGATCGGTGCTGGTGGATCCCAGGCCCCCGCCTCGTAGTCCGGCATGCCCTAACCCTGTTGTTCATCTATGATCGTCATTTGCATACGGAATCGTGCGGCGTCTTCCGCACGCGCGAGTCGAGGGCTCGCCATCCTCGGTGCGCCCAGTCGCTCCATCTTTCGGTAGAGTTCGATGGGCACGAGGACCGCAGCCGGACGCCCGCGCTGGGTGATGACGATCGGTTCCTGGCGCTGACGTAGGGTCTGGATCAGATTCCGGGCGTCCCGCGACAGGTCGCTGATGGGGTGAATCTCAGGTAGACGACTCAATTTCCTCCCCTCCCCGCGCGTCTCCAGAATCATACTCAGTTATACCTTTGGAAACAAATCAGGGGTCTGTGGCGCTCCTGGCGGCCCGGTGCTACCCGCACTACTATTCATCTGGGAGGTACATCACAGTGAGCGAGTTCCTTTCACATAACGTTGCCTAGAGGAAGCGGTGGATCATCGATAAGGGAAGGGCAATAACCATGACCTTGAAAGACAAAGTGGCCGTCATCACCGGGAGCGCTCGCGGCATGGGCCGGGCTTACGTCAAAGACTTCCTTGACGAGGGCGCCAAGGTCGTCGCCATCGACCTGTCCTGGGAGCCCACGGGCTTCTCGGGCGACAGGGATGACGCTTTTTTCCGGCAGCTGCAGTCACGCCCTGACGATGCGATTACGGTCACGTGTGACATTGGCGACCCGGAGCAGGTCGAGGCTGCCTATGAAGCGGCGATGGCAAAGTTTGGGACGGCGGACATTCTCATCAACAATGCCGGCGTTCGCCAGCGCGATCTATTCCCCCCGACGGGACGGATTACCACGCTGGAGACCAAGCGCGCGGACTGGGAGCGTATGTTTGGGGTCACCGTCTTCGGCGCCATGGACCTCACCAAGCTCTTCATCCATCCGATGATCGAGAAGAGCCGGGGGAGCATCGTCACCACCATCAGCAGTGGCGCTCTGCATCATTCGCACGGCAGCGCGTACATGGCCCTGCGGCCGAATAGCCGCGAGGTGCCCTATCAGCCCGCCAAGGCCGCCATCCTGTGCGCCATGTTCTACCTCGCCGACGAGGTGAGAGAGCACAACGTAGCGGTCAACGTCGTCGTCCCGGGGCACACCCGCACGACGGGCTTCGACGAGCAGAACGCCTTCCGGCGAGCCAGTGGCGCAGCGGAAGCGTCGCAACCACGACGCGGGCCCACCGCTCTACTCCCGGAACACATGGTGCCGCTGGTGAAGTTCCTGGCCCAGCAGGATGCCGCCAGCGGTGTCACGGGCCGCTGCTTCGATACCGTGACCTGGAACATGGAGCACGGGCTAGGCGGCGTGGAGGCCTGGGCGGACCCGGATGCCGAGGCTGGGGTGGAGGCCGCCGTGCAGAGCCTCGCGTCTCGCTCCTGATTGCGCGGCGCTTCAGCAGGGAGCAGCTAAGCGCCTCGGCGTAGTTGGTTCGTAGGTTGCTGACGGTCGCTGCTGGGCGGTTCGTGCCACCCGTAGGGGCGAGGCAAGCCTCGCCCGTCGTCCTCCAATGTCGGGGTTACGCGGGGGTCAGGGTTACGCGGGTCGGGCTTGCCCGACCCCTACGCGAATGCCGGCCTACCTCCGGGCTAAAACTGCGCGGAATTTCGGTGCGACCGCTTAGATAAGATAGTCGTTCGGCGGCGCGCTGCGACCGGTAGTCCTCCCGGAGTGCTCAGTCCTTGTCCCACTCGAAGCTGCTGAGAGTGCCACCGATCGTGACGGCCTTCACCCCCCGCACGCCGTTGGCCATCACGGTGGGGATCATGTTCCACCACAGTGGCATCAGGTGGATGTCGCCCATCATCTCCTGAACCAACTCGCGGTGCACCGTGGCCTTCTCGCGCGGATCGATGGCGCGCGCTATGCGCTCGAGGATGGCATCGACGCGCGGATTGACGTAGCCCCCTTCGTTCGTGCCCGTCCAGCGATTGGTCGCGGTCGGGATGGCTTTGCTGTGTGGACGGTCCTGGGTGTACGTCTCTGCTGAGAACGTTCCGATCCGCGGTCCGGGCCTCTTGGAGTTGTACTCGCGGCCGGCGCCCGCTGTGAGAGACGCGGGAATCGCGTGCGGCGTCAGCTCCGCGCCGACCGCCTTCCAGTACTCGATGAACGCGACAGCCCATCTGGCCTGGTCGCTTCCACTCGACCAGATCTCGCTCTCGAAACGCTCCGCTGTCGACTGATGCACCAGCACGCCGTCCGGCCCGCGCGCCCAGCCCGCCTGGGCCAGGAGCTGCTGCGCCCGGTTCGGGTCGTACGGGAACTGTGGGATCGCCGATTCGACGTTGCTGCGAAGCGGATGGCTCGGGTGGTACCAGCTGTCTGCTAGCGGGGCGATCCCGTCGGTCAGTATCTCGGCCAGGGTCGGCCGATCCAGTGCGTGGTAGAGGGCCTGGCGCACCGCGCGGTTGGTGAACCCGTCCCGGGGCCGAGCGAACTCCTCCCGGAACTGGATCTGCAGGTTCGCGACCCCGCCGTTGGGGTCATAGCGGACTCGGTTGTTGCTCGTGGTCTGCCAGCGCCGCTCCAGCTCCCGGGCGGCTTCAATGCTCAAGTCGCTGCGGTCCGTGGCTACATCCATCGTGCCCGCAAGGAATGCGGCGACCAGCGTATTCGCATCGCTGATGAACCGCACGATGATGCCGTCGAGCTTGGGTCGGCCCAGGTGGTAGTCGTCGTAGCGCGCCAGCTCGATGTGCGAGCCCTGCTCCCACCTCACCACCTTGTACGGGCCCAGTCCTACGAACTCCGTGTTCCAGTAGGCGCTCCTCTCGAATGCCCGCTTGTCTAGCTGGTAGAGCTCCTGCAGGATGTGCCGTGGCATGGCGTCCGTCGAACGCGCTCGGTCTGCATCTACGTAGGGGGCCGACCAGCGAGTGATCAGGGTGAGCGGATCCGGCGCACTCAGGCTCGCGATGAGGTCTATCCGCCCCTGGTCGTTGGCCGTCATGTCGGGGTCTTTGCGCACGCCAACCGCGAACACGATGTCCTCGGCGCTGAACGGAGTCCCATCGTGCCAGCGGATGTTCGGGTGGAACTTCCAGGTCATCTCCATCGTGGCGTCGGAGTTGACCCGCCAGGTCCCCTTATCCACCGAGGCCATCTCGACGGCTAGCTGCGGAGCCCACACGCCGTAGTCCTTCTCGTAGACCACAAGGTTGTGGACGAGGGGCATGACGTCCTGTCTGCCCGTCGCGCCGACGCCGAAGACCTCGACGCCTGTTGCTTCCCTGGCGAACGAGACAGTCACTACCTTGCGGGCCGCGGGCGCTTCGCGCTGCTGGGCTCCCTGGCTGCCCGCCGGCATCTCCGGGGCAGACGGGGCGCAAGCCAGGAGCACGAGCACGAGCCCCATCAACGGTCCACGCAGGCGCCATCCCCCTCCCCCCTTGCGGGGGAGGGTTGCGGAGGGGGGTGACGGCCGTGCGAGAGCCAACGTCTTTTTGGATTCAGTACGCAGGCGCCATCCCCCTCCCCCCTTCCTTGCGGGGGAGGGTAGGGAAGGGGGTGACGGCCGTGTGAGACCCAACGTCTTTTTGGATTCAGTACGCGGGCGCCATCCCCCTCCCCCCTTGCGGGGAAGGGTAGGGAAGGGGGGTGACGGCCGTGCGAGAGCCAACGTTTTTTTGGATTCGGTGCGCAGAGTTAGATGCGGTACGGGAGCGGGGGCTCACTCCCCGTCAGCTGCGCCTGGAGCTCGATCGACAGCACAGTGGCGCCGTTCACGCTGGAGAGCGCCTGGTAGGGGGTGCTGGGCGGATAGTAGAGGTTGCTCACCGCGGGGCACGACTCGCCGGCGTACTCCGCCTCGCCCTCGAAGACGTAGCGGATCATGAAGGCGCCGGTCCTTCCAGCCGGGAGCGATGTGCCCGGCTCGAGGCGGATCATCTGCATGGCGGGCCCGCGCTCTCCGAAGAACCCCAGGCGCCGCACCGACACCCCCGGAACATCCGAAGGCTGCCAGGAAAAGTTCGAGGTATTGATCCAGATCTGCTCGCTGTACCTGGCGGGCGGGTACTCCGCTTTCTTGCCGTAGAGCGCCTCCATGACGGCTTCGTGGGCGTCCTGCTTCCGGCCGTCAGGCCAGATGGCGATGCCATCCTCGAACTTCGCGCCGGCCTGACGAGCGAGCTCGGTGCCCTGTCGGGTCTGGAAGCGACTGTGGAATGGGTAGCCGCTCGGGCCGGGGAATTGCATGACGAAGCCAATCCCCTCCTTCACCTGCTGCTGTGGGCCGTAGTACACACCCTCGGGGAAATACCCGAGCCAGCCCGCGCCGAAGCGCTTCTGGCCATAGATGACCTCGCCGCCAAGAACGAAACGGATCTGCTCGAAGGTGTGATGGTGGCGGGGCGAGCCGGGCCCCGGGGCATGCTCCGTGCAGCTGGAGTGATAGGTGACGCCACCCTCTACGTCATGAACCGAGAAGTCTCTGCGCTTGCGCATTCCCTCCGCTCGCGCTCGATGGCTGGCCGCCCCAGACTCACGATACATCGGGTCCGCGCCAGAAAAGACGACGACGTCGCGATACGTGCCTGGTTGAAGAACCCCGACCACGGTTTCCATGATCCGCCCCCACACTGTTGAAATGACCGCCGACGCCCATTATGACTCGCGGAGAATCGCTGTCAAGTTGCGCCGAAGGCCCGCGGTATTGCCATCATTTTACGGTATGATCAATCCCATGAAGACAACCATCGACGCGGCAGGCAGGCTGGTCATCCCCAAACCGATTCGTCAGGAGTCCGGCCTCGAGAAGGGCACGACGGTAGACGTCGAGTGGAGGGACGGGCACATCGAAATCTCACCTGCCCTTCCGCGAGTGGAGCTCGTCCAGGAAGGCCACTTGCTGGTAGCGGTCTTTCCGGATGCCACCGAAGCCCTGCCGGAGGACATCGTGGGCCGGGTTCGCGACGAGATCGAAGTGGAGCGTTTCGGCCTGGAGCGATAGTGCCGCGCTTCATGTTCGACACGAGTAGCATGATTGCCGCTCTCACTCGCTCCCACAAGGATCACGCCGCAGCCGCTGATGAGTACAATCGGCGCCTGGACGGCGGCGAGTCGCTGGTCGTTGCGGCTCACTCTCTGGCGGAAGCCTATTCCGTGCTCACCCGGGGGCCGGCACAGCTCCGGCTCTCTGCCGCCGACGCGGCGACCGTCCTGGACGGGAGCTTCGCGAGCCAGGGCGAGATGATAGCCCTCGATGGGACCGAGTACGTCGCCCTGATACGAAGCTCACCGGGACGCGGCGTCACCGGCGGGCTGGTCTATGACGCGATCATCGCCGCGTGCGCCCGCAAGGCGAACGTAGACGCCTTCGTTACGTTCAACGAACGTCACTTTCAGCGGGTTACTGATCAGAGTATCGAGATCATCGCCCCACGCGCGAATGGGTCCGACTGAGCTAGCCGAGCGGCGGCGCCCATCGAGGCACCCGCTGCATCCGCTCCCCGGTCAGTTCCGCACGTCCCACTCGTGTGCGTTCCAGGTGATGAAGGTGCTGGGCCAGTCCTTGCTCACGTTTACCAATCGGTCCGAGGCTGCCGCCGCGAAGGGCTCGTAGGTGAGGCCAACCAGTGTGACCTGATCGGCGACATGGTGGATGACCTGTCCCAGCACTTGGAGGCGCTCCGTCATTGGTACAGTCTTGAAGTACGTCTCGAGGAGGGCGTCGACCTCAGGGTTCATGTACCGGCTCGTATTGCCGGTGCCCTGGACGCGGAAGTTGTTGCTCGGCCGCGCGGCCGCAGAGCTGTGAAGGAAACGCAACGCATTGACATCGTTGGGTCGGCCAACCACCAGGAACGCGGGGAAGGTGGCGTTGTACTGGGGATCCTGAGATTGTTGAGGAGATGTCGGCACCGCGGTGGCGTCTACGCCCAGCCGTCCCCAGTAATCGGCCACCGCCGACGCCATCTTGGCCGTCCGCTCCGTTGGCCCGCTGCGGACCTCCAGTTCCAGCCGCCGGTTCGCCTCGTCCCGGTAGCTCCCATCCGCTCCCTTCCGATAACCCCGGTCCTCTAACATCCGGGCCGCCCGCCTGGGGTCGTAATCGTACCGTGGGACGGCGGCCTCGATGTCGCCGTACCTCGCCTGGTTCGGGCTCAGGAAGCTGTGCGGTACGGGCGACATCCCGGCCGCTAGCGTGTCCACGATCTCCTGGCGATCGATAGCGTGCGCTAGGGCCCGCCGCACCTGCAGGTCGGCCACGGCGGCCGGACGGGGATCGACGAACTGCGGGAACAGCGCCACCCAGTTGTCGGAGCCGTAATTGAAGAGCACCGTGCCCCCGCGCCATTCGTTCCGGAGCTGGATCCCGAGGTCGATGGACCCCACACTGGGCGTGACGTCCACCGTGCCGGCGAGCAGGTTTGCCGTCAAAGTGTTGGAATCGGGAACGAACTTCACCTCGATCTGGTCGATCCTGGGCCGGCCGAGCACGAACTCGCCATTCGCGTTGAGCAGCAGGCCGACGCCCGGGACCCACTCGCGGACCCGGTAGGGCCCCGCCCCAACGAACTCGGAGCTCCAGTAGGGGAGATCCAGCAAAGTCGCCTTGTCGCTCCGATAGGTGTCCTCCAGCAGATGCCTGGGGAGGAGGCCGCCCGCCTTCCCCTCCAGCACGGCGTCGGCGTCGATGAACGGCTCCTTCCAGGTGATGGTCAAAGTCCGAGAATCCGGGGCCCTCGCCTCCTCGATCGACGCGTAGCCCGGGCTGTTGAACGCCGACATCTCCGGGTCCCGCCCCACTTGCAGGCTGAAAAGGAGGTCCTCTGCCGCGAGTGGCGCGCCGTCGTGCCAGTGCGCGCCCGCGCGGAGCTGCCAGGTGGTCTCCATGCGCCCGTCGGCCAGGAGCTTCCAGAGCCCGTTTTCGATGCTGGGCACCGCCTCAACCAGCATCGGACGGAGGGAGCGCTGGTCACCGCGGACGATCAGGCCCGTATGAACCAGTGGGGCCACGAGCCGCGCTGGCGCTCTCGCGGTAGGGCGCACATCCGGCTCGAGCGCGGTCGCCAGCGTGATGCGCTTCAGCGGGGCACGGGAGCCGGGAGCAGAACTGCCCACGGTCCCACTGGAGGGACCGGGTCCCGCCGGTGCGCAGCCGATTCCAAGGGTGAAGAACGCCAGCAATGTGGCGACGATTCGCGTTCGACCGGACATTTCTCCTCCAAGTGCACCGTTCCCTACTACGCGGGGGGCCAGGGAGGAGCGCGCCCCCCCCATCCCAACCTTCCCCCGCCAGGGGGGAAGGGGACGGACGCCATCGACCTCGGCCTCCTTTAGCTGGCTACCGGGACGGCTCCCCGACTGTCGTGCGGCTCTGCGCGCCGCGCACAACGCGGCCGGGGTACGCCCCAGTGTGCTTGCCCCGCTCCAGCAGCACCTGGCCGTTCACGATGGTGTAGTCGATCCCCTCGGCCTCCAGCCCCTGGCGCATGCGGCCAGCGGGAAGGTCGTGCACCTCCTCCGGCTCCCGGGTGGCCACGGTGTCCGGGTCGAAGATGACAATGTCCGCCGCGAATCCGGGCCACAGTAGGCCGCGGTCCGCGATACCGAAGAAGGCCGCCTGCATGAAGGTGAGCTTCCGGATGGCCTCCTCCAGGGACAGCACCCCCCGCTCCCGCACCCAGTGGCCGAGGACCGTCGTCCCGTAGCCGTACCCCGCCTGGAACTCGACGTGGGCCCCGGCGTCGGACAGGCCGATCAGCACGTGCGGGCTCTGCAAGAGCGCCGCGGCAGCCTCCTCGTCGCGGCGGTCCGGGTTGGTGGAGAAGCTCGTGCCCAGGTCCTCCTCCAGCACCAGGTCCAATAACACGTCCACGGGGTCCTTGCGCTGCTCTTCGGCGATCATGGCGAGGCTCTTGCCGCGCATGTCCTGGTTCTTTTCCAGGATGGCCCGGTTCACGGCAATGCGGTCCCAGTCGATGGGCGTCGCGCCAGGCCGGCCATCGACCTGCGCCGCTTCGGCGCGGAGCGTAACGCGCATGGCAGGATCGCCGAAGGCTACCTTTTTCTCATTATCCGTGGTGCCGATCATCACCTGGCGCCACGTGGGCAGCCGATCGAAGGCCTGGGAGTTCCGCATGGTGAAGCGTGACCCCTGCAGCCGCGGGTTCGTCACCGGGTAAACGCGGTGCCCCTCGCCGATGCTCTCCTCGACAAGCTCGAGGTGGCGCCGCCAGGCGTCGGGCGCCTTGGGGTTGTAGAGGATCTGGTTGTAGATCACGGGCCGGCCGCTGATCTCGTTCATCCTGGTGCAGAAGCCCTCGCGGATCTCCAGCGGGTACGCCGAGCCGCACTGGATCACCCCGCTCGTCAGGCCCTGCAGCGCCGACGCGAGCTCGTAGATCTCCTCGACGGGAGCGACGATCCCGGGAATCGGTCGGCCCAGGAGGTCCTCATGGGTCATGTTGCGGCCGAAGGACACGCCCAGCGCGCCCGCGCGGATGCCATCGCGCACGATGCCCTTCATGGCCTCCATTTCGTCGGGCGTGGCCTCAGCCCGCTCGCGCGACGCGTCGCCCATCACGTAGCGGCGCACCGCTGAGTGCCCCATCAGCACGCCGGCGTTTACGCCGAGGCGGCGGTCCAGAGCGTCCAGGTAATCCCCAACGGAGCCCCACGCCCATTGCGTGCCCGCCTCGAGGCTCTCCATGGGGATCGCCTCCACCCGGGACAGGATCATGGCGAGCGCAGTGCGGTCCTCAGGATGGGCGGGCGCCAGTCCGAGGGAGCAGTTGCCGAAGATGACCGTCGTGACGCCGTGCTGAGGCGAGAACGTGCACAGGGGATCCCAGGTGACCTGAGCGTCGAAGTGGCAATGGTTGTCGATGAACCCCGGCGCCACCGCGCGGTCGGTGGCATCGATGGTGCGAGCGGCGGGCGCCGTCAGCCGCCCGATCTCGGCGATCGAGCCGTTTTTGATTCCGACATCCCCTTCGTACCCGGGCATCCCGGAGCCATCGACGATTCGGCCATTCTTGATCAGCAGGTCGTAATCCATCGGGCGCTCCCTCCTATTCGTCGATGCATTACATCACGGCTTTGCGCCTCGCGGCAACTGGGTAACCGAGGCCTTACTGCACTTCCCACTGGTGGACGTTCCACAGGCTCTGCAGCGGGGGCAGCGGGACCTCAAACGGTCCGGGGCCTCGGACCGCCTTCGACCATGCCTGCCCCCGCACGTTGTAGTACAGCGGGATATAGGCCACGTCGTCGTGCAGCAACTTGATAATGTCCGCCTGCAGCGCCAGGCGTCTGGAAACGTCGAAGGCGTTGGCTCTCCATTCATCAACCAGCCGCTCGTACGCGGCGCTGCGGTACCCGCCCCGGTTGGCGCCCGCCCAGCGGTTCTCTGCTGTACCCACGGCCGCCCCCGTGTAGGCGTCGTAGCCCCCACCCGAGGATATCTGCACGCCGCGGGCGGAGTTCTGAAGCTCGCGCTCGTTGGCCGTCGTGTCAGGGATAACGAAGATGGTGGAGTCGAGCCCCGCGTCTTTCCACTGGGCGGCAACGACGGTCAGCTCCTGAGTAAAGCCGCTGCCGCCGCGCACCTCCATCGCGAGGGTCTGTGCGCCACCGTCTCGATAGAGGCCGTCTCCGCCTCGTGTCCAGCCGGCCGCGGCCATCAGTCGCTGGGCCTCGGCTGGGTCGTACGGGCGCCGCTTGAAGCCCCGCTGCTCGAGCAGCGGCCAGGTCGGGTCCTTCGGAGTTATGAAAGCATCCGCCGGGACAGTGAACCCCTGCTGCAGAATGTCAGCCATGGCCTGTCGGTCGAGATGGTAGGCCATCGCCTCGCGCACGCGAACGTCGCGCGCCCAGGGGGTGGTCGGATCTCGTAACTGTGGAAGGATCTGGCGCTGGCCCTCGATGATGGGTATTGCCTGGCCGCCCCCAATCGGGTCCCAGGCCTCCCTTATCACCTTGAGCTCGGCCGCCCCGATCTGCCCGATGGGGATGAAGTCGATGTCCCCAGCGATGAGGTTCACGGTCAGCGTCCGGGGATCCGGGAGGATCCTGATGATGATGCGATCGATTTTCGGTCGGCCCAGGACGTAATGGTCGAAGGCCACCCCCTCGACGTGGCTTCCGCTGGCCCATTCGACTAGCTTGAATGGACCGATCCCCACGTACTCTGTCATCCAGTACGCGCTATTCCGGAATACCGCCTTGTCGCCTTGCTGGTACAGGTCCCACATCAGGTGGCGCGGGATCGCGGGGAGCGCCGTGGCCAGGGCCGAATCCGCAAAGATGTAGGGCTGCCGCCAGCGCACGACCACGGTCTGAGGATCCGGAGCGGATGCGCCGGCAATCGAACGCGCGGTGTAGCCCCCTGATCCGACGTTCGGGATTTCCGGATCGAGCAAGAGAATTACACCGAATTCGTAGTCGGCCGCGGTTAGTGGTGTGCCGTCGTGCCAGCTGGTAGGGCGGAGCTTCCAGGTGACCTCCATCTGGCCGTCGGGAAAGACCCGCCAGTCGCCATCCTCGACGCGCGGGACCTTCTGGGCCACGACCGGCTGATTCACAGCATCCGCGTTGAACGTCGTCAGGCCAGCTGAGAAAGCGGAGACGTACTCGGGCGAGCCCGTCGTCGTTAGCTGGACGAGCCCCCCCCTTGGCTCCTCTCGACTGCCCAGCCGGAGAACTCGGGGTCCCATGGCGGGGCCCGTTTGCCCGCCGTCTCGATTCTCAGCGGGCCCTTGTGGGGCAGGCGAGCACGCCGCGAACAGAACGGCACAGCACAGGCCGAGGATGGTGCGACTGCGCATTGGTCTCACTCCTTATAGATCCAGGCTACGGACCGAGGCCCGCCGCCCCACTAGCGGTCCTGGCCGCCTTCTCCTACTATGCGTTTGCAAGTTGGAGGGCGAAGCTATGACGAACTCTAGCATCCCTTACGATACCGCACGTGTGCGACGCATCGGCTTCCTTGCCGACACGCACAGTCGAAAGGCGGACGGAAGCGACCTGCCGCAGCAGGCGCTGGATGCGTTTGCAGGGGTGGACCTGATCGTACATCTCGGAGACATCGGCCAGAAAGGCATCCTCGACCGGCTCGCTGAGGTGGCGCCCGTGCTTGTGCCGGCCGGCGGCGACAGGGGCTGGGTTTCCGTGGGCGGTGACGACGCGAGCCCGCTCCGCGTCATCGAGGCGGGAGGCACGAGTGTCGGCCTGACGTTCAACGTGAGCAAGCCCGATAAGGCGATCATGGCGTCAGACACTGGGCTCCAGTTCGGGGACAAGCCGCTGGCCGAACTGCTGCGCAAGCGGTTCAGCCGAACCGTCAACGTCGTCGCCTTGCCGGAACGCACCGCCAGTGGCGGGAGGAGCGCGAGGGCGTGCTCTTCTTCAACCCGGGCAGCCCGACGCTGCCCGTCGACCGTCAGTCCGAAGACGACCTCGGCGGCGTCGCGGTGCTCGAGCTAATCGATGGGACGGCGAAGCTGGAGCTCGTCAGGCTACGGAAGGCCTGAAGCGGGGGCCAGCCCAAGGGAGCCAACCAATTCCCTCTTTCATCGCAATGGGAGAGGCTAGGTTAGGCCCCCCCTGCTGAACCCGAGGATCATCGGCCATTGAGGCCTGCCCTCACCCCACCCCTCTCCCGCTTCGGCAGGAGAGGGGGCCTGCCCGCTCGCTCAACCATCGGTGCTCTTGTGCCGATGGGTACTAGCCGGGGTCGATGCGGCTGAGGGATCAGCTACAGGCCTTCCCCCTGGCAAGACTGGCATAGTAATTGCAGTTTGAGCGAATCGGCAACAACCTTCCATCGGCATCGCGCATTCACCCCACCTTTGGAGGTCGGGCATGGTCCTGCTTGGCGCCTCTTTCCCGCAGGCCGAAATCGGGGCCGATCCGGCGGCAATCCGAGACTGGACCGCGGGCGTCGAGGAGATGGGATTCGACTATATCCCGGCCTACGACCACGTGCTGGGCGCCAGGCCGGGCCATCCGGCGCTGGCGGGCAGCCGCTTCGGCTTCACCAACCAGAATATGGTGCACGAGCCGATGGTGCTCTTCGGATACATGGCGGCGATCACACGGCGCGTGGAACTGGTGAGCGGCATCATCATCCTCCCGCAGCGCCAGACCGCGCTCGTGGCCAAACAGGCAGCCGAAGTGGACGTACTCTCAGGTGGGCGCCTGCGGCTCGGCGTGGGCCTGGGGTGGAACTCCGTCGAGTTCGAAGCGCTCGGAATGGACTTCCACACGCGCGGTCCGCTGATCGAAGAGCAGATCGAGGTCCTGCGCCTCCTCTGGACGCAGGAGCTCGTGACCTTCGGCGGCCGATGGCACACCATCACCGACGCCGGCCTGAATCCGCTCCCCGTGCAGCGACCGATTCCCATCTGGTTCGGCGCTGAGAGCGATCGCGCCATCGAGCGCGCCGGGCGCATCGGCGATGGATGGATGGCCCTGGGGCGGCCGGATGCGGACAATGGGCGCCGTGTCGACCTGCTGCGCGAGAGCGCACGGCGCGCGGGGCGCGATCCGGGCGCGTTGCAGATCATCGGCGGCATCGGCGCGCGGGGCGACACCACTCCCGACGACTGGCGCCGCGACTTCGAGGGGTGGCAACGGCTCGGGGCCACGCACGTTACGGCGAGCAGCTTGCGCGGCGCCTACGTTAGTCTCGCGGAGCGCCTCGATGCCTTGCGCCGCGTCCGCGAGACGCTCGCGCCGCTGCGCGCCTGATTCACTCTGAGCCACTTCCCCACAACTGCTTCGTCGCCAGGCGCGCGCCCTCCGCCATCGCCTGGAACTTGGCCCATACGACGGCCGGGTGGACCTCCGGGTTGGGCGTCGCCTGGGACGAAAAGCCGCAGTCGCTCCCCGCGATCACGTTCTCCCGCCCGACGAGCTTGGCGTAGCGGGTGATGCGCTCGGCGATCCACTCCGGATGCTCGACGATATTGCTCGCGTGCGTGATCACGCCGGGAATCAGGATCTTGCCCTCGGGGAGCTTCACCTGCTCCCAAACGTGCCACTCGTGCTCGTGGCGCGGATTGGCTGCCTCGAACGAGTAGCCGCCGGCGTTCACCTTGAGAATGAGATCCACGATGTCGTTAAGGGGGGTGTCGAAGACGCGCGGTCCTTCATTGATCCCGTAGCACGTGTGGTAGCGCACCTGCTCGGGCGGAATGCCGCGCAGCGCATGGTTCAGCGCCTCGATCTGCATCTCGGCCGCTTTGCGACGCTCCGCCAGACTCGACGACGGATCCTGACTGTAGAAGTCGGTGAGACCCGGATCGTCTACCTGAAGGATGAAGCCGGCGCCAGCGATAGCCTGGTACTCAGAGCGCATGGCGTCCGCGATCGCGTAGGTGTACTCCTCGTCGCTGCCGTAGTGGGCGTTTCGCCCCAGGCGTCGCGGCGCGCTGGACGGCATGAACACCTCCTCGGCGCGTACCCCCACGAGGGCGGCCTTGAGGTTATCGATGTCAGCCTGCACCGCCGCCTGACCCACATAGCTGACAGGCCCGGTGCAGATCAGCGGGATATTGGGCGCGATACTGCGCATGTATCTGCCGAAGTAGCGCTCGTAGTATTCGGGGAAGGCCGTCAATTCCTGGACCCATTGCAGCCCGCGCCCAGCCGGCGCGGAGGGATCCGGCTCGAAGCCGCTCAAGCGCTCTCGCACGTACACCGAGAATCCCGACTTACTCTGCTCGCCGTCGGTCAGAACGTCGATGCCGCTCTCGGCCTGCTGGCGGACGATATCGGCCACCGCGCTCCGAACGCGCGGGCCATAGGCGGCCGCGTCGTAGGGCTCACCACGGAGTCGCGCGCCCATGAGCTCGAGGAGGTCCTTGGGGCGCGCCAGACTGCCGGTGTGGGTCGTGAGAATCCGCTCTGTGCTCCGCTTCATGGGAGTGGATCCTTTCTCTTGCCTCGCCCCCGCGCACGGGGGAGAGGGTGAAGGTAGGGGGCCAGCGTGGCCGGAAAATGCGAGCAAATGGTCTTCGGGGTGATTATCCGCAGGTACGGGATGCAGGGCCACCCCATGCCCTTCGTGTCATTGACCGTGCTGTGGTTGCGGACTACCATGCAGCCAGCCACAGGGGATCGGGCGGGAATCGCGATGGGAGAGGGGGCAGCTTCGCGCCTCGCCCATTTATGGGAGAGGCCGGCCGCCGGCCCGCAGGGCCAAGGACGGGTGAGGGCTGCCCTCGCGTCGAACCTCGGTTAGCAGACATCCAATGGAGCACTAAACTTGCCCGAACACGAGGATCACGGCTACTACGGCTACCACACCGTCCCGACGCGCGAAGCGCTGGAGCTGATGCCGACGGGGCTCTTTCTGCTGACGGCCGCGCACGACGGTCAGGACAACTGGCAGTTCGTGCAGCGCGGCCTGGGTATCACGGCCGGGCCGCCCACGATCGTGTTGGTGGTGCTGAGCCCATCGAATCGGACGACTGAGCTAGTGGAGGCCTCCGGCGAGTTCGGGCTCGCCGTGTGCTCGCCGCGCCAGGCCAGTCTCGTGATTCCGAGCCGTGGCGTCTCGGGCCACACGGTCGACGACAAGTTCGCCGCCGTCGGCATCGAGCGCATACCTGCGACGCGCATCAAGGCGCCGCTCATCGCGGGGGCTTTTGCGAATCTCGAATGTGTGGTCCGGGCGAAGCACCCTGCCGGAGACCGGATCATGTACGTCGCGGAGGTGCTCGCGATGCACCACGATCCGACGACCGAGCCCGTGGCGCATTATGTGCGCAAGATCTACCGGTTCCTCCAGGACCCGCCCATCGGCTGAGGCGAGCCCGTTCAGTCGCTGTCGCTGCCGAACATGTGCATCAGGTCGTGCACCGGCCTATACCGTGCTACACTCGGCTTTGCGTCGAGTGTCCGGCGAAATCCCCAACATCCGCTAGCAGGGAAAGGAGGCGCCAATGCTGAGCGTGGAAGAGAACGAACTGCTGACCAAGGTGGGGCCTGGCACACCGATGGGTGAGCTGATGCGGCGCTACTGGCAGCCGGTCTGCGCCGTCGACGACCTCGATGGCAGCCTGTTCCGCACCAAGGAGGTCAAGGTCCTCGGCGAAGAGCTCGTCGTGTACCGCGACCTCCGCGGCGGCCTGGGCATCGTCGACAAGTACTGCGCTCACCGGCGCGCCAGCCTCGCCTACGGCGTCGTCGAGAACGACGGCATCCGCTGCCAGTATCACGGCTGGAAGTACGACGAGGCCGGTCGCTGCATCGAGCAGCCCTTCGAGGACACGCTGCACCCGGAGGCGTCCTTCCGCGCCAAGTGCAGCATCCGCGCCTACCGAGCGGAAGAGCTGGGCGGCCTGATCTTCGCCTACATGGGGCCCGAGCCGGCGCCGCTCCTGCCGCGGTGGGGGCCGCTGGTCTGGGAGAACTGCGTGCACGACATCGCGGTCGCCCATCTGCCGTGCAGCTGGCTCCAGTGCCAGGAGAACTCCCTGGACTCGATCCACACCGAGCACCTGCACGGTTACGCGGGCAAGTACTTCCGGCAGCTGCTGGCCGGCGACGAGCCAACTTTCGAGCGCGACCGGTCCCACACCAGGGTCGGGTTCGAGGTGTTCAAGCACGGCATCGTCAAGCGGCGTGTGGTGAAGGGGCAGGACGAAGACCATGTGCAGTGGCGCCTGGGGCACCCGATCCTGTTTCCCAACATCCTCTGGGTCGGCAGCACGATGCAGTTCCGGGTGCCCGCGGACGACAGTCACACTCTCCACATCTCGCGGTACACGTGGAAGGCGGCGCCCGGCGCGCAGGCGCCGAAGCAGGATGTGATCCCGTCGCGCATCGTCTCGCTCATGAACGATCGGAACGGGTTCAGCGACCTGGACCGCACGTTCAACCAGGATTACATGTGCTGGATCACCCAGGGAGACGTCGCCCGGCGGGATCTCGAGAAGCTCGGGGAGTCCGACACGGGCATCATCCTCTTCCGCCAGCTGCTGCTCGAGCAGGTGGAGCTCGTTCGCCAGGGGAAGGAGCCCACCGTCAACCTCTTGCGCGATCCGGCCGAGAACGTCGGCCTCGAGTTCCCGGCCATCCCCAACGAGAATGGTTACCTCGTGGGCGCCGCGCGGGCGAACTTTGGGGGATTCAAGTACTTCCCGCAGGAGGGCGGCTGGAGCCGCGACGCCGACAAGATCGACGCCGTGATGGCTTCCTGGAAGGACGTCGACCGAGAGGCCGTGGCCGCCGCGGCGGCGCACTAGCCAAGCGCGCAATCCCATCGCTGGTCCTCGGCAGGCGGCGGAGTTAACCATTCCTCTCCCACCGCAGTGGGAGAGGCTAGGTGAGGGCCCCTTCTGGATGGCATACCCCGTTGTTTGGGCGGAGGGACGACCGTTGATGCTTCCGCCGGCAGGAGCCTGCCCTCACCCTCCCCTCTCCCACTGCGGTGGGAGAGGGAGGTCCGCCGGCGACTCGCGCCCAAGGGTCATGAATTTGCGCGATGCTGCACCAGCATGAACACCGGGTCGCGCACGCTGAACGTCGGCATCGTCGGCCTCGGGTTGGCGGGCTTCGGCGTCGCGCCTGCCATCGTCGCCATGCCGAATGCCAACCTGGTGGCCGGTGCGGACGTCAATCCCCGGGCTCTCCAGGCCTTCCGCGAGCGACACGGCGCGAAGACGTACCGCTCGATCGAGGAGCTGTGCGACGATCCGGACGTCGACACAGTCTGGATAGCCACGCCCAACACCCTCCACTGCCCACACGTAATCCTGGCTGCTGAACGGGGCAAGCACGTCATCGTCGAAAAGCCTATGGCGATCACCCTCGCTGACGCGGAGCGGATGATCGAGGCTACGGACAGGGCCGGCGTCCAGTTCTTGTGCGGCGGCTCGCGCAGTTCCAGCAGCGTCGTGCGCCGCATGCGCCAAATCGTCCGCTCGGGCGAGCTTGGCGGGCTGCGCGCGGTGACGACGTGGGCAGCGACCGCCTGGATGCTCGCCCCGCGCCGCGCCGATGAGCTGGACGTGGCCCAGGGCGGCGGGGTCGCCTACCGGCAGGCCCCGCACCAAGTTGACACAGTGCGGCTTCTCGCCGGCGGCCTGGCACGGCGCGTGCGGGCGGTGACCGGGCAGTGGATGGAACCACGCAACACGGCGCCGGGCTACTTTACAGCCCTCATCGAGCTGGAGGACGGGGTCAGCGCCACCCTCATCTACAACGCGTATGGCTACTTCATGGCATCGGAGTTTTTCGATCCGGGGTCCGCCGGCCCGGGGGCTCCGGGCGCAGAGGGCCGCGCACAATCGAGGCGCGAGATCAGGGCCGGCGCGCGGGATGAGGCCGCCGCCAAGGAAGAGCGGGCCCTCACCACCACGGCTGGTCGAGCGGGGGCGCCGGGACCCGCGGGGGCTCGAACGGGCTCCCACTTCATGGGCGACCTCGGGTTGCTCGTCGTCTCGTGCGAGCGTGGCGACATGCGTCAGTCGCCCAACGGCCTCTACGTGTATACCGACGCCGGAAACGAAGAGATCCGTGTCGAGGACGTGCGAGGAGCCTATTCGCCCGAGTTGGACGAGCTGTATCAGGCTTTGACGGCGGGGAAGCCCGTCCTCCATGGCGGCCGCTGGGGCCTGGCGACCCTGGAAGTGTGCCTCGCGATCATGCAGTCAGCCCGGGACCACCGCGAGGTCGCGCTCGAGCATCAGGTCCGCGTGCCCGAAGGCTACTAAGAGGTAAGCTTCGGTGAGCCAACAGCAGCTGGGAAAATGGGAGAGGACATGATCACGCAGGAAGAAAACGATCGCTTGACTCGCGTTGGCCCGGGCACACCGATGGGTGCGCTCTTGCGCCGCTACTGGCATGCCATCGGTACGGCTGTTGACCTGAACCGGGAGCCCGTTCGGCCGGTGCGCCTCCTGGGGGAGGACCTCGTGCTCTTCCGCTCTGAGGCCGGAGACCTCGGCCTAGTCGGCGACCGCTGCGCCCACCGCGCAATCTCCCTGGCGTACGGCATCCCCCAGCGCAATGGACTTCGCTGCGCCTATCACGGGTGGACCTATAACCCGGCGGGCGAAGTGGTCGACATGCCCTTCGAGCCCGCCTGCCTGCAGCTCAGGATCAAAGCGTACCCGGTGCGGGAGCTGGGCGGGCTCATCTGGGCCTACCTGGGACCGGAGCCGTCGCCCCTCCTCCCGCGCTGGGAGCTGCTCGTCAAGGAGAACGTGGATCGATCGATCGAGGCTACCCCGCTCCCTTGCAGCTGGCTGAACTGCATGGACAACTCGCTCGACCCCGTGCATTACGAGCACCTGCATGGGATGTATGGCAACTACGTGGCGAAGAAGCAGGGCAGAGAGCCGCCGATGAGGATCGTGCGCCATGTCGACATCGCATTCGACGTCTACGAGTACGGCATCTACAAGCGTCGTCGGCTCGAGGGCCAGCCGGAAGACATCGACGACTGGCGGATCGGCCACCCCATCATCTTCCCGAACATTCTGCTGGTGGGCGATTCCCGACTCCAGATCTACCAGATCCGCGTTCCGGTGGACGACACCCACACCCTGCACTTCAATTACAACTGCTCACCGCGGCAGGACGGCGTCCCCAAGTGGGAGGGGATCAAAGTCAACTGGACGACCATCTTCGAGGAGGACGGCAGTATCGTCGCGGATTCGATCTTCAAGCAGGACGCCCTGGGTTGGGTGGGCCAGGGGCCGATCTCGGATCGCACCCAGGAGCATCTCGTGACCTCTGATAAGGGCGTCGCCCTCTACCACAACATGCTTCTGGCCAACATCGCCAGGGTGGAGCGCGGCGAGGACCCGATCGCCGTCATCCGCGAACCCGATGTCAACGAGCCGATGGTGCACATCGGGATGGAGCAGAACGCCAAGGAAGCGTTCTGGCCGAGCGGCCGGAACTACCGCACCATGGGGAACCCGGGTGCTCGGACCATCGAGGCAGGTGCGACCGCGCGATGAGCGAATAGCAGGAGGAGCGCGAACCATGTCGACCATCACGCTGCAGGAGACCTCGCTGGAGGCCACCTCGGACCCGCGGTATGCCTATTACGACCGCTGGATCGAGTCGCTGGAAGTCCCGATCTACAAGGGCTACTACGTCGAGGACCTGCGGACGCTGCCGCTGGGCCGGTGGGACGAGCGGGGCTGCGACGCGGCTTTCCTCCAACTCGCCGGCCAGCAGGGTATCACCGGCGCCTACGTAACGGAGGTCGCGCCCGGCGCCACCACGCCGCCGTTCCGTATGGCGGTGGACGATTGCGTGTACGTGCTGGATGGGCGGGGCCTCACCACGGTCCAGGGGCAAGACACCGCCGCTCGCAAGGAGTTCGAGTGGCAGAAGCACAGCATGTTCATGGTGCCTGGCAATCACCTGTACCAGATCAGCAACACGTCGGGGAACCAGCCGGCGCGCCTGCTGCACTCCAACTACCTGCCGCTGGCGATGCAGGTGCTCCCCAATCCCGACTTCTTCTTCAATAATCCGGTGGTTGATGCCAGTCGTCTGCAGGGCAACGGAGACGGTGCGTTCTACTCGACGGCCCAAGCGCTCGATCGGGCGTCGGCCGGCGGGCGCGTGCGGCAGACGTGGTCGGGCAACTTCTTCCCCGACATGCGGGCATGGGACAAGCTGGTGCCGTTCTGGGGGAGAGGCGCCGGCGGCACCGCGGTTTTCGTGGAGTTTCCAGGCTCGCCGATGACGGCGCACATGTCGGTCTTCCCGCCCATGAGCTACAAGAAGGCGCATCGGCACGGGCCCGCCTTCGTCATCGTCATCCCGGTGGGGGAGGGCTACTCGATCATGTGGCCCGAAGGGGGCGAGAAGGTGGTGATTCCCTGGCACGAGGCGAGCTGTTTCGTGCCGCCGTTCCGCTGGTTCCACCAGCACTTCAACGTGAGCGAGCATGCCGACCGCTACCTGGCGATCCACCCGCCGCGGGGCCTTTCCAGCGCCGGCGAGCAAATGGAGGGCGTGTCCAACCAGATCGAGTATCCCGACGAGGACCCATGGGTCCGCCAGCGATTCGAGGACGAGCTGGCGAAACGGGGGCTCAAGTCCGTCATGCCCGACGAGGCATACCGGGACCGCGGGTTCGAGTGGGACTACGGGGAGTAGCGGGCCAACGGGCGGACCTGATTGCTCCCGTAGTTACCCTTAACTAACGCTGCTACCATGCCGAGCGAGTTTCGCAGCTCGCAGGGGAGCTCGGGTGGACCTTAGCCGTTTCGCGATTTCTCTGCTGGCCGGCGTCGTGCTAGGCATAATTGCCGAAGTGTTCGCCAGCAACCACCTCCTCGCTTTGGTTGTTGCTGGAGTCGCTGCGGTCGTAGTGCTACTCGTCCCGTGGGGGCCGGTCTGGGGACGACTGAGCCGAATTCGAGTCCGTGTGGGCCTGGTGCCGTTGGCTCAGCAAGGATCGGGAGCGACGAACAGCCCGCAATTCGAGTCGAAGATGCTCAGGACACGCCTGATCCAAGTGAGCGCATCGGGGCTCTGGGAGACGGAACCGCATGTCCACTTTCATGTGTCTGTAGAAAACCAGTCGCAATGGCCTGTATTCGTCGACGGGCTCATACCTCAGGGACATGTCGTGATCGGCACGACATCCTGCAATCAACTCCCGGAGCTCGAAAGGCCCGCAAAGTCCTCCGCTCGCATCGAACCAGGGGAGAATGAGCCTTATAGGATCAGGCAATCACTCTCCGCAATTACGGCCCATGAATTGGTGTTTCAGCCCGGACAGCTAAACCTCTGGAGCCAGGACGCTCGTGTTCCGGTGTCGCTGGACGGTCTTCGATGGCATGGTCACTATGAGGCCAATGAGGGCGAAATAAAACCGTTTGACGATGTTCAGCTGGCCGTAGGCCCCATTTGTTTGGTTGGCCCAGTACGGACCGAGGACTCCACTAAAGAGTTGGTGCCAACTCACATCTTGCTATACAGCAGCGAGTGGTACACACCTCAACTGGTCGCCAAGCAGGCGCCGCAGTGACGAGCCTCTACCAGGTAGGGTCAAGAAAAGAGAACGACGACGTCAGGGATAGCAGCCCGGGCACGCGCCGTGAATCGAGGAGCACTAGACAGCTTAAGAGGAACAGCGGGGCGACCCTCGCGTTCGAGGCCAGGCTCTGGCAAGCGGCCGATGCCCTTCGCGGCAGCATGGACGCGGCCGAATACAAGCACGTCGTCCTTGGTCTGATCTTCCTCAAGTATATCTCCGACGCGTTCGAAGAGCAGCACGCGCGACTCGAGGCCGAGCAGGCGCAGGGGGCTGACCCCGAGGATCCGGACGAGTACCGCAGGTTCAACATCTTCTGGGTGCCGCCAGCGGCCCGTTGGGGGAGCCTCCAGGCCCAGGCAAAGCAGCCCACGATCGGCCAGGCCGTGGACGACGCCATGGCGGCTATGGAAAGCGACAACCCTTCGCTCCGCGGCGTTCTTCCCAAGGAATATGCCCGCCCCGCGCTGGACAAGCAGCGGCTCGGCCAGCTCATCGACCTGATTGCCAACATTCGTGTGGGCGACGCAGACGGCCGCTCGAAGGACGTGCTGGGCCGAGTCTACGAGTACTTCCTGTCGCAGTTTGCCAGCGCCGAGGGGAAGAAGGGCGGCGAGTTCTACACGCC
>CAYQJS010000022.1:0-51818 GCA_964417895.1 uncultured Chloroflexota bacterium | reverse complement strand
CGTGGTGAAGCTCCTGGTCGAGATGATCGAGCCCTACAGGGGCAGGGTCTATGACCCGTGCTGCGGTTCCTCGGGCATGTTCGTGCAGTCCGTGGAGTTCATCCAGGCGCACGCGAGCGGCAACGGGAACGGCGGACGCGCCAAAGGCGACATCAGCATCTACGGCCAGGAGTCCAACTACACGACGTGGCGGCTGGCGCGCATGAACCTCGCCCTGCGCGGCATCGACGGCCAGATCGCCCACGGTGACACGTTCCACAACGACCGCCACCCCGACCTCAAGGCCGACTACATCCTCGCCAATCCGCCGTTCAACGTCAGCGACTGGCGCGGTGACCTTCTGCGTGATGACAAGCGCTGGAGCTTCGGCGTCCCACCGGCGGGCAACGCCAACTACGCGTGGGTCCAGCACATGATCCATCACCTGGCGCCGACGGGGCTGTCGGGCTTCGTGCTGGCCAACGGCTCGATGTCGTCCAACCAGTCGGGCGAGGGCGAGATCCGTAAGAACATCGTCGAGGCGGACCTCGTGGAGTGCATGGTGGCGCTGCCGGGGCAGCTCTTCTACTCGACACAGATCCCGGCCTGCCTCTGGGTCCTCGCCCGAGACAAGCGTTCGCTTCCCTCTCCCTCTCGGAGAGGGGCTGGGGATGAGGGCCGCGACCGAAGCGGCGAGGTGCTGTTCGTCGACGCGCGCAAGCTCGGCCGCCTGGTGGACCGCACCCATCGCGAGCTAACAGACGAGGAGATCGCGAGGATCGCGGCCACCTACCACGCCTGGCGCGGCGGCCACAGCCCTTTCCCCTCGACGGGGGAGGGCGAGGGCGGGGGTGAACTGCAGTACGCCGACGTTCCCGGGTTCTGCAAGAGCGCCCCGCTCGAGGAGATCCGGAAGCACGGGCACGTGCTGACACCCGGGCGTTACGTGGGTGCCGCGGCGCAGGAGGACGACGGCGAAGCGTTCGACGAGAAGATGAAGCGCCTCACCACGACGTTACGGGAGCAGATGGCCGAAGGGCGCAGGTTAGACACGGCTATCGAGAACAACCTTGAGGAGTTGGGTTATGGCGGGTGAGTGGCGCAGCATTCGATTCTCAGCACTATGCGGACATAGCGCGTTCGGACCGCGGTTCTCTGGCGAGTTGTACAGGGCGGATGGCAACGTCGCGACCCTGCGAACGACCGACATCAGCGCTGATGGACGCATCGAGTACGGGACTATGCCTCTTGCGCGTCTCGATCTGAGCAAGTTCCAGCAGCACACTCTCCGCATGAACGATTTAGTGGTAACGCGCAGCGGAAGGATCGGTACTGCGGCTCTGTTCGAGAGGTTCCACCTGCCCGTATTGCCTGGTGCATTTCTAATTCGCTTCCGGCTCAAGGCCGATGTAGCGGATCCGCGCTTTTACCGTTACTTCTTCAATTCACCCGCTGGTCAAGATCTACTTACCTCAGTTGCATCCGGCTCGGTGCAGCAGAACCTTAACATCACATCCGTCCACGGACTCGAACTCCCGTTGCCCCCACTTCCCGAACAACGTGCCATCGCCCGCATCCTGGGCGCACTGGACGATAAGATCGAGCTGAACCGGCGCCTGAACGAGACGCTGGAGACGATGGCGCGGGCGATCTTCAAGTCGTGGTTTTTGGATTTCGCCCCTGTCCGCGCCAAGGCCGAGGGCCGCGACCCCGGGCTGCCGAAACACATCGCTGATCTCTTTCCGGATCGGTTCGAGGAGTCGGAGCTGGGCGAGATCCCGGCGGGGTGGAGCCTCGGCACGCTGGACGACGAGTTTGATTTGACGATGGGGCAGTCGCCGCCGGGGGAGACGTATAACGAAGTCGGCGAGGGTCTGCCGTTTTATCAGGGGCGCGCCGACTTCACGTTTCGGTTTCCGGCCCGGCGTGTCTATTGCACCGCCCCGACTCGGTTCGCGAGAGTGGGGGATACCCTCGTTAGCGTCCGCGCGCCAGTCGGCGACATCAACATGGCCGCCGAGAATTGCGCCATTGGGCGCGGCGTCGCGGCGGTAAGGCACAGGACGCGAGCTCGCTCTTACACCTACTACTCAATGCGGTCGCTTGAAGATTCTTTTTCGGGATTCGAGGCCGAGGGCACGGTGTTTGGCTCCATTAGCAAGAAGGACTTCCGTAATCTTGCGTGCGTCGTTCCAACTCCAGAGGCTGTAAACGCGTTCGAGCGCGCAGCAGGAGTGGTCGAGGACAGGATCGAGCTAGCCGAGCAGGACTCGGCCACGCTCGCTGCGTTGCGCGACACGCTCTTGCCCAAGCTCACCTCCGGCGAGCTTCGAGTTCCTGACGCCAAGCAGTTGATCGACCAGGCAGGGGCCCTCTCATGAATGCGGTCGGCAAGCCGATACTGGGCCGCCTTGCGCCGGTCGATCTCCGAGAAGCGTGGGTGGGCGAAGCCACTGACTTCACGCCCTGGTTGGCACAGCCAGAGAACATCGGTCTCCTGGGCGATGCCATCGGGATCGACCTTGAGGTGGAGTCGCAGGAGCAAAGTGTCGGGCCCTTCCGAGCTGACATCCTCTGTCGGGACACGATCAGCAATCACTATGTGCTCATCGAGAACCAGCTCGAGCGCACCGACCACGGGCACCTCGGCCAGTTGCTCACCTATGCCGCCGGTCTGGAGGCGGTAACCATTGTTTGGATCGCGAAGCACTTCACCGAAGAACACCGGGCCGCGCTCGACTGGCTCAACAATGCCACCACGAGTGGCTTCAATTTCTTCGGCCTGGAGATCGAGCTATGGCGGATAGGCGATTCGGCAATGGCCCCGAAGTTCAACGTCGTCTCGAAGCCAAACGACTGGAGCAAGGCTGTCCGCGAGCAGGCGACCGGCAGCGCCAGCGTGGGCCTGACGGAAATCCAGCAATTGCACCTCGAGTTCTGGACGCAATTCCGTCAGTACCTTGAGGATCACCAGAGCGCGATCCGCACGAACAGGCCATCGAAGGACTCCTGGACCAACGTTGCCGTCGGCCGAAGCTTCTTTAGCCTCTTCCCCTGGAACGGGATGCGGGACGATCGCTCGGGTGTCTATCTGCAATTCACGGGGCCAGATGCGAAGGCCCACTTCGGATTGGTCGAGCAGCGCCATCGCACGTTGGTGGAAGAAAAACTCTCGCCGCTTGGCACTGTCGCCTGGCGCCTGCTGCCCAACGGGAAAGAGAGTCAGATCAGTTTGGTGCGGGCCAGCAGCACGCCATCGAAGAAGGAGACGTGGCCCGAGCTAAACGAGTGGATGGCTGGCGCCCTTGAGACGATGTCCGCGCTGTTCGCTCCCATAGTCAAGGGATTGAATGCGGCGGAGTACGAGCCCGGGGACGAGGTGCCCTCGGAGGCCGCGCTCGAGCGGGAGGGAGCCGAGTTGGGCGATGCCGGCTAACGCCTTCACAATCGGCGGGGACCGGGCGGCGTTCGGTGGGCCGCGCGAGCAGGCGTGACGGTGACGCCTGGCCTACACGCAGCCACCGGCGAGCGCCGCGCGCCCGATGCCGAGCGAATCGCCGCGTCGTATGCTTAGGGCATGGCACAGCTCCAAAGCCTGACCGTTCGCGGCTTCAAATCGATCCGCGCCCTCGAAGCGTTCGAGCTTCGTCCGCTGAATGTCCTCATCGGCGCCAACGGTGCTGGGAAGAGCAACCTCCTGAGCCTGTTTCACATGTTCGCGGCGTTAGCCGAGCAGCGGCTGCAACTCTACGTCCAGGAGCATGGCGGCTCCGATGCCCTCCTCTTCGGTACGCAAAAACGTACGCCGCAAATCGACGTGGAATTCTCGTTCCCTGAAATCGGATATCGGGTCTCCCTCAGACCCGCCGGCCAGCGGCTCATTTTCGCCACGGAAGAGACGTGGTCTCGGCTTAGGGGGGGTCTCAGGGAGGGGGCGACCCGCTCTGTGGCCAGTGCGTACGAAGAAACACATATGCCTGAGCTGAATGACGAGATCTATGACAGCTACGTGCGTCCGGCGATGGGCCGGTGGCGGATCTTTCATTTCCGCGACACGAACACTGAGTCGGCTATGCGCCAGGCTCAGCCCGTGCGCGACAACCTGCGGCTCAAGGCTGACGCCACGAACCTTGCGCCGTTTCTGCGACACCTGCGGGAGCGCTACCCGAACGAACATCGGCGGATCGTCGACGCCGTGCGCCTCGTGGCGCCGTTCTTCGGCGACTTCCTGTACCGGCCGGACCCGGGCGAGCGTGTGGAGTTGGAGTGGTTGGAGAGTGGCGATCCTGACACCGTATGGGGGGCCCGGCAGCTCTCCGACGGCACGCTGCGTTTCATCTGCCTGGCTACCCTCCTCTTGCAGCCCCCGCAACTCCAACCCGACACGATCCTGATCGACGAGCCAGAGCTTGGCCTGCATCCATACGCGCTCGAGATCCTCGCAGCTCTCTTTCGACAGGCCAGCGACGCGCGTCAGCTCATCGTCTCGACCCAGTCAGCCGACCTGGTCAGCGAGTTGGAACCGGAGGACGTGGTTGTGGTTACCCGCCGCGACGGCGCCTCGGTCTTCGAACGTCTCGATGCAGAGGATCTCGGCGAGTGGCTGAAAGACTATTCGCTCGGCGAGCTGTGGAAGGCAAATGTTGTTGGTGGCAATCCCGCGCGGTGACCGAGGTGATTGTGGTTGGAGAAGGCCAGACCGAGCAGAAGTTCGTCAGCGAGGTTCTGGGGCCAACGCTCGCGGATCGCGAGCTGCGCCTCGAGCCGCGCCTCATCCCAACCTCCCGAACTTCCCGTGGCGGCGCCCTCAGCACGGACCGGGTTCTGCGCTTCCTGCGCAACACCCTCCTCCAGCGGCGCGAAGTCTACGTCACGACGTTGTTCGACCTGTACCGACTCCCCGTAGACTTCCCAGGTAGCGCGCAGGCGGCGGGCATTGCCGATCCCGTGGAACGCGCGACCGCAATCGAGATTGGCTTCGCCGCCGCCGTAGTCGCGCAGGCCGAGTGTGAGCCGTATCGGTTCATTCCTCACATCCAGCCGTACGAGTTCGAGTCCTTGTTGTTCAGCGACCTGACGTGGCTACCGGACCTGGAACCAGCTTGGGCGCCCTTCGTCAGCCGGCTTCAAAGACTGACAGCTGCCGCGGCGAGCCCAGAGCACATCAACAGCGGCTCGGATACACACCCTTCGGCGCGTCTGACCAGACTTCTGCGGCCTCGGTATCAGAAGGTACGCCACGGGCCAACCGCAGCGCAGAGCATCGGGGTCGCGCGGATTCGTGAGCAATGTGTGCATTTCTCGACGTGGGTCGCCCGCATCGAGAGCCTGCGCCCGCTCTCGGCGCACGCGTAGACCATGCCTGCGTTTGCAGAATCCGTCGTCGAGGAAGCGACTCTCGACTGGCTGCGCGAGCTCGGATACTCGGTCCTGGCGGGCGAGGACGCCGCACCAGGCGAGCTTAACGTCCTGCGGGCCAACTACGGGGATGTCGTCCTCGAGCCAGTGCTTTGGGGCGCGCTACGTCGCCTGAATCCCGCCTTGCCTGACGAGGCGCGGGACGACGCGTACCGCAAGCTCCTCCGCCCCGACGGCGCGACGCTGGAGGTGCGCAACCGCGCTTTCCATCACATGCTCATCGAGGGCGTGACGGTTGAATATCGCCGGCCGGATGGCAGCATCGCTGGCGCCCAGGCCCAGATCCTCGACTACACGATCCCCGACAACAACGACTGGATCGCGGTCAACCAGTTCACCGTCAGCGAGAACAAGCACACACGCCGGCCCGACGTGGTGATCTTCGTGAATGGCCTGCCGCTGGCGATCATCGAGCTGAAGAATGCTGCCGACGTCAACGCCACCGTCTGGTCCGCATATCAGCAGTTTCAGACCTACAAGGCGGAGCTGCCGACGCTGTTCTCTTTCAACGAGTTGCTCGTCGTCTCCGATGGGCTCGAGGCGCGCATCGGGACGCTAACGGCGGGACGGGAGTGGTTCAAGCCGTGGCGCACGATCTCCGGCGAGGCTCTGGCGCCGACGTTCCTGCCGGGATTACAGGTGCTGGTCGAAGGCGTCTTCGACAAGCGCAGGTTCCTGGACCTTATCGGTCATTTCATCGTCTTCGAGGACGAGGGGGGCGGCAAGCTCGCCAAGAAGGCCGCGGGCTACCATCAGTTCCACGCCGTGAACGTCGCCGTGGCTGAGACGCTGCGCGCAGCGCGGCTCAAGCTGGGCGTGGTGGTCGAGCCGCCGGGGCGCTACGAGGCGGGGACGCGCCCGGGCGGCGAGCCCGGCGACCGCCGGATCGGCGTCGTGTGGCACACCCAGGGCTCCGGCAAGAGCCTCACGATGGCGTTCTACGCCGGGCGCGTTATCCGCGAGGCTGAGATGGCGAACCCTACGATCGTGGTCCTCACCGATCGCAACGATCTGGATGACCAGCTCTTCGGCACCTTCTCCCGCAGCCAGGACCTGCTGCGCCAGCCGCCGGTGCAGGCCGAGAGCCGAACTGATCTGCGCGAGAAGCTCTCGGTGGACGCCGGCGGCGTGGTCTTCACCACCATCCACAAGTTCCTTCCGGAGGAGAGAGGGGACCGCCACCCGCTGCTCTCCGAGCGGCGCAACATCGTCGTCATCGCCGACGAAGCCCATCGAAGCCAGTACGATTTCGTAGACGGCTTCGCGCGTCACATGCGCGACGCGCTGCCGAACGCCTCGTTCATCGGCTTCACGGGAACGCCAATCGAGAGAGCCGACGCCAACACCCGCGCGGTGTTCGGCGACTACATCAGCATCTATGACATCCAGCGCGCAGTGGAAGACCAGGCCACCGTGCCCATCTACTACGAGAGCCGCCTCGCCCGGCTCACCCTCGATGAGGCGGAGCGCCCCAGGATCGACCCGCAGTTCGAAGAGGTGACGGAGGGGGAGGAGGTCGAGCGCAAAGAAAAGCTGAAGACGAAGTGGGCGCAGCTCGAGGCCATCGTCGGCGCCGACAAACGGCTGAAGCTCATCGCGACGGACATCGTGGACCATTTCGAGAAGCGGCTCGACGCCATCGACGGCAAGGCCATGGTGGTCTGCATGAGCCGGCGCATCTGCGTTGAGCTGTGCCGTCAGATCGTGGCGCTACGGCCCGACTGGTACCACGAGGATGATGACAAGGGGCTCATCAAGGTCGTGATGACGGGGTCGGCCACGGACCCGCTCGACTGGCAGCCCCACATTCGCAACAAGCCACGGCGTGAGGTGCTCGCCGATCGGTTCCGCGATCCGCATAATCCCTTGAGGATGGTCGTCGTGCGCGACATGTGGCTGACGGGGTTCGACGCGCCGAGCCTCCACACCATGTACGTGGACAAACCGATGCGGGGGCACGGCCTGATGCAGGCGATCGCCCGGGTGAACAGGGTGTTCCGCGACAAGCCAGGCGGGCTGGTGGTGGACTACCTGGGCCTGGCGCACGAGCTGAGGGCAGCGCTCGCCATTTACACCGAGAGCGGCGGCACGGGCCGGACGGCCATCGACCAGGAGGAGGCCGTGGCGCTCCTGCTGGAGAAGTACGAGGTCTGCCGGGGCCTGTTCCATGGCTTCGACTGGTCGAAGTGGGTGAGGGGCACACCGGGCGAGCGTCTCGGCCTGCTGCCCGCGGCGCAAGAGCACATCCTGGCGCAAGAGGACGGCAAGGACCGCCTGCTGAACGCCGTGCTGGAGCTCACGAAGGCGTTCGCGCTCGCGGTGCCGCATCCCGATGCGCTGCGCATCCGGGACGACGTCGCCTTCTTCCAGGCGGTGCGGGCAAGCCTCGCCAAGCGTGCGCCGGGCGAGGCGAGGGCCGACGAGGACCTTGACCTGGCGGTCCGACAGATCGTCTCGCGGGCGGTGTCGTCGGCGGAGGTCGTGGACATCTTCGCCGCGGCCGGCCTCGAGCGGCCGGATATCTCGATTCTCTCGGAGGAGTTTCTGGCCGAGGTGCGCGGTATGCCCCAGCGCAACCTGGCCGTCGAGCTGCTCCGCAAGCTCCTGGCTGGCGAAATCCGCACCCGCGCGCAAAGGAACATCGTGCAGGCGCGATCGTTCGCTGACCTTCTCGACCAGGCCATCCGTCGGTACCAGAATCGGGCGATCGAGGCCGCGCAGGTCATCGAGGAGCTGATTGCGCTCGCCCGCGACCTGCGCGAGGCGGATCGACGCGGGGAGGATCTCGGCCTGGCGGAGGAGGAGCTGGCTTTCTACGACGCGCTCGAGGCTAACGATAGCGCGGTCCAGGTGCTGGGCGATGCGACGCTCCGCGGCATCGCCCGCGAGCTGGTTACGGCGGTCCGCTCCAACGTGACCATCGATTGGACCGTGCGCGAGAACGTGCGGGCGAACCTGCGGGTCATCATCAAGCGCATCCTGCGGAAGTACGGCTATCCGCCGGACAAGCAGGAGAAGGCGACGCAGACGGTGCTGGAGCAGGCCGAGGTGCTGTCGCGGGAATGGGCGGCCGCGTAATAGCTGTGGGGCCCCGAGGGCGCGGATTCTTCGGGCTGACGCCCGCAGGATGACCCTAGCGCCCGACTAACAGGCTCCTGAAAACCCGCTCGCCCTGAGCTTGTCGAAGGGCCCAGGTGGTTCGACAGGCTCACCACGAGCGGAACCCAGCCTTTCTCAGCAGCCTACTAATCTAATGGACCTCCATCCCACCGTTGACCAGGACCATCTGGCCCGTCATGAAGTCGCTGTCTTCCGACAGCAGCGTCACGAGCATGCCAGTCAGGTCCTCGGGTCGGCCCTGGCGTCCCAGCGCCCGCTCCGGATCGGCCCTCGGCGCCTCGTTGGGCCCCAGACCGACCTGAGTCGAGCCCGGCGCCAGGGCATTGATGGTGATGTTGTACTGGCCGAGCTCGCGAGCGAGGGAGCGCGTCAACCCCAGCACCGCGGCCTTGGAGGCGACGTAGTGGGGATTGCTCTGGTTGGGCTCGCGCGAGGTGTGCAGCCAGGTTCCGGAGCTGATGTTCACGATCTTGCCCTTGCCTTGATCGCGCATGTAGGGAAAGACCGCGCGAATGCAGAGGAAAGAGCCCTTCACATTGACGGCGAAGACCCTGTCCCACATCGCCAGGTCGACGTCCAGGATGGACCTGCCCCCGAGATCCCGCATCAGGCCGGCGTTGTTGACGAGCCCGTCGATGCGGCCGAACCGGTCGACTGCCTGGCGCGCCATGTCCTGCGTGTCGTCCTCGTTCGTCACGTCCACGCGGAGGGGAAGCACCTGGCCGCCCTCTTTCCTTACCAGCTCCGCCGTCTCCGTGCAGTCCAGAACGTCGCACACGGCGACTTTCGCCCCCTCCCTGGCGAGCCGCACCGCGTAGGCCTGGCCCAGGTTCCGCCCCGCTCCGGTCACGATGCAGACTTTGTCTTGCAGCCGCATTTCTCAGCTCCCCCAGACGGTGGATGGCGTCTGAGGGTAACGGTTCCGAGTTCCGAGTTCAAAGTTCCGAGGGAAAACTGGTTCCGAGTTCCCAGTTCCACGTTCCAAGGGGAACGGTTCCAAGTTCTGAGTCCCAAGTTCCGAGGAAACGGTTCCGAGTTCAAAGTTCCGAGGGAAGCTCACCGGAACCCGGACTAGGAACTCGGAACCAGGAACTCGGAACCAGGAACCAGGAACCCGGAACCTCCTGGACACCGTCAGACGGCTTGCTTACGAAGATCGCGGGCTCGATGCCGGTGGCTCGTCGGTAGCGCTCGTGCAGGCTGGCGCAAAAGGCCGCGGTCTCGTCAGCCGCCACGAGGTTGACCGTGCACCCGCCGAAGCCACCACCCGTCATCCGTGCGCCGATGCAGCCCGGGCTTGCCAGGGCTGCGTCCACCATCGCATCCAACTCGGGTGATGCGACCTCGTAGTCGTCGCGAAGGCTGGCGTGCGATTCGGCCATGAGCCGGCCCATGCGAGGCAATTCGCCGCGCAACAGGGCGGCGGCGAATTCGAGAACGCGTGCGTTCTCGCTGACCACGTGCGCGGAGCGTCGCCACAGGACGCCGGAGGGGTCAGCAGCCATCAGATCAGGCCGAAATTGCGCGTGCCGATCGGGGTCCACGTCCCGGAAAGCGACAACGTCGGGCGCCCGCGCCTGGACGACGCTCAGGGCCGCCTCCGCCTCTCGTCGGCGCTCGGCGAACGGCGACGCGATCTGATCGTGGCGAGTACCGGTGCTGGCAATGACGACCGCTACCCCACCGGGCATGGCGATGAGCTCTTGGCTCAGGCTCCGGCAGTCGATCAGCACCGCGTGCCCCGCGCGGCCGTGGCTGATCACGTACTGGTCCATGATGCCGCCCGTCGTGCCATACCAGTGCTCCGCGTCGCACCCGATCTGAGCCAGCTCGAGGGGAGGGAGCGCGAGGCCGTGCAGGCGAGCCACAATCGCCGCGAAGCCGACCACGAGCGCCGAGGAAGAGGAGAGGCCACCGCCAGGGGGTAAGTCGGCATCGATGAGCACGTCGGCCCCGACTTCCAAAGGGTGCCGACCCGATAGGGCGCTGAGCACGCCCTGGAAATACCTGGCCCACCGCTCGGCATGCCGATGCTGGGTGTCGAATCCGATCTCGAAGCCCGCATCCAGTGTCTGTGAGTAGACGGAGATGCGTCGATCCTCCCGACGCCGCGCCACGAAGAAGATGGCCCGCTCGATGGCCATTGGGAGGACGAACCCTTCGTGGTAGTCGGTGTGGTCGCCGATCAGATTGACCCGACCCGGGGATCGAACTCCCAACTCCGGCGCTGCCCCAAATCGGCGCTCGAACTCCTCGCCCAGGACACGCCACTGTCCGCTGGCCGTCACCGCGCCTCGAAGTCATTGCCCCGCTCAAGAGCGGCTCGACAAATCAGGGTGTAGAGCCGGTACAGAAAGTAGGCGAGGCTTCCCAGCACGATCACACCCGCCACGGCATTGAGATCTAACGGCCCTAGGCGGGGGTTCGTTCCCAGCCAGCTGATAAGCCTGTCCAGGGGCCATGGGAAGGCCATGTCCTGGAGCGTGCCCAGGACCGCCTCGCCCAAGAGCAGCCCGCGGCCAATGAGGAAACCTGCCGCGACGACAATGGCGGCGGCCGCCCGGGCGGCAACGAAGTGAAGAGCTATCGCGCGCCGGTGGCGGGGAATATCGCCGATGGACGTTTGCACCGCTTGGCCCAGCGGCGTAGCGACATCGGGTGCGGCTAAGGTCTCATAGACGAACCGACTCACTACCTCTTCGTAGTTGCGCCAGTACTCCCCGTGATCGGTAAACGGGTTATCCCGGTTCACTACGCGCTGACTCACGAAGTGAGTGATGTCCTCTGGGGTGTAGGGTGCGCGGATCAGTCGGGTCATTTCGTGATCGGCCTGGCCGTGTGGGACCGGGTCGTGCCGAGCCCAGAAGTCCACCCACTTGATTCGAGGGTCGAGCCTCCGCCGCCACAGCGGATCGGTCTTCCGCTCACGGAATCCAAGATTCAGACCGCTTCCGACTGAGAACCAGGTTACCGAAGTTCTGGCACGCTCAGGGGTTTCTCCAAAGCTCCAGTTCTTTATCTCCTGGTCCGAGAGGGCGATGTAGGACACGACGGCCCCACCAGAATGAGCAATGATCGAGACGCTGTCGCAGTACGCGTAATCCGGACGACGGGCGTCAAGGTGGCCCGCAAGCGTCTCGATGACCGTCCCACTTGCGGACGATCTGGCGAGATTATTCTTGATCAAGGCCTGCTCGTCGCCCGGACCGTACAGCAAGGTGTCGATCAGCCACCGCTGCAGGCGAGCCGCTGGCTCAGCCACGAGAAGCCATGGTGGCAGTTGGGCGACGGCGAAAAGGAGCGTCGCAAGGGCTAGCGCCAGGCTGTAGCCGACCAAGAAGAATCCCAGAAGCACAACACTGACGACGAAGTCGTAGATTCTCGACGGCTTCCCACCCCCGGGCACGTCCTCATACGGATATGCACCGGCGGGGTATGTGGGAGTCTTCACGAACGGGACGTGTCGACCGAGTGTCCCGAAGAAGATGTTCTTGGCCTGGCGGAGGAGGATCCTCCAACCCCAGAGGAGCACTTCCTCACTCTGGCTCGGGTGGAAGGATTCAGCCCACCACGCCTCCGTGATCGTCCACAGTTCGGTATCACCCGCGTGGTCGAACCGAAGACGGGCGTTCGCTGGGCCGTGATCAGGGCGCAGATCAACTTCGAGTTCCAGCACGTGCGGATCGGCCGGGTCCAGGTAGCGGCGCAGATACTGCGCCAACGGCTCGCCGATATCGTTGAGCGTTTGTCCCTTCCGCTGGGATCCCACCCCGTGCACCAGGACAATGCCGCGCCGCCGCATGGCTGCTCCCCTTGCCCTTAGATCGCTACCTCGGTGCCTCCACGTCAGTTCCCAGCAGGCGACGTCAAATCGATTCGGGGCGAGCCGATAGGACTCTCGCTCGGCCCCCTCTGGCAGTCCGGGCTAGCCACCCACCCCCTCGGCGTAGCGCAATAGGGCCGCGCCCTTCGGCGCGCGCGTCGGGCCGTAGGGAACGTGCTTCGGGATGTACACGCAGGAGCCCACGCCGTAGGCCGTGTCCCCGAACTCGACCTCGCCCTCGAGCACGTACCACATCTCGTCATAGGCGTGGCTGTGGATCGGAATGTCCGTCTCCGGGCCCCAGTAGCGGATCATGACGTTGGCGCCTTCGCCCTTGGCATTCTGGATCAGGAACTTGGTCATCCCGCGGCCGGTCTTGACCTTCTCGACATCTTGCTCTTTGACCGACTGTATTCGGCTGTTCATAACGCCCTCCTCGCATTCGTATGATGGTTCGGCCCTCATCAGGGCTTGGCGAGTCGAAGCGTAGGGCCGGCGGAAACCGAGTGTCAAGCAACGACTACGCACACGGAATCTTGCCGGACAGCAGTTGGAACCGGCGGGGCGCACCCCCCTCCCCAGCCCTCCCCCTCAAGGGGGGAGGGAGTTCGACTGATCCCCTCCCCCTTGACGGGGGAGGGTGAGGGAGGGGGTGACACTAGCTGACGCGGCGGATGCGCCCCTCGACGAGAGGGCTGACGTTGCCCCGCTCCTCGATGTAGTCGATGACCAGGTTACTGAGCAACGGGCCCGCCTCGGCCGGCACCACGACCTCCGCGTCGCGGAGCATCGAATAGCCGTCGCCACCGCTCGCCATGAAGTCATTGGTGGCGACAGTGTAGGTGGCCTCCAGGTCCAGGGCCTGGCCCCCAACGAGGACCTCGTGCACGCGCAAGCCGGCGGGGATCTCGGGGTTCCAGATGAATTCCAGCCCGCTCACCTGCGCGAAGCGCCCGTCGCCTTCGTCTACACGGCTCACGCCGTTCTCTAGCGCCGCCAGAAGCTCCGAGCCGGACAGACGGAGGACGACGGCGTAGTTGGCGAAGGGAAGCATCTCGGCGATGTCCCGCTTGAGCAGAACTCCGGGCCCGAACACCCGCTCGCCGCGAATCCCGCCACCGTTCTGGAGCGCTACGTCGGTGTCCCCCCAGGTCCGCAGCGCGTCCGCGAGCAGATTGCCGGCGGCCGATTCCGCGCCGCGCACGACGTCGCGCGTCGCGTCGAGCGGAACCTCCGTGACGCCCACCTCGACCAGCAGCTCGGCATCGAGCTCGTCCTTGTAGCGCGCGGTGATGGCAGCCAGAGCCTCGTCGATCGGCCCGTCCCGGCTCACGGTGTGCTGGGTGTAGGTAAAGCGGGCCACACGACCGCGCACGACGTAGAGGTCGAGTTGCCCCAGGAGCCGGATCTCGTCGCCGCGCCGTGAGACGATGGTGCTGTTCGCCCCGCTGTTCACCACCCGGGGCGTTTCCAGCACCCGCGAGCAGTGGTCCCCCACCGCCACGTCGATCCCGTTAACCAGCGCCGCCACCTGCTCGGTGTCGTCGCCGCACAGGTGGGAGAGGAGCACTACCACCTGAGCGCCGGCCGCGCGCATCTCGGGCACCACCTGCCGCATCGCCTCGACTGGATCCAGGATGCGCACGTTGGGCCCGGCGTTCGTGATGTTGGCGGTGTCCGCCGGGGCGAGCCCCGTGAAGCCGATGCGCACGCCCCCCACCTCTTTGATCAACCACGTGCGCACGCCAAGATCCGACGCGAAGGCACTGTTTGTGGTCGCGTCTCGCACGTTCGCCGTGACGAACGGGAACCCTGCCCCCGGTATCAAAGCCCGCAGCCGGTCGGGTCCGAAGTCGAACTCGTGGTTGCCGAACGTATCGACGTCGAGGCCCGCGGCGGTGAGGCTCTCGATCATATGCTGGCCCCGGAAGACCGAGGACAGCAGCGATGGCCCGAGATCGTCGCCATTGCCGACGAAGAGGGCGTTGGCGGGAGTCGGGAGCTCCGACCGGAGCTGACGAATGAGCCCCACATAATGCGCCAGCGTGATCCCGTCAGGTCCCTCCAGGTTGCCGTGGAGGTGGGTGTCGTGAAATAGCGTGATGCGGACCTCGTCGGGCTGCGCAAGGGCGGCGCCTCCCAGCCACGTGGCGCCGAGGACGATCGCCAGGATGGAAAGACCAGCCAGGATGCGAAGCGTCAGCGACATAGCACTCCCCCCTGAATTTTGGTGTTAGAGTTCATCTGGTCATTGTCTTGGCTGGGGTTCTCAGAATCTCGCGGCCAGAACCTTGCATAGCTCATTGACCTCGTCCTCCGGCACTCCGTCCCCCGTCAGATTCACGAATACTCCGGGGCCAGCCTCCTCCCTGGGCAGTCCCAACGGCTTCGGTATCACGTGGAAATGCACGTGGTGAAAGTGCTCGGCCTCGGCGAACTGAGCCACGTATTCTTTCTCGCAATGGAGAACTTCAGCGAGCACGCGCGTGGTTCGGGAGAGAAGAGAGCTGAACTCCGAGAATTCCTCCTCTGCTAGCTCGTGGATAGCATCACAATGCCGTCTGAGCACCAGTACCAACCATCCTCGAATCTTGCAGGGGTAGGCATGCTCGACCAGCCAGTAGGTCCCCGTAAAGATGGGTGGGCCTGGCGAGATTCTCCGCACGCCCGCGTTCGCCTGGCACGAGTAGCAGTCGGTCTCAGGTTCTTTCGGCAACACGACGAATTGTGCGCGGGGTAGGCTCGGATGCGCAATTCCGGAGAGTGATGCGCCGGACTTCTGGCCCCGCAACGCAGTCGAGAGTGTAGTATGGGCGCCGAGGATTCTGGTTTGCCGCGCTGTGTGGATCGTGGTGGACGAGCAGGCTCGACTATCCTGCGTAGCAGGCTGCTGAAAAGGGCCTGGGCTCCACTCATGGTGAGCCCGTCCTTCGACAAGCTCAGGATGAGCGGGGTTTCGCTCGTGGTGAGCCTGTCGAACCACAAGCTTAGGGCGAGCGGGCTTTCAGCAGCCCGTTGAGCAGCGTGCAGAGCGGAGGGGATGCCATGCAACCGAGAAGCGTGTGGTTCGGGGCTGCGTTGTCAGCTTTGTTGATCGTGGCCGTGCCCATGATCGCAGCGGCCCAACCCCAGGGGCAGCGGCTCGCGGGGACCGTGCAGAGCGTCTTGGAGGACACAGTCACGCTGACCGATGGCTCGTCATTCGCCATAACGAGCGCCACACGGGTCACGATCGCGCGCCCGATCACGGGCGCGGACCTCGAGGCGGGCCAGTTCGTCGCGATCACCGCGACTCTCCAGCCCGACGACGTCTTGCTGGCGAGCAGCGTGAGCGTGTTCCCCGCGTCGAGCAACGTGCCCGCCCGGCAGTTCCCCCTCGACGGCGGGAACCTGATGACGAACGCGAACATCGACGAAGCAACCATCGACATGGTCGCCGGTGCGGAGCTGACTGTCAGCTTCGAAGGGGGCGTGGCCTGGGTGCGCATCCCGCCCGACGCCGAAGTCATCCTGCGGACGGACGGAAGCCTTGCTGACGTCCAACAGGGCGCCAGGGTCGTGGTGACCCTGTCCAGCCAGGTCGCCACATCCGTCACCGTGCTCGAGGAAGTCTGACGGCAACCCTGCTGACCACGATGGCGAGTCCGCCTCAGCCGGACGCCTCCAAGGTAGGCGGTCCTCGCTGGGCTCAGTGAATTGTCACCCTTCGCGAAGCGAAGGGCCTGCCCTGAGCGTGCCGAAGGGGTCTCCCGGCAGATGCTTCGCCCGCGGCTCCCACGAAATACCGCTCGTCCTGAGCCTGTCGAAGGACGCGCCTGGGGGTCGGCACCTTCGCCTCATGGTTCGACAAGCTCAACATGAGCGGTTGTCGTGCATCCGGGCCTTCGCCCAACCGGTCCGTCACGCCAGGATGTACGAAGCCCCCGAGATGGCCAGGCTGTGCCCGCTCACGTAGGAGGCATCGTCGGAGACCAGGAACGCCACGACGCCGGCCACCTCCTCCGGCTCCGCTACCCGGCCGATCTCGAGCTGGCGACCCCGGTCCTTGATCTGCTCCTCGGTGGCGTTCCGACGCACCAGCGGCGTGTCCACCATTGATGGCAGGATGGCGTTGACCGTTACGTTGTGGCCCGCCACCTCCATCGCTAGCGAGCGCGTGAAGCCGATGATGCCCGCCTTGGACGCGGCGTAGGCAGACGTCCCCGCGCGGCCGCGCGTCGCGAGGATGGACGAGGTGCTGACGATGCGGCCCCAACCCAGGCGCAGCATGCCGGGAACCGCTGCGCGACAGCACAGGAACACGCTGGTGAGGTTGACGCGCAGCACGCGCCGCCACTCATCGAGGGTGAGTTCCCGCACCGGCGTACTGTCAGACTGAATGCCCGCGACGTTGACGAGGATGCCGACGGGCCCGAGCGTCTGCTCCGCGTGCCGGAATGCGGCGGCAACGTCCTCCTCACGGGAGACGTCGGCTGCGTATGCTTCGGCCCTCACGCCACGGACTTGCAGCTCCGCGGCCGTCCGTCGGGCGCCCTCGCCGTCGAGGTCGAGGAGACCCAGCGGCAGGTCGGGCGTGCCGATGCGGAGCGCCACCGAGCGGCCGATCCCGCTGGCAGCGCCAGTCACAACGGCGCAGCAACCGGCTGGTCGGCGCGGGACGTTCGCCAGGCTCATGGCATGAAGAAGCCGCCGTTGATGTGGATCACCTGGCCGGTGATCCACGCGGCGCCCGGCCCGAGCAGGAACATGGCCGACCCGACCACGTCCTCGGGCGTGCCCACGCGCTGGAGGGGAATCGGCGCGGCGCGCCTGGCCCGATCTCGGTCTCGCTCCTCCTCGGAGACGTCGGGCCCGTAACGCCGCTCCGTCTCGATCGTGCCCGGCGCGAGGGCGTTGACGGTCACCGTGGGCGCGAGCTCGGACGCGAGCACCTTGGTGAGGGCGACCACGCCCATCTTGGCAGCGGCGTAGGAGGCGGCCTCGGGCCGCGCCAACGGGCCGTACATCGACGCGAGATTGACGATGCGGCCGCCGCTCTCGAGGAGTGGGTCGATGGCCGCCTGACAGCATAGGAAGGTGCCGGTGAGCTGGACGTCGAGCACCGCGTTCCAATCGGCGAGGGACGTGTCCTCCACCCTGCCGAACGATCGGTTGCCCGCCGAGTTCACCAGGAAGTCGAGCCGGCCGAATCGAGCCAGCGTCTGGTCCACCGTGCGCCGCGCGTCCGCCGGATTCGTGACGTCCATGCCGATTCCGAGCGCTGCGCCGCCGCGCGCCCGTAGCCGCTCGGCCGCTTGCTCCATGCGTTCGGCCGACCGCCCGGTGACGGCCACAGACGCTCCCGCGTCCACCAGCGCCTCGGCGATGGCGCGGCCGATACCGATGCTGGCCCCGGTGACGATTGCAACCTTTCCGGTGAACCAGCCGGCGGCTGCACCATCACCCACTTCGCTGCCTGTTGGGCGGGGCGGTTGGGCGTGGCTCATGCCCGCTCACCCCGTGCAAACCCCCCCTCCCAGCCCTCCCCCTCAAGGCAAAGGGGTAGGGGGGATCCCGCTTTTCCCCACAGGGCTCCCCGATCATCTGTCTCAGCGGGGGGGCGGTCGGAAGATCGCGCCCGTCCCCTCCCCCTTGATGGGGGAGGGTTAGGGAGAGGGTGAGACATCAGGAAGCAATGAACGCGCCGGGCCGGGCGGCGAGTCCCTCCTTCGCGCCCTCGGGGTGAGGACGCTCCTCCAGGCGTGCCCTCACCCCAACCCTCCCCCAGAGGGAGAGGGGCACGTCAGCCCTCGTCCCCAATCCGCAATCCGCAATCACCGCACGTCCCATTCGTGGGCATTCCAGGGCACGCCCGCGGGCACATTGTGCACACGGTTACCGATCAGGCGCAGCGGCGGGTCGTAGACGATGCCCATGAGCACGAGCTGGTCCGTCATGTGGTGGACGATCTGCGCCAGGATCTGCGTGCGCTCGGGCGCCGGGATGGTGAGGAAGTAGCGATCGATGAGCGCGTCCATCTCGGGGTTGCGGTAGCGCGACCGGTTTGCTCCTGCCCAGTTGGTCTCGGGCAGGGCGACCTCCGAGCTGCGCCGGCTCTCGAAGGACGTGAGCGTGCTCGTCGGGCGGATCAGCTCGAAGCCGGGGAACGTGGCGCGGTATTCGCGCTCGTTGGTGCGCTGCGGAGGGACGATGGCGACTTCCGTCGGCACGCCGAAGCGCTGCCAGAAGTCCGCCACCGTGACGCTCGACTTCGAATTGATGTCCACCATGGTTGTGCGGATCTCAACGGTGAAGCGCTGACCCGACGGATCGCGGTAGACGCCATCGGCCGCTTTGGCGAAGCCCATACCTTCGAGAAGCTGTGCCGCGCGGCGCTGGTCATAGTCGTAGCGGACGATGCTGCGCTCGACGTCCTGGTACTCGGCCCAGTCCGGGCCGATGTAGTGGTGTGCGATCCCGCCCACGCCGGCCTGCATCGTGTCGACGATATCCTGCCGGTCGATAGCGTGAATCATCGCCCGACGGAAGCGGACGTCGGCCACGGCCGCGGGCGTCGGGTTGATGAACTGCGGGTACATCGTGACCCAGGTGGCGCGCGCATAGGCGATCTGCCCGTCGCCCCACTGGTCCTTGATCTGGAGCGCCTGCGCGAAGGAGATCGAGCGTGGATCGAACGTCAGGTCGAGAGCGCCCGCCAGCAGATTCGCCACGATAGTGTTCGCATCCGGAATGAACCTGACCTCGATTTGGTCGATCTTCGGCCGCCCGAGGACGAAGGCGTCATTGGCCACCATCACCAGGCCGCTATCGCGGTCGTACTCCTTAACTCGATACGCTCCTGCGCCGACGAAATCCACCGTCCAGAACGGCAGCTGGTGAAAGTTGGGCTTGTCGGCAAGATAGGAGGACTCAAGGAGGTGCCGAGGCAGCGGGGTGACGTTGGGTTGGGCTCCTGGACCGGCGAATGAGAAGAGGGTGTCTGCCTCGACGTACGGCCGGGACCAGGTGACCCGTAGCGTCCGCTCGTCGACGGCCTCGATCGCCTCCACCGCCTCAAAGGTGCGGTCGCGGAACACGGGGATCTCGCGGTCCTGCGCCACGGTGGCTGTGAAGAGCAGATCGGCGGTGGTGATCGGGGCGCCGTCGTGCCAGCGTGCCCCCGAGCGAATCCGCCAGGTGGTCACCATCCGCCCGTCCGGCTGCAGCACCCAAAGCCCGTTCTCCAGGCTAGGAAGGGCCTCCGCGAGGACCGGGCGTAGCATGTCCCGGTCGTCCTGCACGCCGAGGCCCGCATGGAGGAGCTTCTCGACCTCCGCCACACCGAGCCCAGCGTTGCCGATGTTCAGCTTGTTGAAGAGGACCTGCGCCGTGCCGCGAACACCGACGGTGATCCGCTTCGGCTGGCGCGGCGCATCGGGGCTGCTTTCCTGGGGTTCCGACGCCGACCCCTGGCGCGCCGCGGGGGCGCAGCCCGCCAGCGCGGTGGCGAGCGCGACACCGAGCAGAGCGAGTCGCAGGGCGACGACCATGCCGCAGACGATACGGTATTTGTCCATCCAATGCAGCCGCATCGCCTCTCCCTCTGGGAGAGGCCGGCCGAAGCGCGCGAAAGCGGGCGAGGACGGGTGAGAGCGTGGCCCTGCGCGACAAGAAGCGCAAGACCCGAGGGCGTGCACGACGCACGATTGACAGAACGTGCTCCAAGAGTATGATTCGCGCGGGGCCAAAGCGTTATGAAGTCGAGGTGGAGAGACATGCCGTTCGTTGAAAAAGGAAACGTCCGCATCCATTACGAGGAGGTGGGGTCAGGCTACCCGCTGCTCCTGCTAGCGCCGGGTGGCCTCAACTCCGCAATTGACGGGTGGAGTAGAGCCGTCTTCAACCCCCTGGAGGTGTTCAAGAACGACTTCCGGATAATCGCGATGGACCAGCGCAACGCCAACGCCGGCGAATCCGATGGGCCCGTCGAGACTCAGGACCCGTGGGATGCCTTCCTCACCGACCAGCTGGACGTGATGGACCACCTGGGCATCCATAGTTTCTTCGCCCTGGGCTTCTGCATCGGCTGCTCTTATGGGCTGGGCCTCGCCCAGAAGGCGCCGGACCGGGTCATGGCCGCGGTCCTCTGCCAGCCAATCGGCCACCGACCTGAAGACCCGGACGTCATGTTCGATTCCGGGCTCGTCTGGGGCAAGGAGCTCACCGGAAAGCGCCCCGACGTCGACATGTCGACAATCGAGACGCTGGTTCAGAACATGTACCGCAAGCCCGCCGACTTCGTGTACAGCGTCTCGCGCGATTTCGTCCGCTCCTGCCAGACGCCGCTGCTCGTCATGCCGGGCATCGATCGCCCCCACCCGCACAACGTCGGGGTGGAGGTCGCGGACCTGGCGCCGAACTCGGAGCGCATGGATCCCTGGAAGGAGCCGCCGGAGCTGATCCCACAGGTTGTGGAGCGGATCCGCGCCTTCCTCAAGAAGCACACGCCCGTCGCGGCCCTGCGTTAGCTGGGCCGTGTGCCCCCACCCCAACCACTCCCCCAATCCTGGGAGGGCCACGCATTGTCCCCTCCCCCCTTGAGGGGGAGGGTTAGGGAGGGGGGTAGCTCGTGCTCCGTGGGGGCAGCGCAACTTCCACTGCGTGTGCTGGCCGTCGCAAGTATGGTTTTAGAACCGGTTGTCTGGGAGCTTCCTGTGGCATATCATCCGCACAGTGACGCAGAGCGCGGCGGCGGCCCGGTAGGGTCGCGGCGCCGCTGACCGAGGCGGGAGGGACCATATGGCGAAGATCGTACTTGGCATTGGGAGCTCGCACGCCCCCCAGCTCCGGCTTACGCCGGACGAGTGGTACAAGCGGGCCAACTTCGACCACCGCAATCCCGAGATGTGGTACCGGGGGAAGACCTATACATTCCCGGAGCTGGTCGAGGAGCGGGGGGCCGAGCACTTCGAGAAAGAGCTGGGCCCTGAAAAGGCGCAGGCGCGTTTCGACGCCTGCCAGCGGGCCATCGCGCGTCTGTCCGACTCCCTCGCCCGCGCGGCGCCGGACGTGGTCGTGATCTTTGGCGACGACCAGCACGAGTCGTTCGACGATGACAATATGCCGGCTATCAGCATCTACTGGGGCCAGACGGTTGATGACGCACCGTCACCGACGGACGGAGTGCAGCACTGGGAGGCGATGGGCGCGACGGGCGGAGCGTACGAGAACGCGCCAAAGGAGCGCACGAGCCATCCCACCGACGCGGCCCTGGGGCGGTACTTCATCGAGACCCTCACCGAGGCGGGGTTCGACGTCGCCCACACGAACTCGCTGCCGGCGGGGCGGCACCACGGCGCCATCGGCCACGCCTTCAACTACGTCTATCGCCGCCTTATGGACAACCGGGTGATTCCCAACGTCCCGATCTTCATGAACACCTACTATCCGCCCAACCAGCCGACGGTGAAACGCTGCTACCAGTTCGGGCGAGCGTTGCGGGAGGCGATCGACGGCTGGGACGCCACCAAGCGCGTGGCGCTCGTGGCCTCCGGCGGCCTGAGCCATTTCGTGATCGAGGAGGACCTCGACCAGCGCATCATCGAGGGGCTGAAGAACAACGACGAGGCGAAGCTCACCGACCTGCCGAACATCCGCTTCAACTCGGGGACCTCGGAGATCCGCAACTGGATCGTCCTCGCCGGAGCCGTGGCGGGCGACGGGCTACAGATGGAGCTGGTGGACTACGTTCCCTGCTACCGGACCGAGGCCGGCACCGGCTGCGCCATGGGCTTCGCTGAGTGGAAGTAGGCCCCCCTTGCCACCCTGAGCGAAGCGAAGGGTCTGGGGGGGCCGAAAGCACGGGCCGCAGGCTCGCAGTTCGCTGCCGACCCCAGATGCTTCGCCTGCGGCTCAGCATGACAACTGGGAGGGGCGCGTTATCACCCTGAGCGACAGCGAAGGGTCTGGGGGCACCGAAAACGCGGGCCCAGGCTCGCGGCTCGCTGCCGACCCCAGATGCTTCGCCAACGGCTCAGCATGACAACGGGGAAGGGCGGCGCAAATTAACCCCTTCCCCCCTTGGAGGGGGAAGGTTGGGATGGGGGGGAGGCCCCGAGGTCGCCTCCCGTGACCGAGCGCTCACTTACGCCAGATTCTCAAGAAAAGAGTGGAGGCATCCATGTACAACGGCACCAGGGTTCTCGACGTTCACGGGCACGTATCGTCTCCCGCGGGGGCGCGTACCTACGTAGTTGGCCTGATGGCCTCCAACTCGGCGAGCCGCAGTCCGCTGGCGCCCGGGGCTCGGCGCGGCGGCAGAGGCGCACCGGACCTGTCCGACGAGGCGTTCCACAACGCCGCCAAGGAGCACGCCGAGTACATGGACGTGCGCAACATCGACGTGCAGATCATCGGCCCGCGCCCCTTCACCATGATGGGCTGGATGGAGCCCCATCTGCTGCCGTGCTGGGTCACGTTCACCAACGACTGCATCAAGAAGCAGGTCGACTCCTTCCCCGATCGGTTCGTCGGCGCGGCCATACTGCCCCAGATCGCCGAGGCGCCCGATCTCAGCAACTGCATCCCTGAGCTGGAGCGGTGCGTGAACGAGCTGGGGTTCAAGGCTGCGTATCTCAGCCCAGAGCCGAGCGGCAAGCGCCTGACGCCCGGCATGAATGAGCCGTACTGGTTCCCCGTGTACGAGAAGTGCCAGGCGATGGGGATCCCGATCATCGTGCACGGCACCAACTGCCTCGATCCGCGCATCCGCATCATCCCGCAGAACTACCAGATCGGCTTCGTGTGGGAGCAGTTCCTGGCGATCCAGCTCCTGTCGCACAGCGACGTCTTCGAGCGCTTCCCGGAGCTCAGGGTCACGGTGTGCCACGGGGGCGGCGCGCTCAACCGCTTCGTCCCCACGTATAGCCACCAGGGCAGAAAGACCTGAGCAAGAACCTGTTCTTCGACACGTGCGTCTACGACATCCCCGTGCTCGAGGCGACCATCAAGCAGAAGGGCAAGCAGACGGTCTTCGGATCGGAGGCGCCGGGCTCCGGCGGAGCGGTGCGCCCCGAGACGGGCAAGACGTCGGATGACCTGGTTCCGATCATCTCGGCGTTCGCCTGGCTGAGCGAGGACGACAAGCTCGACATCTTCAGTCGGACGCCGCAGCGCTTCTGCACCGCGCTCAGCGGGGTTGCAGTTCCCGCCTGATAACCGGTTCTGAGATAGAAAAGTGGGAGCCAGCCGCGCCGCGGCTGGCTCCCACTTTCTTGGGCGATCGACGACGCGAGCAGCGGTCTGATCGAGCTTGCCAAGCTCCATGCTGCTACGCCTGCGGTCAGCTTGCTGGGTGCTGTGTTGCGGGCGCCGCTTATGGACGACGCTCGCGGTCATTAGATCGACGCGGATAGGCCGGGAGCAGCGCCCAATGGGTATGATCTCGTGCGAGGAGCGGAGGAGGCAATGCCCAAAAAGGACCACCCTGGGGTCACCTTCCGCATCCTGACGGATGAAGAGGGCCGAGCCTTGTTCGATGAGGAGGCGCAGCGCCTGCTCGGGATCTCCGGCGAGGAGTTCGTACGCCGCTACGACGCCGGCTACTATGACGACAACCCTGACACCCCTGAGGTGATCGAGCTGCACCTCATGCTGCCCTTCTTTCGTCGGGTTGCGGCTCCCTAGCCCTGGTGGCGGGCCGAACGCCGCAGCAGGCCCTGGATAACTTCGTCCATCCGCTGCAACGGGCACTCTCCTGTTTATGCGACGGCGTGCTTCTGGCCAGCGGGGTCCGTAGTCCCTCCGAGGTGCACGGCCTTCGCCTCGCGCGGGCTCCTCAACGCCTTCAGGCGGCGGAGTTCCTGGCCATCATCTTCACGTGCGACTATCAGATCGTTGAGACGAGCGACCCGGGTGCCCCGTGGCAGGTCAGGGGCCAGGGCTACCGGTGCGCGCTCCACGATGCCGAGCATGAGATTCTCGCCTACCATTGGCATCCGCTCGTCCGCCGCGGGCCGTCGTTTCCGCATCTCCACCTGAGTGCTGGCGCAGGAGTCACACACGCTCGCCTCGCGACCGCCCACCTACCGACCGGTCTCGTGCAGCTGGAGGACGTGCTGCGTTTAGCGATTCTGACCTTCGGCGCACGACCCGTTCGCCCCGATTGGGATCAGGTGCTGACGACGTCGAAGGCGGCGACGTTGGGCGCCTGGCTGTAGACCTAGGGCGCGGGTGGCAAGCCGCTGCCCATAGGGTGGACATTCTCCACGGGACCTGCCGGCGGGTCTTCGCCCCGATTCGGTGGACGGCGACATCGCCACGTCTGCTGTGAACCGAGGGCTTGTAGCACGGCCCTCCCCGAGGCTCTGGCCATGGAGTTCTGGCCTAGCCCGAATCCTCAGCCTCGTGTGCATTCGACTTCGTGAGCAGGGCCTCGGCCCCCGTAGCGGCTGACTAATCTCTGATCCGTGCATTCGCATCATCCCGCAGAACTACCAGATCGGCTTCGTGTGGGAGCAGTTCCTGGCGATCCAGCTCCTGTCGCACAGCGACGTCTTCGAGCGCTTCCCGGAGCTCAGGGTCACGGTGTGCCACGGGGGCGGCGCGCTCAACCGCTTCGTCCCCACGTATAGCCACCAGGGCAGAAAGACCTGAGCAAGAACCTGTTCTTCGACACGTGCGTCTACGACATCCCCGTGCTCGAGGCGACCATCAAGCAGAAGGGCAAGCAGACGGTCTTCGGAACGGAGGCGCCAGGCTCGGGCGGGGCGGTGCGTCCCGAGACGGGCAAGACGTCGGATGCCCTGGTGCCGATCATCTCGGCGTTCGACTGGTTGAGCGAGGACGACAAGCTCGACATCTTCAATCGGACGCCGCAGAAGTTCTGCACGGCGCTGAGCGGGGTCGCGGGGGCGGTGGCCGTCTAAGCCGGCAACTGGCCTTGCTCCGGCCCGCTCGCGCAAGCTGAAGCTTAGGCAGGATCGTAGAATCTTTGCCAGTGGGCGAATAGGCGCGATCACAGAGAGCCTGAACGAATATGGCGACGGACCTGGCGATAAGCGGAAGGGCAGCAGGCGGTAACGCAGTCGGCTAGCGCACCTGAACGTGGTTCATCTGCTTGCACTTATGGCCCAAACGGACACATTAGGAACGAATCGGCGGTCGGACAACTCCCCATGAACTGACGGTTTAGGCTCACGAAGCCCCCGGTGCTTCACTGGGGACTTCGTTCGGCTTGAAGCTAAAAGTGACCAGATACTGCCACAGGATCGCAGTAAACAAGACTCTCCCGCAGCCAAGGAGCAAGAAAGCTTGAGTTCCAGGGGCGCATAGAACGCATGGTATCGCGAAGCTGGTTTGAGGAGAGCGCTCGGGCAGTTGCGCGAGTATGGCCTGAGCGCGGGTATTGCTACGTCTGTCCCAGTTGCGCTGGCAACTTCAGTGCTGCTGCACTCGCATCCGGCGAGCTTACTAATGAACACGCTCCTCCCGAAAAGCTGGGAGGCCACGCCGTGGCCCTCGGATGTCGACGATGCAACAGCGATGCCGGGTCCGCGCTCGACAGTCAAATGGTCATTGAAGATCAATGCTGGCGCTGGTTCCGGGGAGAACTGGCTGAACCAGTTAAGGGGGTTTTTCGGTGCGGAGGCCATGAACTCAAGACCGCCATGCGAGCAATCGGTTCCAGTCTGGGCGTCGCAGTGTCTCCTGCACCGGCGGCAACAAACCGAGCGACGTTGAAAGCGTAATGCGCCTGTTTGGGCAGCTGGTCGAGAACGGATCGTGGACCGGCAACGGATTCACCGTCGAGCTCCCGGCGTTCGATCAGAGGCTGGCAGATCTCGGGTGGTTGCGAGCGGCTTACCTCGTCGCGTTCGCCGCGTTTGGCTACCGGTATGCTTTTTCGAAGGCCCTCGCTCCCATTCGACTCCAACTGGACCATCCCGAAGCCGAACTACTGACAAGTTTCCGAACAGTGCAGGCTGACGCGGACAGCACCAGGAAGAACCTTGTGTGGGTACATGAACCTGAGTGGCTGCGCTCATTCCTCATCGAGTTCGGCCGCAACCGGGTGATCTTGCCGCTTCCAGATGACCCTGACCTCTACGAGCGGCTCGCACGGCGGCCGCCGGGAGGAACGCAAACTCCGTTCAGAGGCCAGCAACTCACTTGGCCCGAGGCACCACTACACATGCTCGACTTCGGCAAATAGTCACCTCTGGGTACGCTTTGGCGACGGTCACAGCTTGTTCAGATCAATAGTGAGTCCCTGTGCGTTCATCTCCTTGGCCAGGAGCAAGCCGGCTTCCTCGGCGGCATCCTTGAACGGTATGTAGATTAGGCCCTGGATGTCCGAAGGTCGCTCCATCCTCACTTGATCCTTTAGCAAAATCGCGACTCGGGCCCTACTTAGCAGCGACAGCATCATCCCGAGTTCTAGGACAACGTTCTGTCTGACCCTAAAAGCCGCCTCGTCTGAATGCCCGGCACGGTAACCTTCATCGTCCGGGGTGGCCAAGACTACGGCAAAGGTCGCCCGCGACCCGTACTTCTCCAGCTTTTCAATAATTGTTTGGCCTTCAGACGGAAGGTGATCGAGGAATAGCGGCTCCAAGCCCCAGCGGCGAAGCATGGCCTCCAGCTGCGTCTTCGCTGGCTCATCATGGCCGTAGACGACGAAGACGGCTCTGCTCACCGGCCCGGCTTTCGGGCCTCCCGATTCACCTGCCTGCAGAAGCTCCCTAACGGCGACCGGGTTCTTCCCTTGTACGTTCCAAGTGCCCTTATCGAAGACGTTTGACCAACTGCCCAGAGCCGACATGCAGCTGCCAGCCCGTGTCATTTCCGAGCCGTTCCTGATCGGTGACAGTGAATCCTGCCTGAGCTAGTATTCGCCGCACATCGTCTGGGGTCATTCTGACTCCAAAAACTCGCAGTCTATCCCGATCCCCGCCGGTCGATTTCGATGCCAAGCTGGTCGAAAGGCTGCACATTGGCTCGCAAAGTACGTCTTCGCTGACCCTGATGTTGCGCCTACTGCCGCCTCGATGCGATGGCCATAGGATACCTTTTCTGATGACAAACTCAGGAATCCGGGTGTGTTTCCAGTCTCAGGTCGCCTGTATCCTGAGGCCCCCGGCGGCGGAAGAAAGGCATTACACTTCCATGGCCAACATCGCCTGGAGTGTCACGGGTGCAGCTTCCTCAACTTGAGACGTGGCTGTGGGACGCGGCGTGCACGATCCGCGGGCCCATCGACGCCCCGAAGTTCAAGGACTACATTCTCCCGCTGATCTTCCTGAAGCGCCTCTCGGATGTGTTCGAGGATGAGCTGGCGGCTCTCGGGCCGACGGCGAAGTACGTAGACGACGACCACGGGCTCGTGCGGTTTTATCTCCCGCCAGGAGCTCGCTGGTCCAATCTTATCGCCCGAGCGGTGGGCCTCGGTGATGCGCTGACCGACGCGGTGCGGGCCGTGGCCCGCGAGAACCATAGACTTCGCGACGTTATCGATCGTCGGGACTTCAATGCCACCGCGGCGGGCGAGCGGATACTCTCAGACGCAACGCTCCACCAGCTGTTGCAGGTGCTGAATCGCCACCGTCTGGGTCTTAAGGATGTTTATGCGGACATCCTGGGTCGCGCCTACGAGTACCTGCTCCGTAAATTCGCTGAAGGTCAGGGGCAGAGCGGCGGGGAGCGCTACACCCCGCCCGAGGTCGCTCGCCTCATGGCCATCATCCTTGATCCGAAACCGGGCGACACCATCTACGACCCGACCTGCGGATCCGGCGGCCTCCTCATTCATTGCCAGGCTCGCTTTAGGGAGCTGTACGAGGGTCGCACCGTTGCCCCGCCCCGTTTCTTCGGCCAGGAGATCGAAGCCGACACGTTCGCGCTCGCCCGTATGAACGCTTTCATCCACGACATGGAGGAAGCTGAGATCCGGGCGGGCGACACGATGAACACTCCCAGGTTCCTCAATCCGGATGGCAGCCTGCGTACCTTCTATAAGGTGACGGCCAATCCCATGTGGAACCAGGACTTCCCACAGTCCGTCTACGAGCATGATGGCTACGGCCGCTTCATGCATGGCTACCCTCCGTCATCCTCCGCCGACTGGGGTTGGGTGCAGCATATGCTGGCGTCGCTTAGCCCGGGGGGGAAGCTCGCCGTCGTGCTGGATACGGGCGCCGCCTCCCGGGGGAGCGGCAACGCTGGGTCGAACCGGGAACGCGACATCCGCAAGCGCTTCGTCGAGGCGGATCTCGTGGAGGCGGTGCTGCTATTGCCGGACAACATCTTCTATAACACGACCGCACCCGCGATTGTGATGGTCATCAACCGGGCGAAGGCTCACCCGGGCGAGATCCTCGTTGTTAACGGTTCGCGGCAGTTCACCAAGGGTCGGCCCAAGAACTATTTGGAGCCCCAGCACATCGGCGTGGTTGCTGTGGCCTATCGCGAGTGGCAGCCAAGTGAGTTGCTGAGTACGGTCATCAACAGTGCCGAAGCCGCCAGGAACGACTACAACTTGTCGCCTTCACGCTACGTCGCGGTCGATGGAACTGAAGAGGTACTGCCACTCGAAGAAGCGCTCGTCGAGCTCGCCGAAGCAGAAGAGGAACGGCAAGAAGCGGACCAGGCCCTAAAGGCTGCCCTAGCGACCCTTGGAATCGAGCCGCGATGGTAGCCCAAGCTGTCTACTCCTCAATCGTTGACCCGGAAGCGGTGTGGCCGAGGGCACGGGTAAGGGGACTCGTCCGCAAGACGCCACTCGTCAATCCCGGAGCGCGGCCTGCCGAATGGTTCACCTATATCGACGTGTCGTCGGTGGACCGGGAACGCCTGGCCATAACGAGCCCTACCGTGCTCTTGGGTGCACAGGCGCCGAGTAGAGCACGGAAGGGAATCGCAGCGAATGATGTGCTCTACGCTACAGTCAGGCCTTCACTCCGTCGAGTGGCGCGAGTCCCAGAGGCGCTTGACGGCCAAGTATGTTCGACAGCCTTTTGCGTGCTGCGCGCGAACGAAGAGCTGGTTCATCCCTCGTTTCTCTATTTCGCCGTGCTCTGGCCAAGGTTTGTGACCGAGGTTTCAGCTCACCAACACGGCGTCGGCTACCCAGCGATAACTGACTCGCAGGTACTTGATGGCCACATCCCCCTTCCTCCCCTTCCCGAGCAGCGGGCCATTGCCCGCGTGCTGGACGAGGTTCAGCGAGCAATTGAGGCGACGGAACGTATCATCTCGGCTGCGGAGCAGCTCAAGCGGTCGCTCATGGACTACCTGTTTACCTATGGCCCCCTGCCCATCTCGTACGCCGAGCATGTCCCTCTCCACGATACCGAGATCGGCCGGGGGCCAGCCCACTGGAAACTTGTGCAATTGCGCGACATCGTTGGGCGGGGGCGCCTGGTGAACCCCGCTAGGACCCCCCAGGCAGAGTTCACCTACATTGACGTGTCTGCGGTAGCCAGCGAGTTTCGGGCGATAGTTGGGGCCACCCGGCTTCTAGGCGGCCAGGCACCAAGCAGGGCGCGGAAGGAGGTTAGGCAAGACGACGTGATCTTCGCTACCGTCAGGCCCTACCTCCGGAGGATAGCGCGGGTCGGCACCGAACTCGACGGTCAGGTGGCGTCAACTGCGTTCTGCGTCATGAGACCGTTGCCGGAATGTTCCGTCCCCTCCTACCTCTTCCACGCGGTTACGCGAGAGGAATTTGTTGCGAGGGTGTCAGCACGGCAGCGCGGTACCGGCTATCCGGCGGTAACTGACAGCGATGTCCTCTCGGAGAGAATAGCGCTACCCAGCCTGCACGAGCAGGCGATGATCGGCGCCGCCCTGGATGCTGCAGATCGGAAGCTGCGGGTCGAAGGTGTCCGCCTCACCGCCCTTCGCCAGTTTTTTCGCTCCCTTCTTGAGCAGCTCTTGACGGGAAAACTCCGAGTCCCGCCTGAAGCGATCGAGGCCAGAAATGGCGAGCCTCGCTAGCGAGCGGGCTGTTGTCCAGACTCGCCTGATCCGCTATGCGGAAGAGGCGGGGTGGACCTACCTGGGCCCCGAGGAAGCGCTTCGCCAGCGGAGGATCGCCTCCAACCCCATCCTATGGGACACTTTCTTGGCCCAAGTTCAACGGCTGAATCCCGGCTACGTCGACGCCGCGGGCGCCGACGCGATCCTCGGCCAGTTGCACCGCGTCCGCCCAACTATCGAGGGAAACCTCGACGCCTGGGACTACCTATGCGGCGCCCGGAACGTGTTCGTCGCCGCTGAAAAGCGCGAGCGTCCCCTGCGGCTTGTGGACTTCGACCACGTCGAGAACAACGTGTTCCAGGTGACCGACGAGTTCAGCTTCGCCAGCGGCAGTCACACGATCCGGCCGGATGTCGTCTTCGCCCTGAACGGCGTCCCAATCATCAGCGTGGAAGCCAAGGCGGCTACCAAGATCGACGGGATCGCCGAGAGCCTCGACCAGACGCGCCGCTACCACCGTGACGGCGCGCAGCTAATGGCGCTCGTCCAGCTCTACTCGCTGACACACCTCGTCCACTTCTACTACGGGGCAACCTGGAACCTCGAGCGCAAGGGGCTTTTCAACTGGCGGGATGAAGCCGCGGGCCAGGACTTCGAGTCTCTCATCAAGACATTCATCGCGCCCCCGCGCGTGCTGCGTGTCCTCTCGGATTTCATCCTTTTCACTCGACGCGACGGAGAGCTCGGCAAGGTTGTGCTCCGGCCACATCAGATGCGGGCCGTGGACCGCGCGGCCTTCAGGGCCCGCGATCCCAGCCGCAAGCGCGGGCTCATCTGGCATACCCAGGGCTCCGGCAAGACCTTCACGATGGTCACGATTGCCAAGAAACTCATGACCGAGCAAGCGTTCAACAATCCGACCGTGTTGATGCTCGTGGACCGCAATGAGCTGGAAGCTCAGCTCTTCGGCAACCTCAAGGCGTGCGGTGTCGAGCGGTTCCAGCTGGCGAACAGCAAGGTCGCCCTGCAGCAGCTCTTGCGGGGCGGTTACCGGGGCCTGATCGTCTCGATGATTCACAAGTTCGACGATATCCCGGCCAACCTCAACACGCGATCCAACGTCTTCGTGCTGGTGGACGAGGCCCACCGATCCACCGGTGGAGACCTGGGCAACTACCTCATGGGCGCCTTGCCACACGCCACCTACCTCGGCTTCACGGGGACTCCAGTCGACCGTACGGCGTATGGCAAGGGCACGTTCAAGGTCTTCGGCGTCGACGATCCGGAAACTGGCTACCTCGATAAGTATTCCATCAAAGAGTCCATTGAGGACGGGACGACGGTACCGCTCTATTACACACTCGCGCCTAACGATCTGCGGCCAAATCGAGAGGTTCTGGAGAGCGAATTTCTCGATCTGGCGGATGCCGAAGGCCTGAGTGATATCGAGGACCTGAACAAGATCCTCGAGAAAGCAGTCACCCTGCGGAACATGCTGAAGAACCGCGATCGTGTCCAGCGCGTGGCCCAGTACGTCGCCCAGCACTACACGAACACCGTTGCACCAATGGGCTACAAGGCGTTCCTCGTGGCTGTGGATCGAGAAGCTTGCGCTCTCTACAAGGAAGCGCTCGACCAATACCTCGATCCAGAAGCTTCCGCCGTCGTCATCAGCACCGCCCACAATGACCCGCCCGAGCTGGCGAAGCATCACCTCTCGGAAGACGAGGAGCAGCGGATCCGCAAGGCCTTCTTAAAGCGAGATAGCAGTCCGCAGGTACTGATCGTCACCGAGAAACTCCTGACCGGGTTCGACGCCCCCCTGCTCTACTGCATGTACCTCGATAAGCCGATGCGGGACCACGTGCTGCTCCAGGCAATCGCGCGGGTTAACCGTCCCTATGAAGATGAGGGGGGAAAGGCCAAGCCGGGTGGCTTCGTGCTGGATTTCGTTGGCATCTTCGAGAACCTGGAGAAGGCGCTCGCCTTTGATTCCCGGGACGTTCAAAGTGTCGTAGAGGGGCTGGATGTACTCCAGGAGCGATTTGCAAAGCTGATGGCCGAGGCTCGGGCGGGTTGCCTCCGGCTGGGCGAAGGCATGGTCGCGGACAAGCGAGCGGAGGCCGTTCTGGACGCCTTCCTGGATGAGGAAGCACGCCACCGCTACTATCGCTTTTTCCTGGAACTCGAGGACCTGTATGAGATCATCTCTCCCGACGCCTTCTTGCGGCCGTACATCGACGACTACGAGCGCGTGGCCGACATTTACAAGCTGTTGCGAGCCGCATACGAGCCCGGTGCGCCCGATCTCCGCGACCTGGCCCGCAAGACAGCCTACCTCGTCCAGGAACACACCCACGTGGATGCCGTCTCGGAAGCTCTCGCCGTCTACGAAATCACAGCCCAGACGCTCGACGAGATCGCCCTCTCGAACAAGCCCGCGACGGTCAAGGTGTTCAACCTGCTCAAGAGCATTCAGCAGGAGGTGGCCGCCAAGGCGAACCTCGCGCCGTACCTCATCTCGATTGGCGCAAGGGCGGACGAGATTGCCGCGCTGTTCAAGGAGCGACAGCTTTCCACCGAGCAGGCACTTAAAGCGCTGGAGGAGCTCGCCCGCGAGATGCTTGCCGCCCGAGCCGAACAGGCGGACCGGGACGTCTCCACCGAGGCCTTCGCGGTCCTCTGGCTCCTGAAGCGGCGGGGAGTTGACGACGCACCGCGAGCGGCTGAACAGATGGATCGAGCGTTCCAGGAGCATCCGCACTGGCGTGCCAGTGAGGCCGAAGGCCGCGCGGTCCGGCGCGCCCTCTACGAAGCGCTGGACGCCTTGCAAGTGCAAGAGGTGCCGGCGATCGCGGAGGAGATCCTCAGCGTCCTGCGCCGGGAACCCTGATGCCGACCGTAGCCGAACGTGTGCCCGCCCCGTTACTTGAGGAGCTAGTCCCTACCGCATTGTTTCGGGCGGAAGTTGACGCCTGGGCACGCAGGCTGGGGGTAGCCCCGAGAGAAATCCGCTTGCGGGCGATGCGTCGGAAGTGGGCGAGCTGCTCCAGCAAGGGCCGGCTCACGTTTGACCTGGAGCTCCTGCGTGCAGAGCCTCGGTTTCGCATCGAAGTGATCGTCCACGAGCTGCTTCATCTCAAGCTGCCCAATCACGGCAAGCTCTTTCAATCGCTGCTACGGGCGCATTTGGGCGAGCGCTAGGCTGTCACCGATCCTGAGGTTCGTCACCTCTGGCAAGCTGGGGATCGGCTCATGCGTGGGAACGCCCGATCCGACCGCAAGCAGGCCAAGCGGAGTCAGCCTGACCGAAACCGATGTGGAGGGCCTCCAACCTAGGCGGCAGCGGCACTGGCCCGAGGTGCGATAATCGGCGTGACAAGGGGTGAAGAGCCATGGCCAGAAAGCTGAAAGCAGTCGACGTAGCCAACGTGCCCGAGCTTCTGAGCATCGCTGAGAAGGTTAGAGAGAGTGGCGAGCCCTGCGTGCTCCAGCGCAACGGGGACCAGATCGCAATCCTGAGCCCAGTTCCCGTTGCTCCCCGCAGGGAGCGGAAGTCCGGGATCGTGACCAGGAATGATCCGCTCTGGAACATTGTGGGTATGGCCAGCTCTGAGGGCCCGGGCGACGTTGCCCGCAATAAGCGCAAGTACCTGGCTGAGGCCTATGCCACGAAGCGGGCATGAGGGCTCGCCTCCCAATCGCCTCACGGCGGGTATTCGTCGATACCTCCGCCTACTTCGCCCTAGCGGACACCCGCGAAGCTGACTACTCGGCGGCCCGTTCGATCCTGGGCCATCTCTCCGATGCACGATACGCGCAGTACAGCACGAACATCCTCCTGATCGAATGCCACGCACTGATGCTAGCGCGCCTCGGTCGCTCCGTGGCGGGTCAATTCCTCCGCGATATCGCCGCCAGCCGTACCCGCGTCATTCGCATTCGCGCGCAGGACGAGGAGCGGGCCAAAGAGATTCTCTTCCGCTATGACGACAAGGATTTCTCCTTCGCAGACGCGATCAGCTTCGTGGTGATGGAACGATTGGGCATTCAGTTCGCATTTACCTTCGATCACCACTTTGTCCAGTACGGGCTCACGGTCCTAATCCCGACTACCCAGCTGTGAGATCGCACCGGCTCGTCGGCGCGAACGCATGAGCATGTCACAGCCCCGAGTCGGGCGCCGTCGTCCGGGCTTGTGCGCTACGCGCGGCTTTTTGCGGGGCGACCTATCTATGTCACCCATAAGAATACAACCGTCGGGGTGCGCCTGTTATTTCACGAAACGCCATTTGTTGAAATACCCGCTCCGTCTCGGCTTCTTTGTTCTTCATCGGTGAGTAGAGCTATCAGAGCCGAGCACAGGTCCGCTCATCGGAACGGTCGTGCAGTTGGGCGAGCGAAGGCGCTCCGCTACCCCTTCAGTGTCCAGACCATCCCCAGCGCCGCGCCAGCGGGGACCAGCAGGTAGACCGGCAGCTTCAGGCGCCATAGCGCTAGATACGCTGCCAAGCCCATCGCCAGCGCGAAGCCGTCGAGGCGGCCCCCCGGCAGGAGCACCTGGAGGCCGAAGAACACCGCCAGGTTCAGGATCACGCCGACGATGGCCGCCGTGACGGCGGTCAGGCTCGCCTGCAGGCGGCGGTTCCCCGCGAGTGCTTCGAAGTAGGGGGCGCCGCCGAGCACGAAGAAAAAGCTGGGCAAGAACGTCACGTAAGTCGTGGTCAACGCGCCGAGGACGCCCGCGAGGAGCGGGTCCAGGTCGCCGTGATGGCGCCAGGCTCCGAGGAACCCGACGTACTGGGTGACCATGATGAGCGGGCCGGGCGTCGATTCCGCCAGCCCGAGCCCCTGCACCATCTGGTGGGCGTCCACCCACCCGTAGACGTTCACCGCGACATCCGCGATATAGCTGAGCACAGCGTAGGCGCCGCCGATGGTCACGAACGCGGCCTGGGTGAAGAACAGCGCCTCCTGGACGAGGACGTCCGATGGTCCCCGCCACAGGACGAGGGCGCCCACGGGCGCGGCCCACAGCACCAGGAAAACCCAGGCCATGGCCAGCAGGCGTCGTACAGGAGGAGGCGCCGCTGCGTCGCTCCCCGCCGTGCTTTGCGCAGCCGCGCCGTGCCCCTGGGGGCGAAACGGCTCCGGCCATCGGGCGTGGAGCAAGGCGCCGAGCACGCCTGCGCCGATGACGACGATGGGGAACGGCACGTGGAGGAAGTAGAGCCCCACGAAGGCCGCCGCGGCGATGCCGTAAAGGACCGGGTGGCGGAGCGCGCGGCGGCCGATGCGCAGCACCGCCTCGACGACGATGGCGATCACCACCGTCTGAATGCCATAGAGCAGCCCGGCGATGGCCGGCACGTCCGCGCCGATGGCCGCGAGCCAGCTCAGGACGAGGAGCACGAAGATCGAGGGGATGACGAAGAAGGAGCCGGCGACGATCCCGCCCAGGGTCCCGTGCAGCCGCCAGCCGATGTACGTCGCCAGCTGCTGCGCCTCCGGGCCGGGCAGCACGGTCACGAAGTTCAGGGCGCGCAGGAACAACGACTCGGTGACCCAGCGCCGTCCGTCGACCAGCTCGCGGTGCATGATGGCGATCTGGCCAGCCGGGCCACCGAAGTTGATGAACCCCAGCTTCACCCAGAAGGCGAACGCCTCGCGAAAGCTGGGGGTAGGGGCCTCCGTGTTGGAACCAATGCGCTCTGCGATGCGGCCCTCCCTTCCGACGTCGGCCTTATAGGGTTGCCCGCGCCGGCGCGCGCCCGTAGCGCACGAGGGGACGAGCGAAGAGCAGGAGCGCGAGCGCGAAGAGGATGACGACGGCGCCACCCAGCCCGACGCCCTCTCTCGGGCCGAGCGCGCTTACCAGGAAGCCCACCCAGAGCTGGCCGAGGCTGGGTCCTCCGTTCGTGAGCATAATGGCGACACTGTTGACTCGGCCTTGCAGCGCATCGGGCGTAACGGTCAGCAGAAGCGTACGGTGCATACTGTCGTTGATCGCATCGGCGAAGCCAACCCCGGCGAGCGCGACGGCCGCCACGAACAGCGCGGGGCCCAACGCGAAGCTTGCGACCGAGACCCCGAACCCCAGGCTGCAGAGGATGACCCCGAGCCCCTTGCGCGGCACGTCTCCGAGCACGAGCGCGGCGCCGACACCGACGATGGCCCCAATTGACATGGCCGATCCGAGCACGCCCAGCCCCTGCGGCCCCGCCTCGAAGATGTCGCGGGCGAACGTCGGCCACGCGCTGCGTGTATTCCCGAACAGTGTATTGACGAAATCGATCCCCAGAACGGATAGCACAACCGGCGTGCGCCAGACGAAGCTGATGCCCTCGACCAGCATACCCAGGCTCATCCGTTGCCGCGTGCGACCCGCCACCAGTGGAATGCGCATAGCCAGCAGGGCGGCGATGAGCGCCAGGAAGGTGGCCGCGTTGATCCAGTAGGCCGGCGCAACGCCGAGTCCCGCGACCACCAGTCCTCCCACCGTCGGGCCGAGGATAGCGCCCGTGTGGCGGATGACGAGGAACAGGTTCACGGCGCTGTTGATCTGCGTCGGCGGTATCAGTGAGGGCACCAGCGCCTGTCGCGCGGGCTGATCGAATGAGGTGGCCGCCCCGTTCACGAACGTGATCGCGTAGATCATCCACGGGGCGATTGCCCCTCCGCTGGTCAGCAGCGCGAGCGCGACGGTGCATGCCATGGCCAGCGCCTGCGTCACCACCAGCAGGCGACGCCGGTCCACAGCGTCCGCGACCACTCCTCCGACCAGCGAGAAGACAATCACCGGAATCGCGCGAGCCAGGCCGGTGAGCCCGACGCTGAGGGCCGAGTCCGTGAGCTGGTAGATTTGCCAGGCAACGACGATCTGCTGCATGCCGCTGCCAATCTGGCTGACCAACTGGCCGCCGGCGAGAAGAGTGAAGTTGCGGTGCTGGAGCGCAGCCCACGGAAGCTGCCGCGATGGTGTCGCCAATGCTAGCGGGGCCCCGCTGCCGCGACGCGCTGGCGGCAATAGGCGTACAGCGCATCGTAGACGGGTAGCTCGTGAGCCAGCTGCTCATGGTCGTTGGTGAAGGCCAGGCGAAACCCTTCGGCGATAGCGTCCAGGCCGCGCGATTCGGGCGTGAGATCCTTGGCATCGGTATCTGCCCCGCGCACGATGAGCGCCAGCCGGTGCAGCGCCGGGTCGGCGAGGTTGTACTTGCCGATGATCGCGTCGAAGCTGCACTCGCTGCCGTGGTGCCCCAGCTCGACGCCTGGCACGTCGAACGGGATGGCGCCCTCCCGCTCGGCCACCGCAAGAACCTCGTCGGGAGGGACGTAGAGGAACTCCGCCTCCGCATCAACGAACCGCCGGATCAGCCAGGGACATGCGACCCGATCGACTTTGGGTCGCTCGCGAGTAACCCACTTCATACCGTCACCTACCTCCCTTTCAGCGCGGATTGTTCTAGCTCGTCGCGCTCCTCTGGCGGGCGGACCTGGCGAAAAGTGGCGAAGATCGATAGGTCGTAGATGATCTTCAGTCCACCGGCTACGAGGAATGGGATCCCGAGCGCGGGGACGGCGAGAGTCGCTCCGGCCAAGGCGGGAGCCGTGGCGGCGGCGGCGTTCCGGGCGACGGACAATATCCCGGCTGCGCTGGCTCGCTCCTCTGGATCGATGATGGCCATCGTGTACGACTGGCGGGTCGGCACGTCGAGCTGCGAGAGCAGGTGCCTGGCCAGAAGCAGCGCCACCGCCAGCTCGAGGGTGGGCATCGCCGGCACCGCCAGCAACATCAGGTTGGATGGGAGGTGAGTGAAAACCATCGTGTTGAGGAGGCCGATCCGTCGCGCCAGCGCGGGCGCTGCCAGGAACGAGACGGAAGCGAATAGGTTCGTCCCGAAGAAAACGGCCGCTAACGTGCTTGAATCGGCTCCGTACTGCAAGTACAGCCAGTAGGCTACGAGGCCCTGGACGATAAAGCCCCCTGCAAAAGCGTCGAGGCCGAAGAGCGCCGCTAGCTTGATGACCACGCCGCGTGACCGCCGCAGCCCAGCCCTCCGGCCGCCTCCAGGAGCGCCGCTGCGAGCGGACTCCACGTCCGGCGAGAGCAGCGCGAACAGCACGACGAGCGCCAGCGCAGCCGCAGCGTACCCCCAGAGGAGCAGCCGATAGCCATCGCCCTCATCCAGGCCGAGCAGGGCTGGCAGCCCCACCGCCAGGGCCCCGATCGCGGTTGCAAAGGAGCCTACGAGGTTGTAAATCGAGAACGCGGCAGTGCGGTGGCGGACGTCGGTGGTCTGCGGAAGGACCGCCTGCTCGATCGAGAGAAAGGGGCCAACCTCTTTCCCTGACGGGCTGATCGTGCCGACGATGGCCGCTACTATCAGCCAGGCGACCTCGTGAGTCAGGGCGAAAACGGCGCCGGACAGAGCCATCAAGGCGGCGGCCAGGACCAAGATGCGACGGCGGCCGAGCCGGTCGGCGAGCGTCGTCAAGGCGATGGTCATGCCGGCACCCCCGGCCAGCGCCGCGGCGAAGACTGCGCCGATAGCGGCGGCGTCCAGCCCTATGCCAGCGAGGTAAAGCCCGAGCACAACCGACAGGAAGCCGTAGGCGAAGTTCCGGACGGCGCACGTCGCCAGCAGCAGCCGGCCATCCCGCGACAGGGGCGGGCGCGTTTCGGACGGCGGGACCGAAGCCCATCGCTGCACGGCACCATGATAGGGATAAAAGGGGTGAGCGAGAGGGGGGCGCAGACCGATTTCCCTCCCCCCTCGAGCTGGAAGGTTAGGAAGGGTGCGTCCCTCCTGAGGGCGCCTACGGGGCTGGCTCCTCTGGCGAGCCCTTTCGGGCGCGCCGTGGCTCGGGGCTGGGGCCCAGCTCCCGATGCAGGAACTCGAAGCTCCGCGCCTGGGACAGGTCGGTGGCCGCGCGCTGGGCGCGCGGCACGTCCGCGTCGGGGGTGATCTGGGCGAAGCTGTGGCCCATGCCCTCGTACCAATGGACCTCGTACTCCTTCTCGTACCGATCCATCGCTCTCGTGAAGGCCTCGACCTCCTCGCGCGGCGTGGAATGGTCGTTGGTCCCGTAGTGGCACTGCAGGCGGCAGCTGATAGACTCGAGCTCGCGCGGGTCCGGGAACAAGCTCTGGTGGTAGACGACGCCCGCCTGGAACCGGTCGGTCCGCGCCGTGGCCAGCAGAACGAGGCCGCCCCCGAGGCAGAATCCCATGATTCCGACCCTCCCCTGAGGCCCAACCCACGGCAGGCTGCGCAAGAAGTCCGCGCCGGCGGCGATGTGCGCGACGGCCCGGTTGACCTCCAGGGAATTCTTGGCGAGTAGGGCTGACTCGCGATTCTCCGGCAGTTGTCCGTCCATGAAGTCCGGCGACAGGGCGACGAACCCGGCCCGGGCGTAGATGCGGGTGATCTCCCGCTGCGTCCAGCCCAGCCCGTGCATGCCGGAGAGCAAGATCACCCCCGGCCGGGGCTTAGGGTCGACCGGGCGGGCCACATAGCCCTCGACGAACTCGCCGTCGGCCATATAGCCAGCGTGAAGCGATACGATCAGCTCGTCTCTGTCGACCATGGCTGCACCTCCGGTCGGCCTATGGTATCTCAGGATGGAGTGTCGAGCGGGTGCAGGCGGAACGGCTGACCAAATGGCCCGAGCACCACCCGAAAATGCCGTTGGTCCAGGGTCAGGATGTCGTGGCATTGGTAGCGCTCGGCCAGCACGACTATCGAGGCGTCGGCGAGGCCGAGGCTGAGGTCCGCGTAACGCTCGATGATAGCGTTCGCAGCCGCCACGTCCTCAGCACCGAAGGGCTCGAGCTCATACACGCCCCGCGCCACATCCTCGAGGGCCGCCAGCTCCACAGATTGGCCGCCGACCCGATCGAGGAGGTAGTCCAGCTCGGCCAGCACGAAAGGCGACAGGATTCGCTGTTGAGGGCGGGCCAGCGTTCGAGCGGCACCCGAGTGGTGCCGATCGCTCCGATCGTAGTTAGCGACGAGCCCGCTGGTGTCGAGCAGGATCACTGCTGGCCGAAACCCTTTAGCAATTCGTCCACGCGCTCACTCAGACCAGGGTCGCCGCTGGCAAAGATGCCCGATTGTGGAGCCGGCGGCTCGTGTTGGGCGACCGCCAATCGGATGCCCTCGCGGATGAGGTCCGCCTCGCTCCGCCCAGTCTCCGCGGCCACCCGCTCGAGCACGCCTTTAAGCGCAGCAGGGAGATAGATCGTTGTCTTCTTCATGCCATACATCGTACCATATCTGGAGACTGGAGGCGCCTTTCGATGTTGAAAAAACGACCGCTGGGAAGCACTGGCGAGCTGGTCTCCGAGATCGGCTTCGGCTGCGGGAATGTCGGCGGCCTGATGATCCGCGCTGAGCCGCGGGAGCGCGTGCGGGCCGTCGACCGCGCACTCGAGCGGGGGATCAACTACTTCGACACTGCCGCCCAGTACGGCGACGGCGAGTCAGAGCGGAACCTCGGGCAGGTGCTCGCGGAGCTGAAGCCCGACGTCGTAGTCGGCACTAAGCTGCGCCTGGGCCCTGAGGACGTGGCCGGCGGAGACGCAGCGATCCGCTCGCACTTCGAGGCGAGCCTCTCCCGCCTTGGGCGGGAGTCGGTTGACATCCTCTACTACCATGGCCGCGTGCGCAGCCCCGGCGGGCCCCGGGGGCGTGGCGGCGGATTGACGCCGGACGAAGTGCTCGGTCCGCTCCTGGCGAGCTTCCGCCGGTTTCGGGACGAGGGGCGCGTGCGCCTCCTGGCGTTCACCGGTCTGGGCGATACCGAGGCGGTCCTCGAGGTGATCCGCTCCGGCGCGTTCGACACCTTCCATTGTTACTTCAGCGCCGTGAATCCTTCCGCCGGGTTTCCCGTGTCGGCAGATTTCGAGCCCCAGGACATGGGGCGCATGATCGACCGGGCGGTCGAGGCCGGCATGGGGGCGCTCGCCATCCGCATCCTGGCGGCGGGCGCCCTGGGCGGTGAGGCTGAGCGGCATCCCCTGGCCGGCGGGACAGGCGGCTCGCTCATCAGCGGCACTGACTACATTTCCGACGTGCATCGTGCCGAGCGGCTGCGGCCCATCGCCGAGGAACTGGAGGTCTCGCTGCCCGAGCTGGGGATCCGCTTCGCCCTCAGCAAGCCGGGCATCGCCTCGGCGCTCGTCGGTTTCTCCAGCCTAGACCAGATCGACGTGGCGTGCCGCGCCGCCGAGGCCGGCCCGCTGCCCGAGGAGGTAGTCGAGCGCATCGTGCGCACGAGCGTCGGGTCACCCTGACCAGCCCGAATAACGAGACACCGTCTGCCATTGTTCTGAAAGTCCCCTCGCCCCTCTGGGAGAGAGCCTGCCCTGAGCCTGTCGAAGGGGTTAGGGGTGAGGGCGCTCCCTCCCGGCGCGTTTCAATCCTACCGTCGTATCGAGAGACGAAATGGACAAATGCTCGTCGGGCCGCCCCTACTCCATCAGGCCCGTCACGTTGTACGTTGCCACCGGATTTGGCAGTCCCTTCAACGTAACGTCCCCTACGTGTTCGACTCGGACAAGGTCTCCAATCGTCCCGTAGACACGCTGGCTGATGAGAATCTGTCCTGGCTGCGCTTCGGCGCACAGGCGCGCGGCGAGGTTCGTCACGTTGCCGATGGCGGCGTAATCGAAGCACAGCTTGATGCGGAGCAGCGACTTCACCCGACTGAGCAATTCGACCCGGTTGAAGGGCTTTATGACGACGTCGTCCGCTCCCCTCTCGATCGCCTTCGGCCTCTCCTGTTCGCCGCCGGCCGTGATCATCACCACCGGCAGGTCGCGCGTCGTGGGATCGGCGCGGAGCCGGCGGCAGGTCTCGTAGCCATCCATGACGGGCATCACGTCGTCGAGGAGGATGAGGTCCGGCGTCTGCGCACCGGTCAGGTCCAGCGCCTCCTGCCCGTTCGCTGCCGTGATGACCCGGTAGCCGATCCCACTCAGCAGCGCTTCGAGCAGCTTGACGTGCCCCGGGGTGTCGTGGACCACCAGGATCGTGGCGGAGGGAGGAGGTTGCGGTATCGGGGCGCCGGTTTCGCTCATGGTGGCAATGACCCGTGGGCTCGTCCCATTCGGCCAGGATCTAGCCGCCGACGCCCAGGTGGCGGCCCGCCTCCCAACCACAAGCGACCTTGCTGGTCCACGCCGACACGCCTCGAGCAACCCTTGGTACGCCGGAGCGCCAGTGCCTCTTCTGGCTGGCTACAGGTGCGCGCTGGCCCGGTCCTCGGCTTCGACCAGCCAACCAGCGACCGTCTTCAGAAGTGTTCCTGCGATCTCTGGCGACCCGTCGAGCGCGTCGTGGAAGCTCAAAGAGGTCAGCACAAGGCATATGGTCGGCTCCGTAGCCCGAACCGTCGCAGTGCGGGGGTGGTCCGCCAGAAGGCCGATTTCGCCGAAGACTTCGCCGGCGCCCATGTAGCGCAGGCGCTCGTCCCGGCCTCCGCGCTGCTGCGTCACCTCGACCTGCCCCGAGCCTATGATGAACAAGCCGATGCCCGACTCTCCTTCGCGCACCATCACATCACCAACCGCAAACGATCGCTCGTGGCAAAACTTCGCCAGGCCCGCCACATGTTGCTTGTCCAAACCCTGAAAGAGCGGCACGCTTTGCAGTAATTCCTGGGCGTCCATTTGCATATCCTCCCAGCCGCGGCGTCGGGGGCAGAGTCTAAACCGCGCTTCTCTTCGCCGTCAATCCGGAATGGGTCTCGACGATCTCTGATCCCGGCAGGGCAGCGGAAGCGGCTGTGCCTCAAAGGCAGGCCCCTAGCGCGTCGGCGAAAGGGGAGGCCAAGCCCCCGGACTACGCTTGTCGGCTTCGTGAAGCCCGAAGGACCTTAACCGTAGCCCCCGGCCGCCCCTGCTGAGCTTCAGGCGTCGGGCTTGTCGCGCTCCGTCGCCCAGCCGGCTACCGAGAGGTCGACGCGGTTTCCCTCGGGGTCCATGGCCCCGAGCTCCGCGTAGCGGCCATCGGTTGGCTTTGTGGCTGCCGGCGCCACCTCGGCGAGGGCGAGGCGACGCTGCATCTCCTCCATGTCCTCGACCTGGAACCCGAAATGGTTGACGCCCGGCTTCTCGCCCTCCCGGGTCTTCAGGAGCACCAGGCTAAACTCGCCGTCCGACATGTAGACGTTCTCGTTATGGCGCCAGACCTCGCGCAGCTCGAAGACGTTTTTGTAGAAGTCGGCAAGGACCGCGGGGTTCTCGCACTTGAGGGCGACGTGGCGGATCGACGGCATGATGACCTCCTTGCTGTGGGCCTATCATTCTGGGCGATGGGGCCCCGTCATTCTTGGCCACAGGCAAGGAATCCGCAGCCTGATGTCCAGGATGCATGGCGCCCGGCAAAGCGTACTCTATCGCCGGGGCCCGATATAAGGAAGTGTGGGGGATTTCGCCATGGCAGAGCAGAGCACGAACGTGAGCACGGAAGGCGAGGCGCCGCTCAGAGTGGGCGTCGCCGGCCTCGGCTTCGGGAGTACCGAGTTCCTCCCGACGCTAGAACGCATGCCGCAGATCAAGCTGGTAGCCGCCGCCGACTTCCGCCAGCATGCGCTGGAGGCTTTCCGCGCGCGCTACGGCGGCCGCACCTACGGCACTGTTGCAGAGCTGTGCGCCGACGCCGAGGTGGAGGCCGTGTGGATCGCTACGCCCAACCAGCACCATGCCGAGCACGCCCTGATGGCCGCTCAACACGGGAAGCACATGGTGGTGCGCAAGCCGCTGGCCCTCACCATGGAGGATTGCCAGCGGGTCCTCGACGCCGCCGATCAGACCGGCAGCAGGATTCTGGCGGGAGGGCAGACGCAGGGCTCGAATCCGCTCGTCCAGGAGGTGCGCCGCATGATCCTGGCCGGCGAGCTGGGGCGGCTGTGCGCTATCAACATCTGGGCGTATACGGGTTGGATGCTGCGGCCCCGCATGCCACAGGAGGTGGACGAGGAGCAGGGCGGCGGCATCGTGTGGCGACAGGCGCCGCACCAGATCGAGACGATCCGCTGGCTAGGCGGTGGCATGGTGCGCAGCGTGCGCGCCATGACGGGCCGCTGGCGGCCGGAGCGACCGCACGGCACGGGCTACTACGCCGCGTACCTGGAGTTCGAGGACGGCACACCGGTCACCATGGTGTACGGCGCCTATGGCTATTTCGACACCGTCGAGCTGGTGAGCTGGGGCAAGGACCGAGCCGTCGTGGAGCGCGTCGCGTTCCGACGCGGCTTGCAGCAGGGCGATATCGACGAGCCAAAGGGCAAGGAGGCCACCCGCTTCGGCGCGCTCGTCGAGGGGGCCTCGGCCCCGCAGATCCCGTGGGAATCGGGGAGCGGCGGAGGCGGCGGACCAAGGCAGTGGCTGCCCGGCAACCAGGGCGTCTTCATCGTGAGCTGCGAGCGCGGCGACGTACGCATGTCGCCTGAGGGACTCTACGTGTACGACGACGACGGCGCCCGGGAGGTGCCCATCGCCCAGGGGTCAGGCCCCGGCATGATGCCGTTCCTGGGGTCGGAGCCGTTGGAGCTGTACAACGCCGTCCGCCACAACCGGCCGATGCTGCACGACGGTCGCTGGGGCATGGCGACGGCCGAGGTGCAGTGGGCGATCATCGAGTCGGCGAAACAGCGGCGGGAGATCACGCTGACGCACCAGGTTCCGGCGCCTGTCGGGTTTTAGAAAAAGACGGGACGACGGGCCTATGTTGGTTGGCCCTGCTCCCACCAGACGATGGCGTACTGCAGGGCCTGGGGCCAGTCGAGGCCGCCGTCGCTGGCCATGAGCGTGTCTGCCAGGTAGGCGCGGATGCGCGCGTCGTGCTCGTGCTGCTCGGCGCGAAGGAACAGCTGCTGGCGCACGGCCTCAACGGCGTCGTCCAGACTCGCGAACCCCATGGAGCCGCGCGTCGGCATCATCCGAGCATTGGCGCGGATGCCCATCGCGAACAGCAGGTTGTAAAGGTCCAGGAAGCCGGGCTCCGGAGGCGAAGGGTCGCCCCACACCGCCTGCCACAGTGGCGCGATGGGCGCTTCGCGCTGGTCCACCCGGATCAGCACGTAGGCGGCCCTCTTGGCGTAGCGGTCCAGCTTGCGAACGAACGGCACGACCTCGGCGATGGGGTAGAGCACGTTGGAGGCCAGGACGATGTCGTGTGGCTCGACCTCGGCTTCCTCCCAGCTGGGGGGGACCACGACGATGTTGTTGAGGTGCGCTCGGGCGATGGCGGCCTCCAGGTGGCTGCGCATCCCCGGCGAGGGCTCGACGGCGGTAACCCGGCTGGCCGCCAGGGCCAGCGGGATCGCGTAGCGCCCTGCGCCGGCGCCGACGTCCAACAGGGTGCCGGCGACGCCCAGCGCCTCGCGGAGCATCGCCGCCAGCAGATCGGTGGAGGCGTCGAAGGCCTCGCTTCGAGCTGAGAAGCGAGTGGCGCGCACGTCCCAGAAGTTGGTCTGCGGGCCCCCCGCGAGCGCCTCGACGCGGGCCCGGCGGGTCTCGACGAGTTGCCGCCAGTGCTCAGCCCAGTCCAGCTCAGTGCCGTGGGTCGCGCTGGTTGCGACCCCGGTAGGAATGCGCTCCATCGTCGCCCTCCGCCATCGTCGCCCTCTGACCGAATGATGCGGGCCGATGGCGATGATAGCAGCCAGGGCATGGGCTGTCCTCAGCGCAGAAGCTGAGCCGGGGCCCCCCGGAGCAGCGTACAATGCGCCATCGGCCCGTGACACGAGCTCAATGCCCTTCGATCCGAGGGGTCAGACGGCTGTGGGCGCACCGCGCATAGAGGATGACTGGCATGCAGAGGAATACATGGGCCTACCGGCCCACCTGGAAGCGATGAAAACCGCTCAGGGTGGGCTTGTCGAACCATGAGGCGAAGGTCGCGGACCCCCTCGTCCTTCGACAGGCTCAGGACGAGCGGTATTTTCGTGGGAGCCGCGGGCGAAGCATCTCCCGGAGAGGCGCTTCGAAGCGGTTAGCGTGCCAATTCTTCGAGCGGGAGAAGGCTGACAGGCTGATGGGCTCCGCATCCGGTGCGGCGAGGTCGTTTCCCTCGATGGTGGTTGCCGTCGCGCTCTTGGTCGCCGGCTGCGTTGGCCCCGCTTCGCTTGGCGGGCCGGCCGACCAGCGCGCCGTTTCGTCTAGCCAGCCCAGGACCCTCGTTGTCGCGACGGACGCCGAGGTCGAAGGCTTCGGTGAGATGTTCGCCGGCGGGAAGAGTGGGCCGGAGCACCTGCAAGCCATGGTGCATCGAGCGCTGGCCGACACCGACGAACGCGGCAATATCCTTCCGCAAGCAGCAGCCGATCTGCCATCGCAGGATGCCGGCACGTGGCGCGTGCTCCCCGATGGGCGCTCCGAGACCGTCTGGAAGCTGCGCCCTGCTGCTCGCTGGCATGATGGCACGCCTCTTTCAGCCGACGACGTGGTGTTCAGCTGGCAGGTCGCCATCGCGCCGGACGTACCGTATCGACAGCGCTCGGCGGCGACCCAGATCGATTCGATTGAGCCGATCGACGGCCAGACCGTGGCCATTCGCTGGAAGAGCTTCTTCGTGGGAGCCGGCCGCCTCTCAACTGGCGATCTGTTTCTGCTGCCACGCCATCGCCTCGAGGAGAGTTTCGTCGCCGATCGGCAAGCGTTCGTCAACTCCACCTACTGGAGCAGCGCGTTCATCGGTGTTGGCCCGTACCGCATCGTCGGGTGGGAGCCCGGCAGCGCGGTGCACATCGAGGCCTTCGACGGCTTCTATGGCGAGCGGCCGCGCATCCAGACCATCACGTTCAGGTCTATCCCGGATATCAGCACAGGCATCGCCAACATCCTGGCGGGCGAGGTGGACGTGTGGCTGGGAAGCTCGCTGGGCACGGAAAACGCCGTGTTCCTGAAGGATCAGTGGGAGGCGCGTGGCGCGGGCCGCGTGCTCACCTACCCCCGGCAGATCTTCGAGATTCGGCTGGCGCCCGAGGACGCGAGGGTGGCCGACGTGCGGGTGCGCCGAGCGCTGTACCACGGCATGGACCGCGAGAGCATCGTGCGGGACCTGTTTGTCGGCCTGGTGCAGGTAGCGCACACCTACATCATCCCGGGGACTTCGGGCTGGGAGGAGATCGACCAGCGCATCACCAGACACCCGTACGATCAGACTCGCGCGCTGGCGCTGCTTGGCGAGGTGGGCTGGCGGCGCGAGGGCGACGGCCCCCTTCGCAACGAGCGCGGCGAGATTATCAGCCTGCCTTTCAGCACAACCTCAGGCGTCAAAGAGCGCGAGCAAACACAAGCGGTGATTGCCGACATGTGGAAGGCGCTCGGATTCGATGTGGTGATTCAGAACGTGCCGCTGTCGGTGACGCAGGACGCGAGCTATCGGTTTGCCGCGACCGACCTCTCGGGGATCGCGGCGGACTTCGAGGGCAACATGCCGCGGATCGACAGCCGCAACCTGCGGTCGGCGCAGAACCCGCGCGGCGCCAACGTGTGGGGCTACGCCAGCCGCGAGGTCGACGCCCTGCTCGACGAGTGGTACCGAACGCCGGAGCGGCCGCGGCAGATCGGGATCGAGGCGACGGTAATGGGCCGGCTCAGCGACGACCTGCCGATTCTTCCCGTCAACTATCGGTTCGAGGCCATCACCGTGGCCAGGGGCGTGAGCGGAGTGCCGACCCGCACTGCGAGCCAGAGTGCCACCAACGGCTGGAACGTGGAGACCTGGCAGCGGGAGTGAAGAACTACCGTCTTACCTCGGCCTGAATCCACGCGCCGTCACCCCGAGTAAGCACGTCCATCGAAATGTTTCGTAGGAATGCGCCCTGGCTACCCCCTACCCCTCCTCCGCAAGGGGGGATACACCGCGCTCCCTACCCCTCGACGGGAGGGGACAGCCGCACTCTCTCCCCCTCGACGGGGAACGGACAGCCGTACTCCCTCCTGCTCGACGGGGGAGGGGTGGGGTGGGAGTGAAATCCAAGCGACCAGAACTACGAAACTCCCGCCTCGACCCGCTCAACCCCGGGGCGCCGCCCGCTCAGTAGCGCTGTGGTGGGCTCACCCGCCCGTCCAGCGCGTGCCAGACCCCGCGGTCGCCCGCCATCTCCACAGCCTTGGAGTCGATGCGCCGGCCGGCCACCACGGGCGTAACGGGCCGGCCCAGCTTCTCGAGGAGCGCAGCACGATCGGCCGCCCGCTCGATATCGTGGTGATCGACAGTGGACGAGACCTCGGCCAGGACGTAGATCTCCGCGTTGTCTTCGCGCCGCACCCCGCTGAATACGAGGTCGGTGTCCAGGACGGCCTGGCTTTCTGCTTCGGTCAGCCGTCCTTCGTGGACGGCGTCCTCGGGCATGTCGGCGAGAACCCCGGTGTCCATGAGGCGGAGCCGCCGCGCCACGCGGCTCAGGTAGGCAGGACCACGGCGAGCGTACCGCAGCTCGAGCAAGTCGCCCTCGATCTGGCCAACGCGTGTTTCTGTGCGCCCCTGCGCTTCGGCTAGGCGTTCGACTGCCGCCTCGAGCCGTTCGAGGCCGGCCTCGATGCGCGCGAGCCGGTCGTCGGTGCGCGCCTGCGCCTCGATCAACTCGATGAGCCGCTGCTCGGTCCGGCCCTGCGCCTCGGCCAGCGCGATCAGCCGCTGCTCGGTCCGCTGCTGGGCCTCGGCCAGCGCGGTCAGCTGCTGCTCGGTCCGCTGCTGGGCCTCGGCCAACTCAGTGAGCCGCTGCTCGGTGCGCGCCTGCGCCTCGGTCAGCTCAGTGAGCCGTTGCTCGGTTCGGGCCTGGGCCTCGGCTAACTGACGAACCAGGGCGGGCAGCTCCAGCAGCTCCTCCGAGAGGACTTGCCGGCGCAGCTCGGCCTGCCACTCGGGATGCTCGCCCAGCAGCCTGACGAGGTCTCCGAAATCCTCGATGGTGAACGGCATAGACGGCTCCTGGCAGAAGTATAGAGGCACGCAGGATCTTGCTTTCGGCTGCGCTTTTCTCTATTCCCCAAAACGATCGGCACTCTTGAGAGGCCAGCCAGGCCCGACGCCTTGGAGCGGCACGCACGCGGGCAGGACCCTGCCGAAAAATGCTATCGTCGCGCTGATTATGGCTCGAGCGGTACCGTCACACTATCCTTCACTCGCACTCTGGCCGAGTTCGCGGCCGGCGTCGAGCTGCACGATGCACCCGCCGCTGTTCAGGACGAGCTGAACCGCGTGGCGCTCGATTGCCTGGGCTGTATGGTGGCCGGGCTCGTCACCCTGTCAGGCAAGATCGTCGTCGATCTCGCGCGGGGCGAGCATGGGCCGCTGGAGGCGACGGTGCCGGGGCCCGGGCGGGCGAGCTTGCTCCCCGCCGTGCTGGCCAATGTGATGCTCACCAACGCCATTGAGCACGAGGTGCAAGGACCCGAGGGGCATGTGTGCGCCGTCGTCGCCCCCGTCGCCCTTGCCGTGGCGGAGGCCATAGACGCGCCCGGCTCGGATTTGGCCGCCGGCCTGCTCGCCGGCCTCGAGATCGGGGGGCGCGTGGGGCGGGCGCTGCGCCGCCCTGCCCGGACCAGCGGCGGGGACGGCGTCCATCAGCACGTCGTGCTCGCCGCCGCGGCCGCCGCTGGCCGAGCCCTGCGGCTCACCCCCGACCAGATGCACCACGCATTGGGGATCGCGGGCTATGGTGCCACGGTGCCGACGGTGGCGAAGCTGCGTCAGGCTGGCGACGGCTCCATGATCAAGAACTCGCTGGGCCTGATGGCCCGCCACGGGGTCCAGGCTGCCCTGCTCGCGCAGCGCGGATTCACGGGCGACCTGGAGGTGCTAGAGGGCGACATCGGCTTCTGGCGCTTCGCCGGCGCGCCCGGGTGCGATTGGGACTATCTGACGCGCGACCTCGGGAGCTACTGGACGGCCGGCGAGGTTTGGTACAAGCCAACCCCGTCCGCCCTCGCCGCGGTTTCGACCGTCCAGCTACTGTGTCGGATGGTCCAGGAGCACCGATTGATCCCCGGCCAGATCGAGGAGATCGAGATCCGCCTGCCGCGCCCCCCGCGGCGTGCAGCCTCGCCCGAAGCCCTGAACTCCACAAGCTTCTGGGGGAATCAGGCTTACGTCGCCGCCGCAGCCGTTGCCGACGTTCGGCCACGGCGCTCGTGGCAGGACCCCGAGACGCTGCGACGCCGTGACCTCTACGAGCTGATGAGGAAGATGCGGTTCGCGGAGTTGGATCGCGAGCCCGCTCTCGGCCTCCGGGGGGCGGACGAAGCTCCGGGAAGCTACGAGGGGGGCTGGTCGCCCGTGGCGGCGGTCATCAGGGCGAACGGGCAGACCTTCGAGGGTGCCCAGGACTATCGCGATCGGATGAGCGACGAGGAACTGGCGGCGAAGTTCCGCGAGAACGTGGAGGGGCTGCTGAGCGACGCCGACACGCAAGCGATCCAGCAGGGATGCGCGAGCATGGCGACGCTGGGGAGCGTTCGCGAGCTGACGGAACCGCTGTCACGGGCGACACTGCCCTAAACTCCCTCGCCCCGTCGAAGGGGAGGCGGCGGGTGCAAGGCGTCGGCTCCCTCGCCTCCTCACAGGGGAGACGGCGGGGGTGAGGGGGTCGAACCCGATGCGCCTCTCCAGGGCGCGTACAATGCCATCAGTACGCCGTGTGACCTGGTGATCCGTTCCGTTGACCACTACTATCGCCTCGATCCGCGAGGGCCAGGTGCTGCTCGGCCCGCAGTTCAGCGAGCGGGTCCGGGTCGAGACCGTCCGGGCGAACGGGCCCGCGATGATCGAGGCGGGCGTCGTGGGCCTACGGGGCAGCGACGTCCCCGAGCAGTTCGGCATGAACCAGTGGCTGTACGGCGTCGCCGAATGCCACGGCGAGCCGCGGCTCGAGGCCATCAAGGATCCCGCCCGCTTGCCCTGGCACGAGGTGACCAAGGTCGACCACGACTACCTGGACGTGAACGCCATGATGCGGCCGATGCCGGTGCGGGAGCGCCTGGAGGGCTAAGGAGCATGAGACAGCGACGGACCGTGGCCCCGGATGTCCTCGACGAGATCGTGCGGCGCGTCGTAGAGGCTGCCCGGCCCGAGCGGGTCATTCTCTTCGGCTCCGCCGCGAGGGAGGAGATGGGCCGCAACAGCGACGTGGACCTCTTGGTGGTGGTGCCGGGGCCGGCCGATCGCAAGCATCTGGTTGACGCGATCTACGGGAATCTGCACGGATGCGGCGAGGCTGTGGACGCCATCGTCGTGACGACCCAGGACGTGGAGCGCTACCGGGACAGCCATCCGCTGGTCATCAAGCCCGCGGTGCTGTACGTCGACCCCGATGCCGGGAAGCGTGAGCGTCCGGCGGCAGGAGGGACGAGGTCGACAATCGAGGAGGAAGCGATGGCCGCGGGACGGTTTCCGCCCGACGATCCCAGGGAGTGGCTGAACCGAACGCGGAGCAACCTGGCAGGAGCGATGGCGAACGTGCCGGGTCGGTATCTGGAGGACCTGTGCTTTGACGCACAGCAGGC
>CAYQJS010000021.1:59465-79185 GCA_964417895.1 uncultured Chloroflexota bacterium | reverse complement strand
TCCGACCCGGCGATCTTAACTTCACCGCCTGTCCAGTTTTCGGGGGGCACTATAGAGGCTCGTCGGGGCCCGACGAGCGCCCATACGTCCGCGACAAAGTTCGTCCTCCACTCGCCGCGTCCGGTCAGCCGTTCAGCTTCGTGGAAGTAGCCATCTTCGTCGCTGAACCGGTCGTCGAACTGGTAGGGGTTGTTAAACACGAAGTCCAGGTTCTTGAACGTGTCGATCACTCGGGGTGCCGCGGTCATAGCAAAGTACCGCGCCGGCTCGTCGCCTGAGAGGTTGAAGAACTGGTGGAAGGCATTCGGCGGGAGAGCGAAGTAGCTCCCTTTGCGCCATTCGAACGTCTGCTTCTTCTTTTCATCCACCCAGATCGTCGTCGCGCCGTGGCCGCTGAGCACGAAGATCAGCTCGTCATAGATGTGCTTGATCGGCGCCGAGGATTCCCTGGGCGCGAGCTCGTACACGTAGGAGTCGTTAAACCCGGCACTGCCATCCAGGTTGATGAAGACGCCCGACCCACCACGGGCCTCCCAGGGGGTCAGCTCCACTTCGTAGACGTTCGCCACGCTGAAGGCTCGGATCGTCGGAAGCCCCTGTGACGTTTTCCAGCGTTCGTACGGGCTCTTGTAGCGCCTCGCCTCTTCGTGGGATGCCTCGAGATCAGCCGCCCTCGTCCTACGCTCAGCGTCTAGATCCAAAGCTGCCATACGGGAATCCTCCATTTCTGCTCCGCTTACCGCTTCCGGGCCACGCGAGTCTATAGCAGATCGCCCTTCGTGCGGCTCGATTTTCTTGTGCCGGTCAGTACTCCCACTCGTATGACCAGATCGACCCCGCTCCCGCTTCGGGCACTAGGTTCGCTTTCACTCCCTTTAGCGACGCCGCGTGAGCGGTGATGACGGCTGTCCAATAGGTCGGGATGGCGGCCACTTGCTCCATCGCCAGCCTCTCCGCCTGCGCCAGTTGCTGGATGCGCTCCGAGCGGTCGAGGGCAGAGAGGTATCCGTCGACAGATCGATCCAGGTCTGGGCTGGAGAAGCCGAATCGATTCACGCCAGTCCACCGGTTCTCGGGCCGAGCGACGTTACGACTGTGGTATTGCTCGGGGCCCGAACGTTGCCGCCGAACATTCCCGGAGTCTTCGCACGATCTTCCTGACTGGCCCTTTGGAGACCGAAGACGTTGGAGGTGGCCTCGATCCCGAAACGCCGTAGCCCATCCGTCAGGATCTGGCTGTCTCGCTCGTTGGTTGCGCCCTGGAGATACCACTGCTCCAGTGTGAAACGCTGGCCCGCTGGGGTCAACCAACCTCCGTCCGGACCGCGGGTGAAGCCCCCCTCGCGTAGCAGCTGCTCGGCGCGCCGAACGTCGTGGGGATAGCGAGTCGGGATGGACCGCATGAGCGTTTCGAAGTAATCGAGGTTGGGGTGGGAGTAGATCTCCCGAAACAGCCCGCGGCCCGCCGTGACGACGTCGGTTAGCGTCGACCGGTCCATGGCGAAAGCCAGTGCCTGACGCACCCGAACATCCGTGGCGATTTGCGTTGGCATGGCGAACTCGGGTCGCGCTTGCAACTCCTGTCCTTTCCCTATGTCGGTTTCCCACAAAACGACCCCATCCTGGTTGGAGGCCCAGCCTTGCTCCAGCGCGACTCCTTCTTCCCCGTGAAGCAGCGCGCGGGAGTAGTGCGCTTGGCCTGCGAGCAGCGTCGCAACCGCAACGTTCGAGTCGGGCTGGTACATCACGCGAATCCGATCGATCTTGGGCCGTCCAAAGACGAATCCGTCGAAGGCGCTCGCCTCGAAGAACGTGCCGGGCTCGCGACGATCGAGCTTCCACGCCCCTACCCCGACGTATTCGAAGGTCCAGAACGGCAGCGCGATGAATGAAGTGCCGGGGCTATCTCGGTAAGGTTGCTCGAGAATGTGCCGCGGCAATGGTGGCAGGGCACTCCCAATGTTCGCGAGCTCCGTCCTGCCCACCTGATCTGCCAGCGCGTATCGCTCTTTCCAGCGGATTAAGACCGTGCGCGCATCGGGTGCTGTTACCTCCTCGATGAACCTGAATCCCCCCGCATCGGACACTCCGAACTCGGGCGTCGAGTACACCCTCCAGGAAAACACGAAGGCGTCCGCCGTGAACGGCTGCCCATCGTGCCACGTCAGGTTCGGCTTAAGTCTATAAGTAGTCTCCATTCGCCCGTCGGGAAAGACCTGCCAGGTCCCGGAGCCGAGGTCCGGAATGGCTTCCGCGAGGTAAGGGTGCGGAAGACCCCGCTCATCCAGGTAGACAAGCTCCGCGTTCAGCGCAGCCTTGGTTCCACTGTCCCGCGCGGTTCCGCCCAGCGCCTGGAGCGCTTTCGGTGCGAAGGTCGGCACCTCCGCGCCGGCAAGGATCACCAGCGTCCGCTGTACCGCGGGGACAGCCGCTCGCCGTTCGCCGTCGCTCGTGTCGTTTGGCCGGGGCGCGCAAGCAGATGTGAGCAATAGCCCGAAAACAACAAACCGTACGACATTCCTCAGCACGTCCGCCTCCACTTCGCCCGGGATTGAGCGAACCGTTCACCCTCGCCGCTCACCAGATCGTGGCCACGCCGTCGCCCGTCTCCCGAACGCTTCGGCCCTCCTGAATCAGCTCGTCGATAAACCCCGTCTGGTCGAGCTCATAGTCGAACTCATAGATGTAGGAGTCGTTGAACCCCGCGCTCCCACCGAGGTTGATGAAGACGCCACAGCCGCCGCGCGCGGGCCATGGCTTGACCTCGGCCGTGTAGATGTTCGACACCGAGAACCCATAATAGATGGTGTCGATGCCCTGCATCTCCTTCCATTTCTGGTATGGGCCCTTGTAGCTCCGAGCAGCTTGGTGGGTCTGCGCCCGCTGCTATTCAGCCTCCGTGCGAAGTGCTTCCGTGTCCATCGCTATCGCCGTCGCTTGTGACTCCTTCGTTTGCTTGCCTCACTGGCTGAGGCTACCCCGACTGCATAGCATAGCGCTTACGCACGAGCGTGAAGGGCAACCTGCGGGTTGAGCGCTCCGGGTCTCTGATAGTGGTGGGAAGCGCCACAGCCCGGACCCGCATCGGGGGTAAAATCGAGACCGAGCGAGCGAAGTCCATCAGCATAAATGGAGGAGGCGACGCTCAGACTCCAGCGCTTCCCCGACCTACGAGTCGGGCTCATCGAGGGGAACTGCAGGATATCCGCGACTGAGCGCCCAGCTCATCGCCACTCCCACTCATGCACGTTGCCGTGCTCGGTGCTCGTCGGAGCGGCGACGTGCGGCCCGTGGAGGCCGGCCAGGTGGGCGACAACCTCGAAGTTGAAGTACATCGGCATGACCGGCAGCTCTTCGTTCAATAGCCTTGCCATCTCCGCCATGAGGCGATGGCGCTCTGCTCGCGCCAGTGTCCTCACAAACGTGTCGTACACTCCGTCGAAGGCGGCGTTGGACCAGCCGGTCCGATTGGAGCCGCGCCACGCCGTCTCGGCGCGCGCGATGTCCGACGTGATGAACTTGTTCAACGCGAAGTCCCCCATCAGCGTGGCGTAGGTCGTGCGAATCGCGGGGTAGGTCGAGATCTGCTCGTCGCGGTTGCGGTTGTACACCACGGCCGGGATCAGGTTCAGGCCGACGTCCATCCCCGCGCGCCGTAGGTAGTCGACGACGATGGTCGTCTCCTGGGCGTCCTGGCCCTCAGCCAGGCCGCGCACCTCGGGGCCGAACCGTCCCTCAGTAAGGCTCGTGTAGACGCCATCAGCCCCTTTCGGGAAGCCTGCCTCCACCATGAGCTCGTCGGCCCGGCGCAGGTCGTGCGGGTACTTCGGGATCGCTCGATCGACGATGTCGTAGAAGCCGACGTTCGGGGGAATCATGCTCTGGGCGATGGTCCCCTCGCCCTCCAGCATCGCGTCGGCGATTGCCTGCCGATCCAGGGCATGCATGATTGCCTTTCGCACGCGCACGTCCAGGATAGCCCGTGGCGTCACGAACTCCGGCCGGAGCTGGATGTTGAAGTGGCGGACCTGGGTGGGGCTCAAGAGGACGGCGCCCTTGTTCTCAGCGGCCCAGCCGCGGCGGAGCACGACGGCTTGCTGAAACTGCAGCGCCGAATCCGCCGCCATGTCCACGTCGCCCGAAAGCAATCGCGTCAGCGTGGCGTTGGGATCGGCGCTCCAGGTGAGCACCACGCGCTCGATCCTGGGGCGTCCCAGGGCGTAGTTCTCGAAGGCGGTGCCCTCGATGAAGCCGCCGGGCTCCCACCGCTGGAGGCGGTAGGGCCCGGCACCCACGTACTCTGTCGTCCAGTACGGGTGGCTCCCGTACGCGTCGGGCGATCCCTGCTCGAGCGGACCCGCGAGGATGTGCCGTGGGAGGGGCTCCAGCTCCAGCGTCGCCGCGTCGGCGTTTGGCTGCCGCCAGCGAACCACGACTGTGAGCGCGTCCTCGGCCGTCACATCTTCGATCTGGCGGGCCTCCAGTGACGGCTGCCGCTGCGCCCACGCAATCCTCGCCGTCCGCGAGTGATGGCCCAGCACGAAGTCTTCGGCAGAGAGAGCAGCTCCATCGTGCCAGGCGAGCCCCGGCTTGAGCCGATAGACCGTCTCCATACGGCCATCGGGGAAGACGCGCCAGGTGTCAGTGTTCAACTCGGGGAGCGCCTGGGCGAGGACGGGGTACGGCATCTCCTGAGGGTTGGTGCGGCTCATGGTCGCGGTGAACAGCGCGGCGCCCATGTGGTTCTGGCTGACGCCGCCGCGGCCCTCGGACACGGCAATCGGCTCGATGCGCAGCACGATGGATAGCGAGCGGGCCTGTCTCAGAGCCGATGGCTGCTCCACTGCCGAAGAGCCCGGCACAACGCCCGGCGCGCAGGCCGCGGTCGCCAGAGTGAGCAGCAGGACAACAGCCGGGAGCGTACGCCACATGGTCAATTCCCTCCAGTCCCCTGTCGGCGCCCCGCGTTGAGGGGCGCGACTGACAGATTGTAGTAGTGGACGAAACCGGGCGCTCCGCGTGTCGGGGGCACGAGCGGCGCGTCAGTGGGCGGGTTCCTAACCCGTTTACCAACGACGACGTGTTTGATCGGGTCGCGCGGCGGGTGATAGCATCCGCGCACCCGAAGCCCGCTGAGGCTATCGGGCAGGAGAGCGGCCGAGCCGCCCTCACTGAGGTGCGACAATGCCGCGTTTAGCCTGGTGGCCGTTGGTTGGCCTCTGCACCCTTGTTGCCATCGCCGGCGCGCTGATGCCCGGGGTATCTTCGACGCGGCGCGTTCTGGCAGCGGCCACGTTCGCCGTATCGCCCACCTCTGGGCCCGTCGGCACCACGGTCACTGTCAGCGGCAGCGGCCTGTCTTCGACCGCGAGGATGCAGGTGTACTTTGAATGCGTCAATTCCATGGGCGGCGGCATCAACATATTCATGGGCAGCGCACCGGCCACGCAGGGCAGCGCCCAGCTCACCTTCAGCGTGTCAGTGACCGATCTTCGAAACCAGAATGGCCCACCGCCCTGCCCTTTTAGAGTGGCGGTGGTCGATGGGTCTGGCGGCCCACCCTTCCACCAGCCGTTCACGATCACCGGCAGCGCTCCGACAAGCACGCCAACGCCAACCCGTACGCCCACGCCCGGCGAGGCGCAACCCCTGGAGTGCACCAGCCCGTCGTTCTTGTTCCCGGCGGAGCTCCCTCGGGGCGGCAGCGCCGTCCTTCAGGCGGGCGGGTTTCTGCCGAGCGCCACCGTTACGATCTCGCTCACAGGGCCCCAGGGGTACTTCATCAGTCCGCCGGCCGAGCAGGCAACCAACCTGTGCCGGATCGCTCCGCTGGTGGAAATACCGGAGGCCGCCCCACCGGGGACGTACGTCGTCAGCGTTCGGGGCGCAAGATTCGGCGGAGGAGTGCAGGCGTGGGACGGCAGCGTGCTGGTACTCGCGACTAACGCTACGAGCACGCCGACGGCAACCAACACGCCCACGCCCACCGCGACGGCGACGCTCGTGCCGCAGGCCCTCGGTCCTGTCGAGCCGGCGCTGACGCCCGCCCCCACGCCCGGGGTGATGCCCCCCGGCGCGACCGCTGGGCAGTTTGGCCTCGCACCCGACGGCCCGCAACCGATCCAGGCCGACTTTGCGCGTCGACTGCGTGAGTGCCGGGCAAACGCCTTCCCCCTCATATTTGGAGACGAACACGTGGAAGGAGACGAGACCGAGGCGTGTCTGGCTTACGCGCGCGGCCTCGAGCCTGGGGGCCTCGACGAGGCGACGGGGGCGTTCGCAGAGCAGCTACGAGAGTCAGGGTACGACGAGGGCGCCGCCACCCTTGCGGCGACGGCCTTCGGTCGCTGCGTCGTAGGGGTACTGTTCGCATCTCCCGAATTGGAGGGCGAGGTGACTCTGGAAGTTGCTGTCGATCTCTGCACCGATGAGGTTATCAACGACCTTGGCACGTCTGGGCCGCCGCCCCGGGGCGACGGCGCGGTCGTCCGTGGCGCGGCGCCGGACGGGCGGCTCGATCCGGTCGCACTGTCGCAGCTCGTACCCTGGGTTTCCTCGCCGCCCTCGTGGCCGACGCGTTCGTTGGGACACGGCCCCGCGCTGGATCTGCCCTTCGGACCCGCGCTGCGTTTCCACCAGCTCGCGTCGAATTGACTGTGCTGTGCGAAGATTTCCTGATCGGTTACGAACGTGAAAACCACGAGAGACCAATAGGGAGAGGTGAACCATGGCAGTGATTGACGCCGACGGCCACATCGTCGAACGAGACGGAGACATTCGGCCGCATCTCGCCGAGCCCTACAGCAAACGACGCGGCGCGCTCCTCGCCTCCGACGGCATGGACACCAGCATGGGCGGGCTCCTGGGAGGCATCGAAGACAGCGACATCCCGACGCGGCTGCGGGACATGGACCGGGAGGGGATCGACGTCTCGGTGCTTTTCCCGACCAGCAGCTTCAGCGTAAGTGGGCTCGTCGAGCGCGACTACGCCGTCGCGTACGCGCGCGCCTACAACGACTTCATCGCCCAGGTCTGCCGCGAGAGCCCTCGCCTCAAGGCGATCGCGCTGCTCCCGTTCCAGGACGTTGAGGCGGCAGTCGAGGAGCTGAACCGCGCAGTGGGCGAGCTGGGGCTGGCGGGCGTCGCCGTCGCCAGCCAGGGCATGAAGGAGCACCTGGGGTCGCGGACCTTCTGGCCGATCTACGCGGAGATCGAGCGGCTCAACGTGCCATTCTGCGTGCACAATCGGCGTGAGGGCCCGGCAGGCGACCACCGGTTCGATAGTTTCCTCTACATGCATACCATCGGCAGGCCGGTGGAAACGATCATCCAGTTCGCCGGCTTGCTGTATAGCGGCGTGGCCGAGCAGTTCCCGGGGCTTCGCATCGGCTTTCTCGAGTGCGGTGTGGGCTGGGTGCCGTACTGGATGGAGCGGATGGACGAGGAATGGGAGAAGCGCGGGAAGGTAGAGGCCCCGCTCTGCAAGGAGAAGCCCAGCGAGTACGTGCGCAATGGCAACTGGTTCTTCGCGACGGAGCCCGAAGAGGGGATGCTCCCCTACGTCATCGAGCGGATCGGCGAGGACAGGATCCTGTTCGCGTCGGATTACCCGCACTGGGACGGCATGTTCCCCCGTGTCGTGTCCACCATCCGCGAGCGGACGGACATCTCGGAGGACGCGAAGCAGAAGATCCTGGGCGGCAACGCCCTGAGGTTCTATGGCTGGGAAGACGAATGAATCGTAGCGGCCGAGAGCGTCCGAGGCGCTGCTCGATGGGGCGCGCAATCTCGTGCGCTACGCGGAGATCCATGCGGGCCAGCAGGTCCTCATCCACACCGAGCACGGCCACGACGACCCGGTGGGGGTGCGAGCGCTGAAGGCGGCCGATCCGGGGCCCTTACAAGACCCCGCATCTGGAACGCCTAGCAGTGGGACAGGGTGGGGTGAGCCAGGGGCGAATGAGGTGACATGATGGCTTACGCCCACTCCCGCAACGCCCAGGGGCAGCGCCACGACCTCGTCGCGCATCTCCGCAGCGTCGGCCAGCTGACAGCGAGCTTTGCCCGAGACTTCGGCGCGGCTGAAGCTGGTTACTGGCTCGGCCTCTGGCACGACGTAGGGAAGTTCGACCCCGCGTGGCAGCATTACCTGCTATCGTGCGAGGCGGGCGCCCGTTTGGCGAGTGTGGACCACAAGGCGGCGGGAACGGCCCTGGCCTGTGCCAGGAGGGATATGGGCACCCTCGGCCTTCTGGTTCAGGGCCACCACGGCGGCCTCCATGCGGCCCCCACACTGAGGAGCTGGGTCGCGGAGCGGGCAGCCAGACCGGGCCCCATCGAGGCGCTGCGTCTGGCCAGAGAGGCGATGCCCGACCTCGAGCCGAAGGCGGACGTACCCCTCCCGCCGGGCATCCAGAACGATCGTCTCAGGGCCGAGCTTTTCCTCCGCATGCTGTTCTCTGCATTGATCGACGCCGATCGTCTCGATACGGAACGACATTTCACGCGCGAGCAAGCGGCGCTCCGCGGGAGCGCCGCCACCATGACAGAGCTGTGGGACCGACTCGTCCGTAACCAGAATGAGCTTCGTCTGCTTAGCCCGGTCGGCCCCAAGGCTGACGTGGTCAAAGCGGTTCGGCAGGAGGTGTTCGCAGCGTGCGTCGACGCCGCGCAGCAGCCCCCCGGTCTGTTCCGCCTCGCAGTCCCCACCGGTGGGGGGAAGACCCGCTCAGCCATGGCCTTTGCGCTCCAGCACGCGCTCAAGCACGGCCACCGCCGGGTCGTCGTCGCCGTTCCGTACATCAGCATCACTCAACAGACGGCACAGGTCTACCGCGATATCTTCGGCAGTGGCGACGACCAGCATCCCGTCGTGCTGGAGCACCATAGCGGCGGCCAGCGCCTCGACGCAGAGGACGGAGACAGCTTCCGCCCCGAAGAAGTGTGGGCGCGCCTGAGCGCTGAGAACTGGGACGCACCCATCATCGTCACTACCACTGTCCAGCTCTTCGAAAGCCTCTTTGCCAATAGCACAAGCGCAACGCGGAAGCTCCACCGCCTCGCTCGTAGCGTCGTGATCCTCGACGAGGCTCAGGCGCTGCCGCCTCACCTGCTCGACCCCATCCTCGACGCTCTTCGAGAGCTGTGCGCCACGTACGGGACCACGGTCGTCATCTCGACGGCGACGCAGCCGGCCTTCGAGGTGATTCCCTCCTTCGCCCGCGCTGCCGCGACGGACATCGTCCCGGCCGCGTCCCGCTATTTCGAGGCTCTGCGGCGGGCGACGTACGAGTGGCGAACCGAACCAGGCCTCCAATGGGGAGAGGTGGCCGACCTGATGCGGGCTGAGCCGCAGGCGTTGGCTGTGGTGAACACGAAGGCCGACGCACTGGCGCTGCTGGACGCCCTCGATGACCCGGCCGCCCTGCACCTCTCCACGCTCCTCTGTGGCGCGCATCGGCAAGCGGTAATCACCGAAATCCGCAGGCGCCTCGCCAGCGGCGAGCCATGCCGCCTCGTATCGACGCAGGTCGTCGAGGCCGGTGTGGACATCGACTTCCCCCTGGTGCTCAGGGCGCTCGGTCCGCTGGACAGCGTCATCCAGGCGGCGGGCCGTTGCAATCGCGAGGGGAAGCGCGAATGGGGGCGGGTCATCGTGTTCGCGCCTACCGAAGGCAGGCTGCCGCCAGGCGCCTATCGCATCGGATGTGACGTTACGCGGACCCTCCTGGGGGCTGGCGCGCTCGACCCTGACGACCCAGAACACGCCCGGAGATACTTCGAGATGTGGCTCGGGACGCTGGGGGAGCTTGGGGTAGATAGCAAGCGCATCCAGGAGTGTCGGCGGGATCTCGACTACCCTGAGGTTGCGCAACGGTTCCGCATGATCGACGACGACACGGAGAGCGTGGTCATAACCGGCTATGGTTCTGAACAAGAGCGCCGCGCAGTTCAGCGCAGGGTGGACGAGTTAGCGGCTGGCCATGGAGACGGGCGCGCTCTGGTGCGCCGACTGCAGCCATACATCGTCGCCGTCCGGCGCAGGGAAGCCGAGGGGTTCCGGCGGCGGGGCTTCATCGGCGAACCGCTCGCGTCCGGGCTCAGCGAGTGGCTCGGCGACTACCACCCGGTTCGCGGCCTCGTGGCCCAGGACATGGACGCCGCGGCGCTGGTGGTGTGACATGGCGCCGGAGGATAATCGGCCAGGGTGTCGCCGTCAGGAGTGAGGGGTATGCCAGGTCGCGAGCGCCAGAAGGGGATGAGAGAGCTTGAGCGTCGGTACGACGCGCTCTATGAGCTGCATGGGAAGCCCCTGGAACGGGAGCACAAAGGGGAGTTCCTCGTCGTGTCTGAGTCGGGCGAGACGCTCCTAGCCCCAACACTGGCTGAGGCGACGGCTCGCGCTGAAACCCGTTTCGGTCGCGGGAACTTCGTCTACAAGGTCGGCGAGCGCGCGGTCGGCAGATTGAGGTGAACGGGCCGCGCCTCGTCAGCGAGATGTTTCCCTACGTCAGTGTGCGACTGGAGTTCAAAGGCGGTTCGTTCGAGTTCGAGGCCCTCTTGGACACCGGGTTTGAAGGCGATGTCGTGATCCCAGAGCAATTCCGGCCCTCGGATGAAGTTCCGGATGGGACGCTACGGTGGCAGCTCCTCGGCGGACACCGCACGTTCGCGGCGTATTACCGGGGCGTCGCAGGTCTCGAGGGATTCGATATGAGGCCCGCCTACATCACGGTCCTCGGCGACGAGCCGATCGTCGGCGTTGGCCCCTTCCGCGATCTGGCCGTCCTGCTGGACCACGGCCGGAGGGTGATCGTCGAGCGCTAGCAGCGAATCGCTCGAGCAACCCCCGTTCCTTCCACAGCAGGCGCCCACCAGGCTTCGCTCTCCGATCGGTCCTGAACCGCTTGACAGAAGATGCTCCAGCGGAGGAACATTAGTTCCACACTGGATGGCTCTCGCCCCCTTACTTGGCGCGCCCCGGGCGGGCCACCGGCTCGGGGAAGGAGGTGATGCACTGGACAAAAGTAGCTGCAGCGCCTGGCTCTTGGATATCCGACACCCCACAAGGAGGGACACGTGAATGGAACCTACCTTCCCCTGACGGTCCGCGTTTGGGGTGAGTTGGCGTGTTTCACCCGGCCGGAGATGAAAGTGGAGCGCGTCACCTACCCGGTGCCCACACCCTCGGCGGCGCGCGGTGTTCTGGAAGCGATCTTCTGGAAACCGGAGATCACGTGGCGCATCGAGGAGATCTGGGTGCTCAATCCCATCCGGTACTTCTCGATTCTCCGCAACGAAGTGAACAGCCGCGCCAGCGAGGCCGCCGCCGTCCGCTGGCAGCGCGAGGGCGGCGGCTACGATGCGGCGGCGGACCGGGCGCAGCGGCATACGCTGGGCCTGCGCGATGTTGATTACGTGATTCGGGCCCAGGTCGAGCTGAAACCCCACGTGCAGGACGACCCGGCCAAGTACCGCGACCAGTTCCGCCGGCGGGTCGAGCAGGGCCGCTGCTTCGCGACCCCGTACCTGGGCTGCCGCGAGTTCGCCGCCTCGTTTTCCGAGCCCAACGGCGCGGAGCGTCCTATCGACCAGACCGAGGATCTCGGCCCCATGCTGCTGGACCTGGACTACGTGCCCGACGGGTCCGGGCGGGGGACTCCGCGCTTCTTCGATGCCCGCCTGGAGCGTGGGGTCCTTCAAATCCCGCCGCGGACGGCGCAGGGCGAGAGAGGAGGTTAGGGAGTGTGTTGCTTCAGCGACTGAAAGAGCTGACGGAAAGGCCCGACTTCGCTCTAAGCCCCACGCTCTACAACTACAGCCCGGTCCGATACATCCTCGAGCTGGACGGAACTGGCCGCCTCCTCAACCCGAGGCCGGTGGACACCGCCGACCCTTCGAGCCCGGCCACGCGCCGGGGCGCGCGTCTCCTGGTGCCCCAGATCCAGCGCAGCTCCGGAGTTCGGCCCCTTCTTCTGGCCGACAAGGCGGACTACGTCCTCGGATACGCCGAGCCAGGGGACAAGCCAGACCGCGTGGCTGCCTGCCATGCAGCGTTCACTGAGCTGCTGGACCGCTGTGCCGATGAGACCGAGGAGGCGGCGGTGATGGCGGTGCAACGGTTTCTGCGCGCCACACCCCTTGGCCAGCTCCAGCTCGATGAGGCCTTCGACCCGAGGGGGATCATCACCTTTCGCGTCGACGGTCAGTTCCCCATGGGCCTTCCCTCGGTCCGTGAGTTCTGGGCGTCGGAGAACGATCCCTCTCGCAAGGACGCGGAGGTGCTTCAGTGCCTGGTGTGCGGGCATGAGCGGCCCGTCCTTCGGCGGCTGCAGGCCAAGATCAAGGGCGTGCCGGGAGGGCAGACCTCGGGCACTTCGATCATCTCCGCGAACGCCCCCGCCTTCGAGTCGTACGGGCTCGAAGAGTCGCTGGTAGCGCCCACGTGCGCCGACTGCGGGGAACGCTTCACTAAGGCAATCAACGACCTTCTCGCCAGCGACCGCTCCCGCATCGTGATGGGCGGGGCCGCGTTCGTGTTCTGGACGCGCGAGCCCGTGCAGTTCGATCTTCTGAGCTTCTTCGCGGAGCCAAACCCCGACGAGGTTCGCCGCCTGTTGGACGCGATCCGTTCCGGGCAGCGTCTGGCCGACGTTGACGACGCGAGGTTCTACGCGACCGTCCTGTCCGGCAGCGGGGGGCGGGCCGTGGTGCGAGACTGGATCGACACGACGGTGGGCGAGGTGAAGCGGCATCTCGCCCGTTGGTTCGAGGCTCAGGACATCGGCGAACGCATCGCCGACGAACGGCGCCCCCTTGGTCTTTACGCCCTGGCGGCCGCCACCGTACGCGATCCTCGGAACGACCTTGCCCCCCCTACGCCCCGTGCCCTCCTGCGCGCGGCATTGGCGGGCACGCCGCTGCCCATGAGCCTGCTGGCGCAGGCGGTACGGCGCATCCGGGCCGAACAGCAGATTACCCGACCACGCGCGGCGCTCATCAAGCTCGTCCTCCGGACCCAGGGCGAGATCGAGGAAGGAGATATGGTGCGACTCAACCCGGACCACCCGAGCCCGGCCTACCACTGCGGGCGCCTCCTGGCCGTTCTGGAGGACGTGCAACGGCTGGCCATACCGGGCATCAAGGCGACGATCGTGGATCGCTTCTTCGGCGCGGCGTCGTCCTCGCCCAATTCGGTGTTCAGCAGACTCGTACGCGGGGCGCAGCCCCACCTCGGTAAGCTGGAGCGTGACAACCGGGGCGCGTGGTTCGCGCTTCAACGGCGCCTGCAAGACATCCTGGCTAACCTCGATGAGTTTCCTCGGTTTCTCACACTGAAAGACCAGGGACTGTTCGCCCTTGGCTATTACCACCAGCACGCGTTCGACCGAGCGCAGGCGCGCGAGGCGGCGGCACGCCGCCGTGCGGGTCTCCCCCTCTCTCCTGATGACACGCCCGCTCTCCCCGACACACTCGCAGACAGCGGCTCGGCCGCGTAGGAGGAGACTAAAGATGGCATCTAACGCGTATTCCGACGTTACACGGCGACACGACTTCGTGCTTCTCTTCGAGGTCACTGACGGCAACCCCAATGGCGACCCAGACGCCGGCAACCTCCCGCGTGTTGACCCTGACACCATGCAAGGCCTCGTGACCGATGTGGCCGTCAAACGCAAGGTCAGGGACTGGGTGCACGTCGCACGGGGGGATGATGAGAGGTTCAAGATCTACGTTCTGAGCGGCGGGGAGGCGCTCAACACGAAACACCAGTGGGCCTACGATGCGAACGACCTGAAATCGACCGGCACCAGGCAAAACAAGGGGGACGTGGAGACAGCCCGGCAGTGGATGTGCGCCAACTTCTACGACATCCGCATGTTCGGCGCCGTGATGACTACCGGGGTCAACTGCGGCCAGGTGCGGGGGCCGATTCAATTGACGTTCGCCCGTTCCATCGATCCGATTATGACCCTCGATCTCTCGATAACGCGGCAAGCGGTGACCCGCCCCGAGGATGCGCGGGTAGTTGTAGGGGACGACGGAGCAGAAGGAACCGGAGGCAAGCAGACTGAGATGGGCCGCAAGGCCATCGTTCCCTATGGGCTGTACCGCGCGCACGGCTTCTTCGTAGCGCCTTTCGCCCGCCAGACCGGCGTAACTGAGGAGGACCTCGACTTCTTCTGGCGTGCCCTACAAAACATGTGGGACTACGACCGGTCGTCCGCCCGCGGGGAGATGGCGTGCCGTGGCCTGTACGTCTTCACCCACGAGAGCGACCTCGGCGATGCCCCGGCGCATCGTCTCTTCGAGCTGATCGAGCTACCTCCGAGCAAAGTCGAAGCGCCGCGGTCCTTCAAGGACTACGAAGTGACGATTCGGGAGGCGCTGGTGCCCGAGAAGGTCACCCTCACCAGGCTGGTGGGCTGAGGCATGGAGGCCCCCGGCGACGCCTCGCCCGATAGTCCGTTCGACGTCGGAGGGCTTCCCGAGTATGCGGGAGGCCACGACATAGAGGTGCCTGTATCGGCCATCGAGCACTACAGCTACTGCCCTCGGCAATGCGCACTGATTCACGTCGAGCAGACGTTCGAAGAGAACGTCTTCACGATGCGGGGGCGGCTGGCCCACGAGCGTGTGGACGCAGGCGACGATACCTCGGGCCGCGGCGTGCGGGCCGTGCGTGGAGTTCCACTATGGTCGGAGCGCCTTGGCATCCGAGGTAGGGCCGACCTCGTGGAGTTTCGGGCCGACGTGCCCTATCCCGTCGAATACAAGGTCGGGGTGCGCAAAGGCCGGCACGCGGACTTGCAGCTCTGCGCGCAGGCGCTCTGCCTCGAGGAGATGCTCGGCGTGCCGGTCCCGCGCGGAGCTGTCTTCTATCACGGTTCAAGGCGCCGATACGAGGTGTCGCTGGACGAGAAACTGCGGAGTGACACGATCGCGGCGATCCAGGGAATCCGAGCGCTATTGCGTACCCAGGGACTCCCGACTGCGCCCAATGACGCTCGGTGCCCGAACTGCTCGCTTTTGAACGCGTGCCTGCCATGGGTCGTGGCGGAGGGAGCGCGACTTCGCGGCCTGCAAGGCGCGCTGTTTCGCCCGTCTATCCCGCACGAGAGGAGAATGACGACGACTGAAACAGGGGAGGCGATGGCCGTCAGTGTATGAGCTGCTCAACGTGCTCTATGTTCAGACGCAGGGCGCCGTCCTCCACGTGGAGCACGACACGGTGCGGGTGGAGGTGGAGCGCGAGACGCTCTTGCGCGCACCGCTCCTCCGGCTGAGCGGCATCGTCGTCTTCGGCCAGGTGACGGTGACGCCCTTCTTGATCCAGCGGTGCGCGGAGGATGGTCGAAGCCTGGTGTGGTTGGACCGCCACGGGCGGTTCAAGGCGCGCGTGGAGGGTGCGACGCGCGGCAATGTGCTGCTGCGCCGGGCCCAGCATCTGGCGCTCTCCGACCCCGCGCGCCCCTGGAGGATCGCGCGCCAGATCACGGCGGCGAAGATCCAGAACAGCCGACAGGTCCTCCTTCGCGCCGGCCGCGAGGCGGCCCAGGGAGAGGATAGGGCTGCTCTGGGTGAGGCCGCGGACCATCTGGCGCTCGCGCTGAGCCGGCTGCGGGAGGCGCGCGACCTGGACACCGTGCGTGGCTTCGAGGGCGAAGCGGCACGGGCCTACTTCGACGTATTCGGCCACATGGTGCGCGAGGACCGCCCGAGCTTTACGCCGGATGGGCGAACGCGTCGTCCCCCGAGGGATCGCACGAACGCCGTGCTGTCCTTTCTGTACGCGCTGCTCCAGGCGGAGTGTGCATCAGCCCTGGAAGGGGTGGGCCTGGACCCGCAGGTCGGATACCTCCATGCCTTACGGCCGGGCCGACCGGCTCTGGCCCTCGACCTCATGGAGGAGTTGCGGCCTGTCCTGGCTGATCGGCTAGCGCTCACCCTCGTGAACCGGCGGCAGTTGCGGGCCGAGCACTTCGAGGAGGAGCCCGGCGGCGCCGTTCTGCTCAACGACGAGGGCCGCCGAGCGGTGATCCTGGCGTATCAGCGCCGAAAGGGAGAGGAGATCGAGCATAGGGCGCTGAGCCAGAAAGTACCCTTCGGGCTGGTGCCGCACGTGCAGGCTCGCTTGCTGGCGCGCCATCTGCGCGACGACCTGGTGGAGTATCCGCCGTTCCTGTACCGGTAGAGGCAGTTGGAACCCAAGGAGTGTCGGAATGGAGATGCTGGTCTGCTATGACGTGGCCACCGACACGGCCGCCGGAAGGCGCCGCCTGCGACGCGTGGCGCACGTGTGCGAAGCCTTCGGGCAACGGGTACAGAAGTCCGTTTTCGAGTGCATGCTCAACGAGATGCAACTGGAGCAGCTGAAGCATCGCCTGGCGCGAGAGGTCAAGGTATCGGAAGATAGCCTGCGGATGTACCGGCTACGTGAGCCAAGGCAGCGCTTTCTGTACACTATGGGGCAGGAGCCGCGCTTCGATCTGCACGATCCGCTGGTACTTTGAGGTGCGCGGACCGCCGGCGCTTCCCGGGAAGGCGGCCGGTTCGCGCAGACGCCGGCCCCTCGGGAGCCGACTCTAGCAGTCGGAGCGGCTGCACGTCCGAGTAGACGCGAGTTGATCAGCGCAGAAGTACAGTTGGTATCCGCCCAGTGCGACTAAAAGGAGGTGAAAGGGTCTGATCGAGGTCATACGGCGCCTAATGGTGCCGTCGCGCCCCGCTCACGAGCGGGGCGGGGATTGAAACGTTTGGCGAGCCACGACGCCGTCGATCACAGCATTCGCGTCGCGCCCCGCTCACGAGCGGGGCGGGGATTGAAACTCGGCAGCGACACGCTCCTGCACATCGCGGGCCGAGTCGCGCCCCGCTCACGAGCGGGGCGGGGATTGAAACGCTATCAGTCCGATCCCCCCGAGCACGAAGAAGGCGGTCGCGCCCCGCTCACGAGCGGGGCGGGGATTGAAACAAGAGCGTCGCCAAGGATGCGCGCGTCGGGTTCGGTCGCGCCCCGCTCACGAGCGGGGCGGGGATTGAAACATCGTGATCGTGATCTCTCGCCCGCTTGGATGCAGTCGCGCCCCGCTCACGAGCGGGGCGGGGATTGAAACAACACGGCGTATTGGTCAACTCGGGTGTCGAGGGAGTCGCGCCCCGCTCACGAGCGGGGCGGGGATTGAAACACCGGTACCGGGGCTCGCACCTCTCGCCTCGTCGGGTCGCGCCCCGCTCACGAGCGGGGCGGGGATTGAAACCAGGATGACCGGCTGCGCCTGCGCGAGAATCGCGTCGCGCCCCGCTCACGAGCGGGGCGGGGATTGAAACGAGAAGGTTGGCCGCTTGCCAGTAACGCCCGAGCCCGTCGCGCCCCGCTCACGAGCGGGGCGGGGATTGAAACGGTTTGGAATCTACACCGGGGCCCCGTACTGGAAAGTCGCGCCCCGCTCACGAGCGGGGCGGGGATTGAAACGCACCGGGCCAGCCGCCTACTCGCACCAGCTCGTCACGTCGCGCCCCGCTCACGAGCGGGGCGGGGATTGAAACACTAACGCCGCACGCATAGCAGATACGGCACGTTGTGTCGCGCCCCGCTCACGAGCGGGGCGGGGATTGAAACCGGGCGCTACTACCGATGCTGAAGTGACTGGTGTCTCGTCGCGCCCCGCTCACGAGCGGGGCGGGGATTGAAACCTCTCGGCGATCGGCGAGCCGTGGAAGCCGCCGGAGGTCGCGCACGAGGTTTGACGCAGACGCGTCGCGCCCCGCTCACGAGCGGGGCGGGGATTGAAACGTTCTTGTCGATACGCTGCTGAGCCTCGCGGATACGCGTCGCGCCCCGCTCACGAGCGGGGCGGGGATTGAAACACCGACGCCGAACTACACATGCTCCGAACCCCACACGTCGCGCCCCGCTCACGAGCGGGGCGGGGATTGAAACTTCTCCGCGCTGACCACTATCTGGAACATCGTCTCGTCGCGCCCCGCTCACGAGCGGGGCGGGGATTGAAACGCCTCAAAGACAACGGCCTTGTCCTGGGGGATGAAGGTCGCGCCCCGCTCACGAGCGGGGCGGGGATTGAAACCTCGTCGAGGCCGCCACTGCCCATACGCGCGGCCAGCGTCGCGCCCCGCTCACGAGCGGGGCGGGGATTGAAACACTTAACCGCCCTGATGAGGCACCGGCTGCGCCGGGCGTCGCGCCCCGCTCACGAGCGGGGCGGGGATTGAAACTTCGCATCGTAGACTCTGGCCTCGGCCGCCGCGCACGGTCGCGCCCCGTCGCGCCCCGCTCACGAGCGGGGCGGGGATTGAAACGCTCACGACCGCTATCTCAGCGCTCATCCCGGTGGTCGCGCCCCGCTCACGAGCGGGGCGGGGATTGAAACCTCATGACTGAGCCTCCAGCACGATCTCGGTCTGGTCGCGCCCCGCTCACGAGCGGGGCGGGGATTGAAACGCGCAGTCACTATCGATTCGCCAGAACACCGCCTGGTCGCGCCCCGCTCACGAGCGGGGCGGGGATTGAAACTCGCCGCGCGGCCCCAGGCGGTCATCTCCATTGCGTCGCGCCCCGCTCACGAGCGGGGCGGGGATTGAAACTAGGAGGGACAGACGTCTCACCCACTACGCCACGTCGCGCCCCGCTCACGAGCGGGGCGGGGATTGAAACGCACAGACCATCACGTCCCCAACCGGCCGGCGCTCGAGTCGCGCCCCGCTCACGAGCGGGGCGGGGATTGAAACTTAGCGGCCGTGGCTGTATCCCGCATAAGACCGCCGAGTCGCGCCCCGCTCACGAGCGGGGCGGGGATTGAAACCTACTCACCCTGTCGCGCCCCGCTCACGAGCGGGGCGGGGATTGAAACGTCTACCTGCAAGCCTCAAGCGCCAACGTGCTCTTCGCGTCGCGCCCCGCTCACGAGCGGGGCGGGGATTGAAACGGCACCGGCGTCTGGCACATAACGGCGCTCGGCTGTCGCGTCGCGCCCCGCTCACGAGCGGGGCGGGGATTGAAACGATATCCTGCTCGACGCCCGCGCGGGTCGCATCTGGTCGCGCCCCGCTCACGAGCGGGGCGGGGATTGAAACCTGCTGGTGTGCTCCGATTGCCGCAAGGCGTCAGCGCTCGTCGCGCCCCGCTCACGAGCGGGGCGGGGATTGAAACGCGGTCCGTCTAGAATCGTCGGCCTCAACGCTAGGGTCGCGCCCCGCTCACGAGCGGGGCGGGGATTGAAACGCTTTGAGGCCGAGGCGATCCATCGCGAGCGCACAGGTCGCGCCCCGCTCACGAGCGGGGCGGGGATTGAAACGCTGCCGGAGGTCATCGAGGCTGCCTACCGGGCGTCGCGCCCCGCTCACGAGCGGGGCGGGGATTGAAACCACTCCACGCCGATTGCCGCGAGCAGCCCCTTGCCAGGTCGCGCCCCGCTCACGAGCGGGGCGGGGATTGAAACGCGGGCGTTGATGGCGGTGAGGAGCTGGTAGCCCAGGGGGTCGCGCCCCGCTCACGAGCGGGGCGGGGATTGAAACACATGCAGGGCCAGCCGGTACCGAAGGTCACGTACAGTCGCGCCCCGCTCACGAGCGGGGCGGGGATTGAAACGTTGAGACCACGGACTTCCCCCCATGCCTGCTCGCGGGTCGCGCCCGGCCCACGAGCGGGGGGGGGATTGAAACCCGGGAGGCATCGGCTCATCCCCCGGCCTCCGACGTCGCG
>CAYQJS010000021.1:58728-59455 GCA_964417895.1 uncultured Chloroflexota bacterium | reverse complement strand
CTGGAGACCCCGGACTTCCCCCCATGCCGGCCCCCGGGTCGCGCCCCGCTACCGGGGGGGCGGGGATTGAAACTCGAGAGTCATCGGCTCATCCACCGGCTGCCGACGTCGCGCCCCGCTCACGAGCGGGGCGGGGATTGAAACGAATCTGCCGCTCGGCTTGCCTCCACGCTCTCGACGGTCGCGCCCCGCTCACGAGCGGGGCGGGGATTGAAACGTGTTCTCGACGTGGTGTTTTGTGCGAGCATAATGCGTCGCGCCCCGCTCACGAGCGGGGCGGGGATTGAAACGCTGAGTATTGGCTGGATCGAGACATCCAGGAGGTCGCGCCCCGCTCACGAGCGGGGCGGGGATTGAAACCCAGGACTCGCCCAGTTCAACATCCGTGTCCTCTGGGTTGCGCCCCGCTCACGAGCGGGGTGGGGATTGAAACGCTATACATGGCTCGCCCAGCAGATCGGCGTTAGCCGTTGCGCCCCGCTCACGAGCGGGGTGGGGATTGAAACTTCGCTCAGATCACCAGAGCCCGAGCGCGCGCCCGTTGCGCCCCGCTCACGAGCGGGGCGGGGATTGAAACTAGGCGTGACGGCCCTGATCGCACTCCTGGTCCTGCGTTGCGCCCCGCTCACGAGCGGGGTGGGGATTGAAACTACATTGGCCGGGGGCGTGATGCAGAATGGCTCGGGTTGCGCCCCGCTCACGAGCGGGGCGGGGATTGAAACGTCGA
>CAYQJS010000021.1:0-58628 GCA_964417895.1 uncultured Chloroflexota bacterium | reverse complement strand
CCGAGCGTGCTCGAATCCATGATCCGGGAGTGTCGCGCCCCGCTCACGAGCGGGGCGGGGATTGAAACGTCGACCGAGCGTGCTCGAATCCATGATCCGGGAGTGTCGCGCCCCGCTCACGAGCGGGGTGGGGATTGAAACGCCGCCAAGGAGGCTGGCCCATTTCTCGTTAGCACGTCGCGCCCCGCTCACGAGCGGGGTGGGGATTGAAACCAGGCCAGGTCACCGAGGAACAGCACCACGCCCAGGTCGCGCCCCGCTCACGAGCGGGGTGGGGATTGAAACCCGCCGGTCCACCCGGAGGGACGGCAGTTGATCGCGTCGCGCCCCGCTCACGAGCGGGGTGGGGATTGAAACTGCGACGTCGCGATCCGCTCAGCTCTCGCAGACCGCGTCGCGCCCCGCTCACGAGCGAGGTGGGGATTGAAACGAAGAAGAGGGATTCTGTGTCGTGCGCGGCCCCGATCGTCGCGCCCCGCTCACGAGCGGGGTGGGGATTGAAACGTGCAGCCCGTTGTGGGATTCCAAGTTTCGTCAGTCGTCGCGCCCCGCTCACGAGCGGGGCGGGGATTGAAACAGGGCAGCCAGACGGGGGAAGCACTACCAGCTTCCAAGTCGCGCCCCGCTCACGAGCGGGGCGGGGATTGAAACCCCCCTGGCCCAGGTTGTCGAGGCGCTACAAGCGTGTCGCGCCCCGCTCGTGAGCGGGGCGGGGATTGAAACCGCACAGCGCAACAGGATGCGGCAATAAACCGCCGGGTTGCGCCCCGCGAGCGAGTGGGGCGAGGATTGAAACGCGATGACCGACCCGACGGCCTACCTGCCCGTTGAGGTGTTGCGCCCCGCGAGCGAGCGGGGCGAGGATTGAAACCCAAACCGATCGATGCGGCGCGTCGAGTGCGTGCGTTACTCTCATCACGATGACACGCACCAACTCGACGCTCTGAACATCATCGAGCAGCGGGGCGTGAAAGGTGAGATCCCAGCGGAGGCGGCCCGCAAGATCCTAGACGACAACCCGCGACGTTTCTATGGGCTATAAATGCCCTCGATGCCATGAGGAGAGAGACCTATGCAGATCATCGATGCGGACGGCCACATTTCTGAAGGATCGTGGTTGGATGAGATCAACAGACACATGCCCAGAGGGAACCAGCATGGGAGCCTGTTCCCGCGGCTTGATCACCTCCACCAGAACTTCTTGAGGCCTGACGTCCCCCAGGAGCGCGGCAGGAAGATTGGCCCCCGCGAATGGGTCGATTTCTTGGATGAAACGGGAATTGCCTGGACCGTGCTCTATCCCACCATGGGACTTGCGGTCGGGCGCATCACGTCCGAGGACTACGCGGCCGCGGTGTGTCGGGCCTACAATAGCTGGCTGTACGAGAAATTTACGGCGGGCAACCCCAAAATCATGGGGATGGCGCTCGTCCCCATCCAGGACGTCGAAGCCGCCGTGGCGGAGCTCAACCGGGCAGTCACCGAACTCGGAATGTGCGGGGCCATGCTGCCTTCTAACGGCGAGGGCATCAAGGCGCATCTGGGGTCAAAGATCTATTGGCCCCTGTATCAGGAAGCGGAGAGGTTGGGCTGCTCCCTGGCGGTCCACGGCGGATCCCACCATCACCTCGGCATGGACACCTTCAGTGTGTATTACCCGGTCAATGCGCTGGGCCATCCGTTCGGCGTCATGGTTCAGGCCGCCGGCATGCTCTCCCATGGGGTGTTCGACCGCTTCCCGGGCCTGCGCGTCGGGTATTTGGAGGGCGGAGCGAGCTGGGTGCCGTTCGTCATGGACCGGCTGGACCGGGCGTACCACGAGGGCCACGCCCAGGTGAACCTTGACGGGCAGATCGCCTACGCGCCCAAGCCAGGCGAAATGCCCAGCGAATACTTCAAGCGGCTCGTAAAGGACGGGCGGGTTTTCGTGGGATTCGACGTCGACGACGATGGCCTCGGTAATGCTGTCCAGCGAGCCGGCGCGGAGGCCTTCCTGTACGCGAGTGATTTCCCCCATGAGCGCCGCACCGCGCGCATGTGTCGCGGCGAGATCGAGGAGCTTCTCGAACGGGACGACCTCACGCAGCAGAGCAAGGAGGCGGTGCTCGGCGGCAATGCCCTGCGGTTTTATGGCCAAGGGACCGGCTCATGATCACCGGGGTCAATGGGCGCCGCCGTGACGCCTCTGCTTTGGTCGTCAATCCGTTCAGCCCCGCCAGGAACTGAGCGAGCAAAGAAGGAGGCTCGGATGCAAAAGCGTGGGAGATTCCTGACGCTGGCGCCGTTCGCAGGGCTTGTGCTGCTCCTGAGCGCATGCGCACCGCCGTCGAGCCCTCTCGCAGGCGGTGCCGCCCCGGTGGAGAGCGGGCCCGCGGCGGTGCCGAAGGTGCTGACCATTGCCTTTCTCCGCGAGCCCGCGACCTTTGAAGGCTTCACCGGCCAGGGCGGAAGTGCGGATGGAGCAGGCGTCGTGCGGTACTTTCTCCACGACCACTTGACGATCCAGGACGACCGCTGGGTCGTGCGCCCGCAGCTCGCCCTGGAGGTGCCGTCGGTCGAGAAGGGCACGTGGCGCGTCAATCCGGACGGCACCATGGATATGACGTGGAAGCTCCAGCAGGGGGTCAAATGGCACGATGGCACGCCCTTCACGAGCGCCGACCTCCTGTTCTCCTTCACGCTTCACAAGGACCCGGATCTTCCCCATGCCTACGGGGTCGAGCGGCGGAATATGGAGTCGGCCACGGCCCCAGACCCCCAGACGTTCATCGTGCACTGGTCCGGGATCCTGGTCTCGGCTGACCAGGCTCGTGGTCTGACCCCGATGCCGAAGCACCTGCTAGAGGACCTGTATCAGACAAACAAGGCGGCCTTCATCAGCAGTCCACGCTTCACCACGGAATTCATCGGCCTGGGCCCGTATCGACTCGTGAAATGGGAACAGGGCTCCTTCATCGAGATGGCGCGCTTCGACGGCTATTACCAGGGTCGTCCGCCACTGGATGGGATGACCGTCCAATTCGTCAGGGATAGCAATGTGATGGTCGCGAACGCCCTCGCGGGGGCCATCGACTTGATCCCGCCGCCGGGGGTCGCAACCGACGCCGCACTCCAGTTGAAGCAGCGCTGGGAGGGAACGGGCGACACCGTCCGCATCGAACCGGTGTCCCGGGTGGTCTATGGCGAGCTGCAGTTCCGGCCCGAGTTCGCGCGACCCGTCAACGGCATCCCGAACCGGACCGTGCGCGAAGCTCTCTACCGAGCAATCAACCGTGCGGGACTCGCAGAGGTGATGAGTCACGGGCTGGCGCCAATCGCCGATAGCTGGTATGCGCCCACTGACCCGCTGCGCCCCGCCGTGGAGTCGGCCATCCCCCAGTACCCATACGACCCTGCAGGCGCCCAGGACCTTCTGGCCCAGGCTGGATGGACCCGTGGCCCCGATGGGGTGCTGGTGCATCAACCCAGTGGGGAGCGATTCGAGGTGGAGGTCTGGTCCATTCCCCAGACGGACGCACGGTCCGCCACACTGGTGGCCGGTGACTGGAAAGCGATCGGTGCCGACGCCCGCCCGAATCCCGTCCCGCCCGCTCGCTCGGAGGACCGGGAATACCAGTCGACCTTTCCCACCATCGAGATGACCGGCACGAGCGTCGATACGATGGCCGAGCGATTCAACGGTCGGGATGTCGCGTCGACGGCGAATCGCTGGAGCGGGCGGAACCGCGCTGCCTACCAGAACCCGAGGGCGGACGAGCTGCTGGCACAGTTGACGGCGACGGTCGATCCGAGAGAGCAGATTCCGCTTCGGCGTGAGCACATCCAGCAGCTCATGGGGGACGTCGCCCTCATGCCGGTGTACTGGGAGGTCCAGGCGGTCGTGATGGGCAAGGCAGTGAAGGGTGACATCAGCGCGACGAACCCCGGCTGGAACGTCTTCCAGTGGGACAAGTCGTAGGCGCTGAACGTCAACCCCTGCGTGGCCGCCATCCACTGCGATAGCGCCGGAGAGAGGATGAGCGATGTTCCGGATTGACGCGGATGCCCACGTCGACGAGACGGAAGACACCTGGGAATACATCGAGCCGAGCGAGAGCCGGTTCAAGCCGGTCAGTGTCGAGCCGGCGACCGCCGCGAGTCGGCTTCGAGCGAGCAGTCCCGGCGCTGCCGTCACTACGAGACCTCGTGAGTTCCGGCCGCCTCCCTCGGATGGGTGGCTGGTCGACGGTGAGATCTACCGGCGTCCGGTGCGCGATTACCCGCGCACCGGAACGACGGCGGCCACGAGTCAGCTCCTGGACGTCGATGCCCGCGTGAGGCACCTGGACGAGCTGCGCATCGACGTGCAGGTTCTGTACCCCACGACGTTCATCAACGCCTCGTTCATCGGACGGCCGGAGGTCGAGCTGGCGCTCGCGCGGTCCTACAGCCGCTGGATCGCCGCGCGGACCGATCAAACGCACGGACGGCTACGGTGGGTGGCTGTGCTCCCGCTCTTGACCATGGACAAGGCGCTCGAGGAGCTTCGGTGGGCGAAGGACCATGGCGCCTGCGGGGTATTCAAGAAGGGCGTTGAGTGCGGGGGACGAGCCGTCGACGACCCCTACTTTTTCCCCCTCTACGAGAAGGCCAGCCGACTCGACATCCCCATGTGCATCCATACGGGCACCGAGGGGCCTGTCCCATCGTTGCGCGCAGCGGACCCCATCACCGCCGTGATGGCGTTCGAGCCCCTCATGGCATCGGGTGTCATGCAGCAGTTCCCTGCCCTCCGGGTCGGCTTCATCGAAGCGTCCGCGTCCTGGGTGCCATTTTCGCTGTCGCGCCGGCTGGCCGGTCTCAACCGCCAGGCCCACCGGCCCCTCGACGCCAAGCAGCTCGATCTGTTCCGCCCGAACCGTATCTACGTAGCCTGCCAGAGCCAGGATGACCTGCCGTACATCCTGCAGTTTGGGACGGAGGATAGCCTCCTCGTCGGAACGGATTACACACACGCCGACGCGTCGGCGGAGCTGCGGGCCCTGGACATCGTCGAGCAGCGAGGGGCGTCCGGGGAGATCCCCGCCGAGGTTGCGCGCAAGATCCTGGAGGACAACCCGCGGCGCTTCTACGGGATCTAGGGGCGGAGCCCGTGAAGGGTCCGGAGGATTCAGTCGAGGACAACGCGGTCTTATCGATCAGCCGAAAAGAAAGGAGAGCCAAATATGCGCGTGATCGATGCGGATGGGCACATTCGGGAAAACAACGATGAGATCGCGAAGTTCATGCCAAACGGCTCGAAGGACGTTTTCCCGGCACTCGACCACCTACATGGCCAGCACTTCAGAAAAAGCCGCAATGCCGCAGGGGGTACTGCCAAGCCGAGGGCTCCCGACGCGGCGGAGTGGGTCGAGTTCCTGGACGAGACAGGCATCGAATGGACTGTGATGTACCCGACCAATGGATTGTCTATCGGACGAGTCATCGATCCAGAGTGGGCCATTGCCGCGTGCCAGGCCTACAACAACTGGGTCCACGAGCGCTACATAAGTCAAAGTCCTCGGTTGGGTGCAATGGCTATCCTTCCGCTGCAGGAGGTGAGCGCGGCGGTCGACGAGCTGCACCGGGCGGTCGAAGGTTTGGGCATGAGCGGTGGAATGCTCGCCTCGAACGGAGAAGGACTCAAAGCCCATCTGGGGGACCGGATGTTCTGGCCTATCTATGAGGCAGCTCAGCGACTACGCTGCCCGCTCGCTGTTCATGGCGGCTCCCATCACCGTCTGGCGGCCGTCGATTCCTTCAGCACGTTTTACGGTGCGCACGCACTGGGTCACCCGCTGACTGTCCTGATCCAGTGCGTCGGCATGCTGACTCACGGCGTGTTCGACCAGTTTCCCGGTCTGCGGGTGGCCTACCTGGAAGGAGGCGCGGGTTGGGTGCCATTCATCATGGACCGCCTGGACCGGTCCTACCCAAGCCATCTGCAGGACGACCGGGAGGGCAACCCAGTGCCAGGGAGCCCTCAACCTGGAGAGAAAGCGAGCGCGTACTTTCGACGGCACGTGCGAGAGGGGCGGATCTACGTCGGGTTCGACGTAGACGACGAGAGCCTGGGATATGCCGTGCAGCGGGCTGGAGCCGAACCGTTTCTCTTCGCAACTGACTTCCCACATGAGAACACGAGCGCGGAGTTCTGTCGGCACGAAGTCGATGAGCTGCTGGAACGTACCGATGTTGACGAAGGCGCGAAGGCGGCGCTCCTCGCAGAGAACGCTCTGCGCTTTTACGGACGGGACGCATAGCGAGGCGGAATTCTGGCCAGAAGCGCCTGAAAGGAGATTGTAAGGTGGGATTCTCCAAGAGAGTCGTCGTGCTGTCTTTGACCGTGGCTCTCGTGCTGACCGCCTGTGCTCCAGCGCCGGCGGCGCCTGGTTCTAACGCCGGTGTTGGGGCCGCAGGCCAGACCCAGCCTCAGGGACCCAAGCGCGTTGTCGTGGCGTTCATGCGTCCGCAGATTGCTGCCATGAGCAATCACATCCCCCAGTCGGACGGGGATGACATCGAGCAGCTCGTCCATGCCGGCCTGGCTCAGACCGACGGAAGGGACGTCTACGCCCAGCTCGCCCAGGCTGTCCCCTCCCTTGAAAATGGGCTCTGGAAGCTCTTTGACGATGGCAGAATGGAGACCACGTGGAAGATCCGGCAGGACGCTCGCTGGCACGATGGAACGCCAATCACGGCGGACGATTTTGTCTTCGGGACTCAGGTTCAGACTGACCCCGCGACGACCATTGCCGCCCATGCTGGGTATCGGTTAATCGACAGCGTCGAGGCTTCCGATCCCACGACGGTCGTCGTGACATGGAAGCAGACCTATATCGAGGCCATCTCGATGTTTGGCCACCCGGACCGTTTGATGCCACGGCACCTGTTGGAGCAGCCGTATCGGGGGCAAAAGGAAAGACTTCTGGACCACCCATACTGGGGCGAAGCGTGGGTAGGCGCGGGCCCATTCAAAGTAAGGGAATACGACCGTGGGAGTCACGTCGTTCTGGATGCCTTCGACGGCTATGTGCTCGGCCGACCAAAGCTGGATGTGGTCGAGATCAGGTTCATCCCAGACCCAGCGACCCTCACGGCGAACCTTCTGGCAGGAACGGTCGACCAGACCATGAGTGCGAACCTCGCGCCCGACCAGGTCGTGTCGCTCATGGGGCAGTGGCGCGACGGGGCCGCCATCCTGAGCCCCTACCCCTCGAGCACGGTGGCGACGATGCCTCAAATGCTGGAGCCAGCCCTTCCGCTGGTGCTGGACGTCCGGTTTCGCCGTGCTTTGATTCATGCCCTCGATCGCGAGGAGATGGTGCAGACCATCATGATGGGTCGGAGCAGCATAGCCCACAGCCCGGTCGGTCCGGTGATGCCCGAATACGACCTCATTCAGTCGTTCATCGTCAAGTACGACTACGACCCACGTGAGACCGCCCAATTGATGGAGGAGATCGGGTATCGCAAGAGTAGCGATGGGTTCTACGAAGACGCGGCCGGGCAGCGGATCAGCTTCGAGCACTGGGGGGTGCAGGAGGAGGAGGAGCGGGTACGGGGAACCATCGTCTCCACCGATTACTGGCGTAAGGCGGGGATAGACGCGCAGCTCAAGCTCATCCCCTTTCAACAGGCCCGGGACGCGAGCCTCATGGCTCCGTTCCCTGCCTTCCTGGTCAGGGGCATAAAGGGGGACACCCCGGGGATGCAGCCCTACTTCCATAGCTCGAACATCGCCACGCGGGAGAACGGGTTCCGGGGAAACAATCGGGCTCGCTACGCCCATCCCCAGGTGGATGCTGCGCTCGACCGCTGGGCTACAACGATTCCGCTAAACGAGCGTGCCCGCGCCCTGGGGGAGTTCGTGCGCCATACGACCGACCAGGTGACCTTCATCGGTTTTTACTACGAGTCGTGGACCACTCTCGTCAACAACAAGGTCAAGAACGTCTTCCCTAGCAACTCCTTGGCGAAGACCTTCAACGCCCATCTCTGGGACCTTGGGTCGTAGCCACAGTTCAGGAGAAGGGCTCACAGGCCGAAGGAGAGCGACGCCGTGGGACTACAGGGCAAGGTAGCTGTCGTGACGGGTGGCGGCAGAAACATTGGGGCGAGTGTCTCAGGACTCCTGGGGACAAATGGTGCAAGGATCGCCATCTTCGATTTGGACCCCGGGCGAGCCACAGCGCAGGTCGAAGCCCTAAAGGAGGATGGGATCGAAGCCATTGCCATCGAGGGAGACGTAAGCGACGTGGCGGACGTCCAGGCGATGGTGCAGCGGATCGTCGAAGTGTGGGGTCACATTGACATCCTGGTGAACTGCGCGGCCATCTCCGATCGGCAGCCAATCTTGGATCTCCCGGACGAGACTTGGCGGCAGGTGCTGGACATCACGCTCACGGGCACCTTCCTGTGCTCAAGATATGTGGCACTGCAGATGGTGAAGCAGGGGACCGGTGGAGCCATCGTCAACTTCTCCTCCACCTCAGCCTTCGGGGGTGGCACCCGTCGTATCGCCTATACGGCGGCCAAAGCTGGTGTGGTCGCACTCACCCGGGGCATGGCGGCGCAACTGGCGCCTCACGGCATCCGGGTCAACGCCATCGCACCTGGGCCGACGGGGTCCCCCGTGGGGAGTGATATCCTGCGTGAGGAGTCCCACAACTTACTGGGGCAGGTCACGTTGCCGGAAGACCAGGCGAGGGTGGTGCTGTTCCTCGTCAGTGATGACTCGCGGCACGTTATCGGACAGACCATCACAGTGGACGCCGGCCAGAGCGTCATGTGAGACAACTTCGAGATGCGACCGGGTAACAACGATTCTGGGAGGCTAACGCGATGGCGAAGGTAGCGGGTATCGACGAAGTGGCGGTGGTTGGGGCTGGCTGGATGGGCAGCGGCATCACGACAGTCTGCTCGCTTGGAGGTTATCCGATCCACCTGGTCGATCTGTCGCAGGATGTCCTCGATCGCTGTCTAAGAAAAGTTCGCCACAATCTGGATCTCCTGGTTGAGGCCGACGAGATCTCGGCCGCGGACGCCGAGGGCGCGATGGGGCGAATCCAGGCCACGACCAGCCTGGCCGATGGCCTCGCGCGGGCTGACCTGGTGATAGAGGCGGTGCCCGAGAAGCTGGAGATGAAGCAAGACGTCTTCGTGAAGATGGAGGAAGTCGCGCGCCCTGGGACCATCCTGGCCAGCAATGCCTCCGGCATCCCCACAACCCAGATCGCCGAACATTGCCAGCGGCCAGAACAAACCGTAGGCATTCACGTCTTCGAGCCACCCTTCGTCCTGCGGGCGGTCGAGGTGATTCGGGGTGAGCGCACCTCGGACGAGACCTTCGAGAAAGCGGTGGCATTTGTCGAAAGCGTGGGCTCGGTGCCGATCCGGGTCTTGAAGGACCGTCGCTCCTTTGTGATCAACTTCCTTCAGGGAGCAATGCGGCGGGCCGTGGAGGACCTCGTCGAAGCTGGCGTGTCCACGGAGGAAGAGATCCTGAAGGCAACTCGCTACAGTATTGGGATCAAGTACATTGGCATGGGACCGGTGTCGAGCCGCGGCGGCGTAGACCGCGCGTCCCAGTACAAGCCGGAGTGGATCGAGGAGATGGGCCAGCGCGCGCTGGCGATGCTCCCGGTCGCCCGCGCGGCTCGCGCGCTGGAGGAGAAGCCGAAGCTGCGGCCCAGTACGACCGGGCATCGGACCCGCTGAGCCTGGATGGCCGCGCGGGTTTCGCCTGGGCCGTCCCAGATCGGGAACGCGTAGCGGCCATTCAACGCGTTCGTCTACACTCGAAAGGGTAGTGAAGTCTGCGCCGATCATGAGCCTGTGGCCCGGCTCCGAGCCGGGGCAGGTGCCGCCCGCTGCTAATCCCCCGCGACCCACACCACCCTGTCTGAGGGCAGTTTCACGTCCAGCTCCTGCCAGCTGTCGCCTCGGTCGCGCGTCACCATGATGGCGCCGGGCGTGCCGAGGCCCCAGCGCTGGAAAGGCTGGCCCCGAGACACGATCCCGAGTCCCGCGAACACGGCGTTGGGGTCCTCCGGGTGGCAGGCCAGCGACCACACCATCGGCTGCAGCTCATCCGCAAGCCCGGCGCCGACGCGCTGCCACGATTGCGCGCCGTCGTCGCTGCGGAAGATCGCCGCTCGCGCTCGCTCGGGCCGGTCCCACGAGCCCGGCGACTTGTCGGCCGTGCACGCCAGCATCGTAGAGGCTGCGCCGGCCCGCTCAGGTCCGAGGAACACGAAGTCGTGGAAGTAGTCGCGGGTGAACCCGTTTTCAGCACGCACCCAGCCCTCGGCCGGGTCGTCGCTGGTGAAGAACCCGCGGGCGCTGGAGACGAACCAGCGGTCGAAGCGGTGGGGGACGCTCTTCACCATGTGGATGTCGACGTAGTCGATCCCCTCGGTCACGTCCTCCCACGTCTTGCCGCGGTCGAAGCTCCTGTGCACGCCGCCGTGCTCGATCCCCACGTAGATCGTGTCCGGGTTATCCGGGTGGATGAAGATGTAGCGCACGTGGCCCTGGTGCGGCTCACGCGGAAACCACCAGCGCTTCTGAACGTCGGGCGACAGGTCCTGCAAGCCGGTTAGCTCTTCCCACGAGTCGCCCCGGTCTTCGCTCCGGTACAGGTGCACGGGCTCGGTCCCCGCATAGACCACGTCATCGTTCGTCGGGTCGATGGACACGGCGCGGACGTCGCCGTCCAGCACCTTCTTCCAGCCGACACCGCCATCCTCGGTGCGATAGAGGCCGTCGATCATGACGCCCGTGTACACGCGCTCGGGCGTCAGGCGGCAGCCGGCAACTGAGTCGATGATCCCCTCCGGGAACGATCGGCTGACCTCCTCCCAGCCGCCGTTGGAGGAGCGCCATACGAACATGCCCTCCTGGGTCCCCGCGTAGCAACGCAACCGTTCGGCCATAAGGCACCTCCTGTTCAGAATGCCCACCCACCCGCCCCCATTTTCTTCCTGGGGGCTGCGCTCCCAGGTCCCCAGGGTGCGGAGGCCCCGAGGTTCCCCAAGGGGTACGGAGTCCCCCAGGCCCCCGGGGGCTGCGGCCCCCAGGCCCCCGCGGATTCTTCATTGTGATCTGCGCACCCCTACCTCGCAACCCTCTCGCTTTGCCAAGGACGAGGGGATCCTCTATGCCCTCTGGCCCACGGAGTCGAGCAGCGCTCGCAGGTCGTGCTTGGCGTCGAGAATGCCCTCCCACAGATCGCCAACCTGCTTCAGACGGTCGGGGGCGGTCAGCATCGTGAAATCCGGCGGGTAGATCTTCCCCAGCTCCTCCCAGCGGAGGGGCATCGAGACCGCCGCTTCGGGCGAGGTGCGCAGCGAATAGATCGACGCCAGCGTCTTCCCACGCACGTTCTGGTTGTAGTCGAGGAACACCTTCCCCGTGCGCTTGTCGATCCGCTGCTCCATGGTTACGTCCTTCGGGTGCGCGGCCAGCACGAACTGGCCGATGGTCCGGCAGGCGTTCCTGATCACGTCGTAGTCGAGCTGGCGCAGAACGGGCACGTAGATGTGGAGGCCCGTGCGCCCGGACGTCTTCACAAACGCCGACAGCGAGAGCGCATCGAGCGTCTCCTTCAGCCACCACGCCACCTCGCACGTCCGAGCGAAGGCTGCGCGGTTGAGCTCCGGCTCGGCGCCCTTGGCCTCACGCCCCGAGTAGATGTATGGGTCGAGGTCGAAGACGATGAAGTCCGGGTAGTTGAGGAGCGAGGCGTCGATGCTCTCCTCGGAGCCGGTGAAGCCGCTCGACAGGTGGTAGCCATCGGGCTCCGGCCTCACCCGTGAGTACCAGCTGTGCAGCTCGAGGGCGGCCACCTGGCCGAACCAGAGCAGCGTCGGCAGATTGTTGCACAGCATGTACTCGCTATCGGCGTCGTTGTGCTCCGAGTAAAGATCGACGGTCTCTACGAAGTCGGGCAGCTGATGCTCCCAGTGCTTCTGGAAGAACCTCTCTCCGTGGATCCCGTCCGGGAAGCGGATGAGGGAGAGCGGCCTGTCGCGCAGATGGCGAAGGTAGGCGGGGGCCATCTTCGCCAGGTAAACGAGCAGGTCGCGCTTGGTGAGGGCCCGCTGCTTCCCGTAGGCGGGCCACAGCTCTTTGTCGAGGTTCGTCAGCGGGATCTTGTGGCGTGCCACATCGAGTGTAAACCGGTCGCGCTGGCTTTTCAGCTGCTCCAGCACGCTGTCGATCTCCGATGCCAGGCCGGCGACCCGATCCGGCCGCTCGGCCCTGCCATTGGGCGGGGGCGGCACGACCTCGGCTCTCAGCGCCTGAGTGGCCGACTTGTCCTCTCGGAGGCGCAGGAAAACGGGTGCGCGCAGGGCGCCGTCATGCGTGCGTTCGGCGAACTTCACCTCCGCCACGAGCTCCGGACGCACCCATGTGGCGCCCTTCACCGGCGGCAGCTGAGCGAAGGGGCAGGTTTCGGAGCGGATGCCGTCCAGGCGGCGGCGCATCTCGGCGAGCGTCCGGTCGTCGAAGCCCGTCCCCACGTTGGTGACGTACTGGAGCTGCCCATTCTCGGTGTAGGACCCGACCAGCAGCGCGCCGAAGGTGCTCGACCGCGCGCCTTGCCCTGCGCTGTAGCCCCCGATCACGAAGTCGTCGCTCTTCGTCGCCTTCACTTTGAGCCATGCGTGGGAGCGCCTGCCCGCCTCGTACGGGCTGCCGCGGCGCTTGGCGAGGAGCCCTTCCAGGCCATACGCCACGGCGGCGTCGTAGGCCGTGATGCCGTCCTCTGAGAAGTGGTCCACGAGTCGGACGCGCTCCGTGGGCAGCAGCAGGCTGGCCAACAACGCTTTACGCTCTTCCAGGGGCACGGACAGGAGGTCGTGCCCGTCCGCATACAGCAGGTCGAAGACGTAGTAGACGACCGGGATGGTGGCCTCAGCGCGCCGGACATCCTCCTTACGCGATAGGTTCAGACGCGGCGCGATGGCCTGGAACGAAGGGCGGCCGGCCTCATCGGTCGCGACAATCTCGCCGTCCAGCACCAGCTCCCGCTCGGGCTGGCGCGCCAGCTCCTGCGCTAGCGAGGGGAACTGGGCCGTCGAGTCCAACCCGCGCCGCGAATGTAGCTTCACCTTGCCGTCTCTGATGAGGGCGATCGCCCGAACGCCGTCCAGCTTGGGCTCGAAGAGCCAGTCCGGGTGGTCGAATGGGCCCTCCGTGAGGGTGGGGAGCATCGGGGCGACCGCCGTCGGGAACGGGGCCTCATGCGCCCGTGACAGCTGGCTGGGGTGGAGCGCGCGGGCCTGTCGCCGCGTTGGGTCGGGGAGGCGGCCCGCCTTCAGGTCCTGGATCGAGAGGCCGGACAGCACCGATAGGTCGTCGTCGAGAACGTCGCGGCTCCGGTCCACGGACTCGTCCCGGTGCTTGATCAGCAGCCACTCGTTCTCGCCACGAGCCATCTTGACGAGGGTGAAGGATCCCTTGAGCTTCTGGCCGCGGAGAAGAACCGAGAGCTTTCCGTGGGCGAGGCCATCGCGCATGCGCTCCTCGGCGTCGGCCCGGTCGTGGAAGCTCAGGCGGCCTCCTTCGTCGGGCGAGTAGGTCCCTTGGTCCCAGACGATCACCTGGCCGGCGCCGTACTCGCCCTTGGGAATGACGCCCTCGAAGGACGCGTAGTCGAGGGGATGGTCCTCCACCAGGACGGCCATGCGCTTGTCTTCAGGATTGAGCGACGGTCCTTTGGGGACGGCCCACGACTTCAGGACGCCGTCGAGCTCAAGACGGAAGTCGTAGTGCAGGCGGGTGGCCGAGTGCTTCTGGACGCAGAATGTCAGCGCCGGCTCGGCGGGCCTGAGGACCTCCGCCTCGGGCTCGGGCGTGCGGTCGAAGTTGCGCTTTTCTCTGTAGGTCTCAAGGGCCATAAGTGAGCTCCAGGTTGTGGCGGCGCTTTCGCTCCAGCTAGCGGGGTCATCCTGAGGGCGCAGCCCGAAGGATCTGGTGGAGGGCCGGGTTGGAGCCTTACCCAGATCCTTCGCTTCGCTCAGGATGACAGACTACCTTGGTCGGCGCATCCTCCAGGGGATTCTGGTGGGTCACTCCTTATGGATATCGCCATTGCGTCGGTTGCGTCGTTCCGGTAGGGCGAAAAAGACTATGCGGAGGAACTGGCCCACTAGTCTAGGAACCCTCGCCCAGAGGTCCTCGGTGCGAGACCCACTGTTGCTCCTCGGGCGGGGCCTCCAGGTTGGCGAAGTACGTAAACGTGCGTGCCCCCGGGCGCATGCCGCCGCGTCGGGCGTGCGCTGCCATTGCCTCCGCCGGCAGCGGAATGGGGCGGCCGAGGGCGCTTGCCTCCCACAGCATTCGGGCATTCTCCTCCATAAAGAGCGCCCGCTCGAACATCTCCTCCAGGGTGTTCCCGACGACGGTGATGCCATGCCAGCGCATCAGCACCGCCGCGCGATTGCCCAGCGCCGCGTTCAGCTTCTGCCCCAGTTCGACGTCCGTGACGAGGCCCGGCTCGGTGAAGCAGGGGACGGGCCCGCCCAGCGATGATGCCGGCAGGAGCACGATATCCATCGGGCGGTCGACGATGCTGAAGACCGTCGACCAGTGCGCATGAAGGTGCGCGACCGACTCCAGCTCGGGGCGCGCCGCGTGGACGACCGTGTGGATGGGCCACTCCAGCGGCGGCGGGTAGGGCCCCGCCACGTGGTTCCCCTCGGCGTCCATGGTGACCATGTCGGCGGCGGTGAGCCGCGACTTATCCAGACCGCCGCCCGGGGTGATCAGGATCAGCGGGCTGTCGGGAATCCGGAGGCTGATGTGGCCGGCAAGATCGTAGACGCCGATGCGGTGCAATGAGCGGGCGCACAGAGCAAGCTTCTCCCGAGCTTCCGTCTCGGCCGGAGCCAATGGGTCAGTCGTCATTGCGGTCGGGGTTGGCAGGGCGACGAGCACGACATGTGCTCCAGCTCGTCCCTAGGACAGCGTCCCCTAAATTCGTGACCCGCGAGGCCCGAGGCCAAGGAGCGGCGATGGCAATACATCCCTCTCCCACCGGAGTGGGAGAGGCTAGGTGAGGGCATTTCCTCCGTTGACACTTTGAACCAGCGGAGATGCTTGCCGGCGTGATGGCCCGCCCTCACCCTCCCCTCTCCCATTGCGATGGGAGAGGGACTGCTCTCGGCCGACGCCCGGGTCATGAATTTCGGCGATCTTGTATTAGCAGCCACGCTCCTTGCCATCGACAGACTCATTCCGCCTTACGGCGCGGAGGGCGACTCTTTTCGGCGGGTGGCGCGTCGTCGCCGGAGTCGAAAGCCTCCCGGAACGCCTTCGGCACGGTGGTCGCTTTCTTCGCGCGGCTCGGTTCAGGTGTCCCGGATTCCTCCCTGGCCTTCCTGCTGGCTTCGACCGCCGCCACGCTCGCCTTCAGGGCCGCCATCAGGTCGGTCACTTTCGTGGGCGCGGCGACCGGCGCTTCCTCGATCTCGACGCCCTGGAGCTTGGCTTCGATGACCTCCATCAATACGTTCCGATACTCGTCCTTGTACTTTTCGGGCTCGAACGGCTCGGCCAACATGTCCACCAGGGTGCCCGCCATATCCTCCTCGGCGCGCGATATTGGGACTTCGCTGACCGTGGGGCGACTGTCCTGGCGGATCTCATCCGCGTAGAAGAGCGTCTCCAAAATAAGGACTCCATCGCGCGGCCGCAGCGCGCACAGCTGCTCCTTGTTGCGGATGGCAATCTTGGCCAGCGCCGTCAGTCCTTTCGCGTCGAGGGCTCGGGCCAGCAGCGCGTAGGGCTTAGTCCCCAGCTCCTGGGGCTCGAGATAGTAGGTCTTCTCGTAGTAGATGGAGTCGATGTCATCCGCCTTCACGCATGCGGATAGCTCGATGGTATGCTTGCTCGCCAGGGGCAGGCGCTCGAAGTCCTCGTCCGTGAGAATGATGTGCTGCCCCCTGGCGTACTCGTAGCCCTTGACCGTGTCCTTCCGCTCGACGTCCACCTCCTCGACCGGGCACCAGAGGCGCTGCCTGACGCGCGACTGGCACTCTGCGTGGAGCATGTGGAACGAGATGTCTTTGCTTTCAGTAGCTGGATAGAGCCGTACGGGGATGCTCACCATGCCGAAGCTGATGACTCCCGACCAGATTGCTCGGGCCATAATAGCGACTCCTTCGGGGCCGAACCCATGATGGCGCGTCGGCCGCGCCTACCGGTTGGTAATTATAGATGCGCCCGGCAAACGCGCTTCGGTCAAATGAGAACGCCGTGAGGCAAGTCGTCTCAGGCGGTGGGAACGGCGCCCCTGACGGCGCCGGGTGTCCATGGGGGCGCCGCTGATGGTCCGCATCCTTTCCAGCGCGGATACTGCGGACCTCATCGATCTGCCGAGCGCCATGGAATGCATCGAGCGCGCCCATCTCGCACAGGCGCGTGGATCGATCACGGCCTGGCCTCCGTCGCTGATGAGGAGCGGCGGCGCGCTGCTCATCCTGCGCTCGGGGGGCCTGGCAGAGCAGGCGCGCTACGGGGTGCGGGTGACGACGGGTCCGCACAACCCGTCCTACGCACTCATCTACGAGTCGCCGAGCGGCAGGCTGCTCAGCTTCATGGCCTACCCGTTCTCGGACCTGAGACTGGCGGCATCCGTCGCCTTGGGATTCGGACACCTGGCTCCATCCGAAGTCCGCAGGATGGCGCTGCTGGGCTCCGGCCGGCTCGCCTTCGGCGTTCTGGAGGCCGCTCACCACGTGCGGCCGTTCGAGTCGCTCGCCGTCTACAGCCCCACCGCAGAGCACCGTGCGCGCTTCGCGGCGGACGCCCGTGAGAGGCTCGGCGTGAGCGCAGAGGCGGCCGATGACCCACGGCGAGCTGTGGAGGAGGCGGACGCCGTGTTGGTGGTCACCAACTCGGCGACGCCCGCCTTGCAGGGCGCGTGGCTGAAGCCGAGCGCCTGCGTGGCGGGCGTCGGCGTTCGCACCGAGTTGGACGAGGAGGTCTTTCTGCGCGCGAGCCTGATCGTCACCACCTCCCGAGTCCAGGAGATGAACGTCCACGACACGAGCGACGAGTGGCCACTCGTACGCCTGACGCGAGATGGCAAGCTCGACTGGGACTGTGTCGTGGAGCTGGGGGACGTGCTGGCCGGTCGAGTCGCGCGGCCGGAGGGGATCACCGTGTTTCGCGACGCCCAGGGAGGATTCAGCGATATAGCGCTCGCGGCGCTCGCCTACGAGCGGGCGGTCGCCCTGGGACGGGGCACCGAGCGCGACGTAAGCTGAGCACTAGCGAGTCAGTTGCCGTGATGAACGAGGGTACGCTCACCCCCACCCCAGCCCTCCCCCGTCGAGGGGGAGGGAGTGCGCCTGTCCCCTCCCCCCTTGCGGGGGAGGGTTAGGGAGGGGGGTAGTCCGGGCTCCATTTCCACGAAACATTTCGATGGACGTGCTCTGGCTTAGGCGATTAGGCGAGGCGCCCGTCGCCAACGGGCCGGCGCGGACTTCAGCCCGGCGACACAATTGCTTCACAGATCTGGCGCGTCGTGATGCCACTGTTATCTGCTACCAGCTCGCAGCATGTCGAGAACATCTTTTCCACATCTGTGGAGAAGATGTGCAAACCCGCCAGCGGGCGCAGAACGATTCGTTCGGTGCTACCTCGCCCTTGGCATTAACGTACCGAAAGCGTAGCCCGGTCAGGCGCTGGTCGACCTATCCAAGCCCGCCGCCAGCCCACTCGGTGGCCTCTCAGTCATGCCGCTCGATACACTGACGACTAGAGTGAAAAATCCTCCCAGCTAGTCATACGGCTTCATGTTGACGCCCAATCCAGTGACGCCCGATCGCCGCGCCCGCATTCTCGTCGTCGAAGACGACCCAAAGCTATTGAGCTTGATTCGTCGCGGCCTCGCTTTCGCCCGCTACGAGGTCGAGTCCTCTGAGGACGGGGAAAGCGCCCTGATCCGGGCCCGCGAGCAGCCACCGGATCTAGTCGTCCTGGACGTCATGCTCCCGGGTCTCGATGGGCTTGAAGTATGCCGACGGCTCCGAGCAGGCGTACCGGACCTCCCCATTCTCATGCTCACAGCGCGCGGCCGTGTGCCTGATCGTATCGCGGGTCTCGACGCAGGAGCCGATGACTATCTCGTCAAACCGTTCGATTTCGACGAACTGTTGGCGCGTATTCGCGCCCTGCTGCGCCGCGCCCGACCGGCCAAAAGCGGGCTATTGCGCTTTGACGACTTGACCCTGGACCCGGCCACCCGCGATGTCTGGCGAGGCGAGCGTCGTCTGGGACTCACCACACGGGAGTACGAGCTGCTTGAGTTTTTCGTCCAGCACCCCCGGCAGGTGCTGTCGCGGGAGCTGATATTCGAGCGGGTTTGGGGTTCCAGTTTTCTCGGAGACTCCAACGTCATCGATGTCCACGTCATGCGTCTGAGGGACCAGTTGGAGGCTAATGCCGAGACCCGGCTCATCCATACCATCCGCGGCGCGGGTTATAGCCTCCGACGGGAGTGAACGTGCTGTTCCCCGGCTTGCTTAGGCTATCCATCCGGCTGCGTCTCGCTCTCTGGTTCGCCTTCTTTCTGCTCGCAAGCGTCATGGGAATCGGCGTCTTCTTATTGACTTCGCAGGAGCATGAGCTGCACCGGGAGGTAGATGAAGCGCTCGCACTGCGGGCGTCGCGGGTCGAGCGGGAAATCACGTTGGATGGCAAGCAGCTGGATCCGGCCGAAGTGCGGGCCGATCTCCTTGCGCTCACCCCCCTGGAGGAGTTTTCCCAGCCTGGACTCTACGTGCAGCTTATCGATCACGGGGGCAGGCTGGTCGCGGTATATCCCATTCCTACCGGGGGGCAACTGCCGGTGACGGCAGACCTTGTGCAGCTGACCCTCGCGGGCAACGCCACCTACGAGACCATGCCGGTGGGACCCGAACGCGTGCGTATTCTGCTGCGGCCTCTGGTAGTGGACGGTCGCACGATCGGTGCCGTGCTGGTCGGAGAGTCGCTGCACCCCCTCGACGTGAGCCAGCGGACCATGCGCCAGCACCTTGTCGTGGCGGCAGCCGCTGCGGCGCTCATCTGCCTGATCGCGGGCTGGTGGCTCATGGGGCGTGCGCTGCGCCCCGTAGCCGAGGTGACCGAGCTTGCGCGCCGCATCCGATCCACCGGTCATTTCGACCAGCGTATCGCCGAACCGCCCGCCCGGGATGAGCTGCACGAGCTGACCGTAACCTTTAACGACATGATCGAAAGCCTTGACCGGACGCTCGCCCGGCAGCGCGAGTTCGTGGCCGACGCTTCACACGAGCTTCGTGGGCCACTGATGGTGATTCGTGGCAACTTGCAGCTACTGAGCCGTAACTCGCTGGGGGAGGATCATCAGGAGGCGTTGCGAGACGCCTCCGAGGAAGTTGAGCGGATCTCCCGCCTTGTGGCCGACCTCTTGTTCCTCGCGGAGGTCGATATGAACGACATGGTCGAGCGCAATCCGGTCGCGCTGGACGAGGTGGTTGAAGATACGTGGCAGCGGGCCTGCGTGATTGATACAGGTCGACATAACGTTGAGCTGGGCAAGAATGAGCAGGTCACCGTTGTCGGCGACCGCGAGCGCCTGGGGCAGCTGGTATGGAATCTGGTGACGAACGGCCTCCGCTACACGCCGACTGGCGGCCAGATCACGTTGTCGTTGTGGGCGCATCCCGAGGTCGCCGAGATCGTCGTCGCGGATACGGGTATCGGGATCGCTGAACAGCATCTGCCTTACGTCTTCGACCGCTTCTATCGTGTTGACCGAGCTCGCTCGCGACAGTCGGGGAGCACCGGTCTGGGCTTGGCTATCGTAAAACAGATCGCCGAAGTGCATGGCGGGCAGGTGCGCGTGCAAAGCGTCCCGGGCAAAGGCAGCACTTTTACTGTGGCGCTCCCCAGAGGTTAGCTTCGAGCCCGGGTGAATCGGTCTACCGTTCGATCGGGACGACCTCAGGCTTCGGCAAGGTCAGGGCTCGCTCAACCCGGCCGGCGAAAAACCCCTCTCGGCTAATCCGAGGGATTGTCACCGGAGGTTTACGCCCGCTTCATCCCTGGTTCACCGACTCCCGGGAAAATGTCCGTGTGAGAGCTGCCGCTAGCGGGACGTCAGCTCCGCCGGAGACGACGGGTGCGAATTCTCCTGGTGAGCGACGGGTCCCAGGATGCCCGTTCGGCTGAGAAGTGGTTGCGAACTCTCTCTTTTGGGCAGGGTGACTACATCATCGTGACGAGCGTCGTCGCCGACACTCTCCGGGAACGCATCAGGTGGTGGTGGGAGACCAGCTCGTTAGGAAGGGGCACCGGGCAGCTGGCGCCAATTCAGGCTCGAGCTGAGATCGCCGAGCGCGTGCGCCAGCGCCTCGCCCCCCATGCTTGGGCGACGGATTCCGTCGTTCGGGAGGGCACGCCCGCCGAGCAGATCCTGCGGGCGGTCGAGGATGTGAAGCCTGACCTGGCCGTGGTTGGCGTGCGGGCGCGCGGGGGCCTCCAGCGGCTACTCTCGCAGAGCGTGTCCGAGCGTGTGATGGAAAAGGCCGCGTGCTCGGTCGTCTTGGTCGGCGTGCCAATGGCGCCGCGCCAGGTCATGCTGGTGGTTGACGAGGTCGACCTGGCCAGACGGACCCTTCATTTTCTCGCGCGCTTCCCACTGCCGGCTGGCACGACCGTTCTCATCTTGGGGGTGCTGCGTCCCGTCAAGGCCTCAGCACTGGCTGCGCAAAACCCTCATACCTGGTTTCGTCTGCTCAAGGTCCGCGGCTGCGAGCGCCACGCCGTCGAGGTGCTGGCGCACGAGGCGCGGGAGCTATTCAGCCCCTCAGGCTGGCATACGGAAGTGGCCTTCGTCGCGGGCGAAATGACGGCAACCGTGCTCGAGTCGGTTCGCGAACGGTTGCCGGACCTCATCGTGCTGGGGACTACTGGCACCGATGCTGGAGCACACCAGTTCCAGAGCGCTGAGGTACGGCGCATCGTGCGCAGCGCGCCTAGCCCTGTGCTCGTAGTTAAGACTGAGGCCGACGGCGTTGATCCGCCCGCTGACCGTTTGCTGACAGCGAGCCGCGCGCCCTGATTTGCCGGCCACCGGCTGGCTTCGCTGCTCCTGGGACGGCCCTAACCGCCGCCACCACGATTAGGGAAGACTAAGCATGCTTGCTCTGCTCATCGCGTTTGCACTGACCGTGCCTTGGATCGTGCTCAATGCGGCTCGGTTCCATGGGGATCCATTGCTGGTGGCAGTCTTAACAGGTCTCGCCATCCTGGGGGCTGCCTTCTTTCTCTCCTGGGCCGCCGAGGTGTTCCAGAAGGATGTCTCGCAAGCGTTGGCACTCACGCTGCTGGCTTTAATCGCCATCCTCCCGGAGTACGCGGTGGACGCCGTGTTTGCGTATGAGGCGGGGAGAGACCCGGCCGTGGCCCAGCTCGGCTATGCGGTCGCGAACATGACCGGTGCGAACCGGCTGCTGGTGGGGCTGGGCTGGAGCTCGATCATCCTGTTCGCGTGGCTCCGGCACCGCGCCAGAGCGGTGAGGTTGGAACGCAGCGCTTCGGTCGAGATGACGATTCTGCTGGTGGCCAGTGTCTATGGGTTGACGATCCCGATCAAAGGCGAGCTGAACCTACTCGATACGATGATTCTGGTGCCCCTGTTTGCCCTATACGCTTTCTTTGCATCGCGCGCGCCTGCCGAAGAGCCGGACCTCGCGGGTCCCGCCGAAGTGATCGGTCGCCTGCCGGCGGGCAACAGGCGCGCCATCGTCCTTGCGATGTTCGTTTTCGCTGCCTATGTCATCTTCATCGCCGCAAAGCCCTTTGCCCACGGCCTAGTCGAAACCGGGTTGAGCTATGGCGTGGACGAGTTCCTCCTGGTGCAGTGGTTGGCGCCGCTTGCTTCGGAGGCGCCCGAGTTTACGGTTGCCTTGCTGTTCGTAGCGCGGCGACAAGCCGCGGCAGGGATGCGAACGCTCGTCTCCAGCCTCGTAAACCAGTGGACGCTACTCGTGGCGACCCTGCCGGTGGTCTTCAGCCTGGGAGCAGAGCGCCTCGCTGGCATGCAGCTGGTCTCGCGGCAGGGCACCGAGATCTGGTTGACTGCCGCCCAGTCCTTCTACGCGATTGTGCTGATCTCCGACTTCAACTTCAGCCGCAAAGAAGGCCTGGGGCTGTTCATCCCCTTCGCGCTCCAGGTGATTCTGCCGTCGGAGTTCCGTCCCCTCTTTACCGGGGGGTACATCCTGGCGGGGGCGTTTCTACTACTCGACCCGACGCGCCGCAACGCCATCGCCGCCTGGCCTGGGTACCTCCGCACTAGCCTGCGCGGGCAGCCCAGCGTGGGGGTCCCGGCCTCTCCAACCAGGGAGAGTGTGGTCTGATGGAAATCTGGATCTGGCGTCCAGTACGGAAAGCGGAGCCCGGTCAGGCGCTGGCTGGTTCGTGAAAGAGGTTGAGCGCCGAGCCGCGCTTGAACCACTCGATCTGTGACGCTCCGTAGGAGTGATTCAGCCACAGCGTCTCCGACGTGCCGTCGGCGTGGTTGATGAGGCACTCGACGGCTTTGCCGGCGGCCAGGCCGTTGAGGCCGATGAGGCTGATGCGGTCGTCCTCCCGAATGCGGTCGTAGGGCGCGGGGTCGCTGAACGTAAGCGCGAGCAGACCCTGCTTCTTCAAGTTGCTCTCATGGATGCGCGCGAAGCTCCTGGCGATGACCGCTACCCCGCCCAGCAGTCTCGGTGACAGGGCTGCGTGTTCACGGCTGCTCCCCTCGCCGTAGTTGTGGTCCCCAACGATGACCCATTTGCGGCCCTGCGCTTTGTAGTACCTCGCGATCTGTGCAATGGACTGGCCTTTCTCGCCGGTCAGCAGGTTCAGCCCTTTGCCCGCTTCACTCGTGTACGCGTTGGTGGCGCCCATGAGCATGTTGTCGCTGAACTTGTCCAGGTGCCCCCGATAGCGTAGCCAGGGGCCTGCCGGCGAGATGTGATCGGTCGTCGTCTTGCCCCTGGTCTTCATGAGGACGGGCATATCGACGAAGTCTTCGCCGTCCCAGGCGCCCCACGGCTGCAGGAGCTGCAGCCGCTCACTGTTGGGGTCCACGGCTAGCTCGATTCCGCTTCCGTCCGCGGGGGGCGCGACGTACGAGGAGTGACCTCGATCGAAGTCACTGGCGGGAACCTCTGGGGCCGGCTTGGGGGGCTCAAGGCGGAACGGCTTCCCATCGCCTCCGGTGAGCGTATCAGTCAAGGGATTGAAGGAGAGCCTGCCCGCGAGGGCCATCGCCGTGACGATCTCAGGGCTGCCGATGAAGTTCATCGTGGTCGCTTGACCGTCGTTCCGCATCGGGAAGTTGCGGTTGTACGAGGTGACGATGGTGTTCGGCACGCCGACCATCTCCTGGGAGCGGCGCCACTGGCCGATGCATGGGCCGCAGGCATTGGCAAGCACCGTCCCCCCCATCGCCTCGAGCGAATCCATCTGTCCATCTCGCTTGATCGTGGCGCGGATCTGCTCGGAGCCGGGGGTCACCATGAACGGCACGGCCGTGCGAATACCGTGCGCGCTCGCTTGCTCGGCTACGTCGGCGGAGCGGCTCATATCCTCGTAGGACGAGTTGGTGCAGCTCCCGATGAGGGCGGTTGATATCGCGTCGACGAACTGGTTAGCGGGGTCTTTCACCTCGGCAGCCAGGAGCGAGATGGGGCGGGCACGGTCCGGAGAGTGCGGGCCGACGATGTGGGGTTCGAGCGTTGACAGGTCAATCTCTACGATGCGGTCGAAGTAGTCTTTGGGGGAGGCCTGCACCTCTGCATCCGCCACGAGGAGGTGAGCGTACTGATCCGCGAGCTTCCCCAGATCGCCCCGCCCGGTGGCCGCGAGGTACCTTGCCATGCGCTGGTCGTACGGAAACATGGAGGTTGTGGCGCCGAGCTCGGCGCCCATGTTGGTGATGGTCGCCTTGCCCGTCGCGCTGATGGAGCGGGTGCCCGGTCCAAAGTATTCAATGATGGCGTTGGTACCGCCGGCGACCGTCAGCTCACCGGCGAGCCTGAGAATCACGTCTTTGGGAGCCGTCCAGCCGCTCATTTCGCCTGTCAAGTACACGCCGATGAACTTCGGGTAGAGCACCTCCCAGGGCAAGCCCGCCATCACCTCAACCGCGTCAGCGCCGCCGACGCCGACGGCGCAGGCCCCAAGTCCTCCCGCGTTGGGCGTATGGGAATCGGTGCCGATGATGAGCTCGCCGGGGAAGGCGTATTGCTCCAGGGCGACCTGGTGGATGATGCCGGCACCGGGTCCCCAGAAGCCCACGCCGTACTTGGCGGCCGCCGTGCGGAGAAAGTCGTAAACCTCCTGGTTCTCGGCAAGTGACTCACGAAGGTCGGACTCGCCGGCCACTCTGGCCTGAATCAGGTGGTCGCAGTGGACGGTGGTCGGCACGGCAGTGCTCGTGCGGCGGGTCTGCATGAACTGGAGCATTGCTGTCTGGCCCAGCACGTCCTGGAGGATGACACGGTCGGGGCGGATGTGGACATACGTCTTCCCCCGCTCCATCCCTGTCGCGGACGGATCGTCGAGGTGCGACAGCAGCACTTTGTCCGCCAGCCCCAGTGGTCTCCCCAGGGTCTGACGCACGACTATCAGGATGCGGTCCATTCGTTGATATGCGCCTGACACGAACTCGGGCGTGGACTCTATCGTCAGCATGGATCGGCTCTCCTCATAAATGGGGGCGGCGACCAGAATGGCCCCGCCAGCTTGTTATACCGCCGGGCCTAGCGCGCGGCCTCGATGTAGCGCTTCATCCGCGCGATGCCCTCGCGGATGTTCTCCTCGCTCGTGGCAAAGCTGATGCGGACGTATTCTTCCGTCTCGCCGGCGTTGCGGGTGCCGAAGCAGGACCGCGCCAGCAGGGCGACGCCCGCCTCGTGGAGGAGGCCGTCAGCCAACTGCTCGGCGCTGTGGAGCCCGAGCCTGCGGCATGCGGCGGTGACGTTGGGGAAGGCGTAGAAGGCCCCCCGTGGCGGCGTGCACCGCACACCCTCGATGTTGTTCAGCAGCTCCACAACGAGCACCGCCCGGCGGCGAAACTCGGCGGCGAAACGATGGGCCTCTTCCTGCGGTCCGGTGAGGGCTGCTACCCCAGCATCCTGGATGAACGTGCAGGTGCAGCTTTCGATGTTGGTCTCGATGCGCGCCATGAGCGGAGCAAGCTGCCGGTTCATGACTCCGTAGCCGATGCGCCAGCCGGTCATCGCGTACGTCTTCGAGAAGCCGTCCATGATGATGGTCCGATCGAGCATGCCCGGAAGTGACGCGATCGAGGCGAACGCACCATCGAAGACCAGGCGGCTGTAGATCTCATCGGACAGAACCCAGCAGTTGTGTCGCAGCGCCAGGTCGGCGACAAAACGGAGGTCGTCCTCTGTCAGGGTTCCGCCCGTCGGATTGTTCGGGCTGTTTAAGATGATAAGTTTCGTTCGGTCGGTGACCGCCGCGGCGAGCGCCGCGTGGTCACAGCCGAACGCGTTGGCCTCAGTGAGGGGCATGGGGACGGGTCTCGCGCCGAGCCAGCGGATCACCGACTCGTAGATCGGGAAACCGGGGTTCGGGTAGACGACTTCCTCGCCCTCGTTGACCAGTGTGGCAACGGTGTAGAGGATGAAGGGTTTAGCGCCGGGCGCGACCACGACCTGGTCCGGATCCACGTCGATCCCGCGAGTCGCCGACACCTCGGCGGCGATGGCGGCGCGCAGATCGGGCAGGCCGTTGCTCGGCCCATAGCCGGTGCGCCCGTCATCGAGGGCGTCCTTCGCTGCCGCCACTATGTTGCCCGGCGTGGCGAAGTCCGGCTCGCCGATGCCGAAGCTGATGATGTCCCGACCCTCCGCGCGCAGCCGATTCACCGCCGCCAGCGTGTCGAAGGCGGTCTCGGTGCCGAGCCGGGAGGCACGCTCGGCGAGGCCGGGGAGAGGCAAGGACTCGCTCACCTGTAGACTTCCTCGTGACTGCCAATGTTGAGTAAGGTGATCATCTGCTCAACGGTATCGATAGTCAAAGTGACGCGATAGTCGTAGGTCAACACGACCGCGCTCACTCCTTCGAGTTGTCCCGTCAGCCCATGGAGCCGCAAGTGAGGCTGAAAGGGATCCTGTTCCAGGTCTTGAAAGAGCCGCGTCAAGCGTGCCTTGAGTTCTGGGTGCCGACGCCTGAACCTTTCGAGGCGACGCTCGAAAAGGGTCGTGGGCACTAACTCGAACATCAGCGCTCGAGGCCGAACTCGTCTATGAGCTGCTGGGCCGTTACACGTCGAGTCCGTCCCATCCTTACGTCTTCAAGCGAAGCTTTGACCCGGGCTACGGATGCTTCCTGATATCCCTCGAGAAGCTCCTCATATTGCCCTTCGGTCAAAACGACGTAGGCGAGGCGGTCGTCTTTGACGATGTGGACCGGCCCTTCGCTCAGCGCGTCATCCACCGCTACGATCCCGCGACGCTTGATCTCCCTAGCAGCAACAGTGTTCATTCTCTGTACTCCTCTAGGAACCATCGTCAGTACCGTCCATGATACTCACAATGGTGCGCCAGGCTACACATGAACCGGTCGGTCGTCGATCTCGGGGCTCTCCGACGCGAAGAACTGCCGTTTGCAGTACGGGCAGATGAGCCTGGCAACGTCGAAGCGGAGCACGTAGTCGCAATAGAAGCGGCCCGAGCAGCCGGGGCATTTGACCCAGAAAATGCGTTCAGCCATGTGCGCATCCGATTTTTGTGTATTGTATTTCGCCGCTGCCCTTTCGACGCCCAGGGCTCGCCCTCTACACTACCCGAGTTTGGGCCCCCGGCAAATGCTCCCGAGGAGGTATTGGGGATGGAGCAGGCGCTCCGCAACGGCCTGCTGTCGCTGGTGTTCGCGATCCTGGGCTTCCTGCTGCTCTTCGCCGGCTACCGGCTGCTTGACTGGTGGACGCCGGCGAACCTCAGCCAGAAGATCTTCGAGGAGGGCAACCTGGCGGCGGCGATCTTCGTCGGGGCCTTCGTGCTTGGCCTCGCGGTGGTCGTGGCAGCCGCCATCTCCTGAGGGCGGGATGTGAGGGCGGGATGGTCTGCCGGCGAATCCTGCCGTACGGCAGTGGGTCTACTTGTGCTCGGCCCGGTAGATGGTGACCTCCGACGGGTCAAACTCACGGCCGAAGCAGACGCTCACGTGCGCGGTCCACAGCCCCAGCCCAAAGCTTTCTTCAACATCGACTTCCGCCAGACCGAAGTAGACGTTGTCCTCCTGTACAGGGCTGAACGATGCCCACGGCACGAGCTCCGGCTCGTCTCCCAGGCGCTCGACCGCGACCGTCCCCGTGCTCGTGATGCGGAAAGTGCGCTCCTCTAGAGTCAAGTGCACGGGGCGGCGGCCGGAGGTGGAATCCCGAACCCGCTCCTCGAAGCGGACGAGCGCGCCGTCCTGCGCGACGATCTCTTCGTACTCGCTCGTTCCTTGCCTGAGCACGCGGTGGTCCCGATAGCGGTAGAAGCCGTCCGGCGAGACTTCGACGAGGCTATCGTCGTCGAGGAGCATCCACCGCCACTCGAAGGTCCGATTCCCGGCCATCTCACGGCAGAGGAAAACCGTTCTCACGACGAAGCTGCCCTCGGACCAGAACTCGAGGACGTCGCCCTGGCGCAGCGAGAAGTATTGCTCCCGCTCTGTTCCTCCCCCGTCAGATGTCTTCTCGGTCAAGCGCTCGCCTCAACGAAGGTCGCGAGCCACTTGGCCCGCGACGTGATGATCTTATCGCCGAATCGGGTGTAGTAGCCCGCCCATCGCCCCCGAACGGCGTAGCATCCAACGGTCGCATAGCCGATCGTCGCGATCGGGGCCGCCGAGGTCGGCACCAGTGCCTTCAGCTCCCCTATCTGGACGCGCTGCTGGACGACGTAGGTGTGGCGATCGCGGAGCATCGCCCAGGCGGCGGGCGTCATATCCTCGCCGAAGTAGACCTCCTCGCCCTCGCGTCCGAACACCTGCTTCGCCACCAGATCGCGCTGGCGCACGTTGGGCGGGCAGCCATCGATGACCCAGGTAGGCGGGAGGTGCTCGACGATGGCTCGGCGCTCGTCAGATTCGAGGGCGGGATCATCGCGGTGCGCCCAGAGCCAGGCTAGCAGCCCCTTATGCTGGAGCAGGAGACCACCCAGCCCGTTGAGCAAGCGCAGATGCCCGGCGGCCACCGCGTCGTGAATCAGGGCGAAGGGCGGGGTCCCTAGCATCGTCTCGAACGGCACGTAGCGATACAGGGCAGCGACGGGCTCGCCGCACAGGGACACGCCCTTCCTCGATGGCCGCAGGTTGTTCGCGTCGCCCAGCACCACCTTGACTCCGAGCTCAGCAAGAGGGCCAGCCAGCAGGTCGCGGGTGAACGCCATCTGGGCCAGATCCTCCAGCTCGTTGGCGCTGGTAACCAACCCGAGCGCAGACTGCGGGGGCAGACCGCTCAGTGCTTCGGAGAATGCCGCGACGAGAGCATCCGCCAGCCCTTCATTGGGCGCCCCGAGGCGAGCAGCTTCGGGGAGCGTTGCGCGGACGAGGCGATTGACGACGATCGCCTCGCGCACGCCCGATGGCGTGTCGGCGTTGAACTCCAGGAGCCACCAGCGGCCATCTGCATCGCGCACGAAATCGAATCGGCCGACGATGGGAGGCTCGATGGGCTCCGCGGCCAGCAGCTCCGCGGCCACCCAGGGGAAGCCCATGGCGACCAGAGCAGCCACGTCGTGAGCGACCGCGGCGCCGGCTCGCGCGAAGACCGCGGAGAACACTCGGGTGAGGTGTTGGAGCAAGGCGGACTCGGCGGGTTCGAGGGCAATGGCGTTGCAGGCGAGATATGGCTCGCCTTCGACCAGCCAGTCGGCCATCATGCCTTCAAGCTGGGAGCGACGGATAAAGGTCCGATAGCGGTCGCTCGATTCGTGCTCCGGCTCGGCGAGGAGAACGCGCACCGCTGTCAGCCCGAGGGGCGCTGCATGGGTTCGATGGGGAGTCCAGCATCCAGGAGCCGGTCGACGTAGGGCTGGAGGTCGGGAGCCATTCCGCGCTCGGACAGCCAACGAACGGCACGGATCTCATGCCTCAGGAGGAAGGAGGGCGGCGGAAACCGGTGCGTCGAGTACCGGTAGCGGTTGTCCAGACGCTTCGCGGTCCTCAACCCCAGTGGCCGCCCGCTGCCTGCGCGCTCGCCATCCAGCAGAAAGACGACACCGCGCGGTCGGGATGGGCAGACCACCGCGCAGCCATACGCCGCCAGGTCTCTGGCGAGGGTCTCGCATCGCACAACGGCCGGGGAAGCCACCCAGCGCTCAATGAGGGGGACAACGATGAAGCCGAGATGGTTCAAGAGAGTAGTGGCAGGGAGAGTCCTCGTCGGTGGGAGATCGATGAACAGCGCGAGGCCGACTTCGCCGCCGATGGCTAGGAGCGCATTCCGCAACGGAGGCGAAACCCGCCTGGGCCGGACTTTGCCGGTCTCTGAGCCTACCGCAGGCAGGTCGCCCAGGAAAGGGGCGGCAGCAGCGTAGGGCCAGTACGGGCCAGCGGCGTCCTGCCACTGGAGGAGTGCACGGCCAAGCCCGCCAGACCCGCGGATCACCGCCGGCTGGGCCCCCGAGTGGGCGATGCCGCGGCTGGTGGCAGGACTTGCTTCGGGCGCAGGATATCGTGGAGGCGGCACCGGTCGGCAGTTGACAGGTGCGGCAGGACGCGCAGCCATCGCCGCCTGAGCATGGGCTCAAGAATCTGGCTTCCTCGAACGAGGCGGGCCAACTCGGACTCGGGGGGACTGGAGGGGGGTACCGTCAACTGCTGGCCGACCCCGATGAGCTGCCCGAGCCGGATGAGAAGCCACCCGACCTGGGAGCGGAGACGCCGCTCTTTCCGCCGGTGGGACTGGTGTCCGTGTCCACGCCTGCTCGTCGGGAGGCGGCGACGCCGCCACCCGTGCCCCCGGCTCGGCCGGCGACGGCGGTGGATACACCGTACGTCCGCTCCGGCAGCGGCCGCGGACTCGTGGACGAGGTGGACCCCTCCACCCTTCCGCTGCTTGGGACCGTGCGCGGCGGATCGTAGTAGCCCGCGCCGCGGTAGCCGCCTCCGAAGCCCCCTCCGACAAAGAATGGGTACCAGAAGAGCGGGAAGAAGCCGGGCGAGTACGTGCGGGAAGGGGCCTCGCCAGTCTGCAGTAGGGCGATCTGAGCGTTGCGCTCAATGTGGAGGGTCGGGTCCCCCTGGTCCGGCGGCATCTCCAACGTATAGGCGTTGGCCTCCGCCAGGCGGACTCGGCTAACGGTCGCGGGCCGCGGCTCGTTGGTGGCCGGATCGATCCACTCGAAGTGGTACACGCCGCGCGCGTCGCGGGCGAGGGAGGCCGGCACGACCGAGTAGCGGCCGGGGGTGGTCGGTAGGCCGCTGCGCACCTCCTGAGCGAGCGGTTGCACGGTGGCGGGCGGAGCCTCGGCCGGGGGGGCTGGCTCGGTATCTCCGCTGCAGGCTGCGAGTGACCCGGCCACCAGGAGCGCCGCGGAGATCCGGATGACAGGGCGCGCGCTGTGCCGCAGATACGAGCTGGCGTCGTACGCCAGATCGAGCAGCCGCTCGCGGAGCTGCGCTGGAGACGGAAGCGGCTCCGCCTCGGGGGTGGCGCTAAGCTGACCGCGGCGCCTGGCGCGTGCGCCAGTTTTCATCAGAGGGACTCCCGCGTGGTCTGCTACAGGTACTGTAGCAAACTAGGACTGAGGACCGAGCCGCGGGCCGCGGTAGGACATCGGAACTCGTCCATCAGCGACAGCGACTCACTCTGATCCGAGGAGCCATGCGTCGTGGGCGTCCGTGCCACTCGCCAGCCACGCCATGACTTCGCCCGAAGCGTCATCCGGGTTGATCCATGCAACGGCCCGAAGCTCGCGAATCGAGCCGGCCGCCAATCTGAACGCTCCCTTGGCGATTTCATCGAGAGAGACAATGATGGTGTCGGCCGCCATTGCCGGCTCGATAAGGTGGAGGTCCTTGTCGAGAACGTCGGCTAGCCGCCCAGGTCCCGGGTTGCGCCGGGCCAGGCGCTCCACTCGCTGCCGAAGGACTTCGTCGGTGCACGGGCCGAGGCGAGCGACCTTCTTGCGCGCCTCCATCGAATAACGCCACACGGACGCAAAGCGCGAACGGTGACGTTTCCACTCGTCCTCAGTGGCTGGGCTCACTGCCATGCGGTGGCACACACCGAGCACGGCAACCAGGAAATCGCGGCACCGTTTCGATGTGGGGTGGACCGCTTCCTCGCCGCCGGCTGAGCGAGCTACCGATGCGTCGATCACGAGGCGCTTGGAAGAGGATCTACTCACGGCCAGCCGCTGCCGGCCGCGACTCAGCCGCGTCCAGGTAGCGACTCTCGGCCATCAGTGCAACGTCGGCGAAGTCCTCGGGCCAGTCGCCAAATGCGCCTGATTCGTCGAGGTCGGCGGTGACGGCCTCGGTTGCGCCGGCCCCCCGCCCGGTCTCCTGACGACGAAACCAGTGCAACTTGACGTCGCTCGGGTCGAGCTTCCCCTCTGCGACCAGGGCTTGAACTGCTTGAAGGAGCAACGAGCTGTGCGTCTCCGCGACCACCCGCACGCCACGCGTCGCCGCATCGGCCAACGGCTCGGCCAAAGCGTACTGTGCGCGCGGATGGAGGTGGAGCTCCGGCTCCTCGAGATAGACAAGCTGGCCTGGCTTTGCCGCTCGGAGGGCCACGAGAACCGGGAGCACCTGGGAGACGCCGAACCCGACGTCAGCGATGCTGACCATATCTTTAGCGTCGGCTGTCGCCGGATCCCGAAGCCGCCCTACCCGTAACTCGAGTTGAGTCTCGCTGATCGGGCGTGCTGCTACTCTCCAAGTTAGACCCAGTTTCCGCAAGTCACTGCCTAGCTTATTTAGGTTCGTTTGGTCGCCACTACCCTCCCAATTTGCAATTATACCTGCCACATAGTGCTCGAATGTGCCAGGGAACGCCGGACCAACCGAGCTGACCGGATACGTTCGAGCTGGATTTCCCCTGAACCCGGGAACATGTACCGTGTCTCGAACGAATGGCTCGAACAGAGATCCAGGGACAAATAAAGATGGGAGCCCTGATCGATGGGTAAGCAGGCTCCATCTGATCTCCGAGGTTGCAAGATCGGTTTGATCCTGTAGTACCGGAGCTATCTCGAAGAAGCATCGATTCCGGACCACGGACCACCGACGGCTGGTATTGTCGAGCTGGCTCGCCAGCGAGACGAATGCCTCTTCGCTAGGGTTGGCTCCCTTTATGGCCCCGAGCATACGTGCGGTGGTTACCCCAGCGAGGTCCGGCGTGAGTTCTACCTGCCATACCCCGTCTTGGAAACGCATTCCTTTGAGCTCGAATCCTCTGCGGCTCGGTCGTCCAAAGTAGATCCTCAAGACTGCTTCACCACTAATCTCTATGCCAATGTCAAAAGCGCCCGCGGCGTCCTTCTTGCCCACATTTGAGACGGCCTGATCGCTAGATGTAAAACGGACGTTGGGGCCATCGAGCAGCAGGGGACCAGGGTCATAAGTGGCTTCTAGGGTCTGTTTAAGCAACAGAAGCGGCTGCAGCATGCTGGACTTTCCCGAGCTGTTCGCCCCGGCGAGGATCGTCAATGGTCTGATCTCGATGGCCTGTTCATTTGCGATCGACTTGAAGCCGCCGACAAAGAGTCGGGTGATTCCTTCGCTCAGCCTACTACTCTTGCGACCGGCGGGCGGAACCCAGCCCTGCCCCTTCATGTGGGTCCTCCCGAAGAGCGCGAAGGCACGCGCCGCTCGATCCACTGGTCGATGTCGACGCGGTTCATGGCGTCGTCGGGCACTTTCAGCATCTGTGGGAAGGGCCGGTCGAGGGGCTGGGTCGCGTCGATGATCAGCTTGGTGTAACCGGAGGCGACGTCGAATAGCGTGTAGGCGTTCTGGATCATATCCACGTCGCGCTTCGGATCCACATTGGTCATCATCGCCCACAGCACGTCCTGCTCGTTGAACACGTCGATGTGCTTGTCCACCAGCACGACCCAGTTGAACGCCCAGGTTTCGGCCAACGCCGCGATCCCGATGCGCTTCGCCTCGCCCTCGATTCGCTTGTCGATGGCGACATAGCAGGCGAAACGACCGCAGCCCGAGTGGGGCATATGCACCGCCACAATGTTCCCAAAGCGGCGCTGCAGCGCGTTATAGACACTCCCCTCTTTTGGGATGCCGCCCAGGTTCCAGTGGCCCTGGTGACCGGAGAACACGTCCTGGAAGATGGCATTGCGGCGGTGCGTGATGGCCGTCACGTTGAGGGCCTGCCGCAAACACTGGGCCTGGTAGTGGCGGGTCACCTCGCCGAAGGGGTCTACGACCTCACGCACGCCGGGTGGGATCTCCCCCTCGATGATGAGCTCGGCATCGGCGGGCACCAGGAAGTCCTCACCCCAGGTCTCGGAGGGGGTGAGCCGTAGCGGCTCGCCCAGAAACGAGCCGATCGTGGCGTAGTCGTCGTTGCCGTACGGTGCCAGGGCCAGCGCCCCCAGATAGAAGGCGGGGTGGTGGCCGATGATGTGAGCGAAGGGCGCCGGTCGGTCGTGGCGCTCATAATGCTCGAGAATGCGGTCGAAGTGGGGCGAGTGGATGGATATCCCCAGCCTGCGCGGGCCCTTGGGGAACCCCTTGATGAACGAGACGTCGTAAACCCCTGTCTCCGGGTCTTTCATTGCGGCGCCCATCGTGAGCACCGCGCTCAGGTCCATCTCGAAATGGTTGACGATGGGGAGCCGGTAGACGTCGACGTCGTCGCCGCGGCGCACGATTTCCTTCACGGGCGCCTCTTCGCGGGGGATGCCGTGCCAGGGGATCTGATCGCGCTCGCGGCGAGCGTACTCCAGGCTGAGCGGCATCCCGGCCTTCTCGCGCGGGAAATCCAGGGCGTCGGCAATCCGCTCGCGCGCTGCAAAGACGTTGGAGACGATGCGCATGTCCGAGTCCGCTCCGAGGAGATCGAGGGCGGACTCAAAAAGCACCATCGGGAATTGTTTGCGGAGTGTCAAATGGGCGAGGACGGCTGTCACGTCATAGTTGTTGGGGTCGACCACGCGCCTGACGACGGCTAGCTCGTCAGGATGCTGGTGGTCGATCTGCTCCACGAAGCTGCGCAGGCTCTTGGGCAAGAAATCCCTCCGGTGCCAGACGGCGAAAGGTCTGCCGGGACAGGTTACAGGAACCAGGGTTGGCGGTACAGGGTAGCGTCACGCCCTGTGTGACAGACGTGGGCTACGGAGCGGCCGCCCGGACTTCATGCCGTCCGCCTCTCGCCGTCAGCTGCACCTTGCAGCCAACGTCCGCCCGCCCGGGGAAGATCTCCGGGTGGATGATGGCGCCCAGTAGCTCGATGCCGTCTACGATCCTGGGCCCGGGCCGGTTGAAGTAGCTGGACCCATCGACAACGTGGGCGCGTCCCGTCGCGAAGGCGGGGATGCGCGCGAGCTGGGGAATCGATTCGAGCACGCTGATCTCAGCGAGCGTGCGCTCTACGCCGAAGCCGCATGGCATGATGATGGCCACCTCGGGCGCAGCGTCGGCAATCTCGTCCCACGTAGCGCGACGGGACGGCTCGCCTGCGCGAGCGAGCGCATCCGCGCCGCCTGCCAGCTGCACCACCTCGGGCATCCAGTGCCCTGCGATCCACGGCGGATCCATCCACTCGAGGCAGAGCACCCGCGGCCGCGGCGCGGCCGCAGCCGCGGCCCAGGCGGCGGCGACGCGCGCCTCCATCTCAGCCGCCAGCTGCTCGGCCCGAGTGGCCACGCCCGCTACTGCACCGAGCGTGCGGACGCAGTCGATGACGTCAGACACGGAGTGAGGGTCCAGCGACACCAGGCGCGGTTGGGGGTCCAGGCAGGCCGCAGCCTGCCGCACTTCGCTTCCGCCGATGGCGCACACGACGCACAGGTCCTGGGTGACGATGAGATCGGGATCGGCCGCGGTCAGGACGTCCATGTCGACACGGTAGCTGGCGCGGCCCTCGACGAAGGCCTTGCTCACGGCCGCGTCGATCTCGGCGCTGGTCAAGCGCTCCGGCTGGATGAGGCTCGTGGTCACCCTGGGTCGGCTGAGAGCCTCCGGCGGGTAGTCGCACTCATGGCTTACGGCGACAACGTTGTCTCCCAGGCCCAGCGCGAACAGCATCTCCGTCGCGGCGGGGAGGAACGAGCAGATCCGCATGGCCGCATTGTACTGGGGCGCAGCCCGCAAGGGTGTACCCCAGTAGGTGGGCTATGATACCGGCGAGCGCCGGACGTCGGATTGGGGGCCATCGAGGACATCGTGAACGGGCTCGTCTTGCCTGACCCGGGCGAACCGCGGTTCTGTGGTCGGTGCGCAGCCCCACTCGTGCGGCAGGCTGATGGCGGTCGGGTCCGGCCGCGTTGCCCTACCTGCGGGTGGACCTACTATGGTAAGCCCGCGCTGGGAGCGGCCGCGCTCATCGAGGAAAATGGACGCATCCTCCTGGTGCGCCGAGCCCACGAGCCCTATCAGGGCTGGTGGACGCTCCCCGCCGGCTACGTCGAATACGGCGAGGATGCCGCCGAGACCGCCGCGCGTGAGGCGCTGGAGGAGACGGGCCTCCTGGTGCTCATCGAGGGGGTTCACGGTATCTTCTGGGGAGGCGGGGACCCGCGGGGCGCTGCACATCTCGTCGTGTTCCACGCAAAGAGACTGGGCGGCGAGCTAGCGCCGGCCGACGATGCGGCGGAGGTGGGCTGGTTCGCCCCCGATGAGGTCCCCACCGAGATCGCATTCGAGGGCACGCGGAAGGCCATTGCCGCGTGGCTCGCTTCCGGCGCCGAAGAGCGGCGCGAGCCGATGTTGCTCCAGTACGCCGGCGGCGGTCCCGCGCCCCCGATCCTCGTCTATGCAGTGATCGAGAACCCCAGAGGGACGGTAGATCGCATCGCTTACGACGCAGAACGCCAGGCATTCTCTCCCACGGGGGAGGTCTTTCCCACACCGCTGCCGATCCACTACGGCTGGATCCCCCACACGCTTTCGGCGGGTGACGGGAGGGAGCTGGACGTCGTGGTGATTGGGGAGGGGGATGCGGCGGTCGGCGGAGTGCTGGTTGTTCGGCCGATCGGGGCCCTGCTCCGAGCCGACGCGGACCATAAAGTGGTGGCCGTCCGCGCGGACCTCCCGAGCGCCTACGCCACGGTCACTGATGTGGGGGAGCGGGCCGAGCTTCGCGACATGGTTGAAGACCTATTCCGACCTCGGGCGCGGCTCGTGGGCTGGGCAACAGCGCCGGAGGCTCGACGTTTGATCCTGGAAACGCAGCGGGACTGGATCAATAGCCGTGGGCGGAGCCCAGAGGCGGCGCCTCGGCCCACGAAGCTGGCTGCACCCGACACGAGCGTGGTTTGACCCGTGGAGCCTCGGCCCGGTTCCGTTGGCGAGGCGTTGCGGCGCGCGCGCATCGATCGTGGGCTGAGCGTCGCCGATATTGAGGCTGCGTTACGCGTGCGAGCGCGATACGTGGAGGCCCTGGAGACCGACGATTTCGCGAGCCTGCCGCCCCTCGTATACACGCGCGTATTGATCCGGGACTACGCACGTCTCGTTGGGCTGGACCCTACCGAGCTCCTGGACCGTGCCCTGCCGATGCGGCCACAAGACCGCAACCCGATACGTCCGGCGATCCGGCCCCTCGAGAAGGAGCCTGTGATTTCATGGAAGGCAGTGTTCATTGTGGCGGCCATAGGCCTGACCGCGATCCTCTTCCTCTACCTCTACACCCAGTTCGAATCCTTCAACCGTGGCGTCGACGCTACTGAGGGCCGAGTCCCTCAGGCCTTTCCGACACCGGTTCGGGGCGGGGTTTCTTCTCCGCTCCTGACCGCGCTACCGGCCACGCTCGTCCCGCCCACACCGACACCTGAGCCGAGTCCGACTCCCGTCACCGGGATTGTCCTGGAAGCGCGTATCACCGAGTCGAGCTGGGTCCAGGTATGGACCGATAGCCGCTCCATCCTTGCCCAGACGCTGCCGTCGGGCACGACGCGAACCTTTTCCGCCGAGCAGTCGATCCGCATGCGGGTGGGCAACGCAGGCGGTGTGGACGTCACCGTGAACGGCGTCCAGCAGGGCCGCCTGGGGAGCACCGGTCAGGCGCTCGACGCCGCCTGGGGTCGCGAGTGAGTATCTGGCAGGCGGTCGAGAGCCCATGCGCGCCGAGGCAGTTAATGACATACTCAGCACATCACTATAAGGAATCCTGTGTAGTGGCGAGCCACCGCACAGGTTTCCTTATACGTACTCCCTGAGGCCGTGTTCATGGAGCTGCATGACGGAATCAGACGCTATCAGGGAACGGATGACAGAGCTGGCGAGGGCGTTCGATCGTCTCGGGTACCGACTCGCCGTCGCAGAGAGCTGTACGGGTGGCGGGCTCGCGGCGGCGATCACGGACTTGCCTGGGGTCTCTTCGTTTTTCGTAGGCGGCATCGTTAGCTACGGGGACGAGGTGAAGCGGGACCTCCTGGCAGTACCTGCCGAGGTCCTAGCCGAGCACGGGGCGGTGAGCGAGCCGACGGCGCGGGCTATGGCCAGTGGAGTCCGGCAGCGCATGGGCGTCGACGTGGGGGTGGGCATCACGGGTATCGCGGGTCCAGGCGGCGCGACGCCGAACAAACCGGTCGGTCTGGTTTTCATCGCAGTGACAACACCGTCGGGCGCCCGAGCGCGACGGGATGTCTGGCCGGGTGACCGGGCTGCCGTGCGACGGGCGAGCGTGCGGGCGGCTATTGACCTGGTGCTGGAGGCGCTCGAAGTACGCGAGCGTTATTAGATGGTCTTCTCCTCTCGTGACAACAAGGCAGCATCGAGAGGGTTGCATTATAGAACACTTGTGCTATGATGGGGCGTCGGTAGTTCTGAGATGGAAGGAGCGATGACCATGGGACTGGATAGCGAAAAAGAGCGCGCCCTCGAGGTGGCCCTGGCGCAGATCGAGCGGAGCTTCGGGAAGGGTTCCATCATGCGGCTGGGCGAAGCATCGGACCGCCTGGCCGTCGAGGTCATCCCCACAGGCTCCATCGCGCTCGACCTGGCCGTGGGGGTGGGGGGTATTCCACGCGGGCGGATCACGGAGATCTTCGGCCCCGAGTCATCCGGGAAGACAACCCTGGTGCAGCACATCATTGCACAGGCCCAGTCGACGGGAGGGGTCGCGGCTCTCATCGACGCGGAACACGCTCTCGACCCGGTCTATGCTCAGAACTGCGGCGTCAAAGTGGACGAGATGCTCATCTCCCAGCCGGACACGGGCGAGCAGGCGCTCGAAATCACCGAAGCGCTGGTGCGTAGCGGAGCGCTCGACGTCGTCTGCATCGACTCCGTTGCCGCCCTGGTGCCGAGGGCCGAACTCGAGGGGGACATGGGCGATGCCCACGTCGGCCTGCAAGCACGCCTGATGTCTCAGGCCCTCCGCAAGCTCACGGGGGCCATCGGCCGCTCGCGCACCGCGGTCATTTTCACCAACCAGCTTCGGGAAAAGATTGGTGTCATGTTCGGCAATCCCGAGACGACTCCCGGAGGACGGGCGCTGAAGTTCTACGCGTCTTTGCGCCTCGACATTCGACGGATCGAATCTATCAAGCAAGGCACGACGGTGACGGGCAACCGGACCCGGGTTCGGGTGGTGAAGAACAAGGTTGCACCCCCATTCCGCACGGCTGAGTTTGACATCATGTTCAACGAGGGCATCTCGCGCGAGGGCAGCATCCTGGACGTGGCCGCCGATTTTGACATCGTTCGCAAGAGCGGTGCGTTTTTCTCGTATGGGGAAACGCGTCTGGGCCAGGGCCGCGAGAACGCGAAGGACTATCTGCGCCGCAACCCGGACCTGACGCTCGCCATTGAGCGGCAGATTCGGCAGGTTGCCATTGGCTCTATGCCGCTGAACGTGGCCGTTGGCGACGGCCGCGTCGAGGAAGACGCTGACCTCGTCTTGCAACGTTAGGTGCCATCGAGATGTGGCGGGGGCCATCGTGACCGCGCGGCGTGCGCGTGGGCCGCACCTCTCACCGGACGCTGGCCCGGGCGGCAGCAAAGTCGAGGAGGGCTATGACCGGTCCCTTCGCTTTCTGGCGTTTCGCCCGCGCAGCGTTGCCGAGGTGCGCGGCAAGCTTGCCGGGGCAGGGTATGAAAGCGGCGTCGCAGAGGCCGTCATCCTCCGACTCAAGGATGAGTGCCTGCTCGACGACCAGCAATTCGCAGCCTACTGGGTAGAGCAGCGCCAGACATTTCACCCGCGAGGTGTGCGCGCGCTGCGGGCCGAGTTGCGCCAGAAGGGCCTCGACGCCGCATGTGTGTCAGAGGCGCTCGCGCCGTGTATGACCGATGAAGACGATGCCGCGTATCGCGCCGGGTTACGTCAGGCTCGACACCTCCGTTCGGAGCAAGGGCCGGGGTTCGCCCGCGCGCTGTCCGTGTATCTCGCCCGCCGCGGCTTTGGATGGAGTGCCATCCGATCCTCCCTGCCCCGGTTATGGGAGGCGAGAGCGGGTTGATCGTGGTCCCGCCCGCCGAGGAGCGAGCCGCAGCAGTACGGACCATGTTTGCGCGCGTCGTCCCCCGCTACGATCTGATGAACCGCCTGATGACGGGCGGTCGCGACGTGAGATGGCGGCGACAAGCGGCCTCGCTGGCATGCCTCGCCGGGGGCAGCGCCCTGGACCTAGCGACTGGGACCGGAGATCTGGCCATCGAGTTGTGGCGGCAGGGTGCGCGGCCGGTAGTCGGGGCGGATTTCTGCGAGCCGATGCTGGCCGCAGCCGCCGTAAAGCTGCGGACGCTTGATATCAGCAGCATCCGGCTCGTCGCCGCGGACGCAACGTTGCTCCCGTTCGGCGACGAAACGTTCGATGCCGTGGCCAGCGCTTTTCTGTTGCGCAACGTCGTAGACCTTCCCCGGTGCCTATCGGAGATGTTGCGGGTTTTGCGGCCCGGCGGCAAAGCCGTCGCCCTGGAGCTGACGCACCTGCGGCGAGGTGCGCGACTGGCGGCGTTCGCCTTCTACTTTCAGCACGTCGTGCCGTGGCTTGGTGGCCTCGTGAGCGGTGATCGGAGCGCGTATCGGTATCTGCCGGCGTCGCTCGCCCCCTTCCCTGACGCAAAAACGCTCGCCGGGCTTTTCCGCAGCGCCGGATTCGACACTGTGGGCTATCGCCATGTAGGGCTAGGCGCTCTCGCCATTCACGTGGGGACGAAGACCGAGCGCTATGGCGCGGGGGCTCCTGAGTGCTGACCGGGTGCGCCGCGCGAGCTGTGCTCAGAGTCCGGAGAGCGCTCAGTCCTCAGTCCTGAGGACCTCACGTCAGTAGGTCTCAAGGTAGCGTTCCAGCTCCCACGGGGTGACCTGGACGCGGTAGTCGGCCCACTCGCGGCGTTTCGCTGCGATGAACCACTCGCTCACGTGGTCGCCGATCGCCGCCAGCACGACATCGTCGCGCTCAAGCTCGTCGAGAGCTTCTCCGAGAGATGATGGCAGTGTCCCGATGGCATGCTTCTCCATCATGCCTTCGTCAAAATGGAACAGGTCCTCCTCGATAGGCTGTGGGGGCGCTAGCCCTCGGCGGATACCGTCGAGACCGGCTGCGAGCATCACTGCGAAGGCCAGATATGGATTGCAGCTAGGATCGGGGCAGCGCAGCTCAATGCGGGTGGATTCAGGCCGGCCCGCGCTCACTCGGGGGACACGCACCAGCGCTGACCGGTTGATTCGAGCCCAGCTGATGTAGGCGGGCGCCTCGTAACCTGGCACGAGCCGCTTGTAGGAATTCACGAGCGGTGCCAGTACGGCACTCATCCCTCGCGCGTGTGCCAGCTGCCCCGCGATGAATTGACGGGCCATGGTCGACAGGCCGTACTCATCCTCCGGGTCGTGGAACATGTTCCTGCCGGTCGAGTTGTCAGCAAGGCTTTGATGGGTGTGCATGCCCGAGCCGTTGATACCGAAAAACGGTTTGGGCATGAATGTCGCATATAAGCCGTGATGCTGCGCGATCGCCTTGATGGTCATTTTGCACGCGAGCGTGTTGTCCGCGGTCGCCAGGGTGTCCGCGTAGCGAAAGTCGATCTCGTGTTGCCCAGTCGCCACCTCGTGGTGGCTGGCCTCGACCACGATCCCCATACTTTCGAGGGTGTCGACCATCTCCTTGCGCACGTCGTCTGCCTCGTCCGTTGTGACGTCGAAGTAGCTGGCTCGGTCGTGGGGAAGGGACCCGACCGCGCCGGACGGATCGGGGCAAAGTAGGAAGAACTCGAGCTCCGGGCCGGTCTGGAACGTGTAGCCCATCCCGGCTGCCACGGCGAGGTTCCGCCGAAGGACGAAGCGGGGGTCGCCAGAGAACTCGGCTCCATCCGGCGTGAACACAGTACAGATCACGCGCGCGGTGATGTTCTCGCTCCGTTCCCATGGGATCGTTCGGAACGTCGAGAGGTCCGGCTTCAGGTACATGTCGCTCTCATGGACGCGGGCGAAACCGTCGATAGACGACCCATCGAACCAGACACCGTGATCCACAGCGTCGGAAAGCTTGTGGAGTGGGATGGTCACGTTCTTTGGCACGCCCATGATGTCCGTGAACTGCAGGCTGACGAACTTGACATGTTCCTCCTGGGCTCGAGCAAAGACCTCTCCTCGCAGGGTTTCGTCTGTGGACGATACGGTCATGGTCGCACACCTCTGCCGCTTCTTGTCTGGCTGGCCAGGATTGTGGGGAAAACGCGCCGGATCTTGAGCGCGAGCTGCAAAGAAAGACGCGTCTCTGCGTCCCCCAGATCGCGCCCGGTGATGGACTGAACGCGGTCAAGCCGATAAAGGAGCGTGTTCCTGTGCAGGTGGAGGACCTCGGCCGCACGGGCATGGTTACCGTTACACGCAAAGAAGCCTTCGAGCGTCTCCACGAGCTCCGCTGCGTGCCGGGCGTCGTAGTCCTCCAGGGGACCAAGATACTCGCGGCGGAACTCCTCGAGCGTCTCCTGGTCCTCCACCCGCGCGATGACGCGATAGACGCCCAGATCGGCAAACGCCACGGTGCGATTCCCTCCGAGGAACTGCCGCCCGATGCGAGCCGCCTGCTCCGCCTCGACATACGACTGCACGATCTGCCGAGCTCCGGCCACTCGCCCCCCGACTCCCACGGTTGCTGTGGCGCCTCCGACAAGGTGGCCCAGTTCAGTCCGCGTGGTTTCCAGTGCAGCTCGGACCTTGTCCGACGACGCTCCCCCTCGAGCCGGCAAGAGCACGGCGAGCAGGTCGCCCCGTTCTCGCACCAGGGCTCGGGGCCACCGATCGAGTAATTCGCGGCGCGCGAGATCGACAAAGGATGTCCATAACCCCGCGCGCTCTCCCTCGGGCCGAGGCTCGCGACCATCTTCGCGGGGCGGGTCATCGAGCGTCATGCACGCGGTGTCGTAGGCCTCCGCCAGGTCATGGCCCAGGTATCGCGCCCGCGCGGCGATCTCGCCTTCGTCGGACATCGCGCCGGCAAATAGGCTCTCAAGGAAACTCCCTTGTAGCCGGGTCTGGGTCTCCATGACCGCGCGGTGTTTCGCGATGGGGACAGCGAACGCCGACGCGGCGCGCACGACGATCTGCTCATCGAGGTCCTGTATGTCCTCCTGTCCCGCCAGCAGCGTCAGAAAGCCAGCCACAGTGCCACCCATCGATATCGGCGAGGAGCAGACTTCATAGCGATGCTCCGGCAGCACGCGCCTGATGCAGCGAGTCGACCGGCTCCAATCGAGGGGCGCCCCGCCAGAGAGACCGAGAATCTCGCGCGCCGAGTAGAGGGCCGTGGCCTCCTGGGGTGATGGGAGCCCGAGCGGTACGTGCTCCGTGGGCGAGGAAACGGCCTGCAATGCCCCATACTCATCCTCGAGATACACCACTCGCCCGGCAGCTTGCGCAAGCTCGTCGGCCATGGACTGCGTCGGCGCGTCTTCGAGAGCGAGTTGGATGAGCACGTGGTAGATCTCCGTCGCGCGGCGTTGCACCTGCCCATCTCGGTCGACGATCAGGCCGATGACCGCGCGCTCCACATCGGGGAGCACGGCATCCGGGGGAAGGACGAGGATGGCGAGGCCCTGGCGGGCTCGAAGCGCTTCCGCGATCTCTGGAGGCTCGTCGCTCAGGACGACGGCCGCGACCTCGGCCGCGACCATGGCATCGAGCAGTCGACGCAAGCCCTGGATCTCGGGCGCGGCCGTCAGCCCTCTCAGCGAGAGCACCACCAGAGCTCCGTTCTCGATGTGGCTGATGGCCCACGGTCGGGTGATGAAGGCTCGCGCCCACGAGACGGGACGGTGAAGATGCTCATGGCCGGCGAGGACGTGGGTTCCCTGGGGGAGCGCCAGACGCAGGGCGTCCGCAACCGTAACATGCGCTTCGGGCGAGGCGGTGGCTCGGGCACTGTGCACACTCAACCATACTGATACCGGTGCAAGAATAACAAGAGCATGCTGTACCGCCTCGGCCTCTGGATTTACGTCCATCGCTGGCCCGTGCTGCTCTTCTGGGTACTGACCGTTCTTGGAGCGGCCGGCATCGCGCCTCGGGTCACTGGAGCGCTGGCCGCGGGCGGCTTCGTCTCACCTCACATGGAGAGCCAGCGCGCCGCCGAGGCCATCGCGCAGCGCTTCGGATTCTTCCCCAGCGCGCTGCTGGTTGTCTTTACACCGCGCGAGCGGCGTGCCGACGATCCGCAGACTCTCGATGCTATCGACGCCGCCTTGGGACGGGTGCGTGCGCTGGAGGAGGTTGCCTGGGTCGTCTCCCCGAGTGAGAACCCACGCCAGTTGTCCGCCGACGAAACCACCGCGTATGCGGTCATCGGTCTGCGCTCGGCGCCCGAGGAGTTCCGGGTGTTGCTTCCTCGAATCGAAGGAGCCCTGGGGCCACCCGATCTCGATCGCATCATCACCGGCGCTCCCGTCTTCTACGACGACATCCAGGCAGTCACTGAGCGCGACTTGCGGCGGGCGGAGCTGCTGTCGCTCCCTATAGCCGCCGCCGCGCTGCTGGTGGTGTTCGGGTCGGTTATCGCGGCCGGACTGCCGGCGATCGTCGGCGGGGCCGGAGTAGTGGTCGCGCTCGCCGCCATGGTGCTGATGAGCGGGCTCACCTTCCTTTCAATTTTTTCTCTGAATCTGGTCACCATGTTGGGCCTCGCACTGGGGATCGACTACTCATTGTTTCTCGTTGGGCGCTTTCGAGAAGAGCTTGGTGGGGGGCGCGCCGTCGCCGAGTCGGTAGCCGTGGCCGTAAGCACGGCGGGGCGCGCGGTTCTTTTCTCAGGCGCGACGGTGTTCGTTGGCCTTCTCGCCCTCGTTACCTTCCCGTTTCTGGCATTGCGCTCACTGGGGGTCGCAGGCGCGCTCGTTGTGGTCACCTCAGTCGCAGCGGCGCTGACGCTGCTGCCTGCCATCCTGGCGCTGGTGGGGAGCGGTGTCGACCGATGGCCCGTGATTCGCCCGCGCCCGGGCCGGAGCGTCATCTGGAACCAGGTCGCGACGCGGGTGATGGCTCATCCGCTGCGGGTTCTGGTCCCCGTCCTGGCCGCTCTGCTGATCCTCGGCCTGCCATTCCTTCGAGTGCAATTCGGGGCGCCCGACGCATCGATCCTCCCCGGCGACGTCCCCTCCCGACGGGCGGCCGATGTCCTCCGCGAGAAGTTTGGTGCGGGCGAGCTCTCGCCCATCGCGCTCGTGCTACTGGGCGACGGCGTCATGCTATCGCCCGAGCGCGTGGGGCACCTGTACGACTTCGCCCAGGCGGTACGGGACGACCCGGCGGTCACTGCCGTTGAGAGCCCGGTGAGCCTGGACCCGAGGCTCACCCGCGAGCAGTACCAGCTGATCTACGCGCGACCGGACCGCATCCCGGATCCCTACGCCGAAGCCGCGGTCCGCCAGATGGTCCGCGACGGGGTCGTGCTGATGCGCATCACCAGTCGCGGCGGGCAAACGAGCGTCGAGTCGAAGGATCTCGTGCGGCGCCTTCGCGCCATGCCGCCGCCGCCCGGGATGCAAGTGCTGGTGGGAGGCGGCACCGCCGCCGTGATGGACTACAGCAGTGGCCTGTACGAGCATTTTCCCCTCGCTGCGGGGTTCATCACCTTCAGCACGCTGGTGCTCCTGCTGGTCCTGTTTCGCTCCCTGGTTCTGCCGATCAAGGCCATCATCATGAATGCACTCAGTATCACAGCAAGCTTCGGAGCACTGGTCGTCGTGTTCCAGGATGGCTTCCTTGCCGGCCCGTTGGGGTTCGAGCCCATGGGCTTTGTTGAAGCTTCACTCCCTATCCTGATGTTCTGCGTCCTATTCGGGGTGTCAATGGACTATGAGGTGTTCCTCCTGAGCCGGGTCATGGAGGCATACCGGGAAACCGGCGACAATGAGGCGAGCATCGCGCAGGGGCTCGAGCGGAGCGGAGCCATGATCACGAGCGCCGCGGCCATCATCGTGCTTATCGCGGGCTCTTTCGTGTCCGCAGACATCATCCTCATCAAAGCGCTTGGCTTCGGCACGGCGATCGCGGTCTTCCTCGATGCGACCCTGGTGCGTGCTCTCCTGGTGCCTGCGACCATGCGATTGCTGGGCGACTGGAACTGGTGGGCGCCCACACCGATATTGCGCTTGCTCTCGCGCGAATGGCTACGACCGTGAGAGTTGAGGGCCGAAGGAAAGCCATCGCCGTTCTCGCGGCGGCGATCCTGATCGGGTGTCAGGCCCAGGCAGATGCGCCCTCTCCTTCGCTGAACGTGGCGAACGTGGCTTCCGCTGCCCCCTCAGGGGCGCCACATCCATCGTCGGAATCGTCGGGGCCCTCGGCACCGGTTCGTCTACCCGAGGACGAGGCGCCCCACGATGTGCTCACAGAGTGGTGGTATTACACCGGCCACCTCTGGACCGACGCAGGCAGTCGGTATGGGTTCCAGTTCGTCGTGTTCCAGTCGATCCGCGGCGCGAACCCAGTGGGATACCTGGCCCACTTCGCCATCACCGACGTAGCCCGGCAGCGCTACTCTTTCGCGGCGCGAGTTGCCCAGCGGCGTGCGGTGCCCCCGAGCCTCAGCCTGGAAGTTGGTGGCTGGACGTTGCAGGGGGGCGCGGGGCGCGACATCCTCGCCGCCGCCACCGACGATTACGGGCTGGAACTGGCTCTCACGCCACAAAAGCCAGCTGCCCTCCACGCCGGCGGATCGATCTCTTTCGGCGCCGCTGGACATTCTTACTACTACTCGCGCACTCGCATGGCCGTCGCAGGAACGATGCGCGATGGGGACTCGGTGAGCCAGGTAGCCGGGCTCGCATGGCACGACCACCAGTGGGGCAACTTCATCGTCCCCGCGGTGGGTGGGTGGGACTGGTTCAGCATCCAACTGGACGACGGGGCCGACCTGATGCTGACTGTGCTGCGAGGTGCCGACGGCGGCCGAACGGCGCTCTTCGGCACCTACGTCGACGCGGACGGTGGCCTCGTCGACTTGACTGCGGAGGGCATCGCGGTTCGAGCGCTAGGAGCCTGGACTAGTGCCCGAACCGGCGCGACATACCCGTACGGGTGGGAGCTGGCAGTCGGGCCGATCGCGGAGCGGGGCGTTCCGCGACTCAACCTCCGGGTTGTTCCCGTCATCGTGGACCAGGAGTTGGCGTTCGATCGGATGCCATATTGGGAAGGGGCCGTCGACGTGTCGGGCGCGATCGATGACCGGCCCGCCTCCGGCCTTGGCTACGTTGAGCTCACCGGCTACTCGCCCGGCTAGGATGCTGGGGTGTGCCAGTGGCACGGTCCAACAACCAAAAGCCCAGCCCTATACCAGCCTGGCCGACGTTGACACTCCGGTGCTGGCCGTGCCATAGGCTCATCCAGACTGCCACTGGTGGTATAGTACCCGCAGAGTCCAGAGCGCCCGCATCCCGGGTTTCCTTTAAGCCGGCCCTGTGAGACCGGCAAGGAGCGTAGGATGGCCGCCGTTCAGAAATGTCCACAGCTTCTCGCCGCATACGCGGCGAGAATTTTTTTGCCCACCGCGGGTAGGCCAGCATTGAGGGTGCGGCATGCCCGATAGGGTGATCCTCAACGCAGACGAGATGCGCCGAGCGCTCGCGCGCATGGCGCACGAGATCGTCGAGCAAAACGGCGGCGTCGATGCGCTGGTCCTGGTCGGGCTGTGCACCCGAGGCGCCCCGCTCGCCCACAGGATGCAGCGGGCCATCGCGACCTTCGAGCGCGCGGAGGTCCCCTGCGGACAGCTCGACATAACCTTGTACCGAGATGACCTCTTTTCGGGGCGCCCCCTCGAGCTCCACCAGACGTCGCTGCCGATAGACATCACGGCGACAAATGTGGTCCTGGTGGACGACGTGCTGTACACGGGGCGCACTATTCGCGCGGCCCTCGATGCCGTGATGGACTTCGGTCGGCCGCGGTCGATAGAAGTCGCCGTTCTCGTGGATCGCGGCCACCGAGAGCTCCCCATCCGCGCCGACTTTGTCGGGAAGAACGTGCCTACGTCAAGCGACGAGGACGTGGAGGTGCGCGTTGCAGAGATCGATGGTCGCGACGAGGTAGTCATTCGACGGAGGAGCGAAGGGCCGTGATCGAAAGCCCGCGAAGCCGCGCACCCAGGACCCGAGGCCAGGGATCTAACCAGGGGCTGGGGGCTAGGGGCCAGGGGTCGGGGGCCACGGACAAGGGAACGGATCAGGGTTTGGGGGTCCGACCCCCGACCCCTGGCCCCCGACCCCCGTCTGACGGCTGGGTGCAACGTCAGCATGTGCTGGACCTCGACGACTTCTCGTCCGCCGAGATCGAACGTGTCTTCGACACGGCCGACAGCATGAAGGAAGTGCTGGCCCGGCCGATCCCCCGCGTACCGGCCCTACGGGGAAAGAGCGTGGTGAACCTTTTCTACGAGCCGAGTACGCGCACCCGCGTGTCTTTCGAGGTAGCGGCCAAAAACCTGGGCGCCGACGTGGTCAATGTAGCAGCGGGTGGGAGCAGCATCGAGAAGGGAGAAACCCTGCTGGACACCGCCCGGACCCTGCGAGCGCTGGGGGCCGACGTGCTCGTCGTTCGACACAACGACTCGGGCGCTCCCCATGTCATCGCGCAGCACATTGACGTGCCTGTTATCAACGCCGGCGACGGTACGCACGCCCATCCCACTCAGGCCCTGCTGGACGCCTACACGATCCGCCAGCATTTCGGCCACCTCCAGGGATTGCGCGTGCTGATCGTCGGCGACATCGCCCATAGTCGGGTCGCTCGGTCCAATGCCTGGTGCCTGTCAACGCTCGGTGCGGAGGTCATCTTCTGCGGCCCTCCCACCCTCCTCCCTCCCACGCTGCTCTCCCCCGAAGGACAGCGCCCCTGGCCGGTGAAGTCCGATGTTCGGCTCGACCGCGCTGTCGAAGGCGTGGACGTCGTGATGCCGCTGCGGGTTCAGCTTGAGCGGCAAGAGGGCAATCGACTCGCATCGCTCCGCGAATATGCGCGCGATTTCGCCATCACTAGGGCGCGCCTGGAGCGCGCGGCGCCGCGCGCTATCCTGATGCACCCCGGCCCCATGAATGAAGGGGTGGAAGTTGATGCAGATGTGGCCCACGGCGACCGCTCCGTGATCCAGGAGCAGGTCACCAATGGCGTCGCCATTCGCATGGCCGTACTCTACCTGCTCGTGTCTAGCGTGTCGGCCGTCGAACGCTCCACGAGCCCAGCGGGCCCGTTGGAGGCGCGCCTGCGATGAAGATTCGGATTCGAGGTGGCAGGGTTGTGGATCCCAGCCAGCGGCGGGACGAAGTGGTGGACATCGTTCTGGTCGACGGCCGCGTGGCCGACTACATAGGCGCCGACCACGACGGTGCCTTCGACCTTGAGATCGACGCGCGGGGGCGCGTCGTCGCTCCGGGGTTTGTTGACCTGCATTGCCATCTGCGTGAGCCAGGCTTTGAGGACAAAGAGACCATCGCGACCGGATCATTGGCAGCTGTTGCCGGTGGCTTCACCACCGTCTGCTGCATGCCCAACACGAACCCTACGATCGACACGGCCGGCGACGTCGAGTTCATCCTCGCGGCCGCGCGCCGGGCCGGGTTGGCCAGGGTCATCCCACTGGGTACAGTAACGCGCGGCGAGCTCGGGAAGGAGCTCTCGGACGCTACTGAGATGTCCGAGGCCGGCGCGATCGCGTTTTCAGACGACGGCCGACCCGTAGTAGACGCCAGATTGATGCGGTACGCGCTCGCCAACAGTCTGCGGCACGGCAAACCCGTGGTGGATCATTGCGAGGATCCGGAGATCGCGGACGGTGGTGTCATGAACGAGGGCCGCGTCTCCGACCTGCTCGGGCTCAAGGGCCAGCCAGCTGCCGCCGAGGAGGTGATGGTCAACCGCGACATCGAGCTGGCGCGCCACACCGGTGGCCGTCTGCATCTTGCCCACATCTCAACACGGGGGTCGGTCCAACTCTTGCGCGCCGCCAAACGTGAGGGCCTGCCCGTCACAGCGGAAGTCACGCCACACCATCTGACTATGTCGGAAGACTGGGTGCTCGGAAATGCGGATTTCGAAATGCGGAATGCAGGTGCGGTGCCAGTCCGCAATCCGCAGCCCACATTTCGCACTCCCGCTTACGACACACGGACCAAGGTGAACCCTCCGCTGCGCACGGAGGAAGACCGAAAAGCGCTCGTGGAGGCGCTGGCGGAAGGGCTCATCGACGCGATCGCGACCGACCATGCGCCGCATCGCACCATCGACAAAGACTGCACCTATGACGAAGCGGCCTTTGGGATCTCTGGTTTCGAGACCGCCCTGGGCCTGCTCCTGCGGCTGGTGGACGCCGGGGATCTGCCTCTCGTGGAGGTGATTCGTCGCCTCACCATCGAGCCGTGTCGCGCTTTCGGCCTGCCGTACGGGACACTTTCGATCGGGGCCCCTGCGGATCTGGTGATCGTTGACCCCGGGGTCGAGTGGACCGTGGATGCGGATCGCTTCCACTCGAAAGGGAAGAACACGCCGCTTCAGGGCTACAAGCTGCGCGGGCGGGTGGTGGCGACCATCGTGGACGGGCGCCTCGTGCACCAGGTGGAGCAGGAGCCGCGCCGTGTGGACTAGCGCCTCCTCGGAGTCCCCGGGCTCGCAAACCCACTTCGGCGCCGACGCCTGCCTGGCACTGGAGGATGGGCGGGTCTTCTTCGGCCGCGCCTTCGGGGCCCGCGGAGAGGCCGAGGCCGAGATGGTCTTCAACACCAGTATGGCCGGGTACCAGGAGATCGCGACAGATCCCTCCTATCACGGCCAGATGGTCGTGCTCACCCATCCCCAGGTGGGGAATTACGGAGTCCAGAGTGAGGCCACCGAATCGAAAAGACCCTGGATCGCCGCGCTCATCGTTCGCGATCTCGCCGCTGCGCCGAGCCACTGGCTTGCATCGGGCGACCTGGAAAGCTACCTGCGCGCGGCCGGTGTGCCGGGCATCCAGGAAGTCGACACTCGCGCCCTCACGCGCCACCTGAGGACCCACGGCACGATGCGCGCAGTGCTCGGGCGGCTGGACAGCACCTCACCGCTGCCAGAACAGGTGGATCGACTTCGCGAACGCGCGCGCCACGTCACCCCGCTATCTGAAAAGAACCTCGTGGCGGAGGCATCCGCTCCGGAGTCGATTGCAGCCGCCACAACGCGGCCTCTCAATGCGAAGCCCATGGTCGTACGGACCCGTATCGCCCTGGTGGACTGTGGTACGAAGCACAACATCGCGCGATCGCTCGCCGGGCGCGGAGCTGAGGTAGTGCCCCTCCCATGGGCAGCCGACATCAGCGACGTGTTGGGTGCGCGCGTCGGCGGCGTGGTGCTCTCGAATGGGCCCGGCGATCCGGAGCGCATGGAGGCGGCTACTGCACTCGCGCGAGAACTGCTGCGCCTCACGATACCCGCGCTGGGCATTTGTCTGGGGCACCAGGTGCTAGGGCTCGCAGCCGGCGGCTCGACGAGTCGCCTCAAATTCGGCCACCACGGCGGTAACCACCCCGTGCTCGAGCTCGGAACGCGGCGCGTGCACATCACATCGCAAAACCACGAATTCCAGGTGGATGCGGCCTCGGTGCCGGCAGCGAGCGGTTTCCTCGTCAGCATGGTGAATCTGAACGACGGGTCGGTGGAGGGACTCGCCCATCGCGAGTTGCCGGCGTTCTCGGTGCAATATCACCCCGAGGGGTGCCCCGGCCCGCAGGACAACCAATACGTCTTCGAACGCTTTCTTAACATGGTGGCTCACCCCACGTCCGGTGCCGACGCATTGCAGATTGGGGACGTCGGAGTGCGGAATGTCACGTGACGGTGAACTGCAATCCGCAATCCGCAAGGTGCTGGTGATTGGCTCGGGGCCGATCGTTATCGGGCAAGCTGCCGAGTTCGACTACGCGGGCACCCAGGCGTGCAAGTCGCTGCGTGAGGAGGGCGTTACCACCGTCCTCGTCAACTCCAATCCGGCCACCATCATGACCGACGTTGGCGTTGCCGACTCGGTCTACATCGAGCCCGCCACGGTACCGGTGGTCGAGCGGATCATCGAACGCGAACGCCCGGACGGACTTCTTCCGACCCTCGGCGGCCAGACGGGACTGAACCTCGCCGTCGACCTGGCCGATGCCGGCGTTCTTGAACGCTACGGTGTCCGGCTCCTCGGGACACCGCTCAGCACGATTCGGCAGGCCGAAGATCGCGATCTGTTCAAGAAGCTGCTCCTCAGCATCGGCGAACCCGTCCCAGAAAGCGTCGTTGTCCATGACACACGCACCGCCATCGAGTTCGCCGACCGGATCGGCTATCCCGTGATCGTTCGGCCGGCTTTTACGTTGGGGGGCACCGGGGGAGGCATCGGCCGGACCGAAGCTGAGCTGCGCGACGTGGTCGAGGGTGGCCTAGCAGCGAGTCCCATCCGCCAGGTGCTGGTCGAGGGCTCACTGATCGGTTGGAAGGAAATCGAGTACGAGGTGATGCGGGACAGCGCCGACAACTGTATCACCGTGTGCAACATGGAGAACTTCGATCCCATGGGTGTGCACACAGGGGACTCTATCGTCGTTGCGCCCAGCCAGACCCTGTCGGACTTCGAATATCAGATGCTGCGCACCGCCGCCATCAAGATCATCCGCGCCCTGGGGATCCAGGGCGGCTGCAACATCCAGTACGCCCTCGATCCCAGGTCTCACGCCTACTACGTCATCGAGGTGAATCCGCGGGTGAGCCGATCGTCGGCGCTGGCGTCCAAGGCGACGGGCTACCCCATCGCCCGAGTCGCGGCCAAGATCGCTGTTGGGCGGCGATTGGATGAGATCCGGAATGCCGTGACCGGCCAAACGACGGCGGCGTTCGAGCCGGCGATGGATTATCTGGTTGTAAAGGTGCCGCGGTGGCCCTTCGACAAGTTCGGCTCGGCGGACCGCACGATCAACACGCAGATGAAGTCCACGGGTGAGGTAATGGCCATCGACCGGTCCTTCGAGGCGGCCTTGCAGAAGGCGGTGCGTTCCCTGGAGATTGGGGGCAGGAGTCTCCTCTGGGAAGAGCGCAGCTGGAGTAACGCCGACGGCGATCTGACCGGGGAGGCAATGGAGCTCATCTCACGGCCCAACGATCTCCGCCTGTGGGCGATAGCCGCGGCGCTGCGACGAAACATCGGCGTCGAGCGCATTTCCCAGGTGTCTGGGATCGATCCTTTCTTCCTGCACAAGATGGCGGACATCGTGGGGCTGGAACGCGAGCTCCTGCGTGAGCCGCTGACTCCGTCCTTGATGCATAGAGCCAAGCGGATGGGCTTCTCAGATGCGCAGATCGGGACGCTGGCAGACTTGCTACCCGATCAGGTTCGGGGCTTGAGGCAGTCCTGGGGTGTTCGGCCCGTATACAAGATGGTGGACACGTGTGCGGCAGAGTTCGCCGCGGCCACGCCCTACTTCTACAGCACCTACGAGGTCGAGAACGAGGCAGAGCCGCTGGGCTGCGAGTCGGCGTTGGTGGTCGGCTCCGGGCCTATCCGCATCGGGCAAGGGATCGAATTCGACTATTGCAGCGTTCGCTCGGCCGTTGCGCTTCAGGAGGCCGGCACGGCGAGCATCATGGTCAATAGCAACCCGGAGACCGTCAGCACTGACTTCGACGCCTCGACACGCCTGTATTTCGAGCCGCTCGATGAGGAGAGCGTGCGCGACGTCCTCGAGAACGAAGCCGGGGAAGGGACAGACGGCGGACTCAGTGCGGCGCCGCCGATTATCGTGCAATTCGGAGGGCAGACTGCCATCAACCTGGCCGAGCCTTTGCACCGAGCGGGCGCGCGTATCCTGGGAAGTAGCGTTGAGGCGATCGACCTCGCTGAGGATCGCGAGCAGTTCGAGAATACGCTGCATCGGTTGGACGTAGCCCAGCCCCCCGGCGGCAGCGTGCGGACCGTCGAGGAGGCGCTGAATACCGCAGAGGCCATCGGCTACCCGGTCCTCGTCCGCCCATCCTACGTGCTGGGGGGCCGGGCGATGGAGATCGTCCACAACGCCACGGATCTCATCCGCTACGTGAACGCCGCCACGGAGCTGTCCCGCCGCCACCCGGTGCTCATCGACAAGTATCTGGAGGGCAAAGAGCTGGAGGTCGACGCCATCTGCGACGGCGATCAGGTGCTCATTCCGGGGCTCATGGAGCACGTGGAGAGAGCCGGGGTGCACTCGGGCGACTCGATGGCCGTCTATCCGGCCTTCGGGCTCAGTCGCGCCGAGGTGCAGCAGGTAGTGGACTGGACAACGCGCATTGGGCTGGGTCTGGAAGTCCGTGGCCTCTTCAACGTGCAGTACGTTCTGTTCGAAAAGAACCTCTACGTGCTGGAAGTGAACCCGCGAGCGAGCCGGACCGTCCCCTTCCTGAGCAAGGCGACGGGTGTGCCTATCGTGGCGGTCGGGACGCGGGTCATGCTGGGAGAGTCGCTCGCCGACCAGGGCTACCGGGGCGGCCTCTGGCCGAAACAGGAGCTGGTGGCAGTCAAGGCCCCCGTCTTCTCAATGGCGAAACTGCCCCGCGTTGACACGTACTTGGGGCCCGAGATGAAGTCGACCGGCGAGGTCATGGGCATCGACTTCACCTACCGCGCTGCCGTGACGAAAGCGCTGATCGCGGCAGGCCTGATGCTGCCCCGGCAGGGAGCGCTCCTCGTGTCCATAGCCGACCACGACAAGGCGGAGTCCATTCCCATCATCCGCACGTTCGCATCGCTGGGATACCGGCTGTATGCGACCGAGGGCACAGCAGGAATGATCGACGCCCTCGGTATTCCGGTCGTCCTGACTACGAAGAAGCTGGACGAAGGGCATCCCAATGTGCTGGACGTCATCGTCGATGGCTCTGTCAATGGCGTCGTCAATACCCTGGAGAGCGTATCGGCGCGGCGCGATCAGCGACGCGACGGGTTCGAGATCAGGCGCGCCGCGGCGGAACGGCGTATTCCCTGCTTCACTTCTCTGGACACCGTGCGTGTCGTAGCGGATTGCCTCTCCGCGGGGTCCGATGCCTATGAGGTGCGAACAGTGCCGGAATATTGGTCCTTCGACCCCGAAGAGTTCCGAGTGTCGTCCTCGTTCCGAGCGCCACAGGGCCTTCGACAGGGAGAAGGGAACCGGGCGGGAGAGAGGAATCGGCGGGTTCACAGGCACAAGGCGCTCGGGATAGGGCCACACGAGACTCGGCGCTCGGAACTCGGAACTGTCGGCCCATGAGGTTGTTCTCGGCTCGGGTGGTGGCCAACGAGCAAATCATGCCCGCCACGCACGTCCTCACGCTCCGAGACGGCCGCGCGGCTCGCACGGCCACCCCCGGTCAGTTCCTGCACATTCGCTGTGGCGACGACACAGATCGCGTCTTGCGACGGCCGATGAGCGTATACCGGACGGAAGGCGACACGATTCAGCTGATGATCCGTGCAGTTGGACCCGGCTCCGCCTGGCTCACCGCGCGCTCGGCCGGTGAGGAGCTAGACTGCCTTGGGCCGTTGGGCCACGGGTTTCGCCTCCATTCTGAGGCCCGGAACCTGCTGATGGTCGGAGGCGGCTACGGTGTTGCGCCGCTCGTCGGGCTGGCCGAGCGGGCCATAGTCCGGGGCGCGAGTGTTGCGCTGGTAGTGGGGGCGGGCACGCGTAAGCTCGTTTTTCCCCCGCGGCTATTACCTCCGGAGGTGGAATATGTGGTCGCGACGGACGACGGCTCCGCTGGGCATCACGGACTTGTGACTGAGGTTGTTCCGGAGCGCCTCTCGTGGGCGGATGCCGTTTACGCCTGCGGGCCGATTCTGATGATGGCGGCGCTGGCACGTGTCATCATGCAGATCGCACCGCGCAAGCCGGCGCAAGTGGCGATGGAGGAGCGCATGGGATGCGCAATGGGGGTCTGTTTGGGGTGCGTGGTCGAAACATTCAGGGGCCCGCTCCGCGTGTGCACCGAGGGGCCCGTTTTCGACATCCGCCAGGTCGTCTGGCGCGAGGGAGCGTCCATGCCTGGAGTACTGGGTGGTCGTAGCGACGCAGCCTGAGTCGGCAGTGGGGCCGGCGGCGGACGTCCACGTCGAGCTTGGCGTGAATGCCAAGTCGCCGCTCGTTCTGCGTAACCCGGTGCTCGTAGCGTCAGGTACATTCGGGTATGGGACCGAGTACGCCCGCCTGGTCGACATCCAGCGGCTGGGCGCGGTAGTTTCCAAAGGTATCACCGTCCGCCCACGACGGGGCAACCGCGGGCCGCGCATTGTGGAGACGCCGTCGGGAATGCTGAATGCCATCGGGCTCCAGAATGTGGGCATCCACAAAGTCGTCACGCGAATGGCGCCGATCTGGGCAGAGTGGGACGTCCCGGTCGTGGTGAACATCGCGGGTGATACGGTTGACGAGTTCGCATACATGGCCGCACACTTGGAAGGTGTGCCGGGCATCGCCGCAATCGAGCTGAACATCTCCTGCCCTAACGTCTGGGAGGGGGGACGCGTAGTCGGTGACGATGCCGCCACGGCCGCAGCCATCACGGCGGCTGCACGAGCGCGGACAGGACTACCGCTGCTGGTCAAGCTCTCCCCGCAGGTGGCGGATATCTGTGGCGTCGCACGTGCAGTCGAAGACGCTGGTGCAGACGCCATCTCGCTCATCAACACCTTCGTAGGCATGAAAATCGACACACGGAGTGGTCGCCCCGTCCTCGCTAACACGACGGGTGGCTTATCCGGGCCCGCTATCCGACCCATAGCCGTGTGGCTGGTCTACCTGGTCAGCCAAGCGGTGAGCGTCCCCGTGGTCGGGATGGGCGGCATAGCGTCGGTTGATGACGCGTTGGAGTTCATCCTCGCGGGGGCGAGCGCGGTTCAGGTTGGTACGGCGACCTTCGCCCAGCCCGGTACTGCTCTCAGCGTCGTGGATGCTTTGCCAGGCGAGGTGGCCGCGCGTGGGTTCGCATCCTTAGAAGCACTAGTTGGGCTGGCGCATCCCATCCCTCGTGGCCTGGCCGAATGATGCTCGGGCGAAGACAGAATCCCCTTGCGAGGGGGGCAAGAGTGGCCATGTCGGCCGTTGCAGCCGCCGTTCTGGGTCTCGTCGGGGCGCCGGCGGAGCGCGAGGCCACAACGGACGGAGGTGAAGCGCGAGGCCTGGCGCTCGCCAGTCTCTCAGGCCGAATCCTCTTTGGCCATGATGGAGATGTCTGGGTTGCCCAGGCTGGGGGTACGTACCCGCTCACCCCGGGCGGGCGGTACTGGGGACAGCCGGACACATCGCCCGACGGCAGTCAGGTGGCGCTCGTCGGCTGGGGCGCGAACTCGAGCGACGTATTCGTCATGAATGCCGACGGTTCGGACCTCCGCCAAGTCACCCGCAGCCAGCAACGTGTGCTCGGCAACAACGACTGGGTGTTCTTCCCACGGTGGTCGCCTGACGGCGAAACCATCGCATACATCTCGGATCGCACGACTTTCTATCCCATGTTGTGGACCATGCGCCCGAATGGTGCCAACCCCAGGCAAGTTTCCCTGCCGAGGAACGGGCTCGACGCAATTGACGCCTACGCCTGGGCGCCCGACGGCACGCGAATCGCCGCGACGCGCTTCGACGGGTCCCTCAGTCAGATCCATGTCATTGAGCTCACGCCTCCCGGGCGGAGTCGGGCGATCACAAGCGAGCCCGGAGGGGCGCTCGATCCATCATGGTCACCCGATGGCGCCTCCATCGCATATACAGCGCGCGAGGGACGGCGGAGCGTCATCAAGGTCATCGATGCGCAGGGGACCGGCTCGCCGATTACGCTGGTGCAGACTGACATGGCGCGCGCGCCCCACTGGTCGCCATCAGGGAGCGCGCTCGCATACGTAGCTCTCGTGGGCCGCCAGTTCGAGTTGTTCATGGTTGATGTGATCACCGATCGGGAGGGCGCGCTCGCGGCGGGCCGCCCAAATCAGATCACAAGCCAGTTCGGAGTCGATGCCACCTCGGGTGTGTCGTGGGCGCCGTAGACCGCGACGTTGCGTCCGCCGGGCGGGGTGGCCGGTCCTTCCCCCGCAGGTTGCTCGCCGTCGGCACCGGCCTGGCTGTGCTCTACCTTGTGCTGCTCACCGGGCAACGAGCGCTGGACGCCTACCGCGCGAACCAGGAGGTGGAGACCATGCGGCGTGAGATCGACGCGCTCCGATCACGCAATGCGGAGCTCCAAGCGGAGCTGTCTAGCGGGCGCCTCGATGAGGACATCGAGCGAATCGCGCGCGAAGAACTGCGCATGGTTCGCCCGGGCGAGCAGCCCGTTACGCTTATCTGGCCTGGAGGAAGACTCAGGGGCCAGACAGATAGCGAAGCGCCTACACAGCCGCCCGAGCCCAACTGGCGGAGTTGGCTGCGCCTTTTCGTTGACGCCTAGCTGCGTGGGACTCCGGTAGCGGCGAGGGGGTCTGACCCCTCTGATATAATCCGTCGGGTGCTTTTTCACGTAGAAAGCGCTTTGGCCCGTCGCTCGGCCCAGGAGGAATTCCCACAATGGACAGTAAGTGGCTGCGCAATAGCTTCGTCTATCTGATCCTCCTGGTCGCAGTTGTAGCCCTTTTCTTCACCGCATTCCCGCCCCAGGGCGATCGGGACGGCCAGACGATCGCTCTGAGCGAGGTGGCCGCCGGCGTGAAAGACGGCAGCATTCGCAAAATCGACGTGAGCGAAAGTCGACTCCAGATCGAGTACCACCAGGACAAGCGGAGGGCCACCTCCCGCTTCGATGCCAATGGCACCATCACGCAGCAGCTCCGGGACTACGGCGTCACGCCGGAGCAGTTGGAGAACGTTAGCATTAGGTTCGCGGACCCGTCGGCGTTCGGTAACTGGCTGCAGATCCTCTTCAACATACTGCCCCTGATCTTCTTCGGCGGCCTGCTGCTCTTCATGATGCGCCAGGCCCAGGG
>CAYQJS010000020.1:79285-79733 GCA_964417895.1 uncultured Chloroflexota bacterium | reverse complement strand
CAGCAGGTTGGCGAGCGTGCCCAGCTCGCGGTACTTCGCCGTCGCCGGGCCGAACGACCGGGCCGACAGGTCCTTGGCCAGCGCCACCACGCCTGCCGGGTCGGCGACGTCAACGTATTGCGCGACGCAATGGCGGTCGACTCGCTCGATTCCTGCGGCGTGTACTTCGGAACCAGCGGCGGGCAGGTGTACGCATCGGCGGATGGGGGAGACACCTGGTCGCCCATCGTCCGGGATCTGCCGGCCGTCGTGTCCGTCGAAGTCCAGACGCTGCCATGATCCGAGTTGTGCTGCCGGTGCATTTGCGGACGCTGGCGCAGGTCGACCGCGAGGTGACGCTCGACGTCCAGGGCGAAGCGACCCAGCGCTCGGTCCTCGACGCGCTCGAGGCTGGCTATCCGATGCTGCGTGGGACGATCCGCGACCACGTCACGCAGCAGCGCCGAGC
>CAYQJS010000020.1:28096-79275 GCA_964417895.1 uncultured Chloroflexota bacterium | reverse complement strand
CTGCGGGGAGGACCTGTCCCACGAATCGCCAGATGCCCCACTGCCGGGCGCTGTCGCAACGGGGACCGAGCCGTTTCTGGTCGTCGGGGCCATCGCCGGCGGCTAGGCGCCCCTGTAGTCGCGTACCTGCCCCTTGCGTGCGGCCACGATCAGGAAGTAGACCAGCACCACAATCCCGCAGATCAATACAGTGACGGGCGCGCCGGCATGATCCGCCAGCAAGCCTGCGGGGAGGACGGTGACTGCCTCCAGGCTCCAGATCATCGACCAGATGCTCAGGACGCGGCCGCGGTACTCATCGGGCACCATGAGGTTCAGCAGCGTCTGCCCGATTGCGAGGCAAACCACGAGCGTAAGGCCGGTCGCAGCCAGGGTGACGAGTGAAACCCCAAAGCTCTGTGACGAAGCGAAGGCTGTGAGGCTGACCCCGCTCCCGATCCCGGTCCCAACCATGACGAGGCCCTTACGTGGATAGTTGCTGAGGGCGGCGAGCGCGAACGCCCCGATCAGCGAGCCGAATCCGATGGCGGACATCAGCGCTCCCATTCCCGAAGGGCCCACGTCCAGCACGTCCCGCGCAAACACCGGCATGAACTGAGCGTAGACAGACCCCACCAGAATAGGCACGCTCGCCGTGAGGAACACGGCGCGCACTGGTCCCGTGCGTTGCACGTAGCGAAGGCCGTCCACGAGGTTTGTCCAGAGCGAGCCCTGCGGCCGCCCGCTGCGAGCCCCGCCCGAGCTGCTCATGGCGATGGTGCAGCCGACGGCGACCAGCATCAATACAGCCTGCACCTCAAAGCAGAGCGCGAGATTGCTCAGCAACGAGCTGTCCCCTCCGTTGCCGGGAAGCATCGCCAGCGCCGCGACCCACACAAGAACCCCGGCGATAGACGGGCCGAGGACACGCGACGTGTTGAACGAGATTGAATTCAGCGCTACGGCGTTGGCAATGTGGCGATAGCCGACCAACTGGGGGGCGAGTGATTGACGCGCGGGCATGTTTAGCGAATGGGATGCACCGCTGACAAACGAACCGACAGCGAGATGCCACGGCTCGATGGCGCCGGTCGTGACCAACCACGCGAGCACGCCAGCATTGCCAAGGATCATCACCTGACTGACGAGAATGAGGCGTCGGCGATCCCAGCGGTCCGCGAACACGCCCGCGGGCAGCGTCAGCGCGACGGAGGACAACGAGCGTGCGGTTGCCACCACGCCGAGGAAGGTCGCCGAGCCGGTGAGATCATACGCAAGCCAACCGACGGCGACTTGCTGTACCCACATGCCAATCTGACTCGCGAAGCTACCAAACCAGAGGTAGCGAAAGTCGCGCACCGAGAGCGATGCGAAGGTAGAGCCGAGCCGGCTCCAGGGGCCATGGGCCGCGGCGGCGGGTGCGTCTGCCGGCGGGTGGACCTCCCCAGTCGAGTGTCGATCAATGAGCGTCGACGCTTCGCGCACTCGTTCTCCAAGCTCTGCGTTCAAGGGCATGATGTCATATCGTCTGCGAATCGGGGGCCGTGTGATTGAAGCATAGGGCGAGGGACCACGGCCGCTAACTGCGCTAGTTGCACATCTTTAGCTTGTGGGGAGCCGCGTCTCGTCCCGGCGCTGTAGGGTGCGATCTGCTGCGTTCATGGCGCTGGGGTGTCCTATCTGGGCGCCTGATCGTAGTAGTGCTCGTAGTACCAGGCAGCGATCTCGCCGCCCGTCGTCAGCCAGACCTGCTCGTGGCCGACGATGTAGTCGAGGGCCCTATCCAGCCATTTCGAGCGAAACGGATGCCCGGTGAGAAACGGATGCAGGGCGAGCGCCATCACCCGCCCGCTCCGCTGGCCCTCCTCGTACAACACATCGAACTGATCGCAGATCATCTGGCAGAACTGCTCGGCGGTCAGACCCTTGCGCATGAAGACAGGGATGTCGTTCAGCTCCTGCGAGTACGGGATTGAGATGAGCCGACCGGCTTTTGTTCTCATCGGGAACGGTTGGTCGTCCGCGCACCAGTCAGCCACGTAGGTGATTCCCGCCTCGGCGAGGTGATCGGGGGTGTGCAGCGTCTCAGAGAGGCCGGGCCCGAGCCAGCCGCGCGGCGGCGCGCCGGTGCTGTCCGCGATCGCGTTGACGACGGAGCGAATCGTCTGGCGCTCCGTGTCGTCGGGAAGGCTGTTCATACGCTCCGAGTTCGTGACGCCATGCCCCATCCATTCCCAGTTGCGCTCGTTGCCAGCGCGGATGATCTGCGGATAGAAGCGGCAGACGTCGGCGTTGAGGGCCACGGTCGCCCGCAGATGGTGTCGGTCGAGGACCTCCATCATCCGCCAGATCCCGACCCGAGGACCGTAGTCCCGCTGCGCAAAGCTGGGGATGTCGACCGTCCCCGGCGCCACGTCGGACGTGGGCTTGTCGAAGCGGAAATGCTCGATGTTGGGAATGATCCAGAAGGCGAGGCGCTTGCCGTCGGGCCAGCGGATCGGCGGTCGCTCCGGCAGCGGCCAGTAGGGGTAGCGGTCGTTTTCCATGGTCCCTCTCTAACCGGTTCTAGCGTAGCAGTAGGCGTCGCGCGGCTCGTTGGACATGGCCGGATGGTAGAGGAACCGGCGGAGAATGCCCTCACGCACCATGCCAGCCTTCTCCATCACGCGGGCCGACGCCGCGTTCTCCACGTCGCACACGGCCCACACCCGATAGCAGCCGTCCAGCGCCAGCGCCGTCTCCACGACGGCGATCAACGCCTCGGTGGTGTATCCCTTGCCCCACGCGCTGCGCGCGAGCACGTATCCTACGTCGGCCATGTGTCCGGTCCGGCGCAGCTCGATCATGCCCAGCGGGGTGCCCTCGGGTGCGGGGGTGATCACCCACGGGAAGCGGGTTCCCTCGCGCCAGTTGTCGATGCAGGCGCGGAGAAAGCCGCGGGTCTCGCCGATGGACCGGTGCGGAGGCCAGGTGAGGTATCGGGTGACCTCCGGGTCCTGCGCATAGCCCTGGAAGATGGCAATGGCGTCGTCCATGCGCGGCGGACGCAGCAGGAGCCGGGGAGTCGCCAGCGTGCGGGGTGGGGTTGGGGCGCGAGCGCCAATCACATCCAGACCCAGAGGGCGAGGGGATTTTCAGAACAGTGAAAGTCGTCGCGGGGAGTTTAGCGGCGGAACGCGGATGCTACAATCGCGCCCGCGCCGAAGCGAATAGATTCGGACGGAAATGCGAGGGGGTTGCCAAGAATGGAGTATCGCCGCCTGGGAAACTCGGGGCTCAAGGTCTCAACCGCGGGGCTGGGCACCAACAACTTCGGCCGACGCTGTGATGCGGCCCAGACCGAGGCTGTCGTGCACAGGGCGCTCGACCTGGGGGTCAACTTCATCGACACCGCCGACGTCTACGGCGGCAGCCTGTCAGAAGAGTTCATCGGCCGGGCCATCCGCGGGAGGCGCCGCGACGTCATCCTCGCTACCAAGTTCGAGGCCGCTATGGGGGAAGGCCCGCTTTGGTCGGGCGCATCCCGCCGCTACATCATGGAGGCCGTGCAGGGGAGCCTGCGGCGGCTGGGCGTGGACTACATCGACCTGTACCAGGTCCACTTCTGGGATGCCGCCACGCCTATCGAAGAGACCATGCGGGCACTCGACGATCTGGTTCGACGCGGGGATGTGCGCTACGTCGGCTGCTCCAACTTCAGCGCGTGGCAGATCGTCGAGGCCCAGTGGGTCGCACGCTCCGAGCGCCTGAACCCGTTCATCTCCTCCCAGAACCGCTACAACCTCCTCGACCGAGCCATCGAATCGGACGTCGTCCCCGCTTGCGAGAAGTACGGCCTCGGAATCATCCCCTACTCGCCGTTGAGGGGCGGCTTCCTGACCGGTAAGTATCAGCCGGGGGAGCCGCCTCCTCAAGGCACGAGGTTCGCCACTGAGGGCCGACAGGCAGCCCGGGTGCTCAGCGATGAGAACTTCGCCACGCTGGCCAAGCTGGAGCACTTCGCGTCGGATCGGGACCACACCGTAGGAGAATTGGCCCTGGCATGGCTGGGATCTCAGTCATCGGTCGCTAGCGTCATCGCTGGGGCGACCCGGCCTGAGCAGGTGGACGAGAACGTTCAAGCCCTGGAATGGCGCCTCACGCCTGAGGATCTGCGCGCTCTGGACGCGGCCCTGAGCGACGGAGCAGCGCCGAGAGGCTGATCGCGGCCCATACGCCCTCCATCAGGATGAACCCGTACTGCAGGTTCACGATCGCCACGTAGAACAGCACCACAGAGCCGACGAAGTTCAGCACGCTGTAGATGGGCTGCTCCACCCGCATCCAGCCTGCCTGGCCGGCGCTGTACGCCAGGAGAATGATGATGGCGCCCACGATAGACACGACCTGAATGAGATCGACCCCGCTGAGCATCAAGTTCCGACTCCTTGGTGCGCCCACGATCTGAGCACGCGAAGCGCGCGGACGGTGACCCATTTGCTGGGCGCCAGGTTGCCGCCCAGAGCCAGAGGGGCTTTGGTTGACATAAACGATTCTGAATCCCTTGCTCGGGGAGCGCCCGCGCGAGCTCGGCGCCACAGGAGGATATTGCATTGGTGCGGATTCTTCGTCTGTCAGTTGAGAATGACACTCATCGGGGTAAGATAGGCTGATTAACGTCCGGAGGTGGAACCCATGGCGAAGATTCGGCACATCGCGTTCATCGTGAAGGAGCCCGAGAAGCTCTACGACTTCTATCACCATCTGTTCGGCGTGGAGAAGGTGCGCACGAGTCCAACCGGCTCGATCCACGTCATCGACGGGCTCTTCAACCTGGCGTTCCTGCAGCAGACCAACACCGAGGCCGAGATCGTGAACACGCACCGCGCCGACGGCAATGAGGCCGACCAGCGGCAGGGCATCAACCACTACGGATTCGTCGTAGATAGCATTGACTCCGTGCTGAGCAGGCTCGACGAGTCCGTCAAGCGGGGTGAGAGTCCTCAGAACGGCCGGCCGGCAGAAATGCGCGTGGTGGACCCCTGGGGCAACAACTTCGACCTCTCGTCCCGCGGTTTCCTGGGCCGGGAGGACAAGCGGCTGCCCGGCATACGCCACATGGTGGTGCAGGTCGACCGGCCCGACCAGGCCGCCGATTTCTACAGGTCTGTCCTCGACATGCAGGAAGTGCGGCGCGAGGGCGACGGCTCAGTGGTGCTCGGCGACGGCGACGTGACCATGGCGCTGGTTGACGAGGCGTCCGTCGGCAAGCCTGGCATCCAGTACTTTGGGCTCCAGGTCGAGGACTGGGGTGAAGCCCAGCGGCGATTCAAGGAGGTCGGGCTGGCGCTACCGACCCTGACTGCTGCCCAGCGAGAGGCCCGGATGCGGGACCCCGAGGGCAACGTGTTCGTCGTCTCAGAAACGGGCTGGGCGTGATCGATGGGGAAAGAGTACGTCAAGGGCGAGCGTGAGGAATCACGAGCCTATTCTCGCGCTGTGAAGGCGAAGGGTGGGACCACCGTCTACCTGGCCGGAGTCGGTGGGGCAGTCGACGCCCAGGGCAACTCCCTGGCCGGCGACTTCGCCGCGCAAACCCACGCTGTGTTCGCCCGCATCAGGGATAACCTGGCCCAGGCCGGCGGCACGCTCGACGATATCGTCACGATGACCGTGTTCGTCACCGACAGCCGCTACGGCGACGAGTTCATCGAGATCCGCAAGCAGTACTTCAGCCATGGGTACCCGGCGAGCGCGCTCATCGGTGTCCACTCGCTCGCTCGACCCGAGATGCTGGTTGAGGTCCAGGCGGTCGCGTTCCTGGACGACTGAACAGGCTGCTGAAAAAAGGTTGAGCTCCGCTCAAGGTGAGCCTGTCGAACCACATGGGCCCTTCGACAAGCTCGGGGTGAGCGGGTTGTTACCAGACTGCTACGAGCGCCGCGGCCTGGATCGGCGTCAGACGGGGAGGGGTGAAGCATCGTCGCCCGCAAGGGACAGATGCTGGTCCCTGGCTCCGCATCGCCGGCCCGACTCTGGGCCCGTCCCCGGTCGCACCTTCCGAGTCCGGGGGTGGGATGGGCCTGGCGGCCACCGTGTACGCCCTGCAGACGCCGCGAGGCTCGAAGTGAGAGATGCGGCCGTAGTAGGTCCCTGCTTCACTCGCCGTAAACTCGATCCGCGAGCTGACGATCCCTCCGCTGTCATCGTCTTCGTCAAGGATGGTGATGCCGTCCGGAGCGAGGAGAAAGAGGTAGGTGTCGCAGCTGGGTGAGCTCGTGAACAACGCAACACTCTCGCCCTCTTCGAGATCCAGCGACACCCAGTCAACGTCCCCGGGCCGGTGGAAGCTCCGTGCCTGGGCGGGCGCCCCGATCTCTAAGGGCCGGGCCTGCTCCAGAACGTCGTCGGGCTCCGCTGCGTCCGGGCCAACGAGAACCACCCCTGCGAGGAAGCCCTCGATGGACTCGGTGGCGACGCCGAAATTGATCCCGCCGAATCCCAGTCCGCTGGACGCCAGGCCCACGAGCCGGCCGCGCAGGTTCACGATGGCTCCGCCCGAGCTTCCGAAGTTCAGCGCAGCGTCGGTCTGCACGAAGACAACACCGTCGATCTCCCGAACTGCGGACAGGAGGCCCCGGCTGACCGATGGAGGGCCAGCGAGCACGTTCGCAAACGGGAAGCCCATCGCGAGAAGAGGGTCGCCCTGTCGTTGTGCGCGGGCGGGCTCCAGCTCGAGAGCAGGAATCTCCAGCTCGGTCGCCAGTAGAGCGAGGTCGTAAAAGGGGTCGCTTCGGACAACGGTCGCCGTGCGCTGGGTCCCGTCGCTTCTGGTGATCTCTACCCGCGTCACACCCTCGACGACGTGCTCGTTTGTCAGGATCCCGTGTCGGGTCCTCACCCCGGACGCGCTGCCCGAGCCCGTGGTGATCTTCACTACCGATGGTGCGACCAGCGCGGCGACGTCTGGCTCCGACAGGGTAGGCGGGGTCGCCGTGGGCGTCCCCTGCACGACCGTGGGTGTCGGCTCCACTGTTGGCGTGGGCGGCTCCCCGGAGGGCGTTGGGCTGGCACCTGGGGTGGGCTGCTCCCCCCCAGGTGTCGGGGTGGCTGTGGGGGTAGGCTGCTCGCCCCCGGGTGTCGGGGTGGCGGCTGGGGTGGGCGCCTCCCCCCCGGGTGTCGGGGTGGGCTGCTCGCCCCCGGGTGTCGGGGTAGGCTGCTCCCCCGCGGGCGTCGGGGTGGCCGTGGGTGTCGGCTGTTCCCCCGAAGGCGTTGGGGTGGCCGTTGGGGTTGGCTGCTCCCCCGCGGACGTCCCCTGCGCCGTCGCGGGAGTCTGAGTCGGCGTTGGCGTCGCCTCCGCCGCTGTTGGCGTGGGGGTGGCTGGCGCTCCCGTGTCTGGGGCTTGTCCCCAGGTCTGGACGGGGCGCCCCAGACTAAGGAGCAGCGCGACCGCGAACGCGATCCGCCAATGGGTTCTGGCCATCGAACGCAATCTCGCTGCCATTGGTCGTCCCTTCATCGTTGCCTTCGGCGGGAGCTTGGCGAGCCACAACGCTCAAAAGCTGTCAAGCTCTAGGCCTGTTACCAGGAGTGTAGCTCAGAGCCCGCGCGGCCGAGCTGTTCGAGCCGTTTCGGCGGGCTGGGATGTGCGACGAGTCGTTCCCCGCGGCCAGGGTTAGCGATGAGCCGCTGGCGGGGTCACCGGACGATAGCCCCTCTTGGATTATCAGCTCACCAGCGGCCGAACAGCCGCCTGGCGATATCGGTGGAAGGTGCTCTCTCTGACAGCGTATCGCTCGCTGACCTGTTTCCTGGACAGGAGGTACTGCTCGTACCAGATGTAATGGTGGAGTCCGCAGCCCGCTATCCGCCCGCCTCGTGGTGAGGAATCAACGAGGATCGTCTGGCGAAGTGGCTGAGCCGCTGCGCTCCCGCCACTGGGGAGGCAGGTACCGCGAGGCTTCTCGCAACGTCAGCCCTGAGACACGCTCGATGTTCTGCCCGAGAAACCCGTACGCCAGCGCTGGCCCCTTCTTGGAAACCTCTCGGAGTACCCAGCACCCGGGCGCTCAGTTCCCCTTCTCCATCGCCTCCAGCACCCGCTCCGGCGTGATCGGCAGCTGCAGGATCGGCGCGCCGATGGCGTCGGCTACGGCGTTAGCGATGGCCGCGGCGGTGGGGACGGTCGGCGTCTCGCCGATCCCTTTCGCTTCGAAAGGGCCGGGGCCCGTGGTGCGGATGTTGACGGTCACCATCTCGGGGATGTCGCAGATCGTGGGGATCTTGTAATCGCCGAAGCTGGCCGTGGTGATGTGCCCCTGGTCCACGGACAGCTCTTCCATGAGCGCGTAGCCCACGCCCTGCACCACGGATCCCTCGATCTGCCCCTGGTGTCCGATCTCGTTGATGATGGCGCCCACGTCCTGGACAGCGGCCAGCTTGCGCAGATGGACTTCGCCCGTCTCCGGATCGACCTCGACCTCGGCGGCCTGGCCGCAGAACTGCTGATTGGGACTACGCTCGGGTGTGAACGTGACCTGGGCGTGGGCCCGCGGGTCGCCCGGCTTGATCATCTCGGTGGCCAGCTCGTCGACCGATACGGCCCGCCCGTCGTCGCTGGTTGCCGGGCGCCAGGAGCCGGCGCGCCACGCGGCGCGCTCCACGCCCAGCATCGCGGCCGCCAGAGGCGCCAGCTGCTCTTGCACCTTCTCGCTCGCCGCGACGGCCGCGTGCCCAGCCGAGTTAGTGATGCTACTCCCACCCGATCCCACGTCGATGGGCACGGCGTCGGTGTCACCGTGCACTACACGGACCCGCTCGATGGGCACGTTCCAGGTCTCCGCCACGACCTGAGCGATGACCGTGAGCGCACCGGTCCCGTTGTCGGGCACAGCCGTCACCGCGGTGATGGTGCCGTCCGGGTGCACGGTGATGTCCGAGGTGCTGGCCCCGGCCCCTGTGCCGCGCGCGCCGATGGCGAGGCCCCGCCCGACGTTGGCCGGCTTCGGCGCCCACCAGCCGATGGCTTCGGCCGCAGCCCGGAGCACCCGAGGCGCTAGCGATTCCTCCCCGCTGGGGAGGCGGTCGGCCAGGTTTCGCAACCGCAGCTCGAGGGGGTCCATCTCGAGCGCGCGTGCTACCAGATCCATCTGCCGCTCCGCGGCGAACACCGCTTGCGGCTGCCCCGGCGCGCGCATATACGCGCAGGGCACCTGGTTGGTGTAGACCATCCGCGCGTCGATGCGCAGATTGGGGACCGCGAGCCAACCCGCCGCGTTGTTGGACCCGCCCAGGTTGCCGCCGAAGATCTGTGGCTTGAACCCACCGTACGCGCCACTGTGCCACACGACCAGCGCGTCCCAGGCCGTGATAGTCCCATCGCGCCGCGCGCCAGTCCGAATCCGGATGACCGAGGCATGGCGCGGTGTGGTGGCGGTGAGATCGTCGTGGGGGCTGGTCACGAACTTGACGGGCCGCCCTGTCGTCCGCGCCAGGTAGTAGGCGGCGGGCGCGTCAGCCGGGTTCGCTTTCCCTCCGAACTCGCCCCCGATGTTCACTCGATGGATCAGGATGTCCTTCTCGTCGCGCTCGAGGGCATCGGCCAGCTCCCGCTTGAGGGCGAAGGGCACCTTGTGGGAGGTCCAGAATTCAGCGCGGCCCGTGGGGCCAAGGGCGGCGACGCACGCGTGTGGCTCCAGGTACCCCTGGTGCATCAGCTGGGTTCGGAACGTGTTCTCGATTACCACATCCGCCTGGGCGAAGCCTTCGTCCAGGCTGCCCCGCTCCACCGTCAGATACGAGCAGACGTTGCGGAAGTCGGTCGGCAGATTCTCCGGATACCCAGCGTACGAGCGCATCTCCGGGTGCAGGAGCGGCGCGTCGGGGCCCATGGCCTCCAGCGGATCGAACACCGCCGGCAGCTCCTCATACTCGACCTGCACCAGCAGCGCGGCCTCCTCCGCGGCGTCCGAGGTCTCGGCCGCCACCGCCGCCACGATGTCGCCGACGAACCTCACACGCTCGCTGCAGAACACCTCGTAGTCCCTTATGGAGCGGCCTACCCTCTTTTGGGGGACGTCCGCGGCGGTAAGCACGGCCATAACGCCCGGCACTGCCTTCGCCCGCGAAGTGTCGATGGACACGATTCTGGCGTGCGGATGAGGACTCCGCACGTTCTTTCCCCAGAGCGCACTCGGGAGTGGCACGTCCGCCGAGTACTGTGCGCCGCCGGTGACTTTGTCACGTCCCTCGACGCGCGGGATCGGCTTGCCCAGGACGGAGTAGGCGGAAGCAGCGGCCATCACACGATCTCCAACGCTATATGGGACGGAATTCTAACGAAGCACGCGGTTTGGCTCGGCCCTGGGCGTGAGCTTTGACACCGAGCCGCGGCGCCCTCTACCATCGCGGACGTCTAGATCTCTCGGAGGGAGGTACGCTGAGATGAAGCGAATCCTGGCAGCGAGCGTCATCGCGTTCCTTGCGCTGGCCGTCCTGGCACCTGGACGCATGGTGCCGTCGGATGCGGCCGTGGCGAGCCCCGTCGCCCAGGCGCCCGAAGTGCAGCTCCCGACGATCCCCGCTCCGGTGCCCGTCGAGCTGGATGCGGGGACCACCGCCTTCCTGGTCCTGGACCTGCTGAACGTCAACTGCTCGGCGCGTCCGGGCTGCGTCGCCTCGCTTCCCGCGGTGGCCGCCTTTCTCGGGAGGGCGCGCGGCGCCAACGTGGAGGTCGTTTACTCGCTAACGACGGCGCCCGGCGCCATCATCTTGCCGGAGGTCGCCCCGCATGGCGACGAGCCGCGCGTCGCGTCGAGCGCCGACAAGGTCTTCGACACCGAGCTGAACGAGATCCTGGTAAACGCCGGGATTGACACCGTCGTCATCGTCGGCACGGCGGCGAGCGGCGCCGTCCTCTACACGTCGTTCGGCGCCAGCACGCGCGGCTACACGGTCGTCGTGGCCGAAGACGGCATCTCGGCGACTACGGACTTCGAGCTCTTGTTCACGCGCTACCAGTTGCTGAATCAACCGGGCTTCGGTAATCCCCAGAATAACCCACTTCAGCCGCGCGCGGTGACGCTGAGCAGCACGGACTTGATCAGCTTCAGGTAGCCGCTGTCATTCTGAGGCGACAGCCGAAGAATCCGTAGCTCGGAGCCACAGATTCTTCGCCTCCGGCTCAGAATGACACCCCTACCGCGGGCTGTAGGACACCGGCCCCGAGTGGTGGTGGGCTAACTTCCAGGCTCCGTCCTCTTGGACGAACAGGTTCGTGGCCGCCAGTGGCGAGCCGGCCACCAGCTCACGGCACAGCACGACCGCTACGTCGCCGAGGAGAATCACCGCCGCGCCTCCACTCACGATGCGGGGCTGGGCGCGGTTGGAGAGGATCCCTGCCCAGCTCTCCATGACGGCATCGCGCCCTCGCAGCACGTTCCAGCCGGGGTGGATGCAGCCTACCTCGGTGGACCGGGCCCACACCGCGTCCATGGCCGCAACGTCCTTCTGGTTGAACGCGCGGTAGAACGCGTCGTTGGCCTCGAGCACGGCTTCTTCTGCGCTCACTGAGAGCACTCTCCCTGTACGCTGTTCCTGCGACCCCCAGGCGCCCTGCAGAGAACTCCCCTGTCGTCTTGAACTGTCATGCGCCCCTGGCGCGCCGCAGACGGATGAAAACCGCTCATGGTGAGCCTGTCGAACCATGAGCCCAAGGTTGCGCGATCCCAGGCTCGTCCTTCGACAGGCTCAGGAGGAGCGGCGTTTTTAGAGCGGCGACCGCAGGAGCGAAGGATCTCCGGGGAGTAGCAACCGCCGAGAGATTCTTCGGCCTGCGGCCTCAGAATGACAGCCTGCGCTCAGGCCGGGACCGCCGGCGAAAGCTCCTGCCGGGTAGCCACCCCAGGGAAAACGTCGAGGCACTCGCCGCTATCGACCACGATCTTCCCGTTCACCACCACCGCCCGCATGCCCGGCGGATGGCGCTGAACCTCGTTCGCGTCCACCTTCGCGGGCAGCCGCTCGCTCACCAGGTCCTGGAAACGGTCGGGATCGAAGACCGTGATATCGGCGGGCCACCCCACCTTCAGCTGCCCGCGATTCAGCCGCAGCTTCTCTGCAGGGTGCCCCGTCAGCTTCCACACCGCCTCTTCCAGACTGAGGAGCTTCTTCTCGCGCGACCAGTAACCAAGGAGTCGGGCCGGCGAGCTGTACCAGAAGAAGCGGTCCAGGTGAGCGCCCGCATCCGTGCCGATCAACCCGTGGGGGCTTCGGATCATGTCGGCGAGCACATCCATGTCGTCGTTGGCGAAGCCGTAGTAGAGGAAGCGGGTGCTGAGGTCGTCCTCCAGCACCGTATCGAAGAAGACGTCGACGGGGCGCTTGCCCTGGACTCGACCGATCTCTTCGACGCTCTTCCCTTCCAAGGGCTTCAGGCTTGGCTTCTCTACGCGATCCACTACCACGGAGCCCCAGCCGGCCCAGGCGGGGAACTCCGGCTTGCCCGCACCCGCGATCCGCTCCTGCTCTAGCTTCGATCGGAACGACGGATCGGCAGCATGGATGCGCAGGGCCGACCCATCCATTGCCTCCCAGGTGGGCAGCCCGTCGAAGACGAACGGGTCCTGGATGCCGAAGCGTCGGATGTGCTGGTAGGGGATGACAATGCCGTGGAGGTCTTTCCCACGGCGCTTCGCCTCCTCCATGAATGCGATGGAGCGTGGCCCTTCGTCCAGATCGCCGGGGTGCAGGCGGAACTCATTACCGATCATGCGGGCCCGGATGCGCTCGACCATTTGCACGTAGCTGCTGGATGGGTTGATCAGGTTGGCGAAGCCGTTGAACTGGAAGCAGCCATCGAAGTCGGCTGCCAGGTTGGCTAGCTCGACGATCTCGTCCTGCGTGGCGAAGGTGCTGGGCGTACCGGCGTGGATCTCCGGGCCGCCGCGTGGGCTGGACGAGAAGCCGATAGCCCCCGCCTCGAGACCCTCGCGCACCATACGCCTCATGGCTTCCAGCTCGTCGGGTCGCGCCTCCCGCTGGTAGGCGGCCTCCCCCATCACCGTTAAACGTACGGGCGAATGGGGCATGAAGGAGGCCACATTGATCCCCACCTTTCCCTTCAAGTAGCCGAGGTACTCGGGGAATGTCTCCCACTCCCAGACCGTGGGATCGATGTAGTCGTCCAGCACGCGCTTCAGATAGTTGACCAGCACCTGGGTGGGCTCCGCTCCTGCCGGCACGGGCGCACACGACGCGCCGCAATCGCCGATGACTACGGTGGTCACACCGAAGTTCACCACGGGGTTCCCGTGAGGGTAGAGCACCAAAAAGAGGTCCATGTGGGTGTGCGGGTCGATGAAGCCCGGGGCGATGACGTTCCCCCGTGCGTCGATCTCCTCCCGACCCGGGCCGAGGTTCGCCCCGATGGCGGCGATCCGGTCGCCCTCGACCGCTACGTCACCCTCGAAGCCGTGGCTTCCGGTTCCATCCACGATGAGCCCATTGCGAACTACCAGATCGAACGCCATGGTCATCTCCTCCTTCAGCGTGGCGTCAGCATAACCGCTCGTGCGGCATCTGTCGAAGGGCCGAGCCGTCGGTATCAGGATCCACCGCTCGAACCGGTTAAGACGGACGCCAGCGTCAACACTGGGCCGTCGTCGCCTCGGTCTATGCGATGGGCGGCGAAGGACCGGCGTGACGGACCGCAGAGGGTCTCATTCCCGCCGTCAGGCAACAGACACAAGGCAGCGGCCAATGGTGGGAAGTAACCCCGTTGCATCTTGCCTCTTCCCTCTCGCCTTCGTTCGGACCTGGACTGCTCTGAAAACGCCCGGGATCGCGCAACGTGGGCTCATGGTTCGACAGGCTCACCATGAGCGGGTTTCCTCTGTCCGTAGCGGTTTTCATCTGTCCGTGGCGCGCCCCGGACAGATGAAAACTCAGAAGTCGATGGCGCCCATGCGCCCGTCCCGGTAGTCCGCGAACGCCTGGCGGATCTCGTCGAACGTGTTCATGACGAACGGCCCGTAGCGAGCCACCGGCTCGCGCAACGGCTCGCCAGCGACGAGCAGCACTTCCAGCGGCTCGGCGCTCGCGGCATCGGCCGCCATCGCGACTTCGTCGTCATCGGCGGCGAAGACGACCATCTGGCCGGCGCGCCGCACCTCCGGCTCCTCGCCAAAGCGCCCGCTTCCTCCGAAGACATACGCGAATGCGTTGAACTCAGCCGGCACCGGCTGCCGGATGCTCGCGCCGGGCTGGAGCGTGAAGTGCAGGTAGATGATGGGTGTGCGGCTGTCGATCACCGCCCGAGCGCCCAGCGCCTCGCCTGCGATCACCTTCACCGCCACGGACCCGTCCGCAGTCCGGGCCACTGGTATCTCCGACGATGGAACGTCCTGATAGCGAGGGCGGATCATCTTGTCGCGGCTGGGAAGATTGACCCAGAGCTGGAAACCGTGCATCCGACCGCCCGACCGCACCAGCTCGTCCTCGGGCATCTCCGAGTGCACCACGCCCGCGCCCGCGGTCATCCACTGAACGTCTCCAGGTCCCAACCTGCCCCGGTTCCCCACAGAGTCCTTGTGCTGGATGCGCCCCTCGAGAATGTAGCTGACCGTCTCGAAGCCGCGGTGTGGGTGGTCGGGAGCGCCAACGGCCTCGCCCGGCGCCCAATCCACGGGTCCGAATTCGTCGAGCAGGAGAAATGGGTCGAGATGGTCCAGTGTCTGTGTCGGGAACGGACGCCGGACGGGAAAACCGGCGCCCTCCAGCGTCCTGGTCGCCTCGAAAACGCGCGCCGTCGAGCGTGGCTTCATCTGGATTCGGGTTTCTGTCTCTGCCATAGCCTTGGGCTCCTTCGCGTCGGGCCACTGCCCGCCTGCTTAAGACAATACGTCCGGAGCGTGAATAATTCCCCATCGGGTATGTTTCATCTGGTCGTGGCGCCCTCGGGGCCGCATGATAACGAGGAACGACGTCGACCGGAGGGCCCGTAATGCCGAGAATGCTTGTCGTGCACGGCGCGCTGGCCTGCCTCACCCTGGCCGTGAGCGGCTGCTTCCCCCAGACTCCCGCTGGGACCACGGCGCCGCCACAGGCAGGGCAGGCGCAGCCCCTGGCTCCCAGAGTCCTGACCATCGCCCTCCAGCGAGAGGTGGCCAGCTTCAGCCATTTCGCTAGCGGAGGAGGACGGAGCGCGATCGGGCAGCAGCTGGCGCATGACCAGCTCGCGTTCGAAGGTTACCGGGGTGTATGGGAGCCGCAGCTGGCGGCTGAGCAGATCTCCGCCGAGCGGGGCACATGGCGCGTGAATCCCGACGGGTCGATGGTCACCACGTGGCGGCTCCGGCCGGGCGTGAAATGGCACGATGGCACGCCGTTCACCAGCGCCGACCTGCTCTTCACGTACACCGTCTACAAGGACCCCCAGCTGCCATCGACAGTGGTCAGCGCCATGGCGGCCATGGCCTCGGCTTCGACCCCCGATCCCCTCACGTTCGAAGTGCGGTGGTCCGAGACGGACGTCAAGGCTGATCAGGCGCCCGGGCTCACTCCTCTGCCGAGGCATCTGCTAGAGGACGTGTATCGCACGGAGAAGGAGGCGCTGCCGGCGCACCCCTATTTCACGACCCAGTTCGTGGGCCTCGGCGCCTATCGCCTGGTCGGCCGGGAGCCGGGCATTCAGATGGAATTCGCCCGCTTCGATGACTATTACCAGGGCCGCCCCGCCATCGACCAGATCGTGCTGAAGTACATTGCCGATCCCACCACCATGGTGGCCAACGTCCTCGCGGGCTCGGTCGACGTGGTGACGCCGCCGGGGATCGACGTCGATGGCGCAGTCGCGCTGCGTGAGCGCTGGGCCGGCACGAGTAACCAGGTGATGATCCAGCTTACCAGCACCATCAATAGCGCTTACAGCATTCAGTTCCGGCCCGAGTACGTGCGCCCGCGAGCGGGGTTACCGAACCGTGACGTGCGGGAGGCGCTGTATCGGGCTATCGATCGGGCTGCCATGAGCGAGGCGCTGACGCACGGCCTCGCGCCCCTGGCCGACAGCTGGGTTGGCGCCCACCATGCCTTCCGTTCGGCGATCGAGGGGGCGATCCCCCAGTACCCCTATGACGTTGCCAAGGCGCAGCAGTTGCTCGCGACCGCCGGCTGGGTGCGCGGATCCGATGGGATTCTCGTCCACCAGCCCACCGGCGAACGTTTCGTCATCGAGGTCTCAGGCCAGCAACGCGCCATCATCCAGAAGCAGCAGCCCATCATCGCCGAGCAGTGGAAGGCGATCGGGGCGGAGGTCGAGACCCACGTGACGCCGCCAGCGCTGGACTCCGACCGCCGCTACGAGTCCACAAGGCCGGGCGTGCTCTTGGGCAGCATCGGCGACCGTCGGCTGTTCTTCGACAAGGCGCTCCATTCGCGCGAAGCAGCCACCGAGGAGAATCGATGGAGTGGCCGCAACAAGGGAGGTTACGGCAACCCGGACTCGGACCGGCTGATCGACCAGCTGGGCAGGACGATCGACCTCAATGAACGAATGGCCCTGGTGCGCGATCTGGTTCGGATCCAGATGGAGGACATCCCGTTGATGCCGTTCTTCTGGGAGGTGGAGCCGGTCGTTGCGGTGGCGAGCGTCAAGATCCCCCAGGGCAAGACTCTACCGGAGTACATCTTCGAGTGGCGAAAGGACTGAGCCACCGGTCATTCAAGCGGCACGTCCGAGAAAGCCGGCCTGCCATCCTGAGCGAAGCGAAGGATCTGACCTGTGCGTCGTCGCCATCGCCCCGAACGACGAGGCGCACGAGCGCGTATCCCAGACCGCATGCGATTCGCCCGAGGCCGTGTGGAGGGGGGCTGCGCCAGTTCCCGGCGACCCACCGCTGCACGTGAGCGAGCGGTCCGGGAGACAGGCGCTAGGCTCCAGCGCGCTCCCACTCTGCGTCGGTGATCCCTGCCACTCGCAACACCTCCCGCAGGAGAGGAACACCGACGTCCGTCTGGTGGGGATTGGGGATAGGAACACGATGACGACCGCGCTCCATGTAGCCGTGCCTTCCTCCTGCGTAGGGACCGCTGAAGCCCAAGGCTCGCAGGCGAGCAATGAGCTCACGTCGTGAGACTGGTGACAGCGGCATCTTTACGCAGGAATCTCGGTGACCTCTAAACTGATTCCCTCAAGGACCGGGATAGGAGCGCTACGCTTTAGGCCCACTAGAATCCAGCCCTCAACCACCTCCTGCAGCTCCTGGCGACACGCCTCCAAGCTCGGTGCGCTGGCCCAAGTGCCAGGAAGCCCCGGCACCTCTCCGAAGTACGTGCCATCCTCCAGGATCTTGTAAGAAGCGTGCCGCATGGCGGCGTTGATGTACTCGGTGAGCATTGATCGCTCCCACTTAGCATGGCCATTTTACAGCCTGGTGAACCGTGGCCCTCGTCCTCAGGCTGAGCGCTGACTCAAGCAACGTGCTTCTGGACAGCACGCGCCCCAGCGTGCGCAGGAGCGGCCTACCTTGCACGACATGGTGGGCGAGGTTTATCTCGCGGGCGAAGGCCATGGTGATGCGCTTGGGGCCATGCAACTGCTGCGCGGTGCCGGGGCCGGGACCGGCCCGGGCCGCAACCCGCCGTCACGACAAGGGCAATCATGGAACACCGCGAGCGACCACCGCACCTCGTTCTCCTTGCCGCTGCCGCATTATAAGACGAGGGTTTCGGACCGACGAGTAGAATTGACGGTGATTGCCAGGAGCGGATTGCGATGGCGGCAACGTCCCAACTCACCCTAGAAGAGTTCCTGCGGTTGGAGGAAACGGAGCCGGCCAGCGAGTACGCGTGTGGGAGGGCGTTTCAGAAGCCGATGCCAATCCGTCCACACTCGGCCATCCAGCTCTTTCTCGGCGCCGTGTTGTTTCCATTTCTCTCCCAGACGAAGCTCGGGCGAACGTTTACCGAGTTCCGCTGTATCTTCGGCCCGCGCGGGCGAGAGCGGACCTACGTCCCAGACCTCACGTACGTGGCCCGGGAGCGGCTCATCGCCGACCTCTATCTCCAGGGCCCACCCGACCTGGCCATCGAGATCCTCTCGCCGGACCAGCACATGGCCCACTTTCTGGACAAGATCCAGTTCTATCTGCTCTATGGTGTGCGCCTGATCTGGGTGATCGACCCAGCCACCGCCACTGTGACGGTGCAAGTCCCGGGCCAAGAGGCGCGGATCCTCAACTCCGGCGACATGCTCGATGGCGCCGGGCTGTTACCCGGCTTCAGTGTCGCCGTCGAGGAGATCTTCGCGCAGACGGAGGTTTAGGCGGGGCAAGGAGTGGAGGAAGCATGCTGACAGCTGAAGAGAACGAGCGCCTGACGCGGGTAGGGCCAGGAACCCCCATGGGCAAGCTGCTGCGCTGGTACTGGCATCCCATCGCCGCCACGGCGCAATTGCTGGAGAACCCGGTCCGTCGCGTCCGCATCCTCGGCGAGGACCTCGTCCTCTACCGGGACCGCGGTGGCAACCTGGGCTGCATCGGCCAGCGGTGCGCCCACCGCGCCACCGGTCTCTGGTACGGCATCCCGGATCAGGATGGACTGCGCTGTGCGTACCACGGCTGGAAGTACGACGCCACCGGGCAATGTACCGACCAGCCCCTGGAGCCGCCGGGAAGCACCTTCAAGGAACGGATCAAGATCACCGGCTACCCGGCCCAGGAGATGGGCGGTCTGATCTGGGCGTACCTGGGCGAGCCGCCCGTCCCTCTGCTGCCCCGCTGGGACCAATTCGTCCGCCCGAACACATTCCGCCACATCGGCGTCACCATGCTCCCATGCAACTGGCTCCAGTGCCTGGAGAACGGCGGCGATCCCAACCATGGGACGTATCTGCACGGGCATTTCTACGAGTACGTCATCGAGCGCATGCGAGCGCAGGGGAAGCCGGTAAAGCCCGAAGCGATCGAGTTCCTCAAACAGCCCTGGCACATGCTCCCGCCAGCTCCCGAGTGGGACGGCATCGTAACCGACGAGATGCGCCATGAGTACCGCGAGATCCGGGCCGAGCCGTTCGAGCACGGCCAGCGGAAGTGGATGATGCACCTGCGGCCGGGCGCCGAGGGCGTGTGGTCCGAGCACACCGTTATCGTCTTCCCGTACTTGCGGGGCGGCCAGATCGGCGTCCCGGTCGACGACACGCACACCTGGCACATCCTCTACCTGACGTACACTCCCGACCCGAGCGTCCAGGTTCCGAAGCAGGACGTAATTCCCTGCTTCGAGCCGCCCTTCGCCGACGAGAAGGGTGAGCCTATCTTCGATTACATCACCGCCCAGGACCACATGGGGTGGTGGGCTCAGGGCGAGATCACCGACCGTACGCAGGAGCACCTGGGCTACAGCGACACGGCGGTCATCGGCTTTCGGAAGCTGCTGGAGGAGCAACTCGACGTCGTCGAGGAGGGCGGGGAGCCGATGAACGTGTTCTGGGATCCGGCCCAGAACATTGAGATCCCCATGGTGCCTGGGCGGCGGGGCGAGCGACGCGTCGGCGGCGGGGACGGCCAGGCTCGTTACCCTATCGACACTGCCCAGTTCAGCCCCGTGTGGGGCCAGTTTTTGGATCTCTACCAGCGGGACCGCGCGCTGCGGGTCGAGCGGCGGGGAGAGGGCTGAGCCGGGAGCCCGCCACGGGCCTCACCGTACGTCCCAGAGGTGCGCGTTCCAGCCGCGCGACACATGGTTGCTGGGTGTGACGTCCACGAGCCGGTTACCCACCATGGCGTTGTCCACGTTGTAGAACAGGCCCATGCCCACGACCTGGTCGGTCAGGTGGCGGAGCACCAGCCTCAGGGCCTCGATGCGCTCCCCGCGCGGAATCGCCACCATCAGCCGGTCGATGAGGCCGTCCAGCTCCGGGCTGCTGTACTGTGCGTGGTTGTTGCCACTGAACCGCGTCTGCGCCGAGGGAATTCCGACACCGTGGTAGTAGCGCTGAATGGCGCTGATGCCGCCGCCAGCCCCGCCACGCACGATGAACGCGGGGAACGTGGTTAACAGTTCGGCGTTGGCCTGGGTCGGAGGGACGACCACCGGCTGCGCGTCGATCCCCGCGCGCTTCCAGTAGTCTGCCACGGAGAGCATGCCCTTCGCGCGTTCCTGCTCCTCCTGGATGGCCCAGATGTCGAGGGAGAGTCGCTGCCCACTTGCGTCCTCGTAGACGCCGCCCGGCCCACGCTGGTAGCCCACTTCCTCCAGCAGGCGTGCCGCCTGCCGCGGGTCGTAGTCGTAGCGGACGACGCTGGCCTGGAATTCCTCCTGCGGGACCGTCGGGACTGCCGCGATGCTGTGGGGGATGGCGCTCTGCCCCACCAGGATCGTGTCCACCATCTCCTGGCGATCGATGGCGTACAGGAGCGCCCGTCTGAATCGGACGTCGAGGACGATGGCGGGACTGGGATTGCGGAGCTTTGGGAAGACGGCGACCGTGCTGCCGAAGTACGGACTCGTGATGACCTTGCCGTCGCGCCACTGGGCACGCAGGTTCGCCGCCTCGTCGGGAGCGAGCGTCAGCCCCAGCGTCAGGTCCACCGCGCCCGCGAGAATGTTCGCGACGAGGGTCGCCGAGTCGGGGATGAGTTTGACCTCGATCTCGGCGACCTTCGGTCTCCCCAAGACATACTCGTCGTAGGCCTCGAGCAGCAGGTGGCTTCCCTGTACCAGCTCGCGCAGTCTGAAGGGGCCGGCGCCCACCCACTGGTTCGTCCAATAGGGATGCTCGAGGAGACCCGCTTTGTTCTCCCTGTAGGTCCGCTCGAGGAGATGCTCTGGGAGCAATCGCTCCGACGAAGCCGCCATCGCGTCGGCTTCGATGTAGGGCGTCGACCAGCGGATGACGAACGTGCGTGGGTCGGGCGCTTCCACGCCCTCGACGGCGGCCCAGCCGGCGTCGCGGCGCCAGGCGATCTCCCGGTCCTGCTCCACCTCGGCCGAGAAGACGAAGTCGGCGGAGGTGATGGGTGCGCCATCGTGCCAGCGGGCGTCGGCCCGGATGCGCCAGGTCATTGACATGCGCCCGTCGGGGAGCACCTGCCACAGGTAGTTTTCCAGGGTGGGCACCTCCTCCGCCAGCTGCGGGTGCAGGCCGCTTCGCTCGTCGGTGCGTGCCATCCCGGCGTGGATCAGCTCCACGACGCGGTTGGAGCCGCTGTCCACCGACGGACGGAGGGACGTAAGATCGGGCTTGAGCACGGCGGCGGTGAACCGCTTCTTGCCGGTGGACGATCGCTGGGACTCCGTGCCTCCAGGCTGAGGGCCCGGGCCCGGGGGCGCCCCGCACCCCGCTACCATGATGGCCACCACCAGAAGCGCCAGACCAGATCGCGCCACGAGAGCCATCTACCACCTCTTACTGGGGTTGTGGGGCGATCATATGCGCGCGTTCGGGTTGGTGCAACGAGTAATCTTTGCAGGCGGGCCGTAGGGGGAGCGATGGAGCCCAAGGGTGAATAACGCGGAGCTGATGGTCAGCATCCTCGAACAGGCCGGGGTTCGCTGGGTGTTCGGGATTCCGAGCGGCCCGGTCTTGCCCCTCATCGAGGCGCTCCGCCATAGCTCCGTCCGGTTCGTCCTCACGGCTAGCGAAACGTCCGCCGGATTCATGGCCTCGACGGTGGGCCACCTGACGGGCACACCGGGCGTGGCCGTGGCAACCCTGGGGCCCGGCGCAACGAATCTGACCACCGGCGTGGGGGCAGCCTGGCTCGATCGCGATCCAGTGCTCGCGATCACCTGCAACGTGCCGACGCCCTGGCTCGACCGGCGCGTCCAGATGCGCATCGACCACCACGTCCTCTTTCAGCCGCTCACCAAGGGCAGCTTCCCGCTTCGCGCGGGCCGGGTGGCGAGCACTTTGAATGAGGCTCTGGCGCTGGCGTGCGCAGAGCCGCCGGGCCCGGTGCACCTGGACCTACCGGAGGACGTGAGCGAGGCCTCCGATCCAAGGGAGCCTCTGGGCTCGGTCGATCCAACATCGCTTCCGGATATCACCGAGCGAGTGGCCACGGAGGTGATGACAGCGCTGAGGCGGAGCCGCAGGCCGCTCGTAGTGACCGGACTCAGCTTCACGCGCGGTCGCGCCGCTGGGGAGCTGCTCCGCTTCGTCGAGCAGCAGGGGGTGCCCTTTGTCTCCACGCTGCACGCCAAGGGGTTTCTGCCCGAGAGCCATGCCAACTGGTGCGGCGTCCTGGGGCGCGCACGCAGGACAGACGTCCAGGCGTTCGTCAGACGAGCGGACCTCATCCTGGCCATCGGCTACGACCCGATCGAGATGAACTACGAAGAGTGGACTGGCAGCACGCCAGTCATCCACGTGAGCACCGAGAAGGCGGAGGCCGGGCCCGACGTGCACATGCTGCTCAACGCGAGTGGGGACATGGATCGGGCGGTGGACGCCCTGGCCGAGCTGAGCCCCGTACCCAATGACTGGTCGCCGGCGGAGTTCGAAGCGCACCGCGCGGCCCTTGAACGAGCCCTTCGCCCCGACTGCGACGGACTGGGGCCGCATCAGGTCATTGACGCCGTGAGGGAGATCCTCCCCGAAGACGGCATTCTGGCGTACGACGTAGGCGCCCACACCCATCAGATCGCCACGCAGTGGCGGACGGATCGGCCCTGGACGTGCTTGGCCACGAATGGGTGGTCATCGATGGGATTCGGCATGCCCGCGGCGTACGCCGCCAAGCTTGTCCACCCCGACCGGGCGGTGGTGGGCATGGTGGGGGACGGGTGCTTCCAGATGACGGTCGGTGAGCTAGCGACCGCGAAGCGCCTGGACCTGGCCGTTCCCATCGTCGTGCTCAACGACGGATGGCTGGGCTTGATGAAAGTCAAGCAGGAGCGGAGGGCCTACGGCCTGCACGGGAGCTACCTGGGCGAGCCCAGTCCTACGCCCCCCCACTACTTCGGGGTGCCCTGCCGATCCGCGCGCGACCTCACCGAGCTGCGTGCCGCCATCGAATGGGGCCTGAAGCTGGGCGGTCCGAGCGTCATCGAGGCGTTCGTTGACGTGGCTCCATACTCGCAGACTGTATTCGACTGAGCCATTCTCTCATTCGTGTAGCGGGCCCGCGCTACTGCTTGTCCCACTGATAGATGTGGACGGTGCCCTCGTTGCCCGCCATTCTGGGGCCCGTGATCCCTTTGCGCACCAGCAGCGGCTGCACTTCCCAGAACAGCGGCATGAGCGCCACGTCGGCCATCTGCTCCGCCAGCAGCTCGCGGTGCAGCAGCAGTCGCTCCCGGTCGTCGATAGTCACGGCGAGCGCCTCCAGCAGCGCATCGACTCTCGGGTTGCTGTAGCCGCCCCGATTCGTCCCTGTCCAGCGGTTCTCGGGGCGCGTGATGGCGTTGAAGTTGAGGCGGTTGTCGTAGAAGTTCACGCCCGAGGGGCTCGTAAAATACAGGCCGGGGCGCTTTGACTGGTACTCGCGGTCGTCCTGCGTGGCCGAGGTCAGGATGTCCAACTCCGCCTGCACCCCGACCTGCTTCCAGCCGTCGGCCATCACGCTCAGCGCGCGCTCGTCGGCGGTCCCCCGCTTGGACATCAGGGCCGTCTCGAAGCGGTCGCCGGTCTGTGTGTAGACGAGCGTGCCCTCCGACCCACGGACCCAGCCCGCCTGCGCCAGCAGCTGCTGGGCGCGCCCCAGATCATAGGGGAACTGGGGAATATGCGGCTCCAGCTCACGCCGCAGGGGGTGGTTGGCTGCGTACCAGCTGTCGGCCACCGGCGACACGCCGCTCGTCACGACCTCCGTCAGTCCGTGTCGGTCGACGGCGTGATACAGGGCCTGACGCACGGTCCGATTCGTGAGGCCGTTGCGCGGGCGGGCGTACTCCGGGCGGTGCTGCATCTCCAACTGGTGGAGCCCCTCCAGCTCGTAGAACTGTACCTGGTTCCCGGTCCCCTCCCAGCGCCGTTTCACCTCCAACCCGGTCGCTGCGTCAATCGCGTCCGACACGATGACGTCGATGGCCTCTGCCAGCGCGCCGGCGACGAGGGTGTTGGGATCCGGGACGAAGCGGACGACGACTCGATCGATGGGCGGGAGCCCGAGGTAGTAGGCCTCGAAGCGCCGGGCCTCAATGTGGGAGCCTGGCTCCCACGCGGCCAGCCGATACGCCCCCAGCCCAACGAACTCAGTGGTGAAAAAGCGGCTCGCGGCAAACGTCTCACGGTCCTGTTGCTGGTACGCGTCTTCCAGCAGGTGCCGTGGCAGTGGCTCCAGGCCCGTCGGCTCGTTCGCACGGACGTACACCGTCGACCAGCGCACGACAAACGTCAGAGGGTCAGGAGCGGTGGCGGACTCCATGAGTTCCGGGCGCCCTCCCCCCGCCGTCCGTGTGCCGATCTCTTTGCGGACCGTGAAGGTGAAGAGGAGATCGGCGCTGCTGAACGGGGCGCCATCGTGCCACCTGATGTTTGGCCGAAGGTTCCAGGTCATGTCCATCGTGCCATCGGGGTTGACACGCCAGGTCCCGCGCTCGACCGACGGCATCTCGGCGGCCAGGCGTGGCTCGTACGCAGCCATGCCTGACGGCACCGCGAGGTTGTCGTGCAGGATCCTGGGCACGTTCGAAGCCCCGCCCGCGGTGAGGCTGCCACCACCAGTGATGTTCTGGTTCAGGGAGTGCGGCTCCCGCTGAATGCCGATGACGACGGTCTTTGGGGGGAGAGCCTGGTCGCCTTCCCCGGGACTCGTCTCGCCCCGCGGCCCCGGACCGGCGGCCGGCGCGCAGGAGGTCCACACGGCTAGAGCCACCGCGACCACGACCCAGCAACGACCTCGCACAGCTTCCTCCTGAAAATCTTGTAGACGCCTCATACCATAGCCGACCAGCCGGGTCAAAGATCGCGCCTATGCCGGTTGCGGCGCATATCCAAGCACTCCGGCAGCTGTCGTTCCCAGACCTCTCGGCTTCAGGCGCCGCGGCCCTTCTTCCTGACGTCCTCTCGAGAGAACGCGCCTGACCTGCTGAGCCGACGCGCTGTCGGGACGCCGGCTACCTGCCCTTCCGGAGGTGGCGGACCGGGTGTGCGACACTTGCGTGCCGTGTAGACCGTCGGAGGAGCGCCGCCGAGTTGGGAAAGCTGCGCCTTTCTGTTGGGCTGCTTGTATTCATCCTGTCGGTATCCCTGGCTGCCGTTCTGCGCGGCGGGCCGGATAGTGTGCCCTGGGGCCGGTTCCTGCTGCTGGCCACGGGACACCTGGCCCAGCAAATGGACGAGCTTGCGACCCGCGGGGAAGCCCTCGAGGAGCCTCACGGGCAAGCGGATGCGGATCTTACCCTCACGCATGGGGTCGCGGTTGGCGACGTCACAGCGAGTACCGCCGTTGTCTGGACCCGAGCCAGTGGTCGCGCCTTCGTGCACGTCGAGTATCAGGGGGGGAGCATGCCCCGGCCGTTGCTCGCGCCCGCCGCCGTCTTTGTGTCCGAGGCGTCGGACTACACGGCCACCGTGCGGCTGGACGGGCTCGAGCCCGACACCCTCTATGTCTACGAGGTCTGGATGGAGAGGCTTCGAGAGCGCCCCGAGCGTATCGTCGCTGAGGGTGGCACCGGGTCGTTCCGAACGGCGCCCAGCCCCGACGCCGCCGCGCCGGTCGCGTTCGTCTTCGGCGGGGACCTCGGAGGTGGTGGATATTGCCGCAAGCCCACCAGCGGGTACGCCATCTTCGGGGCCATGCGCGACCTCGCCCCGGATTTCTTCGTCGCCACCGGTGACATGATCTACGCGGACAACTCGTGTCCGGGCCTCGACCCGGAAAGCTCCCCCAACATCCCCGGTGGCTTCCCTAGCGTCGCCAGCCCACGAGTGGACTGGAACCGACCAGATGAAGTGCGCGAGGTGTACTGGCAACACTGGCGCTACAACCGAGGTGACGGACAGTTTCAGCAGCTCTTGCGCACAACGCCCATGTACGCCCAGTGGGACGACCACGAGATCATCAACGACGCCGGAGCGGGATGGTCGTACTGGAACCCGCTGCGCGCCGGGCGCAGCGGGTTTTCGAACCTGGCTCGCGCGGCAAGGGATGCCTTCTTCGCCTATTCTGCCATCGACTTGGATCGTGCTGATCAGGACCGAATCTACCGTCGGTTCGGGTGGGGAAAACGCTTGGACCTCTTCCGCCTGGACGTACGCTCCTTTCGAAGCCGCAACGAGCTTCCCGACACGCCGGAGAACCAGAAGACCATGCTCGGGCGCGAGCAATTGGCCTGGCTCAAGGCCGAGCTCGGCGCTTCGATGGCGACCTGGAAGGTGGTGAGCAGCGGCGTTCCCCTCTCTCTCCCCACAGGCGGATTCGGCGCCGCGGTGCTCGGTAGGGACGGCTGGGCCAACGGAACGAGATGGGACTTCTCGAGCCAGACCGGGTTCGAGCGCGAGCTGCTGGACCTGCTTCGGTACCTCGATGACCACGGCGTAACGAACGTCGTCTTTCTTTCCGGCGACGCCCACCTGGCAATGTCGGCAAGGTACAGCATCGATGTGAATGGGGACGGGCAGCCCCTCGTGTTCCACGAGCTGATGGCCGGCCCGTTGAGCGCGAGCACGAATCGGGGGGAGACGGCCCTCGATCCTACGCTTAACCCGACGGTGCTGTACCGAGAGAGTGGGTTCTTCAATTTCGGCTACGTTCGGGTGGAGGAAGGCGTTGACGGCGCCACTTGGCTCGTCGCCGACGTGCGCGGCGAGGACGGCCAGCCGCGCCCCGGCTCCTTTCTCAGGTTACAAGGGACGGGCCCCGACTAATTCGTGCCGGCGGCCCCCTGGCCGCTGCGCTCTAACGCCTCATCCCGTCGCAAGGCTACGAGCGTCCCGAGAGCGCCGGTCCCCAGGATGGCGGTCAGGAGTATGAGGCCGTCGACTCCACCCACGTCGGCGAAGGGGCCCCCCAGCGCTCCGCCCAGGAGCTGGCCCAGCCCCAGCATGACGGAGTAAAGGCCCATCGTGGCGCCGCGCTGGTGGACCGCCTCCTCCGACAGGTCGGCCAGGTACGCGAGAGCGGCCGGCGTAAATCCGCTCGCCACGACGACCCCCGCCCCAAACAGCACCGTGAACGCGGCCAGGCCGAATCCTCCCATCTGGCCTATGTGGTTGACGGCGAAGAGCGACAGGCAAATAACGTAGATCCCCGACAGCGTGAGCAGCATGATGCTCGACTTGCGGCGGGTGCCGATCACCAGTCCCCACAGATATACACCCAGCATGAATGCGACGGTGAAGAAGGCGAACCCTGCGCCGAGGCTGGTACCCGTGAAGCCTCCGGCCAGGTACTGGCCGGCATGCTCCTCGCCGGCGAGCTGGAACGCGGAGTGGGTGCCCCAGACGCCCACGATGGTGTTGACGCACAGCCACGCCGGGGCAAAGCGAAGCACTCGGGGGCGCCGCAACACCGATATCAGCGCATGAGGCTCAGGGCCGGGGCCATGAGCCTCATGCGCCCTGGTTGCCCGTATACGCACGAAGGTCATCAGGCTCGCGACATAGATGGCGGTGACCGCGACGAACGCCGCGTGCTCGAGTCGGTCCCAAAGGATTGCGCCGGCCACGAAGCCCCCGCCAATCCCCACAACCGTGGCCATCTCGAACCACGCCATCACGCGCCCGCGCACGGCCGGTGCGCTCGAAGTCTCGGACGACAGGAAGCTCAAGGTGGAGGGTGCAGAGCTGGCTGTCGAGAGCCCCTCGATGACGCGCCCGAGCGCCATGCCGGCCAGGAGCAGCGGCCAACCCAGGAGCAGGCTTGGCCAAGCGATGAGCTGGACCGCGACGCCTCCAAAGACAGGCCCCGCAACCATGAATCGACGAGGCCCATGGCGGTCGCTCAACACTCCGAACCAGGGAGCGCCCAGCAGCTCTGCGAGGTAAAAGCTAGCGGCCAGCAGGCCGACGGCAGTAGCTGGGACGTCGCCTCGTTGCCGGTCGACCTCGGCAAGGAGGAGGCCCATGAGCACGCCGGTGGCCGAGTTTCCAAGTCGGAGAAGAAGGCTCGCCCCGATGCACAGCCAGATCGCCGAAGTCCCAGGTCCCAGGTCCCAGGTCCCAACCCGGGTAGAGGGAAACCCGGGTTTCCCGAGCTCAGACATCCAGAGTGGCCCTGGACTTTGGACTTTGGACTTTGGACTTTGGACTCGCGAAAAGCAAGGCCGCTTCGCGGAGAAGCTTGGCGGCCGCGACGGACGTAATGTCGTTCACGTCGGCCGCCGGAAGCACCTCCATCACGTCCACCGCGATCACCCGGAGGTCTTGCAGTGAGTAGAGGAACGATAGGAGCTCTCGGAAATTCGGACCGCCCGGCTCGGGGCATCCGGTCCCAGGGGCGCAAGAGGGGTCGAGAACGTCGATGTCGATCGTGAGATAGACCGGACGCGTGTGGATCCTGTCGCGCACTTGCCGGGTGAGTACGAGGTCGGCCCCCGAATGGAGGCAGCTCCGAGCCAGCTCGAACTCCTCGCTGATGCCTGAGCGGATGCCGTACTGGCAGATGCGATCCAGGCCAACGGCGTCGGCGATACGACGCATCACCGTGGCGTGGGAGGTGCGCAATCCGTCGTATTGGTCCCGGAGATCGGCGTGGGCGTCAATTTGAATGACCTGGAGGCCCGGATAACGTCGCAGCGCCCCGCGCACGGCCCCGAGTGTGGCAGTGTGTTCGCCGCCAATCAGCAGGGGCAGCCCATGGCCGCACGCCTCCTCGATCGCGTCGGCGATGGCAGCCAACGCCGCATCGACATCCCGTCCGCACGACACGTCGCCCCAGTCAACGAGCCCGAGCTGCGCCAGGTCGGAGCCAAGTGTCGGGCTGAACGTCTCAAGAACGTCGGAGACGGCACGTATCCGCCGCGGGGCCTCCCGCGTCCCGCTGCGGAAGCTCTCCGTGGCGTCAAGCGGCGCTCCGAGGATGATCGCGGCGACCTCGTCCGTCCGCCCGGCCGCCAGGAAGGGAGGATCCACGGCTACCAGGGGCATCTCACCCCAGAGGGACCGGGTGGCCGGCTTGGCGCCACCGGACGCTCTCCTCGTCAGGCAACGATGTCTGCGATGAACGGTGGAAGGACGAACGACGCGAGATGGACGTCGGCGGTGTAGTAGTGGGTCTCGATCCCTGCCTCGGACAGACGCCGCTGGATGGTGAGTCGATCGACTGTGGTTGGGTCATGGTGCAGAGAGCCGATCGTGTAGCTCCACAGGCTCCCCGGGTAGCCGGGGACGACGCCGAGATACGTGCGGACTATGGGGAAGACCTGCCGCATGTGTGCCACCTGGCTCCGCAGCTCCCCTGCCATGAAGAGGGGCGAGCTGCTTTGCGCAACCATGAGGCCATCCTCTGCGAGGGCGCTTGCCACGTCGCGATAGAACGGGGCTTCGAACAGTTGGATGGCGGGTCCGACGGGGTCAGTCGAATCGACGATCACTACGTCGAACTGTCCCTGACTGTCGCGCACGAAGGCGATGCCGTCGCCGATAACCACCTGGGCCCGCGCGTCCTCGAACGCACCGGCTCCGATCGAGGGGATGTGCGCCCGGCACGCGTCAATCACCCGCCGGTCGATCTCGACCTGGGTCGGCGCTGCCCGTGGGTGTTCCAGCACACGGCGGAGCGTCCCGCCATCGCCCCCGCCGATTATGAGCACGCGCCGCGGGTCGGGATGGGTCATCAAAGGGACGTGGACGATCATCTCGTGGTACATGAACTCGTCGCGCTCGGAGGTCTGCAGCGCTTGGTCGAGCACGAGCGCCCGGCCGAACGGGTCCGTGTCGATGATCTCCAGCTCCTGGAACCCTGTCTGTTCCGAGAGGAGCCGCTCTCGCACTCGAACTCCCTGCGCGAACCCAGATCGCTCCGTCTCGAAGTACCAGTCGCCTTCGACGGCCGGATAGTCGGAGGGTTCAGTCAACGAGGATGCCGCGCACGATGTGCATCATCTGGACCCGATCTGGGGTGAAGTGCTCGCGGATGGCCTCGATGGCAGCATCCAGGTCGCGCTCCTCGCCGCAGGTGAACACGTCCACGGCGGCGTAGCCGTGCTCGGGCCAGGTGTGGATCATGATGTGGGATTCGGCAACGATGGCCACACCGGTGACGCCGACGGGCGCAAACGGATACACGCGGAGATCGAGGAGCGTTACGTTGGTGGCGGCGACCACGTCGCGGAGCGCGGCCTCTACGACGGTCGCTGAGTTCAGGTTACTGCAGCCCCAGAGCTCGAGGACGAGATGCGTACCGACACCCTTCATTGATCACCCCCACCAGAGGACGACCGCCGCCACCGCCGCGCCGACCCGTTCGACGCTGTGGCTGACGGACCGCACCACGACGGTCTCGAGTTCGAGACCCCTCCGCATGAAGGACTCGTCCAGCATGTGCCGGACGATTGCTTCCATCTCCTCGGGACTACCCTCTCCCGAGTGTTCCATGATCATCCCGTGGCTACCGTTGCCCAGGCCGACCCCTACCGCGGCGCTCACCATCTGGCCTGGCCGCTCGCTCTGCACGGAGGTCAGCACGACAGGAACCACGGCGCCCGACGCCAGCGACGGGCGCTCGCCTGCGAGGACTGCGCCGTGGGGCGCCACGCTGGTCACCTTCACGAGGTTGAGATCACCAATGCCGGCCGCGAGGAGGGCGTTATCGAGCGCGTTCAGCCGTGTGCTGCCCTCCGCGTGTCCGCTGGTGGGCCAGAGCAGGTTGGGCGGGTCAATTCTCATTCGGCACCCATGCAAAAGCACCACCCCAAGGTGGCCCCGTCCCGATTGAGACGGTGACTGGCGTGTAGCCAACCCCGAAAATGGTGCTCGCGGCGAGCTATGGTGCGCCTACAACCGTGTCAATGCCGACACCCGCCCCGGCGCAGGAGCTTGTGCCGCCAGATTCTCCGAGTTCCTCCCTGCTAATGAACCAGGGCTTTCGAAGGGTAACCTCCAGTATAGCATGCTCGCCTCGCTCTTCTGAGCTAAGCGGCGCTCACTCGATTCTGTCGTCCTGATCTGGAAGTAAGGCTCCCTGGCCCCGGCGGGCGACCGTCAGGAAGCCCGTGTGCGCAACCATGTAGTGGATCGGCCGCGCGCTTCTGCCCCGAAACCGCCACGGTCGGTACAGCGTCTCGTATGTCTCGATTTCGACGAACAGGCCCCCCGCCCGATAGGCCTCGACGCTCGCCGCGACCTGGGTGATATTGGGCACGTACGAGCACAAGATGCCGCCCGGCACGAGCACAGCTGCCGCGTGGGGGGCGACCCGTCCAGGGTCGGGCACGTCGAGCACGACGCGATCGAAGGGGCCGTCGTCGATGCCCTCGTACACGTCCCGCAGCCGGGTCGTCCAGTTGGGCGTGCTGCCCAGAAAGCCCGCGGCGTTGCGCGTTGCGGCCTTGATCATGTCCGAACGGGTGTCATATGTGACGAGACGGCCCCCGACGCCGATGGTGCGGAGCAGCGCGATGGCGAGCGCGCCCGACCCGACGCCAGCCTCGAACACCCGTGCTCCGGGGAATACGTCCGCCCACATCAGCAGAAAGGCGATGTCCTTGGGGTAGATGATGGCGCTAGTCCGCGGCATCTCCATGAGGTAGTCGTACATGCGCGGCCGATAGGCCCAGACCAGGGTGCCACGGCTGGTGGTGACACAGACGCCTTCATCCTGGCCGATGATGCTGTCGTGGGGGACGATCCCGCGATGGAAATGGAACTCGCCCCCTGTTCGGAGACGCACAAGGTACTGCTTGCCGTCGCGATCGACGAGGAGCACGAACTCGTCCGTGTGCAGGGGGCCGATGTTGCCTCCGCTTGGAGTGGTGCTGCAGAGCGCGCCCGACTCGGATTTCAGCCCGGAGCGACGGAGATGCGAGGATTTGGTCCCCGGATCGCCTCCGAAGTATAACGAGCCCATAGGTAAAGACTGGGAGCTGTGCAATGTACCGACGGATTCTGGTGCCCCATGACGGCTCGCCCTTCGCGGAGCAGGCTCTACCCCATGTGATCGAGCTGGCCGGGCCGCTCCAGGCCGAGGTCCACTTGCTAGAGGTGATCCCTTCGCCAAATCCAGCCGTCTATTCTGCCGACCTCGAAGCCGGCGCAGGGGCTGCCATTGAGGCGATCGATGAAGCTCAGGCAGAGCTGCGAGCCCAGGGAAGTGCGCGCTTGCAGGAGATCGTGCGCCAACTCGCGGACCGCGGCATCCGCGCTGTGTGGACGGTCGCTAACGGCGACCCGGCTCGCGAGATCATCAAGTACGAGTCGGCGAATGATATCGACCTGGTAGCGATGGCCACCCACGGCAGGACCGGCCTCCGACGAGCGCTGCTGGGCAGCGTGACCGATGCCGTGCTGCGCAACGGCGGCCGCCCGGTGCTCGTGGTCAGGGCGAAAGATGGCTAGCTCGGCTCCCGGCCCAGGGACGCCTAAGCAAACAGGCTGCTGAAAAGCTCGGATTCCGCTCGTGGTGAGCCTGTCCCTCGGCAAGCTCGGGATGAGCGCCGATCCTGGTGAGCTTGTCGAACCACAAGCTCAGGTGAGCGGGTTGTTCCAGCAGCCCGCTATGGGGTTCAGTCGTTGTCCTCGTCGTCGTCAGGACTGACCATTGAAACGCTTAGCGCCGCCACTTCACGAAGCCGCACCGCGTCCACGTAGAACTCGCCCTCCCACCAGTAGGCGAACGTGCGGACGACGTCCGTGCCCATCTCCCGGATGAGTCGCTCGGCGTAGTGGCGCACGGCCTCCTCGGTGATTGGCTCATCGATCTCGTCGCGTACCGATATGGTTTCCCCGGATAACAAGGTGAATTCGATGGAGAGCGTACGGTCCGTGTCGGTGTCCGGGTCTGCGTCAGTGCCCGGCGCGCCCGCGAGGGGAACGCCACAGTCGGGGCACATCGTGACCCAGTCCTCGTAGGTTGTTCCGCAGCTCCTACAGACGCGTGTCATCAGTCCGTCCCCTCAAGCCGGTGGCGCTGGAAAATGCAAGTCACGCACGGGGATTATTCCCCATCCAGATATCGCGCTACCCCCAGCGCGATGCCTCGAGCGATGGCGTCGCGCATCGCATCGTGCCGGAGAATTTCCGCCTCTGAAGGATTCGACAGAAAGAGGCACTCCACGAGAGCGCTCGGAAACGGGCCGCGAAGTGAGAAGAAGTGGCCGTAGGGCTTGCCGGCCGTGAGATCCTCTTTGACGCCGCGGTCGAAAGGCGTGTACCCCGCCGCCGCGAGCGCAGCCACCGTTTCGGCCTGTAGCAGCCCAGCGAGCCGCCAGCTTGCGGGGCCGTGATTATCGCTGTTGACGTAGGTCTCGGTTCCTCGAAGACTCTGGTTCGGGTGCGCGTTGAAGTGGATCGAAACGTACGCGCGCGCCGGTCCGGCTGCGGCATGGCGCGCCCCTTGCTCGGTCCGGACGGCTTCAGTGGGGTCAGGCGGAACAGCGGTGGCCACTCGGCTCCTTCCCTCCCGCGTGAGCCTGACGCTGTACCCCCACTCCTGCAGCTGCGCGCGCGCTCGATTCGCTACGTCGAGCGTGAGCTCGTGCTCGGCCATTCCCGCGCCCACTGCCCCTATGTCCCAGGTCGAGTGGCCTGGATCCAGGGCGACGTCGACGATTTCGGAGGAGGCGCTGCGCCCCGCGACGGCCAACGTTGCGCCCTGCCCAGCGCCGAGCAGGGCGTTGGCGCACAGGAGCACCAGGAGGACGAGGAGTCTCCAGACCGGCGGAGCAGCCATAAGCTCAATGATGATACTATCGTCGGCGAGCGTAGAAGCTCGTGGAGCTTTTGCGCCGTCCGCAGATCCTGCTGACCCAGAGGAATGACGGTTGCGCTCGCTCACCGTATTTCTGCTCATCGCGGTTGTTTTTGCTACCTCGCCCCACGGTGTCCAGGCGGCAGCGTGTGGCGCTGGAGACCCGCCATCACCAGGGCTCGGTCTCGTGAAAGAGGCATTCGATCTCCTCACTGAGCGATTCATCGAGCCGCTGCCGCCGTCCCTGCTCCTGCCACCAGCGGCAGCGGCGGCCGCCTCGGAGGTCCGCAGAAGCCGGCCCACTCCCCCCCCGGGCCTATCTGACGACTGGACGGTAGACGACTCGACAGGGAGTTGGGCGCGCTTCGCCGATCGCTATTGCTTGTTGTGGGAAGCCCGCGGCGACGGGCTGCCCCAGGAGAGGGTTTCGTACGCAGCCATTCGGGCGATGGCCGGGGCAGCCCGTGAGGGGCACACCGGGTTCCTCACCCCGCAGATGTATCGCGACCACCAGGAGTGGGCATCCGGCCAGCTGCGCTATGAGGGGGTGGGGGTGCGCCTCCGGACCGACCCGTTGCGCGTGGACTATGTGTTCCCCGCGAGTCCAGCGGAGCGAAGCGGAATCCTGCCTGGTGACGAGTTCGTCGCCATCGACGGCAGGCCTGCGCGCGACATGACGGCCGCGGAGGCAGCGCTGGCAGTCCGGGGCCAGGCGGGCACGAAGGTCAAGCTCACAATGCGGCGCGCTGGCCGACCCGAGCCATTCGAGGTCGAGGTCGAGCGGGCCAGCATCCGGGTGGAGTCCATCGAATCGAAGATCATCGATCAGATCGGGTACGTCAATCTGCGTGGCTTCCCCCGACCGGCGCTCTATCAGGAGCTGATCGACGAGCTCACTTGGATCGAGGCCGGCGGAGCCCGTGCCCTGGTTCTCGACCTGCGCGGCAACGGCGGAGGGCGGCTCGACGTGGGGGCCCGTGTCGCCGGGCTCTTCCTACCGGAGGGCTCGCCGCTCTATCGCCAGACCAGCCGTTCCGGCGAGACGAGGTCGTACTCCGTGGCGAGCCAAGCACGCTGGACGAAGCCAATGGCCGTCCTCGTCGATGAGGGGTCAGCCTCCATGGCGGAGCTCCTGGCGGCGGCGATCCAGGAACAGGGAGTGGGCCCGGTGCTCGGCACCCGGACGGCCGGCTCGGTGGCCGGCAGCGTTGTGGAGCCGCTGAGCGACGGATCAGCCCTCCAGATCACGGTGTTGAGGATTGATTCCGGGCTGGGCCGCGTGCTCAACAACGTGGGTCTACAGCCCGATGTGGAGGTGCGACCCGCGCCCGCCGCTGGAGGCGGCCCGCCGCCTGACGCGCCGCTGGTCGCCGCGCTCAGCCACCTCCAGCAAAGGATCACCGCCAGCGTCGCGTCCACTGCCGAGGAGGAGGAAGAGGAGGAGACGCCGGACGAGGACCTTCCCGCCGCGGCGTGAGCATGCGCGTGGTCCTGGATGTCGATCCAGGCGTCGACGACGCCCTCGCAATCCTGTTGGCTCTGCGCTCTCGCGAAGTCGAACTGGCTGGCGTCACCACGGTGGCAGGAAACGTCTCCGTTGAACAGGCCACGAGGAACGCCCTGGCCGTTCTGGAGGTCGCCGGTGCGGCAAGTGTACCGGTCCATCCGGGCGCCGCGCGGCCTCTCGTCGGGCGCTTGACCACGGCGACCCTCTTCCATGGCGCCGACGGACTCGGGGACGTGGGTGTTCCTGCACCGCGCACCGAGGCCAGCGCTCCATCCGCCGCGGAATTCCTGCGTGACATGGCGAATGTCCGTGGTGAGCCTCTGACCGTGATTGCGCTGGGGCCGCTGACCAACATCGCCCTCGCATGTGAACTGGATGCTCAGTGGCCGAAGCGGGTCGGGCGTGTCGTTGCCATGTGCGGCGCGGTGGGGGTGCCCGGCAACATCACGCCGGTTGCCGAGTCGAACTGCTACGCAGACCCGGAGGCGGCGGCGGTGCTTCTTTGCAGCGGTCTGCCCATGACCCTCGTCCCACTCGATGTGACGCGGCGGGCTGCCCTATCGACAGAGAGGCTTCAAGAATGCCTCCGTGCCACGGGTCCCCGTCCGGAGTCACCCAGCGGCCTCGCCGCCGCACTGCTCAAGTTCTACGTCGCCATGGCGGCGCGGCTCGGTTTCCCCGCGGCGGCTCTCCACGACCCGCTGGCGGTGGCGGTGGCCCTCCAGCCGGGGCTGGTGAGCACCCGTCGGCTGCGGGTAGATGTGGAGCTGAGTGGCAAGCTGACGCGAGGCCAGACCGTCGCGGTGATGTCCGGTCGGCGCGAGGTCGTCGCCGGTCGAGGGGACAACGACGACGTTATCGGCATTGAGGATGTCGAAGGGAACGTTGACGTCGCACTCGACGTTGACGTTGACGGCTTCCTGGATTTGTTCCTGGGCCGAGTGCTCGGCGCCGAGCGCTGATCCGCTCCCAGCCCGGCGTTATCTCCCCCAGTAGTTGGGCGCCTGCTTGGTCATCACCACGTCGTGGGGGTGGCTTTCTTCCATAGAAGCGGGCGTTATGCGAATGAAGCGGCTGTTCGCCTGGAGCTCGCGGACTGTTCTCGCACCGAGATAGCCCATCGCGGTGCGCAGCCCTCCGACCAACTGGTAGACGAGGCTGGATAGGGTCCCCTTGTAGGGCACCTGGGCTTCGACCCCCTCGGCTATCAGCTTCATGTTCTGCACGTCTTCCTGGAAGTATCGGTCGCGGCTGTAGCCTCGATCCCGCATAGCGCCGATGGAGCCCATGCCCCGATACTCCTTGTAGCGCTCCCCCTGGCGTAGCACGACTTCGCCAGGACTCTCGTCTACGCCGGCCAGGAGGCTCCCCAGCATCACGGAGTCGCCGCCCGCCGCGATGGCCTTGGAGATGTCCCCTGAGTAGCGGATGCCACCGTCAGCGATTACGGGAATGCCGCTGCGCCTTGCGGCTTCGGCACAGTCGTGAATGGCGGTGAGCTGCGGCACCCCTACCCCTGTGACGACCCGCGTTATACAGATGGAGCCGGGCCCGACGCCGACCTTGACGGCATCCGCACCCGCCTCAATCAGCTCGTCGGCCGCCTCCGCCGTGGCGATATTCCCCGCGATGACGGGCACGGACGTTCGACGTTTGAGCTGGCGGACAGTATCGATGACGCTTTCGGAGTGGCCGTGCGCGGTGTCAACGACGAGCACGTCGACTCCGTTGTGGATGAGCTCTGCCGCCCGTTCGTCGGCGTCGCGGCCGACGCCGACGGCGGCGCCAACGCGAAGGCGACCCTGCGGATCGAGGGTCGCATAGGGGAACTCGATCTGCTTCTGAATGTCCTTGACCGTGATGAGGCCGCGGAGTCGACCTTCCTCGTCGACGACAGGCAGCTTCTCGATCCGGTGGCGGTGCAGGATGTTTTTCGCCTCCTCGAGGGTCGTGCCGAGGGGCACAGTGATGAGGCCCTCGCGGGTCATGACATCGCCGATGGGGTCGTCAAATTCGGTTCGGAAGCGGATGTCTCGGTTGGTCAGGATTCCCACGAGCTTCCCATTCTCGGTGATGGGAACCCCGCTAATGTGATACCGTTCCATGATGGCGACAGCATCGGCGAGCCGGTGCGTTGGCTCCAGGGTGATCGGATCGACGATCATGCCGGACTGGCTGCGCTTGACGGTGTCCACCTCGAGGGCCTGGGCCTCGATGGACAGATTGCGGTGGATGATGCCGATGCCCCCCTCTCGCGCCAGGGCGATGGCGAGGCGGGCTTCGGTGACGGTGTCCATGGCGGCGGAGACGACCGGGATCTGCAAGGTGATGGACGATGCCAGCCGCGTCGACGTGGCGACCTCAGATGGAAGGACCGAGGAGCGCCCGGGCACCAGCGCGACGTCGTCGAACGTGAGGCCATCCCGGCCGAACTTGTAGTCCGCAAGGGTCATCGGTCCCTCCCGAATCTAGGTGAGACTACAGGCCGATCCGCCATCGCCCACCCCTCAAAAACAAACACACCCCGACGTGTCGGGGTGTGTTGCAGGATGCCTGACGGCCACTCGCATGGCGGATTATATACGAATGGATCGGGGCCTAAACGTGGTCGGCTGTGAACGTCGCCCGCAAGGCGTCGACCACAGAACTCCAGCGCTCGAGGAGGGCATCCTCGCCTCTGAGATCACGGAAGCGAAACCCGGAGGTGACCTCTGCCCCTTCCTCTGCATCCTTAAGGACGTCGCGGGGCTTCAAGGTGAAGACGCTAAGGCCCGCGAATGCTGGCGAATCCGCCGCGTGCGGCTCGGCATCAGCCTTGACGTAGTAGGCGGCGCCCTCGTGAGCGAGGCAAAGGGTGGCGACGCCCCGGTCACGCAGGTTGCGCGAGGTGCTGGACTCCGCGTAGAGGGCGATTCGCATCGTGGAGAGGTTGCCCGCAACGAGCTCGCCGGCCGTGACGATGGCGGGATTCGGGTACCCGTCGGGGCCCTGGGTAACCAGGACGCACGCCATCTCGGTCTTGGACCGCAGGTCGAGGCCGGAGAACAGCCGGACCAGTTGGGCGGGGAGCAGCGGTCCGAGGTTCGTGGACACGGCGGCTCCGTCGATCTGGAATCAGGGCATGGTATACTGTCCTAGCCGGCCGTGCAACGCGGTCGGCTGAGCGGGAGGAAGGACGGCCGCTGCGGTTTAGAACCGCAGAGGAAAGTCCAGACAGCGCAGAGCAAGGGTGCCCGGCGCAAGCCGGGACCGGGCAACCGGTGGTTAGAGCCACAGAGACCAATGCCTCGAGCCGCCCAGAGCGTACTCGGGGAGTGAAAAGGGTAATCCCCCCCGCTGCAACCCGAAGCATGGCCCGTGACGCTGCTCGCCGAGGCCAGGGTACGGGGCATCCGCGTCAAGCGGAGTTCGACCGAGGTCGGACAGATAGATGGTCGTCGCGAACAGAATCTGGCTTACTCTCCTCCCGCTCTTAAATGATGCTTAGAGTCTGTCAAAACCGGGTGGGTCTGGCCGAGAAGCACCGCTGCTCCCAAGCGAATGTTTTGATCGTGGGAAGCGGTGTGTGGGGGTCGGATCGCCACACTCAGAACCAAGATTTCAACAGCCAGGCCTGAGAGTGTCGACGCGAACATCATCAGTGCTGCGCGGTCGGCGGCTCTCACGATTCCCGTATACCCGGGGAGGTAGTCGTGCTGGACCGATTTCAGGAACTCGGCCGCGACATGTTTCTCACAGGGCTCGTCAGCTCGCACACCGGAGCCATGAGTGTGCGAGTGGAAGGCCGAGCTGTCATATCTCGACGCGGCGCCATGCTGGGGCGCCTGACGGCAGAGGACCTTGTCGAATTTCCCATCGACGAGGAGATCCCAGAGTCAGCGGCTGAGGATGCCGTCGTGCACCAGGCGATCTATCGAGGCACTGACGCCAAGGCCGTCGTGTACGCCAGGCCGCCCTGGACCATGGCGCTGGCGCTGGTCGAGGACCGCCTCTCGCCTGCGAGTGACGAGGGCAGTGAGAACCTGGGCAGCGCCCCGGTGCTCATCTCGCAGCGCACCATCGACTCGCCTGACATGGCGAACATGATCGCGCGTACCCTCCGGGAGAGCCGCATCGTCGCGCTGCGGGGCCACGGCGTCTTCGCTCGTGGGCAGGACCTGGCCGACGCTCTTCACATGGTCTCGTTGCTCGAAGAGATGTGTAAGGTGGTCCACATCTATCGGACGCTGGCGCGCGAAGAACGCCAGCCCACAGGACCCGACCATCACGACCGACCGCCGACCGGCTCATACCGACCACGAAACGATGGATACGGCCAACATTCTGGGGGGCGGGGAGCGGGACCTGGCCCCGGCCGTCGCGTCGACGGCCCGCCGCGGCCATTTCGCGAGCCGCGGAACCCAACGGGAGGGCGACGGGGCATGCCGCAGCGCTAGACTGGAACAGGCCGGGATGGCGGAACGGCAGACGTAGCGGTCTTAAAAACCGCGGCCCACAAGGCATGCGGGTTCGAGTCCCGCTCCCGGCACCTACGACTTGGGCCGCTACCTGTGGGAGAATAGCGGTCAATGTCGGTCATCGGCGTAGGAACGCTCGCGTGCTCGCTCGCGTTGATGTGACAACGGGTGCGACAACCGGGTTTTTGACACCGCGCAGTTGCGCGACGCAGAATGGGAAGCGAAATGGCCAGCAGTAGGAGGAAGCACTGTGGAACCAGCGAATGATCAGATCGCTGAGATACTTGCCAGGCTCCCTACCGCGGGCAGCGGTGACTACGTCACAAAGGTGCTAGAGATTTATGAGCGCATCGCGGCGATATACCCCGTCGCCGAGCGTGTCTCCACTGTGCATGCGCCTCCCCCTCCGTCTGTCAACGGCCTCGCTTCCTCGACAAACGTCTAGCACCTCCGCCGCCGCGAATGCCAACTTGGGGCGAAATCCTCCGAGAAGTTAACGAGAGCGCTAGAGCTAACGCTCCGGCCGGCCCCGACTACGACGCAATTCGCAGCAGCTACATCGACCGGCTCCATGACCTATCGGGTCGAGCGGTCATTGTGTACGCGAGTGGTTGGCTGCGAGCTACCGGCACTGAGGAGGCCAATTCCCGCGTTGAGGCGAATGATGTCCATGCCCTAATGGAAGTGTGCCACCATGTATCTGAGCGCGGGCTAGACCTGGTCCTCCACAGTCCGGGCGGTTCCGCTCAGGCCGCCGAGCAGATGGTCAACTATCTCCGGACCCAGTTCGATTACATCCGCGCAATTGTGCCTTTGCAGGCGAAATCCGCCGCCACAATGATCGCGCTCGGCTGCGATGAAATAGTGCTAGGCAACCACTCCGAACTGGGGCCCATCGACCCACAAATTTTCATGCCGGTGCCAGGCGGGACCCAGCGGCTTGCGCCGGCGCACGCGATTCTGCACGACTTCGAACGTGCGAAGCGCGAGATTGCTGCGGACTTAGCCAACCTCCCCGCATGGACGCCAATACTCCAAGGCTATGCGGGCGGCTTACTGGATTTCTGTACTCAGCAAATTAACCTCTCTCAGGATGTGGCAGCCGGGTGGTTGCGACAGTACATGCTCTCTCACCCGGACGCAGGGATCGATGACGCTGATCGTGAGCGGGTGGCTCGCGATATTGCCGAATACTTCGGCTCAGACGTGTCGTACGAGAGGTTCCGGACCCACGGCCGTCCCATTCGGATTGAAGAGTTGCGGACGATTCGAGGGCTAAGAGTCAGAGCGCTCGAGGATGACGACGACCTACAGGATGCCGTGCTTAGCATCTATCACGCCTTGGACTTCACTTTCGGTGGGGCGGCGGTGAAGATCGTAGAGAATCACCAGAAGGCTCGGTATGTGCGAATCCAGCAACGGCAGATCGTAATCCCGTCTCTTCCGCCGCCCGGTTCTGCCCCTAACCCCGCTCCGCCGACTCTTCCCTCGTCGCCGCGGCCAATCCCCAACCGGTCACGCAAACAGAATCAGCGAGGGGGGCGCAGGAAACGGGGCTAGGCGAAACCCAAAGTCGACATGGCCGGGCTAGCCCGGTAGGTCGGTCGCTTCCATGGCTTTCGCCATACGTTCGGCGGGGTCCACATCGAGCCCTTGAACAGCGTGGCTATATAGGTCCAGCGTGATTCCAACCGTCGAATGGCCGAGCCGTTCCGATGCCACCTTCGGATGCACGCCAGCGGCGAGCATGAGCGTGGCCGCAAAGTGGCGCAGGTCGTGGACGCGTACGCTGGATGGCAGCCCGGCTCGCGCGAGCGCCAGTTTAAAGAACCGGTGCGCGTTGCGTCCCGACAGTGGCGTTCCGATCTCGGTCGCGAATACGAGGTTGTAGCCTGCGTAGTCCGGACCAACAGCGAGCCGCTCTTCGTTCTGCCGAGCGCGCCGGCGGCGCAGGCCATCGACGGCCACGGCCGGGAGTGTGATCGTTCGGCGCGATCGGCTTGTCTTGGGTTCCCCGTAGACAATCGCGGTGGACGACGGGAACGGGGCAGGACGCCCACCAGGGGGGCTCGTGCCCGTATCCTCGCCTCTGCCTGCCGGTGTCGCGCCGTTCGGCGGGAAGCGCCATACCGGCAGCCCGCTGAACAAGGATCGGATTCAGCGCGCGCTAGCCCTTCACGTCCGCGGATTCTCGAACGCGGCCATCGCCGAACAGGTGCACTGCTCCGAGCGTAGTGTCCAGCGGTGGCTCCGAGAATACCCGGAGTTGATCGATGCCGAGATCCACCGCATCGACGATGATCCCCGCGCGATCACCAGGCCACTTCTGCCGCACGCAGCCAGCACGTACCGACGAGCACTAGAGGGTGAAAATCTGGCTCACGCGGTGCCCGTAGCCCGCGACGTGATGGACCGGCATTTCGGCAAGCCCATCGTCAGGCAGGCGCAGGATGTGCGAGCGCGGATCGAGCTGGTTTACCGTAGCGCTGATGGTAGCCCCATCGAATTCCCGCTCTTACCGCCGGACGAGCCGCCCGAAGGCGAATAGTGTGGGTCAGGTGTCACGAGCCACGCCATTGCCCGAAGGGGCCTCCTGGACAGCAGCCCGGGTGTGTGCCATGCTCCGGCCCCGAAGCGTGCCCTGAACCGATTTCAACGGCTGGCGGCTCGGGTTCGCGGGCTGGAGGGCGTATGCCTGGAGTGTCGTGGCGAGGTGCCCGGAGCCTGATAGTCGCCACCACGGTGGCTATCGTGTTTCTCTTCGCCTCGGCCCCAGCGGCGGGCCAACAGGCCACCAGCCAGCTCTGGCTCGTGATCTTCGCGCCAACTCAGGTCTACTGGCCGTCCGATGACCCGGCGTGGATCGCTCAGCCAGGCGAGTGGTACCAGGTTCTCAGGCTCGAGACTGGCTGGGTCTTGGCCGTGTGGGAACTCGACTCATCCTACGGGCCGGTGTGGATTGAAACGACCACCGGCGTCCAGCTATCTCGGGTAGTCCTTCGCCCGCCACCGCCTCCCACGGCCCGACCAACGCCGCGCCCCCCTGCAACACCTGTGCCGCCTATTTCCACAACGCCCATTCAACCCGCGGTGTGCGTCTCGTACGATGTCTACGGGAACTGCATCTCCTACAGTGGCGGCGGAGTCGGCACAACGTGCGTCTCGCGGGATATCAATGGGAACTGCATCACCTACAGCGGCAGCGGAGTCGGCACGACGGCCGTGTCCGCCGGCCCCGTATTCAGAGGGCAGGCACCGGTTTACTGCGAGACCGCGCCCGTGGCCGGGGTCATGGTGTACGGATGCTCCTACCCCGATCAGAGCTTTGCCGCCTGGCGGAGCCCGGGGCCTCCATGGATCCTCCTGGCGAGCATCCTACCTGGCAGCACCGCTACGTTCACCGCCGAGGGAAATGCCCTATGGGGGCTGCAGCCGCTTCCGTCCGTCGGGTCGCAGCTCCCTAACCTTAGCGTCCCCTCCCGTGGCCTGCTGCCGCCGCGAACGCCGGACGATTCCGATTTGGTAGTCACCGGCTCGGTTAGCACGCTGGTCTCGCGCTCATTCCCTGTTATCAATGGGCGAGCATGCAACAACGCTGTGGGCTGGATGGCGACGGGCATACGCATCGAGTTCGTCTTCTACTATGACTCGCTGCTTCCTACGTTGGACAGCGGCTCGCACTACATTACGGAGATCCGAAGCGGGGAGTGCCGCTCGTTCACGGCGTCGCTCACGGCCCTCCAGCCGTGGCGACGAATTGTGATCGGTCGCGTGAGCGGGACCTGGGAGCCCGAGCGGTAGTCGCTATCTTGATGGCGGGGGGTTCCGGCCAGCTACACTCATTCTCTCGGCGCGCCGCATCCGCTCTATGGACCGCCTGTCGGTGTAGTCCTAACCTCTTGGCCCCGAACGAGGACGCCGCCATCATCGTCGTGATCGGCCCCGGGCTGTGCTTGACGGCCACGGCGGCTTGGTCCTACCGGCCGACCTCGCGTACGTACGCCCCGGCGAACCCCACTGCCGCTACGCGCTCAGTGTGCGCCACAGCTTGAGCGCGGTCCGGAAACCGACCGCTGTAGGCCACCCAGTAGCCAGGATTTAGGGTTGGGTAATCGCTGGAGAAAAGAACCTCGGCTGGCAGCCCACGGCGGCGGGCGTCTGACGCTGCTCGGTCCGCGTCGGCTTGGCTCCCCACGGAGCCGATAAAGACGGTCCAAAAGGCCTCGCCCGCAGGGGTTCTACGTAGGGGTGGCGTCCCCGCCAGGCGAGTCGTCTCTACTCTGACGTCAAGCCGCCATCCGCCCTCGTATACCAGCTCAAAGGTCTCGCGGTATCGGGCGGTAGTCACAGGCCCGGCACGGCCTGTCAGCCAGTCTGAGGAGACGACAACGGATGTGACCGTGGCCCTCTCGCCGCTCACGCGCCCTGGGCCGACGCTTTCCGTGTAGATGGACTGCTTATCGGCGAACCAGCTCGCGAACGTGGGGAGGTCGGCCTGGTTCTGTAATCCTGAACTCAGCAGCTCGTATGCCGCGCCGTAGTCACGGGCATCGACAAGCTTATAGTAGCGGCCGACGATCTCATCCGGAGACTCCGGGGCGCGGGCGGTCCCGCGGAGAAACTCGCCCACGGAGTTGCTGCTGATGGCCAAGCCAATCCCTTGCACTGGCTGCGCAGCCGGCCCGACGCGCCGCGACGTGATAATGCCAATCACTTCGCCTCTAAGGGAGAGAAGCGGGCCTCCGGAGTTGCCTGGGTTAATGGCAGCATCGGTCTGAACGTAGTCCACCCGTGGGCCTGTTCGAAAGCCCGAGAATACCCCCCTCGTGATAGTTGGTTCCCCACGCAACCCCAACGCGTAGCCTATGGCCACAAGCGGCTCGCCCGGTGCGAGCAGATCAGAATCTCCAAGTGCAGCACTCGGCAGACCTGATTCGGGAAGTCGCAGGACTGCTAGGTCCATGCCGTCGTCGTACTGTTCGACCGATGCGGGAAGAGTCCGACCGTCGCGAAGGCGCACTTCGAGCGATCGCCTATCTGCGACGACATGGGCGTTGGTTACCACCAGTCCAGTCGAGCGAACGATCATGCCAGACCCTTCGCTCCTTGCAGTGGAGACGCGCACAACTGAAGGCAACACCCGGGCGACGGCCCCTTGTTCAGTGAGAGGAGGCTGGACCTCGCGAGTGGTTTGGGGGGGAGCGGAAGTGGCCGTCGGCTCAGCTGCGCCTTCCACCGTTCTTTGCGGCGGGGCAAGAGCTTGCCGGGTTGCCACCATGTTTGCCTGCTCAACTTCCACGCGGAGCCGCACTGCTTCTTCGACCGACATCGACGGGGCGCAACCGAACGCAGTTGCGAGTACAACGGCAACGACCACGAGCGACCCACCATTGACTGTCGTCGGATGGAGATTCAGAATGGCCCCCCATAGTTCGAGGAGGCAAATATGACGCTTGGGAGCGTGAGCGTCAATCTTAGGAGCATTGGCGTCAGTCGTGCGAGGCTTGTTGGCGTCGCCCTCGTTGTTGTCTTCCTGACCGCTGTGGGGATCGCAAGCTATGTCGGTTTCTCCCATCTTGAGCAGCAGCGCGCAGAGATACAGGTGCTCGTCCGTGACCTCGCGACGACGCGCCTGGAGCGCGGCGACCTCCAGCAAAGGTCAGCCGAGCTGACCGAGGATCTTGTGCGAGCGAATATTAGAATCTCCGGACTCCAGACCGAGCTAGCAACTGCACAAGGCGAAGTTAGGCGCCTAGAGGATGAGGCGGGTACCCTTCGGGATAGACTTCAGGTGGCACGTGCCGAGACGCGGGATGCAGCGTCAGAAGCAGATGCCCAAAGAGCTGCCCGCGAACGCGACTCACAGTTGAACACCGCGGTGCTGGCAGTCGCGGACACCAGCACGGCGCTCTCCAGAACTCGGGACAGGATGATCGACGTTCTCAATCAACAAATTGCCGCAGAGCGAACTGGTCGCGCGGCCACAGCGCGGGCCCTGGTGACCGAATACAACGAGCTCGTGGGCACGCACAACCGCCAGCTGACTGCGTTCAACGGCGCAATATCACGCCTCAGGAGCTTGGTTAGATGACCGTCAGTACGTGGCGGAGATGCGGAAGCGGAATGTTGGGTGGGGCCGGCGTGCGCCGAGCGTAGTCGGCCTGCTACCCTTTTGCTATCGCACGCGGTAGCAGAAGCTGTGACAGACGGGGCGTAACAGGGATGTGAGAGCCCGATTCTAGGAACGAGACGAGGCCCGCCGAGCCTTGGCGGGAGCAGCGGTGATGAATACTAGCGGTCTTAAAAACCGCGGCCCACAAGGCATGCGGGTTCGAGTCCCGCTCCCGGCACCAAACACGGGCGCTTACACGATGTTGTTAAGCGCTCATATTTATGCACCGCTAGTAGCTGGCCCTTAAGGGTGGCTGCTGTGGTGTGCCAATTAGTGTGCCAATTGCAGGGATGTGAGGTTCTTCATGGACCGTTGGGCCGATCCCGAGCGGACAACCTTTCGAGGTGGGCGAGATATTCCGCCACCGGAGCTGGTTAGCCAGCTCTTAGCAATGCACAGTGCTCTGAAGGGCCTCCTCCACTGGTACACACTCTACTCCGAAGAGATGGACCGAGGGCCATTAAACGCGCAATCTTCGGGTGAACGCCAGCTGATAGCATGAGCGTTGCGGCGAAGTGGCGCAGGTCGTGGACGCCGTTGACGGGGGCCCAGCTCGCACAAGCGCCAGCTTGAACAGCCGATGCGCCTTCCGGCCCGAGAGGGGAGTGCCCAGCTCTATGCTGAACACCAGACCGTAGCAGGGTTATCGGGGCCCATGGCTGTCACAGCACCCGCCGGCGGCGTGAGGGCCGTTCTGACGGCGCCAACTGGCGCGCTGACAAAGGGGGGTATTTCTGGCGTGGGAAATAAGGGGCTCCTTGACGCGCCAGCCAGCCTAACCGATTATTTCTTTGAGTAGAGGGGGAACCGCTAAATGGATCAGCCGGAGGGCCAGGACGCGCCCGGAGGAACTGAGGCCGCGATGCGGCCGGAATGGGTGGACGCCGGAGGCGTCAGGATAGAACACGTTGATCACTTCGCCCTCCAGAGGGGGGAGGAGGAGGGCACTTTCGTGCTCGTGGTCGGCCAACTCGACCTGCCGCTTGTACTCGGCGACGTTGAGGCTCAACACGAGCGGTTGAAGGCGCTCCCATACGTGGCGGTCCGCATCATTGGTAGGTATTCGCTCACCCTCCGTCGGCTGGAGGAATTGACGCAACTGCTCGCGCGCCAGGCAGAACGCCGAGGCAGCGCATCGGAGCCACAATGATTTTTGCGGGGACGCTTGCTGAGACGCTCTACTCGGGGGACGCCAAATCGGTCGAAGTCGAACCGCCGGAGGAGACGGTCCACGGCGTTGTGTACCTCTGGCCTGGCGATTCTTCATCACCCAGTAGGGGTGCCGGATCCCAAGTTACGGACACTGTGCACGAGCTATTCAGTCGGGACCGACGAGGATGGCTTCACCAGGCCCGCATGGACTTGGAAAGGCTGCGCCTGTTAGGCGAGGACTGGGATACCTACGGCGGGCACCCCCCAACTGAAAACGCTTTAGCCGCCGCCCGTGCGGTGCTGAACTACGTCGAGCCGGCTTTTAGGGGCCTAGCAATGGAAGCGATTACGCCGTATTTCGTGGGGCCTCTGCCCAATGGCGGCGTCACAGTCGAATGGCGGAAAGGCGAGGATCAGCTAGGCATCGATGTGGAACCGACCGGGCAACTGGGCTACATCTTCGTTGAGGCGACGCCGGCTGGGCGGCGATTTCATGAGAAGACGATCGCAGCCTGGCCCGAGATTACTGATCTGCTGGCACGCGCAATTACCCAGCGCTAATGGTGGCTGCCTACGAAAGCATCGGGCGTGACGACCCCCTCTTCCGAAGAATCCGCCTCGAGCATATGAAGAATGGCCGAGTTCACCGAAACGCCTACTACGTTAGGAGTCGACCTGATTCACACGCATCGGTCGACTTAGCCAGACTCACCTCTCCTGCCGCGAGTGCGGCGCGTGGAAAGCCAGGGACCGGGGTGGGCGAGGTCCTCGCCGATGCCGCCATAAGTCAAGGGCTGGCTGTTCGACACGACCCGGAGCCAGACTGGCACCCTCATTCACTCATCGAAGTGATCACCTCGAAGCAGCAGTGCATTATCCTGGCAGAGGCTACCGAGGTGGTCATAAGTCCGACGGCCTAGCACACCGCCCTCGTCTCAGAGATCAGCGATGCCCTCTGCTCGATAAAGCTCACAGATGGCCTTGATCACCCCAAGCGCGCCATCACTGGGTGGGTTCTCCCACTCGATGCGCCGCCTGGGGAACATCCTGGACGCACGCCACCTGGGCGGCTCCGAGACGCACGCCCCGAGTTCCGAGTACTCTGGCGGCTACCTTGGAACCGGCCGGCTGCCACGCGGACGGCGGTCGGTCGTCTCCTCGAAGATGCCCTTCGACGCGCGGTCCACGGCCCACTGGCGCTCCTGGGGTCCCAGGTCGCGCTGAATGTCTGGTGACTGTTTCGCGGCCTCGAGCCACTCACGGAATGCGCGATCCCGCATCTGTTCCAGATTCTTTTGGTCGTGCGTCGCCTCCCGACGCTCCGACACGTTCACAATCTCCCAATGATTCCCTGCCTGGAAGGGCTCCGGCGTCCACTCATCCAGCGGGATGCCGGATCTGAACACGACCTCGTCGAACTCGGGTGTCTCGGCGCCCAGCGCCACCCACCCCAGGTCGCCGCTGACGCGACCCCCGGCGGGCCGCTCGCTCGTCTGAGCCACCAGCTCTTCGAAAGGGAACCCTGAGTCCGCCACTTCAAGACTGACCACCTCGGCGCCCAGTGCCTCCAGTTGTCGCACGACTAGCGGATTGACCAGCTCCGGGCTCGGCGTGCGGTAGCTGATCATGTCCCCTTCGGGGAGCTCTTCGAGCTTGGGCACCGTCTCGCGGAGGACCCCGGGCATCGCGCGGACGATCTCCACGTGCTCCGGGAGCCTCGTGCGCAAGGTGAGCTGCACCACCGGACTGATCTGGATGAGCGCCACTTTGGCCTCGTCTTTCGTGGAGGTCGAGACGCGCAGAACCCTGGCCTGGGGGCCCCTGGCTGGTACGACCGATCCCACGGCGTCACGCACCTTGGGGCGCAACAGCTCAAGCTCCAGGCCCTGCCGGTACAGAGATTCGGACCGAAGCAACGGCCGCAGCTCACCGTACGCTTTGTCGAATTCCTGTGGGTCAAGGGTCGGAGCAGGGGTCGGAGAGATCACGGGTGTAGCCGTCGGGCGAGTGGGAAAGGGCTCGCGCGTCGCCGTCGGGGTCAGCGGGTCGCGGGTCGCCGTCGGGGTGAGGGGATCCGGGGTCTGCATCGCCGTCGCGGTGGGAGACGGCTCGAACCCCTCTGGGGTCGGAGTACGTGTCGGGCGGGGCGTCGGCGTTTCCGTCGGCGTCGCGGTCGGCTCAGCGAGTACCGCGCGCTGGATTGAGAGATTCTCGTTGATCTTCGCGTCTATCTCAGCGGGTGGAATGATGATGCCCCGCCGCCTGGCCTCCTGTCTGATGAGGGCGGATTCGATCTCTTTCTCGAGGACGTCCTCCGGAAGGGTCTCCTGCGCACCGATCAGGCGTTGCACCGACGAACCCACCTGGTTGGGGTTGTTGGAGTCGCGCGTCTCAGATCCCACCTGCGTCTGCAAGCGCCGCATCTCATCGCGAAGCGCATCCGTAAAGGTACGGAGGGTGACGCTTTCGCCCGCCACTATGGCCACGGGCTCGCCGGGGAAGCCCAGAAACTCGCGGTAAGCCCCGAACCCCACGATGCTGACCACCACGAGGGCGATTGCAGCGGCCGCCACCAGCACCAGGCGGCGCTGGAAGCGTTCACGATCGCGGCGGGAGAGCTGGCGAGCGGATGGCCGGGCCAGGGCGGCTTCGACGGCGGCGCTTCGTCGGCGTCGGTCGGCAGCGGAGATGCGGTCGCGGGCCATGCTCCTCCGCTAGCCCCGCAGGACGATGCCGCTTAACCGGATGTGTTCGGCCGAGTAGGGGAGGAGCGCCATGTAGCGCGCCCTCTTGAGAGCAGTGGAAAGGGCGCGCTGGTGATGCGCACAGGTGCCCGTCTTGCGTCGCGGTTCGATCTTGGCGCGGTCGGACAGGTAGCGACGCAAGCGAACGACATCCTTGTAGTCGATAGCATCGATCTTGTCGACGCAGAACTGGCAAACGCGGCGGCGTGGAGGGTAACGGCCGCGTGGCCCGCGCCGCAGCGGCGGGCGCGGGCCCCCTGCCTGGGGCGGACCGAACGGCCTCGGACCCTGGCCGGGCCCCCCCTCGGCGAAACGCGGTGCAGGTGGCCCCCCGGTAGAGCCCTGCCGCTCTACAGGCGTGATCGGCTCTTCACTCAACGATGTCTCTCCTCCAACTCAGTCCAGTCGACACGCGGGCGCTGCCCACGTGTCCACAAGAACCACTGACGCGCTAAAAGGGAATCGAGTCGAGGTCGTGCGCCTCTTCGACTCCAGGGTGACTTTCCGGAGCATCACCGCGAGGCCTCGAGTCCAGCAATTGCATCTCGTTCGCCGAAATCTCCAGGCTGAAACGCTTCTGACCATCCGCTCCCTCCCAGCTCCGAGAGGAGAGGCGGCCCTCGATGTAGACCCGTCGACCTTTGCTCAAGAACTGGTTGCACAGCTCGGCGAGGCGCGCCCACGCGGTAACGCGGAACCACTCGGTCTCCTCGCGCCGCTCGCCATCCGCGGTTGTGTAGGTCCGGTTGCACGCCACATTGAACGTCGTAAACGCGCGGCCTGCGGGCGTGTACCGCATCTCCGGGTCGCCCCCTAGATTGCCGATGATCGTCGCTTTGCACAGGCCCGCCATGGCTTGCTCCTTCCCCCCAAAGCTCCTACTCGCGCATCGACCGCATCTGAGCTGCCTGGGCAAACGCCCGGGCCCTGCCAGGATCGCCTAATCGATACGGACAATCATGTGCCGAATGATCTGCTCGTTGAGGCGGAGGCTGCGATCGAGGTCAACTGCCTGCTCGGGGCTGAGCGAGAAACGCGCGATATGATACGCGCCCTCGTGATATCGCTCGATGGGAAAGGCAAGGCGCCTCCGTCCCCACGGCTCGAGGCTCTTGATCTCCCCGCCCCGGCTGGCTACGTAGCTGCGGACGCGCTCGGTTGCGCCGCTGGCTGCTTCGTCCTCCAGATCGGGCGGAAGGATGAACAGCATTTCGTAATCGTTCAGTGAGCGCACCTCCTTCTGCCCCCAGACCCTCGGCTCGGCTCCGCCGTCCAGGAGCAGTCGCCGTGGCGGCGTGAGAATATATCATCCGGTGCCTGAGGCGGGCTACCGGCGCTCGTTCAGCCCGGCGCTCGTTCAGCCCGGCGCTCGTTCAGCCCGGCGCTCGTTCAGCCCGGCGC
>CAYQJS010000020.1:0-27996 GCA_964417895.1 uncultured Chloroflexota bacterium | reverse complement strand
TCGTTCAGATCGAGAGGGGGCCGCATGCCGATTCCAGAGTTTGCCAACGAGCCGCTCACCGACTTCACCAAACCTGAGCATCGCCGGGCGTGCCAGGTAGCCTTCGACCAGGTCGAGGGCGAGCAGGTCGAGGGCGAGCTGGGACGTGAGTATCCGATGATCATCGATGGGAAGCGTGTCACCACCGGGCGCTGGATCGATTCGATCAACCCCAGCCGCCACGATCAACGGGCGGGCCGGGCGGCAAAGGCCGATATCGCGGAAGCAGAGCGAGCGATAGAGGCTGCGGAAAGCGCGTTCGCGGCATGGTCTCGCCTGCCGGCTCGCGAACGAGCGCGGATCGGGCTCCGCGCTGCCGCGATCATGCGGCGGCGGCGGCACGAGCTGTCCGCCACGATGGTCCTGGAAATTGGCAAAACCTGGCCTGAGGCGGACGCGGACACGGCGGAAGCGATCGACTTCCTGGAGTTCTACGCCCGGGAGGCTCTTCGACTCGAAGGCCCCCAGCCCCTGGTGGCCGCGCCCGGGACGGACAACGAGCTGGTGTACGTGCCGCTCGGGGTCGGAGTTGCGATACCCCCCTGGAACTTCCCCGTTGCCATTGCCACCGGGCTGGTCGGCAGCGCGGTCCTCGCGGGGAATACCGTCGTGTTCAAGCCTTCCAGCCTCACACCAATTTGTGGGGCCAAGATCGTGGAGGTCCTGGAGGAAGCCGGGCTCCCGCCAGGAGTCGTGAATTTCTTGCCCGGCCCCGGGGACACCGTCGGGGACTATCTCGTGGCCCACCCGAAGACCAGGTTCATCAACTTCACCGGCTCCCGGGATGTAGGGATCAGAGTCAACGAGCTCGGCGCCCGGGTTGCCCCTGGCCAGCGGTGGCTGAAACGTGTCATCGCGGAGATGGGCGGTAAGGATGCGATCATCGTGGACCGGAGCGCGGACCTCGATGCCGCGGCCGCCGGGATCACGGCGTCCGCCTTCGGCTTCCAGGGGCAGAAGTGCTCGGCTTGCTCGCGCGTCATCGCCGACGCCACGGTCTACGATGAACTGGTCGAGCGCGTAGCGCGCCGGGCCGAGGGGCTCCGCGTCGGCCCGGCGATGCTGTTTGAAACTGACGTCGGCCCGGTGGCTGACGTTAGCCAGTTCAAGAAGGTGTCCGAGTACCTTGAGATCGGGCGACGGGAGGCGAGGCTCGTGGCCGGGGGCGAAGCGGATGATTCGAGGGGCTATTTCATCCATCCCACGGTCTTCGCGGACGCCTCCCCGGACTCTAGGATCATGCAGGAGGAGATCTTCGGCCCGGTCCTCGCCATGGCCAGGGCTCGCGATTTCGACGAGGCCGTAGCGATTGCGAACAACACGGTGTACGGGCTGACCGGCGGCGTGTACGCGCGCGATCCTCTGAAGCTCGCCCAGGCTCGCCGCCAGCTCCACGTTGGGAACCTGTACTTCAATCGGAAGATCACCGGCGCGCTCGTGGGCGTCGAGCCGTTCGGCGGCTTCAACATGAGTGGGACGGACTCCAAAGCCGGTGGGTACGAGTACCTGAAGCTCTTCATGCAGGCAAAGGTGATCTCGGAGCGTCTCCAGTGACGCAGGCGGAGCCCGCGCATGCGATTGCGGAGGGCGCCCTTCTGTGGGAGCCATCTGCCGAGGGAAAGGCGCAGGCCAACATCACGGAGTATCTCCGCTGGTTGGAGCAGTCGAGGGGACTGGCCTTCGATTCCTACACCCAGCTCTGGCAGTGGTCCGTCACAGACCTCGAGGCGTTCTGGGGATCGGTCTGGGATTTCTTCCGGATCCTGTCGTCCGGCTCCCACGCAGTGGTGCTGGCTGGTGAAGGCATACCCAACGCTGCGTGGTTTCCCGGTGTCGAGCTGAATTACGCCGAGCACGCGCTGCGGCGGCGCGACGACCATCCCGCGCTCGTCTTCACGTCAGAAGATGGGCCCATGGGGACGCTCACGTACGCACAGCTCTACCAGCAGACGGCTGGCGTAGCCGCCGGCCTCAGGCGGCTCGGGGTGGGGCGCGGTGACCGGGTCGCGGGCTACCTGCCTAATATCCCCGAAGCGGTCATCGCCTTCCTGGCGACCGCGAGCATCGGCGCCATCTGGTCGTGCTGCTCGCCCGAGTTTGGCGTATCCAGCGTTCTGGATCGCTTTCGCCAGATCGAGCCGCGCGTCCTGTTCGCGGTGGATGGTTACCGGTACGGCGGGAGGCCATACGATCGGATCGGCGCCCTCGGCGATCTGCTCCCCAACCTGCCGAGCGTGGGAACCATCGTGATGATTCCCGGTCCTGAGCCCGGTCCTGAGCCCGGTCCTGAGAAAGAACCCAGGCCGCCAGGCCCAGGGCGAGTTCTGCAGTGGCGCGACCTGCTGGGCGGTCCCGTCGAGCTGGCCTTCGAGCGTGTGCCGTTCGAACATCCGCTGTGGGTGCTCTACTCGTCTGGAACGACCGGACTTCCCAAGGCCATCGTCCATGGCCACGGGGGCATCCTGCTGGAGCAGCTGAAGGAGCTGTCCCTGCACCTCGACCTCATGCCCGACGACCGGTTCTTCTGGTTTACGACCACCGGCTGGATGATGTGGAACATGCTCATCTCAGGACTTCTCCTGGGCACGACTGTCCTGCTCTACGACGGAAGCGCCGCCTACCCGGACCTGAACGCCCTGTGGCGGTTCGCCGAAACGACCCGGATGACCTATTTCGGGGCGAGCGCTCCCTACATCCAGAGCTGTCGGAAAGCGGGAATCCAGCCCGGACGCGACTTCGATCTGAGTCAGCTCAGAGCGATCGGCTCGACCGGGGCCCCCCTATCACCAGAAGGCTTCCAGTGGGTCTACGAGGCCGTCAAATCCGACCTGCTCCTTGGCTCGGTGAGCGGGGGCACAGATGTCTGCACGGCGTTCGTCGGCTCCTGCCCGCTTCTGCCTGTGCGCGCCGGAGAGCTTCAGTGCCGAGCCCTCGGCGCCAGCGTCGAGGCCTACAGCGCGGCGGGCGTGTCTGTCGTCGATGAAGTCGGAGAGCTCGTTATCACTCAGCCGTTGCCCTCCATGCCTGTGCGCTTCTGGAACGATCCAGACGGCCGGCGCTACCAAGAGAGCTACTTCGATACCTTCCCGGGCGTCTGGCGCCACGGCGACTGGATCAAAGTCACGTCTCGCGGGAGCTGCGTTATCTACGGCCGCTCTGATGCCACGCTCAATCGGGGTGGTGTCCGCATGGGCACGAGCGAGTTCTATCGTGTGGTCGAGGCCTTGCCGGAAGTGCTCGATAGCCTGGTAGTGGACACGAGCCAGCTCGGCGCCGAGAGTCGCCTGCTCCTGTTCGTCGTGCTCCAGGACGGCGTGTTGCTTGACGATGCCTGCCGGCGCCGAATCACCCAGGCCTTGGCGCGCGAGCTCTCGCCGAGGCACGCGCCGGACGCGATCTACGCCATCGAGCAGGTGCCCCGCACCCTGAACGGGAAGAAGCTCGAAGTGCCGGTGAAGCGCATCCTCGCCGGGGCCCCGGCCGCGGGGACCATCAGCCACGACGCCATGAGTAATCCGGAGTCATTGCGCTTCTTCGAGGACCTAGCTCGGCGCCAGTAACCCGTCCATCCCGCGCAGGACGTGATCGACGCGATGCTCGCCGGCAACGATGCGATGCGTGAGCGAGCCAATGCCCTCGATCTCCACGGTGAACGTCTGGCCAACCTGTGGCCAGCGGTGGAGGTCCATCGAGCAGCCGAGCCCGACGGTACCGGTCCCGATGACGTCGCCCGGGTGGAGGGTCTCGTTGTCGGATGAGAAGGCGACCAGGTGCGCGGGAGTGAAATTCCGCCGGTGGCCGCTATTTCCTTCGAACCACGTCTCGCCGTCGACGATGACGCGCACCGTGAGATTGCCCTCACCGATCTCGTCCGGGGTGACGAGGCACGGGCCGAGGACGTTGCAGAAGTCCTTGCGCTTGGAGGGCCCGAAGGGCTCCCGTTCTTGGCCGTCCCGGGCGCTGCAATCGATGAAGATCGTGTAACCGGCGATGGCGTCGGCCGCCTCGTCGAGCGTGAGATCGCGTCCCTCCCGCCCGACCACGATGCCGATCTCTGGCTCCAGGTCGAGCTTCTGCGTGTAGTTGGGGTAGGGGATCGGGTCCTCCGGGCCAATGACGGAGTCCGGGTTGCCCTTGTAGTAGGGAGGCCAGCGGTACCAGGCGGGGCGCTTCTCCGCGTTTCCCCCGGCGCGGCTCATGTGCTCCTCATAGATGGAGTAGTCGCGCATAGTGCGCGGTCGCGGCAGCGGCGCCAGCAATCGGACCTCGGCCCGCGCATAGGCCAGGCGCGCGGCTCGCGGTCCGAGCGGGCTCGTCTCCCGATCAAGTCGGCGCTTCGCGTAGGCGATGGCCTGCTCCGCCGCCTCGCGTGACTTCTGGGCGCCGCGCAGCCATCCGATCATGTCGGGCGGTGTGCGCAGGGCGGCGAGCTCCTGGGGCATCGGCTCATCAGTCTCCGCTGCCAGGTAGGCAGCGTAGGACGCGGTGAGGTCGACGACACGGCCGTCCTGGTGACCGTCGATCAGCGCGCCGAGTCGATCGATGCTGCCGACAGGAGTCGAGACGGCAAACGTCACGAGCTTCATGGATCCGACCTCCTAATTGCTGCGGCGCCGAATATACTCGATTGTCAAAGCCAAGCAGGCGGGGAGGGCATTATGGGACAGGTTCTGGGCCTCGGCATCACACACTATCCGGGCCTTGCATTCAAAGGCGACCTGGCGCGCCGCATCAACTGGCTGCGGAGCGACCCGGCCCTCCCCGAGCGCCTGCGCTCGCCCGAGGGGTGGCCGGAGCCCATGCGTCGGCAGTGGGCCGACGACGAAGGTCGCGCTCACGTCGCAGAGCATCGGCAGGCGATGATTGATGAGTTTCGGAAAGCACGTCAGGAGCTCGACGCCTTCCAGCCGGACTTCGTGGTCCTCTGGGGTGATGACCAGTACGAGAACTTCCGTGAAGACTGCGTGCCGGCTTTCTCGGTGCTGGCCTATGACTCCGTAGACGTGCGGCCCTGGTCGCCCGATCACGCTCGTGGGCCCAACGCCTGGGATGAGCCGGAAGACAGCGTCTTCACGATCGCCGGAAGTCGCGCCCACGGCAAGTTCGTGGCATCGGCGCTCCTAAATCAAGGGTTCGACGTTGCCTATGCGTACAAGCCGCTGCATGGGGAAGGGCTGGGCCATGCGGTGGTGAACTCGGTTCTATACATGGACTGGGACCGGCGGGGGTTCTCTTACCCCCTGGTGCCCATCACCGTGAATAGCTACGGCCGTGACCTCGTGCGCGCCCATGGCAGGGCCCAGACTCCCACGGAGGCGCTGGCGCTTGAGGCTGACTTCGACCCGCCCGGCCCCCAACCGTGGCGCTGCTTCCAGCTCGGGGCCGCCGTGGCGCGAGCCGTGGCCGACAGTCCCTGGAGGGTCGCGCTGGTCGCCTCCTCCAGTTGGTCCCACTCGTTCCTCGTGCCCAAACACGCCCTCATGTATCCGGACGTGGAGTCCGACAGGCGGTTCTACGACGCGCTGGTCGAGGGGGACTGGGACGTCTGGCGCAACGTAGCCATCGAGGAGGCCGAGGATCGTGGCCACCAGGAGCTGCTGAACTGGTTTTGTCTGGCGGGCGCTATGGACCAGCTGGATCGCAAGCCAGACTATTCGGTGTTTTTGGAGTCCTGGATCACCAACTCCGACAAGGTGTTCGCCGCCTTCCGGCCATGAGGAGGGAGATAATCGAGCCAGATCAACGGGAAAACGGTAGCGGGCGCGACGGCCCAGAAAGGTAGTAAGCAGCATGGCGATTCAGGAGCGCGTCGCTGGCATCGACAAGCGGTGGGCAGAATACCCCGCGGAGGAGTGGGCCGACGCCGTGGTCGCTTCGATGAAGCTGGGAGGCATCGACCACCTGTTCTTCGTCTCGGGCTCAGAGATTGGCTTCTACCAGGAGGCGACCGCCAAGGCGCAGGAGCTCGGACGGCTGTCACCGCGTCTGATCACGATGATGCACGAGCAGACGGCCCTGAACGCCGCGCTCGGTGTGGCGATGGTGACCGGCCGGCCGGCAGCTACGGCCGCACACGTGGACGTGGGCACCTTCAACTATGGCGCCGCCCTTCACACGGCGTGGAAGGGGTCTTACCCGGTGCTCATGACCTCCGGTACGGGCCCCCGCGCCTACCCCGGGACCATGGCTGGCGCGCGCAACGGCGCGATCCAGTGGTACCAGGAGCCGCGCGACCAGGGCGAGATCCTGCGCCAGTACACCAAGATGGACCACCGCATGGAAGGCCAGGACAACCCTGGGCTGATGATCAGTCGTTTGCTCCAGGTTGCGATGAGTGAGCCCAGGGGGCCTGTGTACCTGGCGTTTCCACGGGAGGCGGCCATGACCCCGTTTGCAGACGGCCACGTCCGCTTCCCGACCCGCGACCAGTTGGGGGTGGCCCGCCCTTCCTGGCCAGATCCCGACGACGCCAGAGAGGTCGCTCGCTGGCTCATCGAGGCGGACAACCCCTGCATCTATACGGCCAATTCGGGCCGTAACCCCGAGTCGGTCGAAGAGCTGGTGCGGCTGGCCGAGTTGCTGGCCGTGCCGGTCATGCAGGATCGGCTGTCGGCCGCCCTGAGCTTCCCGTCAACCCATCCCCTGTTCGGCACCGGCCCGGCCCCGAGGGACGCGGATGCTCTCCTCATCGTCGAGAGCCCGGTGCCCTGGATCCCGCCCCACGATGCGCCCTCGCCGGACGCGAAGGTCGCCTGGGTGGATGTAGATCCCGTGCAGTCCCGCTACAAGACGATGGAATGGCAGGCGGACTTGTGGCTGGCCGTGGACGCGGCGTCTGCTGCGCGCGCTATTCATGACGCGGCCACGACCATGCTTACCCAGAGCGACATGAGCCGCATCGCCGATCGCCGCGCACGCCTGGAGCTGCGTAAGCGAGAACTGGAAGGCCAGGCCGAGGAGGCCGCCCAGCGGGCCGGCCACCGCCGGCCCATCCACCCGCGCTGGGTCGCCCACCAGATCGGGCAGGTCCTCGAGCCCGACGCCATCCTGCTGGACGATGCGCTCAGCAACTCGGGGTTCCTGCAGACGTATTACCGGCGGTCTCAGCCTGGCACGGTATTCAAGTCGGGCGGCTCGTCCGGTGGCTGGGGAGCGGGGGCGGCCTTCGGCGCCAAGCTGGCGAGCCCGGAGCACGACGTAGTCCTGGCTGTCGGGGACGGGTTCTTCATGTTCGATAACCCCATCGCGGCGCTGTGGACAGCCGCTCACCACAAGGCTCCCTTCCTGAGCGTCGTCTTCGTCAACCGCTCGTACTCAACCGGCACCACGGGCTTGCGGAACACCTACCCAGAGGGAATGGCGGCCGAGAAGGGCAACTACGATGGTGGCGTCTTCGACCCGCCGCCCGATTACGCTAAGATGGCCGAGACGGTGAACGGCTATGGTGAAAACGTTCGCGATCCCGAGGAGGTGGGCCCCGCTCTGCGCCGCGGCCTCGCGGCGGTGCGCAACGGCTCACCGGCCGTCATCGCCGTCTGGCTCCCGACCCTTGTGGAGGAGATGAATCTGTCGTGATCTGCGGGTGGGATTTCACCGCGTGTTCGCTCACACAGGGAGGGCAGTAATGCGTACACAGTTCAGTTTCGTTTCGATCGCTGTCATGGTTCTCATGGCTTGCGCGCCCGGCGCGGGGGAGTCCACGAGGGGGCAGCAAGATCAGACAGCGCCCGGAGCAAGGCAGGGGACCAAGATAATCAGCATCGGGATGGATGAAGAGATCAAGACTCTCTGGGATTCCATTACCCTCGGCGGTGGTAGTGGCGCCCGCGAGCTCGCGAACATCTTCAACCAGCACCTGGTGGCCATCACCTCCGATGGCTCGGCGACCCCACGGCTGCTCACCCAGCTGCCTTCGTTCGACAGCGGGACCTGGCGGGTGCTGCCGGACGGCCGGATGGAGACGACGTACAGGCTACGCTCCGACGTGGTCTGGCACGACGGCACTCCCTTCACTGCGAACGACGTTGCCTTCTCTCTGCAGGTGAATCGCGATCCTGAAGTCCCCAATAGCAACCAGGACGCCGTTCGCCTGGTCGATCGCTGGGAAGTCACGGACCAAAGCACCATCGTGGTGACCTGGCGCGAGTCCTACCCGTTCGCGGATCGCATGGAGCACCGTGACCTCTACCCTCTGCCCAGACATCTGCTCGAGCAGAGCTACACCCAGGGGTCCAAGGAAGCTTTTTTGGCCCAGCCGTATTTCAACGCCGAGTACATTGGCCTCGGTCCCTTCCGCATCAATCGCTGGGAGAGCGGCAGCCACATCGATTTCGCGGCGTTCGACCGGTACTTCCTCGGGCGGCCGAAGCTGGACGCGATCCGCGTGCAGTTCATCCCGGACTTGAACACGATGCTAGCCAACCTGAACGCGAAGGCTATTCAGGTCATGATGACCCTGGGTGGCGTCCCGGAGTTCGATGCCATGATGGCGATCAAACGCGACTGGGAGGCGAGCCGCTACGGCACGGTGCTGATGGACCCCATCAGCTATCGCTTCGCTGAGCCGCAGAAGTACCACAGCCCCCAGCCCGCTGACCTCACCGATCCCCGAGTGCGGCGCGCATTGTTGCTCGCCATCGACCGCGAGCCGCTGGCGCGGACGATATTCGGAGAGTTCGGCATCGTGGCCGACAGTTGGGTGCACCCGACCTTCGGCAACTATCGGTTGCTCCAGGACACGATCACGCGCCTTCCCCATGACCCGCGGCAGGCCAGCGCCCTGATGGCGGAGGCGGGCTGGCAGCGGGGCGCCGACGGCGTGCTCGAGAAGGGTGGCATGAAGTTCAACCTCACCATGCGCGACACGGATGGCGAGAGAGACTCGCTCATCATCGCGTCCAACTGGAAGGAGATCGGCGTTATTGGGTCCCACGAGCAACGCACGGCGGCGGCTCTGCGTGATCGAGAGGACCGCGCCACCTTCACAGGCGTGGACATCAGTTCCAACCCGATGGGCGCGGCGGCGGTGATTCGCAGAACGGCCACCTACAACATCCCGACGGCACAAAACCGATGGACCGGCACGAATCGCGGCGGATACTCCAACCCCGCGTGGGATGAGCTCGATCTGCGCATGCTGAACTCGCTGCAAGAGTCGCAGCGTGTTGACGTGGAACGCGAGCTGCTCCGCATCGCTATGGCCGAGCTGCCCGTCATGCCGCTCTACTTCCGCTGGGACCTTGTCCCGGTGGGCAACGGGTTGAAGGGCCCGGTGCCCAACACGGGCGTGGCCCATCGCGGGTTCATCCTGCACACGTGGAACGTCCATGAGTGGGAGCTGCCGTAGACGCTGGCCCCTCGCGGAGTCTGTCAACCCAGGATGTCGTCTACCGCGAAGCCGAGGCCGGGGAAAGCCAGTGGGGTGAGTCGATCACCCCGATTCAGCGTTTCCGTGGAGCGATAGCCGGTCCGCGTAGGCTCACGGTGGACCCGAATGACCTCGGCGTCAAGATCGGCGTTCCAGACCTCTGGCACGCCTTCGCGAGCGTAGAGCGGCAGCTTGATTCGTTGATCGTAGGCGACGGTGGTGTCCGACACCTCGATGAGGAGCAGCACATCCTCAGCCGTCGGGTGGCTACTCCCGTAGAAGTCAGGGCGCGGCCGCAACAGCATCACATCGGGCACTGGCTCGGAGCGATCGCTCAGACGTAGCGGGTTCTGGATCCGAATCTGGGCCGCTTCGGCCGGGATCGACGCGAGCAGTCGGGTGATGCGATCAACGCAAGAGGCATGGCGGCCACCGATCGGCGGCATCTGAATGATCTCTCCCTTGATGAGCTCGACGCGGTCATCCTCCGTGAGAATGCCCGCGTCTGCCATCAGGTAATAGTCGGTAACCGTGAACCGGCGCCGGGTCGGCTGCGCCACCATCGAAACCCCCTTCTGCCATTGTAGCGCCGTCCGTAGTTGCTGACCTCCGTCCGATCTAACAGCCGCATCGGGCCGGACGGCGTGGAACCGCGTTCAGATCATCGCGGCGTAGCCGATCTGTAGCGGTGAGCACGATAGTCAGCTACCGATCTCACTTTCCGCTGCCCTCTGGATGTAGCGCTCGACATCCTCGGAGAGTAGCAGCCGCTGCTCGCTGAGACTGTGCGCAGCCTGCGCCACCGCGCTCACGTACTCCGCCTGGTTCGAGTAGCGTTCCTCGATTGAGAGTCGTGGGTCGCCGACAGCCAGCCGCTCGGCGGTTGTCTGGGGAAAGTCGATCTTCTGCCCAGCTGCGTCACAGAGGTCGTCCCCAGCGAAGACGGTGGCGCGCACAGCCCAGCCGGTGTACGTGGCCAACGGCGCCGCGATCTCCGGCAGGCGGATGCCGGCGATGTCGTTGCCGTCAGCGTCGGTCTTTGGAACATTGACGGGATAGGGGGAACCGAGAAGACGCGGCGGGAGGACCGTCAGGATGCCCCGGTCGAAGAAGGGCCCGTAGTCGAACAGGTCTCCGGTGGTCATGAGCCCGTTGTAAGTGACCCCGGGGATGTCGGGGAACCCAACTGCGCTCTGGGGCAACGATGGGACCAGCGTCCCATCCGCGCGCCGTGGCACGCGGCTCGCGGGCGGCTCCCTGCCGGAAGTGACCCATTCGTCCAGCGCCATCAGGAGCGCCCGAAGGACGGGCCTGGCGTTGAGTGGGTTCCTGGGTTGCGCGCAGTTGCCCAGCCCGCTGGCAGCGCCGTGCGGCAGGCTCGACACCAGGTAGGAGCGCACATTCGGAGGATCGGCGAGATCATTCCCGAGCGCGTCCGTATGCAGGAGGGAACCGCCCTTGACCCAGTACTCGTTCGCCGAGTTCACCTCGAAGATCTTGGGGCACGTATCACTCGCCAGGCACCGAAGCAGCCGCCCGTCGGTCTTGCCCGTGACCGGGTCGGACAGAACCTGGTTGGCGAACGGGAACTCGCGCTCGGGATACCACCGACCGATGTGTTGGCGGTGCGTCCGCCCGGGCTGAGCGAAGCGGTGGTTCACGAAGATTCCGCTGCCCCCGCCAATCCAGTTCAGTATCCCATCGAATACTGGGCGGCCCTGTTCGTCCTCGTTGAAACCCAGATATATGAAGTCGCGCATGAAGCGTGTGGGTTGCGATATCCCGAACGTGTAGATAGCCTGAACGCTCCCGGCTAACGGGTTGGGATTGCCTTCGCCGTCGGCGGACGCGTGACGTATGAATGCAGCGAGGTCTCGCGTGGCGGCGAAGCCGAGGCCGGCGACGATGGGGTCCTGCGCGGGATACGTGAGCTCGTAGAGCCTGCCCTGCGTGAACGGCGTCCCGACGGGCAACAGCCTGATGGTATGCTCGCCGACGTACTCCCAGTCGGTCGCGGGGATAGGCACCGGCGGATCAGTGTAGAGCGCGCGCGCCGTGAGGCTCGCCTGCGACTTGTCCAGGGTGGCCGCCGGATACGTCAGCGTGCCGGTCATCGTCGTCCCGTTGTCAACGACGAATTCTTCGAGGGAGGGGCCGACGATTGGGCTGCCGTCTGGGTTCATCGCGGTCGGAACGGTGATCGTGAGGCGGTTGCCGCCGGGCGCCACCCCGGCGTCCCAGCCATTGGAAACGATGGTATATCCCTGACGCATGAGAAACCCGTTGCCCGCGTCGGCCGCCGTCGTCGGATCGTTGCCACCGCCCCCGTCGTTGAACGCGGCCAGAACGCCAATATTCCCCCGATTGTTCATGTGGTAGAAGACTCGGTGGTTGCCGTTCGCCAGGTTGATCGGCTTGAGGATGAAAACGTCCGCGTTGTACTCGACCATGCCCCTGGCGTTGCGCGGCGCCATCTGAATATCGGTGATCACCGTGTTGCGGGGGTCGTTCGGATCGACCTCGCCGAAGGCCCGCCCCCGCAGTCTCTCATACTGGCCCACTGTGCCGAACGAAGTCCCCTCGAACGTCGGCGATTCGATGTGGGTGATCTCGAATCGCGTGATGCCCGCTTCGGCGAGCCTCGATGCTCCGTGGGCCCGCCCGCTCAAATCGTCGTGTTGCCCCACGGTGCCGTGCGAGGTCCGGTTCAATGCTTGCGATTCGTCGCGGGTCATCTCAACTCCTGTGACGCTTGCTTGGCCGAGGGCTGATGCACCCAGGGTCACGGAGAGGGCTACACAGAAGGCCCTGAGAACCGGCGCACTGGCGATGGAACTCACGGGCACTCTGGCCATGACCATCCCTCCATCCTTTGGAAACCAACCTATGGAAAGCAGCCTACCTACCGCCTCGTTGCGACCGCCACGGGCCAATTACCGGCCGCGTAGTCAGTCGAACAGCGCATCGAGGTCGATGGCCACGTTCGGTAATGCGCTGGGATGGACGACACCCCCTGTGTGCACGGTCGCCGAGTAGCTGCCGTCCTCTTGCCGCCGCCAGGCGGTCAGCGTGCGCTCGTAGGGATGGAAGCGCCAGATCTCAAGGTCTCCGCGCTGCTGGTATTCTGGGAGCTTCGAGTCAACGTCGTACTCGCCAGTCGACGGAGACCAGACCTCCACGACGAGCGGGAGGGGCGCTCCGTACACCTCGAGAGTACGAAGGCCGCGCTGTGGTCGCACGAGCTCCATGGGGATCACATACACGTCGGGAATGTAGTAGCTCTCGGAGGAGCGACGGACGTGCCCCATGTTGATGCGAACGTCGAATTCGTTTCGATCCAGTTGCTGTGCCAGTTGAACCAGCAGCCAAGTGGCTAGCCGGTTGTGCTCGACCGACATTCCCGGTTTCCTTCTGAGGTATCCGCAGTGCAGCTCCCACTGCCCTGGGTCCTCCAGCGCAAGCTGCTTGTAGGTCCGCTCACTGACAGGCATGGTCCGCTCCTGGCTACATGGCGCCGGCCCATTGTATCGCCCGAATCGCGTGTGCCTGCTTACGTTGGCTCCACGCCATAAATCGCGCGATAGACCCGCTCCGCCGTGACGGGCAGCTCGAAGATGCGGGCGCCCACGGCGTCGGCAACGGCGTTGGCGATGGCGGCGGGCGGCGGGTTGTTGGAGAACTCGCCGATGGCCTTGGACTCGTGGGGGCCGGTGCCGCCGGCGGAGGGGACCAGGACCGTATCCAATGGGGGCATGTCGGCGATGGTGGGGAGCTTGTAGTCTCCCAGGTGGGCGTTCGTGATGCGCCCCTCCACCTGGACCAGCTCCTCGGTGAGGGCGAGGCCGATGCCCGTCGCTACGCCACCGTCGATCTGCCCCTGGTGGGTGACGGGGTTGATGATGGTCCCCACGTCGTGGGCGGTCACCAGGCGGTCGACGCGCACCTGGCCCGTCTCCGGGTCGACCTCGACCTCAGCCACCTGGGCGCAGAAGTACGACACGTCGTCGACTAACGGAGCGTCCTCCTGGACGGTGACCGTCACGTGGCGGCCATCCTCCACATCCGCGGCAGTCGCCACCTCACCGAGGCTCACCCGCCGGCCCTCGCCCGAGAAGGCGCCATCGCGATAGGCCACGTCTTCCTCTCTACAGTCCAGCAGCTGCGCCGCGTGCTCGGCCAGCCGCGCACGCAGCTCGGCGCATGCCTTGAGCACCGCGCGGCCCTCAGTGTAGGTCACCCGGCTCGCCCGGGGGCCGTCATCATAGGGGGCCGTGTCCGTATCCCCCACCACCACGCGAACCCGCTCGAGAGGTAGGCCAAGGTCCTCGGCCACAAGCTGCTGGACGATGGTGTGGGTGCCGACCCCCTGGTCGATCGTAGGGATCAGAACGGCGATGGTTCCCTCCGGCTCGGCGGTCACGACCGCGCCCGCCGCGCCACCCCCGATGAGCCGCCCGAACAGGGCGATGCCTCGGCCGTGGTTGGGCCCTGGCTTCGGACGGTCCCACCCTGCGGTGTTCAGCGCCGCTTGCAGCACCTCTCGGGCCTTGATGCCACGCAAGCGCGCGCCAATCGCGTCTTCTTCGCCCTCGCCGATCATGTTCCTCAGCCGAAACTCCGCCGGGTCCATGCCCAACTCGCGAGCGATGATGTCTGTGTGGCTCTCCAGCGCAAAGGTATGCTGATGCGCCCCGGGCGCCCGGAAATAGCCGCCCGGCGTGGTGTTGGTGTAGACCTGCAGGAACTCGAACTCGGCGTGCGGGACTCGATATGGGCCGCCGACGTGGTGCCACACCGAGAGGGCGGCGTTGGGCTTCAGCGCGGCGTAGGCGCCGCATGCGTGGACCGTTCGCACGGATCTGGCGACGATGCGTCCGTTGCGCATGACGCCCGAGCGAATGGTGATCACCGTCGTGTGGCTCGGGTTACTGGCCATCAGCTCTTCGCCGTAGCTCATCACGATCTTCACCGGCCGCCCCGCCTGGCGCGCGAGGTAATAGGCGATCGGGGCATCCAGCGCGTCGCCCTTGCCGCCAAAGTCCCCGCCGACGAAGACGACGTTGACCCGGATCTGCTCCTCCGTAACGCCAATCGCCTTGGCCACCTGGCTGCGGGCGCGGAAGGGCGCCTTGCTGGAGGTCCATACCTGGATGCGGCCGTCGTCATCGATGGCGACCAGGCTGGCATGGGGCTCGAGGTAGCCCTGATGCCGGCTGGGGACCCGGAACATGTGCTCCAGCACCAGATCGGCCTCGCGAAAGCCCTGTTCGACGTCGCCGTTCCCGTAGCGGAGCCGAGTGCAGCCGTTGTGCAGGTCGGGGGCGAGCCACCGCGCGGGCGCTCCGTCGTAGCCGGCGACGTCGTCGTGCAGGAGCGGGGCATCGGGCAGCATGGCCTCCAGTGGGTCGAAGACGGCGGGCAGTTCTTCGTAATCCACGCGAATCGCATCCAGGGCCTCTTCTGCGGCGTCGGCGGTCTCGGCGGCGACGGCCGCCACCCGGTCGCCCACGAACCGCACACGGTCCCAGCAGAGCACCGGCATGTCCCTCATCACCTTGCCCATGAGATGGCCCGGGATGTCCGGGCCGGTGACCACGGCCCGCACACCGGGCACCCGCCAGGCCCCGGCGGCGTCGATGCCGCGAATGCGCGCGTGCGGATGCGGACTGCGAAGGATGCGGCCCCAAAGCGTATTCGGGAGAGCGATATCGGCTGCGTAGAGCGCCTGCCCGGCCAGCTTTTCAGGGCCTTCCAGCCGGGGGACGGCAGAGCCGATGAGGGAGCCGATCACGCGTTCCTGCTCACTGCGCCGCCCCCTGGGGATCCGCCGACAGCAGCCTGCCCAGTGGGGCAACGTCGTCCAACGTCTCCAGGCTGTCCAGCAAGGCTAACGCCTCGCTCGCCGCCGCTTCACTCAATGCGCGCCGCGCACAGGAGCTGAACTTCCCCCTCAGCTCCTCGGCGCTCAGAGGGGCCTGGAGGGACCCCCTGGGAAAGTCCACCTGACGGTAAAACGATCGGCCATCAGTCAGTCGGATCCAGACTTGACTGGGCCGGCCGCCGCTCGCGTCGTTCTCCAGCTGCGGATCGCCCTCCATGTGGACCTTTTCTGCCAGGGCAAGGACGGCGGGCTCCCGGATCGCCTCGTCGGTGAACGTATCCGGCGTCAGCCGGCCGTCGAGCACCGCCCTGGCCAGGATGTACGGCATGCAGAACTTCCCCTGGAGCCCGGTTGCGGGCACCTTGAACACGATCCGGTTCGCCGTGTACGGAGTGACCTTCACGTCGATCCGCTCGATCTCGCCGGGGTCGACAACGTGCTCCCCTCGCAAGGCCAGGACCGCGTCGACGGCCGAGTGCGTCAGGCCGCCGCACGGGTAGAACTTGAACCGCACGCCCCGCTCGATCTCGAACGTGCTGCCCAGGTCTTCCAGCGGCTTCAGGTCAGCTCCCCCCGCGAAGGCCCCGAAGAACCCGCCGGCGCCCTCCAGCATGAGGGGATTGCCGGTGAACCCCCGTTGCGCCAACCGCGCCGCGAGTACGCCGTTTCGCGCCGCCAGGCCGGCATGCAGCGGCTTGCTCATCGTGCCGAAGTTCGCCACGATGCCGCTCGCCATGGATGCGGCGATGCCGAGCGCCATGCACGTTCGGTTGACGTCGAGCCCAAGGAGCCGGGCCGATGCCGCGGCGCAGCCGAGCGACCCGAGGGTGCCCGTGGCATGCCAATCACCCTCTCCCGAGCGGGGCGGCATGGATCGCGCTAGCTTCCCGGTGACCTCGTAGCCGACCACGTAGGCTTCGAGCAACTGGCGCCCGGTCGTCCGCGCGGGCTCGGCGAGAGCAAAGGCCGCCGGCACCAGGCCGGCCATTGGCTGCCCCATGATGGCAAAGCTCGCGTCGTAATCGAGAGCATGCACGGACACACCGTTCGCAAAGGCGGCCGTCGTGGAGGACGTCCGGAACCCATGACCGAAGACGGAAGCTTCGTCTCGCGCGCCTTCGTCACGGGCGAGATCGGCGCCGATGTACCCGGCAGGTTCGCGGCTCCCCGCGAGCGCTACGCCCACACTGTCGAGAATGGCGTCCCTGGCAGCCGCAATGGCCGACGATGGCATCTGTTGAAAGGCGGTCCTCGTGACGAACTCCGCCACGGCTCGCGTGTGTCCCTGTGCTGTTTCTACAGCCGCGCTCATTGTGTTCCTCCCCTTCGTTAAGGTGGGTCGCACCGGCACCCCCCTCCCTAGCCCTCCCCCTCAAGGGGGGAGGGATGAGGTGGATGACGCTCGTGACCCCCTTCCCTAACCCTCCCGCGCAAGGGGGGAGGGGATCACTTGCCCCCCCGGCTAGCGGAAGAGGCTTCGATCGGCGGCCTCCGCGGGGAACCAGCCGCCCAGGCGGTGATAGCCCTTCAGGTAGCTGATCTGTCCCATGTTGTGCATGGCGTTCTCCAGCACGCTCACCAGGCGGACTGCAACGGTGGGGAGCGGCTGGTACTGGGGCTCATCGAGCTCGCGATCCAGGTCCTCGGGCGTGAGTCCCTCGAGGTATCGCGTCGTCTGCTCGTGGGTGGCGTCGTGATACGCAAGAATGAGATCGGCCGGGGCCCTGAATGCCCGCACCTGCTCCCGTGTATGAGCGGCGCCTCGCCCAAAATCGGCCGGCTCGGGCGCCATACCGAATCGGGCATGCCAGCCATCGGCGATCCAGAGCTGATCGCGGTCGGTCAGCCTCGCTACGTTGCTGTCTTCGACTCGGGTGAACCGCCAGGCCAGCCATCCCATCGAGGGATGTGGCTCTCGGGTCAGCTCATCCTCCGTGCAATCGCCGATAACCCGGTGGAGTGAGTCGTGGACACGGCCGAAAGCGTCGAGAAGCACGGTTGCTGTCATGGTCAGCTGCTCCTAACTCATCAGGCGCTGCGCGGTGGTAACGGTCCGCCGCCCCCGGGTGCAGCCCCCGGGTGCTGATGGTACACCGGCGGGGCCGAATAGGGAACGCGACGTCAGCGTCTCCGCCGGAGATTCGGGGGCGGACCGCAGACGGGGATGTGCCTTAGGTCCACTCGAAACGTCGCAGCTCAGGGCAGGCAAGGCGGCAGGCGCGGTAGATCGCATCTGCTGAATTGGCCAGGACGCGGCCGCCGACTCCGTAGGAGGGCAGCAGCGAAGCGCTGCCGATGAGGCCCTCATGCTCGAAGGCGTCATGGATGCGGTCAGCATCCTGTTGCGCGTAGTGCGGTATGCTGGATTCGTGCCGGAGGTGTATCCGATGGGAAAGATGAGTCGAAATGCGCTCCTCGCGTTGGTCCTGTGTCTCACCGCTCTCGGCTGCGCCAGCCCGCGGTCTTCGAGCGGACCCGAGGGAATGTCACCGCCGCCGGGGCAGGCGCCGACCGGCCCGAAGCGGATCGTGGCGGCAATCCAGGGAAGCCCGCTTGGCGGCTACGCCAAGCTGGACGCCAATAATTCGGAACGCGGCAATCAGGAGCTGGGCGTGATCCTCCACGCGGGGCTCACGGTCACAGACCTCACGGGCCAGTTACACGCACAGCTGGCGGAAGGCGTGCCGTCGGTCGATAGGGGCACGTGGAATGTCTTGCCCGACGGTCGCATGGAGACGACCTGGAAGATCCGCGCAGGCGCCCAGTGGCACGACGGCGCCCCGTTCACGACCGACGATCTTCTGTTCACTTACGTCGTCGTGCGCGATCGCGAGCTGCCGATCTTCCGCGACCGGGCGCTGAATTTCGTGGATAGCGTCGATGCAGTGGACGCTCAGACGGTGATGGTGCGTTGGAGGCAGCCGTTCATCAATGCTCAAGGGATGTTCGGCGAGCGCGTTGCCACGCCGTTGCCGCGGCATCTGCTCGAAGCGGCGTACACCGAGGACAGGGCGACCTTCACCCAGCTCCCCTTCTGGAACACGGGGTTCGTTGGCCTGGGCCCCTACAAGCTCAAGGAGTGGGAGCGCGGCAGCTATATCCTCGTACAGGCCAACGATCGCTTCGTACTTGGGCGGCCGAAGATCGACGAGATCGAGATCCGCACGATCCCCGATACCAATGCCATTATGGCGAACCTCTTGGCCGGGTCGGTCGATCTCACCCTGGGCCGCTCTCTGTCGGTGGACCAGGTCGTGCAGCTGCGGGAGCGCTGGGCGGGGGCGCAGATACAGACGCCCCTGACGAGCCTGATGGTGCTCAACCCGCAATTCATTAATCCTAACCCTGCTGTTGTGGCCGACCTGACGTTCCGTCGCGCCTTGATGCACGCCATCGACCGCCAAGAGCTCGCCGACACCATCGACTACGGCCTGGTACCGGTCGCCCACGGACTCGTGTACCCCACACTGGCGGAGGGGCGAGAGACCGAGCGGGCGATCGTGCGCTACGACTACGACCCGAGGAGGGCGGCGCAGCTCATCGAGGGCCTCGGCTACTCGAAGGCCGGCGATGGCTTCTACCATGACGCGGCCGGCCAGCAGCTACGGCTCGAGATCCGTGCTACGCAGGGTGAGATCAACCCGAAAACGATGTTCGCCGTGGCCGACGCGTTGCAGCGGGTGGGAGTTGCCATCGACCCGGTCATCATTCCGTTGCAGCTGGTCAGCGACCAGCAGTACCGAGCGACCTTCCCGGGTCTCATCGTCAACGGCGGTGGTGGAGACGCCGACGAGCTGGAGGGGAGCCACAGCAACCGAGCGAGGCTGCCCGAGACCAACTACACTGGCTCGAATCGGTCGCGCTACATGAATCCGGAGATGGATGCGATCATCGACCGCTACGTGACGACGATTCCGTTCGAGGAGCGCATGGAGTTTGCGCGCCAGATCACACGGCACGTGACCGAGAACCTTCCGACTTTGCCGCTCTTTTTTGATACGTGGCCCGGCGCGGCGTCGGGGCGGATCGTGAACGTCGGGGCCAGCGCCAACCAGGGCCGCTCGACCTGGAACGTGCACCTGTGGGATGTTCAGTAGGGGAATCGGAAATCGAGCCGCTCGTCATCCGCGAAGTCGACCGCGATCGCTGGGCCGACCTGGAGCGACTCTTCGAGAGCCGCGGCGGCCCCAGCCACTGCTGGGTGCATGGTCTGGCGCGCGACTCCGGAAGAGGCCAGGAAGACCGACGGTGAGAGTCGCAAGGCCGCCCTGCAGCGCCGTGTCCATGGGGGCATTTCGGTTGGAATCCTTGCGTACCTTGGCGAGGAGCCCGTCGCATGGTGCTCAATCGCGCCGAGGCCGACGTATCGACGTCTGGGAGGGAAGGACGAAGCGACGGAAGACCCTGAGACGGTCTGGTCGCTTGCTTGCTTCTTCGTGAGCCGGCAACTGCGTGGCAAGGGGATGATGCAGCGTCTTATCCGAGCGGCCGCCGACCATGCACGCACGAGGGGCGCTAGGGTCGTAGAGGCTTATCCAGTCGAGCCGGACTCCCCCAGCTACCGGTTCATGGGGTTTGTTCCGGCCTTCGAACGCGCTGGCTTTCAGGACGTAGGGCGCGCGGGGCGGCGGAGGCACGTCATGCGGCTTGGAGTTGCATGACGCTCAGAGAGGGCCACTGGCCACCGAGCGGAGGAGCATTCTGCTGGACACGGGCCGCGTACCGCGTAGCTCGCCAAACAAATCTGCGCGTCGTCGTTCGTATGCTCGGCGACGCGGGCGAGGATGACGCGCGCGCAGCTGCTGAGGCTCTCTGGGACGAATGGCTACGCGCTCTCCTGAGCACGCATCGCTGCGGGTGCCTCATAGCGGACCTATGAGCTGCCAGCACAAAGGGCATCTGGCCTGAATGCCTCGCCGGCCAACGCCGCTGAGACGTCCTCAGGGGTGGATGCGGCGCTGGCTGACACCGACGAAAAAATGACACCTAGGGTCGCGTTACCAGTAGTGTTACGGGTGGCGTATACTGAGGTTCGGATGCGCCACGATGAGGAGGTGAGCCATGAACCTGACCGTCGAGCAGACTGTGCACGGCCTGGCAACCCGGCTCGAGCTGCCGGCGTTGGTGCGGTCCCTGCAGGATGTGCTTGGGCAGCGGCTCGTCGCCGTGCTTGCCGGTGTGAGTGACGCTAAAGCCGTTGGGAAGTGGGCTCGCGGCGAGCGCGCACCGCATCCGGAGGCCGAGCGTCGGCTTCGTGAAGCCTTCCACATCACGCAACTCCTGCTCCAGTCCGAGTCCGCCGAGACCCTGCGCGCGTGGTTCATCGGGATGAACCCGGATCTCGACGACCAGGCGCCCGCGCTTCTGCTCGCTGAGAATCCACAGGCAGTCCTTGGGGCCGCCCGGAACTTCCTGGCCAACGGGTGAGCCCCGTCCGGGACACGCGTACCCCACGCGGGGTGCTCTACCGGATCGGCCGGCTCCCGGAGCCGCACGCTTTCCCTCCCCGGAACGTCGGGGGTCACGGTCGCTTCGACGATCCGCAGCGCGAGTTCCGCGTCCTCTATGCCGCTGCGCAACGGCGAGGTGCCTTTGTCGAGACACTCGCGCAGTTCCGCCCACTGCTCGCTGCCCTCGCGCGCTTGGAAGAACTGGTCGGCGCTGACGAGCCGATTCCGAGAAACGCTGTCCCTTCCCATTGGTACCAGCGACACGCAGTGGCTCGTCTCCGTGTCCGTCCAGGGCAGCGTTGGCTCGATCTCCGAGCGGCGGCGACCAGGGAAGCCTTGCGCGCCGAGCTGGCTGCGACGCTGCTGACACTGGGACTCTCCGACCTCGATCTGGGTCACGTTCTTGGCCCCAGCAAGGCGCTGACACAAACGATCGCTCGCTGGGCCTACCAGCGCGGATACGCCGGACTGGCCTACACGAGCCGTCTGGATGCCAGGCTCATACTGTGGGCGCTGTTCGAAGGAACGTTTTTTGAACCGATCGGGGAACCGGACCCCATCACTCCGGACGATCCCGACCTCGCGGCAACCGCGCGACTCTACGGCCTTCTCCTCTAGCACGCGAGCTTCTTCTCCCAAATCCGCAGCCTCTACAACGAAGAATCGGGGTGCCGCCCCGCGCCGGCTGTCCATCTCGAGGTCGCGGATCTGCGCGTCGTGGCGCGGGTGCTCGGCGAAGCGGGCGATGATGACGCCCGCGCGGCCGCCGAGCATCTCTGGAACGAGTGGCTACGCGCCTTCCTGAGCACCACCACTGCCAGTGACGGGACGCGCGGTGGTCGAAGCAGCAGAGCAGTCAGCGGCAGGCCTCGCCTGAACACGAGGCCAGTGTCGCCAGGCGCGCGGACAACTGCCGCAAGCGATCGGGATCGGCCGTCTCGCAGCTGTTCTCCAGCTGGAACGGATCGGCCGTGAGGTCGTAGAGCTCGCGCGGGCCAGATGCGTATTCGGCGTAGAGCATGTCCGTCGTTCGCAGCGCGCGAATCGCGTCCCCTGAGGGTCGATAGATCTCGATCAGGAAATCCTGCCGCCACTGCTCGGGGGGTGGCGCCCTCTCCACCACGAGTGGCGCCAGCGATCGGCCATCCACCATATGCCCCGGCGCGGTCCGCGCCATCTCTGCGAACGTCGGCGCCAGGTCGATGTTCAGGACCAGATGGGGGAGGCTGACCCCCGCGGGTACGCCCGGCCCGCGGACGATCAGCGGCACCCGGATGTCCTCCTCGTAGACCTGGTTCTTCCCCCGACGCAGCCGATGCTGCCCGAGATGAAAGCCGTTGTCAGATGTGAAGAAGACGTACGTGCGATCCAGCTCCCCGTGGCGAGCGAGCGAGTCAATCAGCGTCTCGATTGCCTCGTCCACCGCGAGCAGTGATTCGAGGCGCCGGCGATAGTCGGCATCGATACGCTCCACCTGACGGCCGTTCAGCGGAGAGAGGCGGCGCACCGCCGGCGGCTTGTCGCTCACGTCTGCCTCGTCGAAGGAGGGAGGCCGCGGTGCTGAGACGTGGGCGAACGCGCCTTCATGTCGGGGAGCCGGGATCGCCGGTGCGTGTGGAGCGTACGGGGCGAAGTAGACGAAGAAAGGCTGCGCGTCGTTCGCCTCGCCGCCTTCGATGAAGGCTATGACCTTCCGGGTGAGCACGTCCGTCTCGTAGTCCTCGGGTGAGTCTCCGTAGGCGATCGGCTCCCCGTTCTCGCTGATGCGGTAACCGAAGTAGTGCCCGAGGCTTGCGTACCACTCGTCCCACCCGGGGGGCTTGTACGAGGATTGCCTCGCGGTATAGCCGTTGAGGTATTTGCCGAAGAGGGCCGTTCGGTATCCGGCCGACTGCAGCCACGTGGCCACCGTCGACCCCTCGCGCTCACCATCGCGGAACTTCGCGAAGCCGCCCAGGGGTGGATGATTTCCGAGGATATCGGTGTTGTGGGGGTACTGCCCTGTCAAGATCGACGCCCGTGACGGGCAACACAGCGGATATGTGACGAACATGTTCTCGAACGTGGTCCCCTGCTGCACCAGCAGGTTTTGCAGTCGCGGCATTTGCGCCAGAGTAGCGACGTCTTGGTCGTCCGTCACGATGAGGATGATGTTCGGCCTGGCCGGCTCCGGTACGGTCGGCGGGATCTGGCCGGAGACGCCACTGCACGCGATGCCCAACAGGGTGACCGCGCACGCCAGCAGCGTCACGGTGCGAGGGCCACAAGCTCGGCTCAACATCCCTCATCGCCCTCCGGTACTGTGCAGCCCGTCTGAGCCCGGACCTGTGAGCCTGAGATCCCGCATAGACGGGTCAGGGCGCCAGCATGGTACCGCAGCGGCGCTACGCTGCGTGTCTGTCTCAAAAGCCAGCGGCAAGTTCTCTCCAACCGCGAATCTGGGTGCCGGCTGTCTTGCAGTGGGAACTACAAGACAGATATCGTGCAGACTTACGCAAGCAGCGATGTCACGCTACATGCCGATCACGTGGAGAGGGTGATGAGACGACCTTTGCGTGGGCTCCGGATCTATCGTTGGCGGATGGCAGTCGCAGCAGTGGCGACCGTCACGCTTCTGATCGGGCTGGCTGGCGGGTGGAGCGCAGTGGGCCCCTACTCAGCGCGGGCTCTAGCCGGCCCTGCTGCCGCCCCGCTGTCACGGGACGATGGGGGCTGGGAGGTGTTCGGCCCGCCGGCGCCCCCCGGCGAGTTCCGAAGCCCTGGCGGCGTGGCGGTGGACGGCCAGGGGAACGTCTACGTGGCGGATACCCGTAACGATCGCATCCAAAAGCTCTCGCCGACTGGGGAGCCCCTCGCCCAATGGGGCACTTTGGGGTCAGCCCCCGGCCAATTCCAAAGCCCCTTCGACGTGGCGGTAGACAGCCAGCGCAACGTCTATGTGGCCGATTTCCACAACCATCGGATCCAGAAGCTTTCGCCCGCTGGGGAGCCTCTCGCGCAGTGGGGCACGGAGGGGACAGCGCCCGGTCAGTTCGCATTCCCTGGTGGAGTGGCGGTGGACAGCCAGGGGAACATCTACGTGACGGATAGTCGCCGTGTCCAGAAGCTCTCGCCAACTGGGGATCCCTTAGGCCAGAGGGCGTTGGGGTCAGCTCCCGACGCAGGTCCTGGCGGCGTGGCAGTGGACAGCCAAGGCAACATCTACGTAGCGGATGGTGCCAACCGCCGCATCCAGAAAGTCTCGGCTGCTGGGGAGCTCCTCGCCCAATGGGGTACCGAAGGCGGCGCGCCCGGCCAGTTCCAGGTGCCTCGCGGCGTGGCGGTGGACAGCCAGGGGTACGTCTACGTGGCGGATGACCGGAACCACCGCGTCCAGAAGTTCTCGGCTGCCGGGGACCCCCTGGCCCAGTGGGGCACACGGGGGACGGCACCCGGCCAGTTCCAATTGCCTTCCGGCGTGGCGGTGGACAGCGCGGGGAACGTCTACGTGGCGGACAGCGGCAACGGCCGCATACAGAAGCTCTCGGCTGCTGGGGAGCCCCTCGCCCAGTGGGGTGCCGACGGCAACGCGCCCGGCCGGTTCCGAGGGCCTGGCGGCGTAGCCGTGGACAGCGAGGGGAACGTTTACGTGGCGGATGCTGGCAACCGCCGTATACAGAAGCTCTCGTCCACTGGCGAGCCGCTCGCCCAGTAGGGTACCGAAGGCAGCGCGCCCGGCGAGTTCCGATTCCCTATCGGCGTGGCGGTAGACAGCGAGGGGAACGTCTACGTGGCGGATGCTGGCAACCACCGGATCCAGAAGCTCTCAGCTGCTGGGGAGCCTGTCGCCCAGTGGGGTAGCGAAGGCAGCGCGCCCGGCCAGTTCCGAGAGCCTAACAGCGTGGCGGTGGATAGCGAGGGGAACGTATTCGTGGCGGATAGCAACAACCATCGCATTCAGAAGCTCTCGCAGATCGGGGAGCCTCTCGCCCAGTGGGGCACGCGGGGGCAAACGCCCGGCCAGTTCCAATTCCCGCGCGGCGTGGCCGTGGACCTCGCGGGGAACGTCTACGTGGCGGAAAGCGCTAACTTCCGCATCCAGCAGCTCTCTCCGACCGGGGAACCCCTCGCCCAGTCGGGTACCGTCGGGAACGCGCCCGGCCAGTTCGTAGGCCCTCGCGGAGTGGCAGTGGACAGCCAGGGGAACATCTACGTGGCGGATAGCGGCAACAATCGGATCCAGAAGCTCTCCGCGTCAGCGTTGCGCGCTGTGTAACGGTCCGCTCGGGCCGGCATAGGCTGGCTAACTTGAGGCGCCGTGAGTTCCGGCCTATAGTGGCTGATGAGAAGACCTGAAGCCGACCGCAGCACACAGGGAGGTCGGGCCATGAGAGTAAGCCACTACGTCGGGCTCTGCACGCTGGTTGCCGCCGTTCTCGTGGCGGCCTGCGCACCACCTCAGCCATCAGGCGGGGTGGCGGCCACGACTGGAGAGACGCGGGCGAGCGCGCCCAAGCGCCTGGTGGCTGCCATTCGCGGGAACCCCAAGTTCGTGAGCAACGCGCTGAACGCCGGGGGCGGCGGCAGAATCGACGGGGGCGCCGAGCTGGGGGGCCTGACCGTCTCCCACCTCTCGGTTCAGGATGGCTCTGGCCAGTTCGTGCCCGCCCTCGCAGAGCGTTTGCCGAGCATCGAGAACGGCCTCTGGAAGGTGTTCCCCGACGGCCGGATGGAGACGACCTGGGTCATCCGCGAGGGGGCTCTCTGGCACGATGGCACGCCGTTTACCGCGCACGACCTCGTATTCACGGCGAGGATCAGCCAGGACGCCGAGATGCCCTGGCTCGTTGATCGGGTCTACCGCTTCGTCGAGGGCGTCGAGGCCGCGGATGCCCGAACGGTCAAGATCACGTGGAAGGAGCCCTACATCCGGGCAGACAATTCGAGCAGCGGCGGGGGCGGAGGCGGGATCCTCTTCAATCCACCGTACCCCAGACATCTGCTCGAGCAACCCTACGCCGGGGACAGGGAGAGCTTCCCCAACCTGCCGTACTGGACCACCGACTTCGTCGGCAACGGGCCGTTCAAAGTCAAAGAGTGGGTCAGGGACAGCCACGTGGCGCTGGTCGCGTTTGACCGCTACGTCCTCGGCCGCCCGAAGATCGATGAGCTGGAGGTGCGTTTCATCCCAGACGACAACGCCCTCGCGGCGAACATCCTCGCCGGCGCCGTGGACCTGGCGCTCGGGCCGGGATTCTCCATCGAGCAGGCGATCCAGGTGCGGGACCGTTGGCCGCAGGGGGGGATGCTCACGGGGCCGTCGGGGTGGATCAACATGAACCCGCAGTTCCTCAACCCGGACCCACCAATTCTCCTGAATGTTCAGTTCCGACGGGCGCTGTACATCGCCATCGACCGCAGACAACTGGCGGACGAGCTGGTGTACGGGCTCTCCGACGTGGCCCATAGCTCGATTGGGCCGAAAGAGGCCGAGTACCGGCACATCGAGCCCTTCATTGTGCGCCACGCGTACGACCCGGGCAGAGCGGCCCAGATCATCGAGGACCTCGGCTACGTAAAGGGGGCCGACGGGATGTTTCAGGACGTCTCGGGCCGGCCGCTGTCGGTCCAGATCATGGCAACCCCGGACGACACGAATCAGAAACCCCAGTTCGCGGTGCTCGATATGTGGAAGAGCATCGGGATCACACCCGATGCTGAGATTGTCACGCAGCAGCGCCAGCGCGACCTGGCGTATCGCGCCAACTTCCGGAGCTTCGCGCTTCAGGCGGGAGTGGGCTACGGCCCGGAGGGTGTCAACGGGCTCATCAGCCGGGAGGCGCGGACGGCCGAGCGGAACTACGTGGGAGGGAACTATATTCGGTACATGAACCCCGAGGTCGACGCGCTCGTCGATCGCTACTTCACGACGATTCCGTTTCCCGAGCGGATGCAGCTGCTGGGCCAGATCGTGCGACACACCACCGAGAACCACATCTGGATGCCGCTCTACTGGCGAGTTCTGCCCACCCTGGTGCACCAGCGGGTCGTCGAGGTGACTGCCATCGGCGAGGGCAATCAGTGGTGGAACGCTCATCTCTGGGATGTGAGGTAACCGCGCATGCGCTTTGGGACCTTCAGCTACAACCAGTGGCGACCCGACGTGCCCGAGGCCCAGGGCTTCGAAGAGCTACTCGAGCAGGTCGAGCTGACCGAGCGGCTGGGTTTCGACGAGGCCTGGTTCGCCGAGCACCACCACTCGGACTATGGGCTTCTGGCCTCCCCGAACCTCATGATCGCTCACCTGGCGCCCCGCACCAGTCGGCTGCGTATGGGGAACCTGGTGAACGCGCTGCCGCTGCACGACCCGATCCGCCTCGCGGAGGAGTGCGCGATCCTGGACATTCTGACGGGCGGCCGACTCAACGTCGGACTCGGCCGAGGCGTGCAGCGTGACGACATCAAGCACGGGCTCGATCGCGACGCGGCGCAGGCCCGCTTCGACGAGGGCATCGACATCCTGCAGCGAGCGTGGACCGAGGAGACCTTCTCGCACCACGGCACGGCCTGGACTTACGAGGACATCTCCTGCCGCCCACGCCCGATCCAGCAGCCCCATCCCCCGATCTACTACGGCTCCATCTCAGCCGACAGCGTCCTCGACGTGGCGCGGCGGGGCTGGAACCTGGCGCTCTCCCGCCAGCCCTTGGACAACGTCGTCAGGGCCGTCGAGTCGTTTCGCGCCGCGCGGGCTGAGCTGGGCAATCCTCCCGGCGGCGGGAACGTGCTCGTCGTCCGCGAGATCTATGTGGCCGATAGCGATGAGCAGGCATGGGCTGAGGCGGGGATCCAGATCACGCGTTTCTGGCAGATGGCCGGCGACAACCGCTGGAGCCACGATCCCATCACAACGGACGACCTTCCCCGCTACACGGCGCGCTTCCCTTATTTCCGCGGCGGGATGACCCTGGAGCAGGTCGATGAGTGGGGGGTCTCACTCATCGGGAGTCCCGAGACGGTCGCCAGGAAAGCGCGGGCGATGGTCGAAGCGGCGCGGCCCGACAGCCTCGTCGGATTGTTCAGCTTCGGCGGCCTGACCCATGTGCAGATCACCCATTCCCTCGAGCTGTTCGCCACCAGGGTGATGCCGGCCCTGGCCGCGGAGCCCGTCGCCTCGCGATAGGGTGCGGTGACGACCCCCCCTCCCTCACCCTCCCCCGCAAGGGGGGCCCTCACCCGTCCTTGGCCCTGCGGGCCGGCGGCCGGCCTCTCCCATAAAT
>CAYQJS010000019.1:0-79847 GCA_964417895.1 uncultured Chloroflexota bacterium | reverse complement strand
CACCCTGAGCTTGTCGAAGGGCCCGATGTGGTTCGACAGGCTCACCACGAGCGGACTCAACCTCTTTTCAGCAGCCTGCTAGTAGCGCTCGAGCAGGAGCCGGACTTCGTCCTCGAAGGGGAGGTCTTTCATCGCCTCCCACTCCATGCGGCGCACAGCGAGAAAGGAGCGAAAGAGCTCCGGGCCGAGGGCGGATGCGAGAACCGCGTCCACTTCAAGGGCCTGAACCGCCTCGCCGAGATTGTTCGGGAGCTGGCGAATTCCTCGATCGTGGCGCTCGGTCTCCGAGAGATCGGCTGGATCCATTTGAACGGGCTCCGGGAGGCTCAGATTGCGCTCGATGCCGTCCAGGCCGGTGGCAATCACGGCGCCCAGCGCCAGATACGGATTGCACGTCGGGTCGACCGTCTTCAGCTCGAGGTTGCTCAGGGGTGAGCCGAACGGCTGCCCTGGCACGCGGATCGCCGCCTCCCGGTTCCCATAGCCCCAGCAGGCGAAGGCCCCGCTCCAGAAGTGCGGGCGGATTCGCTTGAAGGAGTTCGGGCTGGGAGTTGTCAGCGCCATCAGCGCCGGCAGGTGATGCAGGATGCCGGCCGCGAAGGCGCCGGCGATCTTGGAGACCGCCGTCGGATTCGCCGGGTCGGCGGTGACGTTGGTATCGCCCTCCCACAGGCTGAAGTGGCAATGCGCCCCGCTGCCGGCGTGGTTCATGAAGATCTTCGGCACGAAGGACGCGCAGATGCCATGCCTGCTTGCCACGGCCCGCACGGTCTCGCGAAAGATCACCTGGTGGTCGGCGGCCGCCAGCGCCTCTGCGTATCGTATAGGCATCTCGAACTGCCCGGGGCCGGACTCGGCGTAGGTTTGCTCGGGGACGATGCCTTGCGCCTCCAGGCCGGACGCGATCTCGTCGAGCACCTGGGCCATGAGATCGAGCGCGTAGGTCTGGGCGAACACCGTCGGATCGACCGGTGTTGGATCGGGCGTACCCCGCTGGAGGAGGTAGAACTCGTTCTCGAAGGCGCCTTTGAGCTGGAGGCCTCGGCCCGCCAGGGCCACCAGCATCCGCCGCAGGAACGCTCGGGGGCAATGCGCCCAGGGCTGATCGCCATCATAGATATCCGTCAGCACGCGAGCGTGTCCGGGCGAATAGGGAAGCGCCGCAAAGGTAGCCCAGTCCGGCCGCATAAACACATCTCCGGCGGGGGTGAGCCCGGAATCGGCCGCCACCGCGTCGTACATCACGGGCAGCGCCTGCTGCGCCACCGTGATTCCAACGCCTGACGCGTAATCGTCGAGAAAGGCCGCATGCACGGCCTTGGCTCGGATGAGGCCGGCGTTGTCTACCATGCCGAATCGCACGAACCGGATCCCCTGGCCTCGGATGACGGAGGCCACGCCCTCTGGAACCACGATGCTTCGCCTCCCCTTGGACTGGCTGAGCCTTGCCTAATGCGCTCCGTGCACCGGCCTCATCTCAGGCCGAGTTGCACCTTGATGGCCGCCTCGACCCTGCGAACGTCGCCCTCCGACAGGCGCCCAGCGAGGTCCATCAGCCGGCTCTTGCTAACCGTTGCGAGCTGGTCCGCCATGGCTTTGTGCTGCCGAAGCCTATCCACCATACCTCACCGCGGTTCATCCGCTACGTCGCCAATTGAGTCTTCAATCCACTCCAGAGCTTCGGCCTCGCGGTCTTCTTCCTGTGCCATTTGCCCGTGTGCGACCTCCGGGTCCACGCCCACAACGTGGGGCCGCCCGAGTGACTCGATAGACGGGCTGATGTTCCGTCGCCCGATGACTCGGTACAGACCCTCGTAGACCTCCTCGTCGACGGTGATGGTGAGCTTCTTATCCACGACACGACTCCAACGGATCTTGAGCTTACACGTATTCTGTACGTGTAGGCTCGGGTCACAATCCTGGCTAGTTCGCTTGCCCTGAGTACCCGCCCATTGGACAATGTCACTGTCTCGTAAGAGATCAGGTCAGGATAGCTCGGGCAGACCGGGAGGTGGAGCGATGCAGTTCGGAGCGAATCTACAGGCACGGGCCCGATTGTTTTGCCACCGGCGACGGGGAGTGGGCCAGGTTCGTCCCCGTGGCATGGCCGGCGGACTACTGATGGCGGGGAGCCTGGTCCTTTTCCTTGCCGCGTGTGCGCCTGCCGCGCCCTCTGGCGGGCAGGCGCAGCCGGGTGCGTCCCCGGCTCTCGTCGCGAAGAAGACCATTGTTTTCGGCGCTAGTGGGCCCATCAATAGCTTCTCGTTGGCCGAGGTTGGCTCCGGCAGCGCCGGGCGGGCTCTCACGGAGCTCTGGCTCCAGGGACTCGTGACCAGCGGGATGAAGACGCAGGCACCTGAGCCGCGGATCGCTGCCGACCTGCCCTCGCTGGATCGAGGGACGGCTAGTGTCGAGTCGGATGGGTCGATGCGGGTGACGTGGACGCTTCGCACGGACGTCAAGTGGGCGGACGGCGTGCCGCTCACCTCGCAGGACTTCCTGTTTGGCTTCCACGTGGCGACCGACGCCGACACACCATTTCCGTCCGGAACTCTCGGACGCGAGCTGCGGTCGATGACGGCCCCTGACGACCACACCCTCGTCATGCACTGGAAGCAGCCCTACTATCTCTTCGATGCCATCGGCTCTCCGGTGGCGGGACTCCAACCGCTGCCACGCCACGTCCTCGCCGAGGAGTACGTGGCCCGGACCCCTGAACGGTTCAAGGTCCTCCCATACTGGACCAGCGAGTTCTTCCACGTCGGTCCATTCCGCCCCGGACAGGTCATCCCCGGGGTGGAGATCGTGCTCGAACCCGTTCCTCACTACTTTCTCGGGAAGCCGAGAGTCGACTCCATCGTCGTCAAGCTGTTCGCCGACGAGAACGCCCTGTACGCGGCGCTGCGGGCTGGCCAGATCGACATGACGCAGTATCTGGAGAAGGAACAGGGCTTCGAGCTGAAGGACGTTTGGGACCGGACCGGCGAGGGGAAGGTGTACGAGGGGGTACGAACGACCGGAGGGATCTTCTTCCAGTTCGCGCCCGAGCTGCAGGCCGAGCGGGCCCTGTTCGAGCGTCGCGTTCGGCAGGCCCTCTTTTTCGCGCTGGACCGCGAGAGCTGGATGGATGCGGTGATGGGGAAGAAGACCAACCTCCTCGCCACCGGTCTGCTTCCTTACACGCACCAGCTCGCGTCGTACACCAGAGAGAGCCTAGCGAGGTACCGGTATGACCCGCAACAGGCAAGCCGGATGCTGGCCGAGTCCGGCTGGACTCGCGGCCCGGACGGCTTCGTTACCAACACCTCCGACGGTCGGCGGCTCAAGGTCCTCGTATGGACGGGCCAGGCGGAGAAGGAAGCGGCCATCCTCGCGGACATGTGGAAGAACGTTGGGATCGACACCAGTATCTACATCACGCCGCCTGCGCGGCGGGAAGACCGCGAGTACACCTCGTCGTACCCGAACATCGAGCTCACGAACCGGGGTTACGGCGACACCGTTCTGACGCGCATGGAGTGCGCGGAAAGCACCGTGGCGCCATCCTTCCGCGGCGCCAACCGGGGCCATTACTGCAGCGCCGACACGATGGAGCCGCTCCTCGGGCTCTACCGCGGCAGCTTGACGATGGAGGAGCAGGGCCGCTACATCAAGCAGATTGCCGACTTCGCGGCGGAGGACCTGCCGGTCATCCAGACGTACTTCCAGCCCTTCCTGGCGCACGTCGTGAAGGGGGTCACCGCCTTCGCCGACGACTTCGAGGGCGCCCTCGAAGCCGGGGGGCGCTACGGCAGCTACTACCGGAACGGCCACCTCTGGGACAAGCTGTAGAGGAAGCCCTTGAAGCTGACTGGCGGCCAGCCGTTAGACGGCATCAAATCGTTCGCCTGGCTGGCGCAAGGTGATATCGACACAAATGTAAGCCGGTTTTACGGAGGCGACGGAGTAGTGGCTTCCACGGAGTCGGTCGCTGCGCCAGCGGGCGCCAAGCGTGTGGGGATGCTTTCGGCCAGCTCGGCGATGACCTTCGTCGTCCTGCTGGGTACCGTCAGTCTGTTCTCGGACGCGACGTACGGGGGCGGCGCAGCAGATTTCCGCCGGGCGGCGCATAATCGCACCAATTCGCGTTGACGACCAATGGCGGGGGGCCAGCGTGCCCCGAAGGAGGGAACCATGTCGCCAGCGAAATCCCTCGCCATCGGTTTGATCGGCTTGCTCTTGCTCGCCGGGTGCGCGGGGACGCAACTCCCGCGCGGGTCGCAACCGGACTCGGCCCAGGCCCTGGCAGGCGGCTCCCCGAGTCGGACCCTCAATATGGTAATTCGCTGGGAGGTCACCGACCTGGCGCCGAAGATCCCGGGGAGCGGCAACCCGTGGGTCACCAAGCGGCCCTTTAACGCGGCGCTGGTATTGATCGACTATGCGGGCATGGCGCGTCCCTATCTGGCCGAGGCGCTGCCGGAGGTGAACCAGGACAGCTGGCGCGTGTTCCCGGACGGCCGAATGGAGACCACCTACCGGCTGCGTCCGGGGCTGACCTGGCACGACGGGTCGCCCCTCACCGCTGACGATTTCGTCTTCGCTTATCGGGTCTACACCGCCCCCGGCTTCGGCGTATTTCGGCCCACTCCCCAGGACCAGATAGAGGCAGTGCTGGCGCCGGACCCCCGAACCCTTGTGATCAGGTGGCGGTCCCTCTATCCGGATGCCGGCGCGCTCATCGATGGCGACTTGGAGCCGCTGCCCCGCCACATCCTGGAGGGACCCTTGGCCGCGTATGAGCAGGACCCCGCCGCCCGCGACTCCTTCTTGAACAACCCGTACTGGACGATGGAGTACATCGCGGCCGGACCGTTCCGGCTGGAGCGCTGGGAGCCGGGCTCCCATTTTGAGGGCGCAGCGTTCGATGGCCACGCCTTGGGGCGCCCGCGGATCGACCGCATCTTCGTGCGCATTGTGACTGATGAAAACATCACCCTCACCCTCGTGCTCGCCGACCAGGTACATTACACAGCCGTCGCGAGCCTTCGGTTCGAGCACGTCCTCGTGCTCAGGCGCGATTGGGCGGCGACAAACAAAGGGGTACTGCTGCTCAGACAGGGCTTGCCGGTGATCCTCCCGGTACAGACGCGGCCCGAGTACACGCAACCGGCCGCCCTTCTGGACCTGCGGGTGCGGAAGGCGCTGGCCCACTCCATCGACCGCCAGGCCCTCGACGACGGCCTCTTCGAGGGCCACGGCTTCATCAGCGAGAGCCTCGTCCCGGAGCCGCTCCCCTACTCCGCGGAGGTACATCGCACGATGGCCAGATACCCCTACGACCCGCGGCGTTCGGAGCAACTCATGAGCGAGGCGGGCTTCGCCAGGGACCGGGAGGGGTTTTACGCGGACGCTTCCGGCGAGCGGTTCCGACCGGACTACACGACCACGGCGGGCACCGAGGCCGAGCGCACTCAGGCGATCGTCGCCGCCACGTGGCGGCACTCGGGCTTCGACGTCCAGCAGTCGGTGATGTCCGTTGCCCGCGCTCGCGACAACGAGGCGCGCCAGACCTTTCCGGGGATCGCCTACCGCGGCGGGCTCCCGGCCGGCGAGCGCACCTGGACCACTATGGAGATCGGCACTCCGGCCAACCGCTGGACCAGCGAGAACCGGCCGGGGTGGTCCAACCGTGAGTATGACCGGCTGTGGGAGGCTGTCCAGACGACCTTGGACCGCTCCGAGCGGACTCGGCAAGTGGTGCAGATGATGCGGCTGCTCAGCGAGGAGCTCCCCTTCTTCATGCTGTACTTCAGCGTCCAGGTCCAGAGCCATGCGATGACCTTGCGGGGGGCTGAGGCTGGCATATCGTCAGCGGGAGTGCTGGTCCCCGAGAGCCTGCCGTACTGGAACATCCATGAGTGGGAGCTGCGATAAGCGCCCCTCACCACCGGTCCGCAATTCAAAATTGCAGGCTGCCTGCGAGCCGAAGGGTGCTGGCGGTCAGTCGAACAGGGTATCCAGGTCAATCGTTACATTGGGTAGCGCGACGGGTTGCACCGCGCCGCCCGTATAGTGCGACTCGGCGTAGCTGCCGTCCGGCTGCCGCCTCCACGCTGTCAGCGTACGGTCAAATGGGTGGATGCGCCAGATCTCCAGATCCCCACGCCGCTGATACTCGGGAAGCTTCGAATCAACGTCGTAGTCCCCTGTCGATGGCGATCATACCTCGACTACCAGGGGCAGGGGCGCTGCGTACGCCTCGAGCACGTCGCGCAGCCCGCGCAGCGGGCGGAAGAGTTCCATCGGAATGACGAAGACATCCGGGATGTAGTAAATCTCGGCAGAGCGACGCACGTGCCCACTGTTGTGCCGTACACGGTACTGGCTCCTATCAAGCTGTTGCCTCAGGCGGAAGGCTAACTCGAAGCCAATGTCGTTATGTGCGGCGGTCATCGCTGGTTTCCGGCGCAGGTTTCCGCAGTGCAGCTCCCACTGGTTCGGGTCCTCCAATGCCAGCTGGAGGTACGTTCGCTCACTCACTGGCATGATTGCTCCCGATTGCGCGGATAACCAGCTCGACTGTACTGCTCTATCGGTATTCTCTACTTGACGTCCCATTCGTGTGCGTTCCAGGCCTGGGTGAAAGCATCGCCGCGCGCGGTCACGTTGACGAGCCGGTTCGAGATCAGCGTCGGGTCAGCCCCATAGAAGAGCGGGAGCTGCACGAGGTTTTCCGTCTCATGGCGGACGAGTCCGGCGAGCGCTTGCATTCGCTCCGTCATCGGGATGGCCATCACGTAACGCTCGAGCCAGGCGTCGTGCTCCGGATGCCGGTAGCGGGTGTTCCCCGGCCCGGTGTACCGGTTCTCGGGTAGCGACACCGTGGAGCTGTGGAGGCGCCAGATCTCACTGACGATCAGGCTGTTGCGCCGCTCGCCGAGATCAAAGGACGGGTAGTTGGCGCGGTACTCGCGGTCCTGCGCGCGCTGGATCGGGACGAGCACCTGCTCAACCGCCACCCCGAGCGGCTGCCACATAGCGGCCACCGCGGCAACCGTCTTTGGGTGGATGTCGTTCTGCGCCCCCGCGTAGACCGACACCGAGAGGCGTTGGCCCGCGCCGTCATAGAAAAAGCCATCGGAACGCTTGGTGTACCCGAGCCCCTCGATCGTCTGCGTGGCCGCTCGGGAATCATGCTCGTAGCGGACGATGCTTGGCTCGACCAGGTCATACATAGGAGTAGCGGGGTCCACGTAGCTGTGGGCGACGGAGCCGTACCCCGAAAACACGAAGTCGGCTAACTGCTGGCGGTCGAGGGCCTGGAGCAGCGCGCGCCGGAACCGCAGATCGGCGATTATCGGCGGGTCAGGGTTGATGAACTGAGGATTGATGGGGGTCCAGTTCTGGGGGAGGACCGCTATCCTGCCGTCCTTCCACTGGTCCCGCGCTCCGAGCGCGATATCGAGGGAGATGGTCTTGCCCAACGTGAGATCGGCGCCCGCCATCACGTTGGCGAACAGGGTATTGTTGTCCGGAATGAAACGCACCTCGATCTCGTCGATCTTCGGCCGTCCCAGGACGTAATCGTCGAATCTCCGCAAGGTCGTATGGCTGTCCCGGATCCACTCATGGACCCTGAAAGGCCCCGCCCCGACGAAGTCCTCGCTCCAGTACGGAAGCCCAAGGAAGCTCCCCTTGTCGTCGTTGAACGCCTTCTCCAGCAGATGCTTGGGAATGGGCAAACCGGCCGCGCGGTAGCTCCCCAACCCGTCGGCTTCGATATATGGGCGTTTCCAGGTTACGGTGAGGGTTCGCGCGTCCGGGGCAGTCATGCTCTCGATGATCTCGTGCTCCGCGTACGGGGCGATGTCCAGGTCCTTGTCTCGCTCCACGACGCTGATGAAGAGGAAATCATCCGCGACCACGGGCGCGCCGTCGTGCCAGCGGGCGGTTGGCTTGATGCTCCAGGTCGTCTCCATGCGGCCGTCCGGGTAGACCTTCCACAGCCCGTTCTCGATGGTGGGAACGGCCTCGGCGAGCTGGGCGGCACGGGTCCCATCTGCCTTGAGGTAGGTGAGCCCCGCGTGGGCCAGCTCCTGAATGCCATCCAGCCCGCGTATGCCCCCGCCGCGCTGCGTCCTCTCTTGCACGAGGGATGCAGGCGATCCTCGGATGACCGCCGTGATCCGCTTGAAGGCTGCCGGGCCGGCCGATTCCTGCCCACCTGGCGTGGGCGCCTCAGCCCGCTGCGGCGCGCACGCCGCCAACATCAGCGCGATGGTGCTCCATACGAGCCCGATACGCGTCCACGGCTGCATCGCACACCTCCCTCTCTGATCCCTCAGTCGAACAGCGTGTCCAGGTCAATCGCTACGTTGGGCAGCGCGACCGGTTGCACCGTGCCGCCCGTGTAGTGCGACCCCGTATAGCTGCCGTCCGGCTGGCGTCGCCAGGCGGTCAGCGTGCGGTCGAAGGGATGGATGCGCCAGATCTCCAGGTCCCCGCGGCGCTGGTATTCCGGCAGTTTTGCATCGACATCGTAGTCGCCCGTCGAGGGCGACCAGACTTCGACCACGAGGGGTAGCGGGGCGTCGTAGGCTTCGAGAACGTTGCGCAGCCCGCGTAGCGGACGAACGAGCTCGGTCGGGACGACGAACACATCGGGGATGTAGTAATTCTCTGCCGTCCGACGCACGTGCCCACTGTTGTGCCGTACGTGGTACTGGGATGGGTCAAGCTGCTGCCTCAGGCGAAAGGCCAGCTCGAACCCAACGTAGTTATGCTCGGCAGTCATGCCTGGCTTCCTGCGCAGGTGTCCACAATGCAGTTCCCACTGGTTCGGGTCCTCCAATGCCAACTGGAGGTAGGTCTGCTCGCTGACAGGCATGCGCCGCTCCCAGCTACGCGAATAAACCGGTGCCATTGTACGTCGATCCACGAGGATGGCGATTCGAACGAAGACCCTACGGGACGAACAAACCTGCCCCGAGCAGCATGTATCGTGCTCGGGCAGGCTTTTGCTGGTTACTGGAGCGGTCGACGGGATTCGAACCCGCACCATCCAGCTTGGGAAGGGCACGGAGCTGGGTTTCCGCTCCTCCCGTCACGGAACACGATAAGGTCCTGCGCCGCCTGGGCGGAAGGCCATAGCATGACGACCGAGCAGGCGATCCTGTACGCGCTGGGCACCGATTGACCGCCTTGGGAGGCGGCGGCTCCCGTGCGCTTCGGGTTACACTGGCCCGCCAATCCTAGAGACGGCAGAACTGCATCATGCGCTCGCCAGATTGCGGGCGCACAGCGGTCCGAAGGTGTGAGGCCTTCAACTGTGCGGCTCTTGCCTCTGAGCAGCTTGACCGCCCGGGTCGGATCGGTGGCGTGCTAAGTCAGAGGCCCCTGCTCGCCATTGGCGGGTTGATTCTCGGACCATCGCTGCCATGCGGACTTTTTCCGCCCACGACAGGCTTTTGCGAGCCTTCTGCCAGCGGGCCTGCCGCTCCAACAGTTGTTGGACTTCATCCATTGAGAAACCTCGTTTCAAACGCTCGCCACTCCTCGGCCAGACCGTGCCGCGCAGCCAGTCGGCCGATCTGCTCGGCCGTAACACTTTCCGATTCTAATAGGGCCAAAATGCGGAGGAGATCCTTGGTCCTGCCGACGCTGAGCGCGATCGCCGCCAAATGATCCGCACGGACAACGCGGAGTGGCACACCCTCGAAATCTGCCGTCTCTGCCTGTTCCAAAGCCTCTCGCGTGAGCGGACTGAACACGGGCACAAACTGTGTGGGCCACCCACCTACGGCGATGGCCTCGCCTTCTGGATGATAGCCTTTGTCGGCGCAGAACTGGTAGATGCCGGCCAGCACATCCAGTCGCTCTGGGGCCGGCACCATTATCAACACGTCGGCATCCAACGTGGCCACTGCCTCGGTGTAGCGCATCTGTGCCACTGCGCCGAACAGCGCGTACTCTTGAATCACGCCTGCTGCACGCATTGCGTTGAGCAACTGCGCCACCGTTTTCATTTGATCGCACCTTAACGGCAAGCCGCTGACCTCATCACAGGCTACCCCTTAGGCTGGCCGTCGCCAACAGCAAACATCCGACGACTCAACTCCGTGGGCGCCCGGGCAGCGGGAGTTACTTTCAACATCCTCCGTCAGCTACCGCACGTCCCACTCGTGCGCGTTCCAGGCTGGGTTCGTGCCCGTGGCGCCGGTCGACCGGGGACTGACGTTGATGAGACGGTTGGCGAAGGCATCTGGCCGTCCGCTGTAGTAGAGGCCCATCACCGGGAGCTGCTCCGCCACGTGGCGGATGAAGCGGCCCAGCACGGAGATGCGCTCCGGCACCGGGATGGTTCGGAAATAGGCGTCGATGAGCCCGTCCAGCTCGGCGTTCATATACCGGCTCCAATTTGGGTTGCCCGACACCTGAAAGCTGTTCTCGGGCAGCCGAGCGCCCGAGCTGTGCAGGCTCCGGAGATTGACATCCTTCGTCTGGGGACTAATGTAGAAGCCCGGGAAGGCGGCCTGCGCCTCCATGTCCTGGGCCAGTCGAGGCGTCAGGCGCATGGCGGAAGCCCCGATGCCGACTCGTTGCCAGGAGTCGGCGATGGCGGCGGCCGCGTTGGCCGACGTGTCCGGCGCCTGGCTCAGGATCTCCATTTGTAGCCGCTGGCCCGTCGGGTCGCGAAATGAGCCGTCTGCGCCGCGGCTGTAGCCCAAACCCTCGATCAGCTGCGCCGCCCGTCGGGGGTCGTACTCATAGCGCGGGAGCTGCGCCTCGATCTCTCGATACTCGGACTGGCCCGGGTTCAGATAGCTGTGCGCCACCGGACCCACACCGCCCCCCAGGGTGTCCGCGATGTTCTGGCGGTCGATGGCGTGCAGCAGGGCGCGGCGAAACTGCACGTCGGCGATCACCGCCGGGCGGGGATTCACGAATTGGGGATGCAGCCATGGCCCCCCGCCCTGGTCGAACTGGAACACCACTTGCCCGTCCCGCCACCCGTCCCGCACGGCGATGGCCCGGTCGACGGAGCCCAGCTGGGTGACGATGTCGATGCCCCCGGCCAGGACGCTGGCGGTGAGGGTGTTGCCGTCGAGGATGAAGCGGAGCTCGATCTCGTCGATCTTCGGTCGCCCCAGCACGTAGTCGGGGTTGGCCTCCAGCACCGCGAGGTTGCTGGGGTCCCAGGATCGCACGCGGTAGGGGCCTGTCCCGACGTAGTCGTAGAGCCAGAAGGTCAAGCGGGGGAAGTCCGCCTTGCTCTCCAGGTACTGGGCCTCCAGCTTGTGCCTCGGGAGCGGGAGCGTGGTGCCGACGGAGAAGACGCTGTCGGCGTAGATTTACGGCTCCCTCCAGCGGATCGTGATGGTGCGGCCGTCCAGCGCCGCGACCTCCTCGACCGACGCCCACGCAGCGTTGTTCAAGATGGCCACCTCTCGGTCGCGCCCCACCGTCGCGGTGAAGAGGAGATCGTCGGTGGTGAAGGGCGCTCCGTCGTGCCAGCGCGCGCCCTCGCGGATGGTCCACGTGGTCTCCATCCGCCCATCGGGCGTGGTCTTCCAGAGGCCGTTCTCCAAGGTGGGAACGGCCTCCGCCAGGGCAGGGCGCCGGACCGAGCGATCGTCGACGACGCTGAGCCCTGGATTCACCAGCATGCGCAGGAGCGGCCTACCCGAGGGCAGGTGGTGGGCGAGGTCCATCTCGCGGGGGAAGGCCATGGTGATGCGCTTGGGGCCAGCAGCCCGCTGCGCCGTGCCGGAGGGCGACTCGCCCGGACCGGACGGGCCGCAACCGGACATCACGACGAACAGCGCGGCGAGGGCCACAATTGCAATGCGCATCCTGATCTCCTCCTGGTGGTACAACCCGTCGGTGAGTCGCTGCCTGCTAGCGGAAGGGTGCCGGCGGTCAGTCGAACAGGGTATCAAGGTCAATGGTTACGTTGGGCAGCGCGACCGGTTGCACCTTGCCGCCCGTGTAATGCGACTCGACATAGGTGCCGTCCGGCTGGCGTCGCCAGGCGGTCAGCGTGCGGTCGAAGGGATGGATGCGCCAGATCTCCAGGTCCCCGCGGCGCTGGTATTCCGGCAGTTTTGCATCGACATCGTAGTCGCCCGTCGAGGGCGACCAGACTTCGACCACGAGGGGTAGCGGGGCGTCGTAGGCTTCGAGAACGTTGCGCAGCCCGCGTAGCGGACGAACGAGCTCGGTCGGGACGACGAACACATCGGGGATGTAGTAGTTCTCTGAAGTGCGGCGCAGGTGCCCCATGCCGAGTCGGACCGTGAAGCGATTCCGGTCCAGTTGCTGCCCCAGGCGAAGAGCGAGCTCCCATGCAACCTGGTTGTGTTCAGCCGTCATGTTCGGCTTCCTACGGAGGCGTCCGCAGAGTAGCTCCCATTGGTTCGGCTCCTCCAGGGCCAGCTGGAGGTAGGTCTGCTCGCTGACAGGCATGGACCGCTCCCGGCTACGCGGAATGGATCGTTTGCATTGTAATGCCGATCCACGAGGATGGTGATCGAACGAAGACCCTGCCCACGACGAAACCAGGCCTGAGCCGCATGTATCGTGCTCCGGCAGGCCTTTACGAGCTATTTGACCGGTCGACGGGATTCGAACCCACTATCGCGCTTTGGAAGACAAACAGCGCGGGCAGCCCATGTTCCGCTTATTTCGCCGCCGGAACGTGATAAGCGCTGTTTGGCTGAGCACCGCGGGTTTCGCCACCTCGCGACTATCTGCCTAGTGGCTCACTTGTCACGGATAGCGCCATCGGGTCCATTCCATCGCCTCGGTAGGGGATAAGAGGGCGTCGGTGGAAGCTCGCCCTGAGGCCTGCCCAGCGCCTGGGGAGGGGTACACTACGCGGAAATCGTGATAGGGCGGTACGCCCGTTCATCGGACGATTGGGGTGAGCCATGTACTACCCAGCGCAATTGGCCCAGTTCGCTCTTTCCGAGTTCGAGCGCGGCCTGGCCGGCCTGACCGACGAAGAAGCCCGCGTGCGCCAGATAAAGGCAGACGGCTCGCAGATGAACGCGATCTCGTGGATCGTGGCGCACGTTGCATGGCAGTGGCTCGAGGTGCGCGGCCGAGCGACGGGCGAGGGGCGGCCTCCCGAACTGGCGAGCTTCAGGTTTGGATCAGATGATCCCACTCCGCCACCGCTCGGAAGTGCGCTCGAATTCTTTCAAATCGCAAAGCGGGGCATCGCGTCCATAGAAGATGGGGACGATGAGCTAATGGCGAAGGTCGGTGCGCCGGGATCGACCCGAACGGCAGCGGAGAGTGTGGGCACCTACTTCATGCGGACAGTCCTCCACACCCGGTTTCACACCGGCGAGGTTAACGCCATTCGGCAGATGCTCGGTCACCCCGAGATTCGGTTTGTCGGCCAGATGCTGGGGAACTTGGAGTGGCACCCAGAGCGGGCAACCCCGCTAACGTTCCTCATCGGCCGCGACCGGCGGAAGAGGTAGCCACTACAATCCGGCTGCGGGCGCGTCCGCGCCGCGAGTAAGAGGAAGCTGGAGGGCGATCATGGGAGGGGGCTTTCGGTGGCGGAGCTGGCTGGGCCTGGCAGTCGTCTTGTTCCTGCTGTACGGCGCTTCCTACGTATTCTTTGCGATTCTCGTGCCGCTCACGCTCCACAACGGCGGGCCGGCGGCGGGGGGCTTCCTCATCCTTAGCCCTGAGGCCGACGCCGCTGTTCTCGGCCGCTCGCTTGAGGACATCGGCCGCTCGGACCCTCGCCTCAGCGCCTACCTCGTGACGTTCATGGATACGATGTGCACCATGATGATGGGGATGGGGCTGCTGCAGCTCGGGCTCGCGTGGTTCGGCCTGCGGAGCGCTAACGCCTGGGCGCTATGGACGCTCGCCATCTCCGGCCTGAGCTGGATTCCCTACACTGTGGCAATTAGCGCCACGTTCGCCAGCTTCGGCGCCTCGCTCGGGGTGTTCGAATACATGTTTCCGATCATCTATTTTGTCGCCCCGGTCGTGGGGCTGGCGGCCGGCCTCGCCGGCATCAAGCGCATCGGGCCGGTGGGGATAGTGACGGCCCGCCCGTAAGCGCGATCGGCCGGCTCATCCGCGGTGGTCGCCGCCCAGGCGTCCGCGACCGGCTATTGCCTATCGAACGAGGGCGGCGGCCGGCACAGGCAGACCTGCCCGTGCTCATGCAAGGGTGTGCCAGCGGTAGCGAGCCATTCGCGAACCGAGGGCGAAGCCACTGGGTCAGGCGGACGCGTTCAAGACCTCAAACAGCCGGATATCGGCTGGACTCAGGACGTTCCCAGCCAGGTGCTGCTGCAGCATGGGGCTGATGACCGTAGCGGCGGCGTCGGCATTCTCCTTCGAGTCCCATAGGACGTACAGGCCGTACTCTCCACTGGAGCTGTCGCCAAAGCACGTCGCACTCTTGCACCCTGGTCGGGCGCTGATGGCCGGGACGAGATCACCGGCGAGATTCTGCGCGGCATGGTGCTTTCCAGGGCCAAACGTAAACCGGACGAGTCGCACGTACATGAGCGCCGCCTCCCGAAAACTGGAGTCAATTGTAGCTAGGTGACTGCGGTAAGGCTGGGGTGTTCATTCCTCGACTTCAACGAGCTTGAGACGGCTGCGCGCCGCTCACGATACGCACTGACCGCGGCGCCACTCCGAGGAAAGGTGCGACCACGCGACGGACTGCCGCGTTGGCCTGGTGTCATTCGCCACGAGCTTTTTGTGGGGAATCGCCATCAAGCTTTAGGCCACTCAGACCCGAGATGCATGACCATCGCCACCGTGGAGGTAGCGATGGTAACCCCCGCTGACTGTAGGCACTTCATCGGTGACGCACGAGAGAGCCCGTTGCAAGGGCTCAAGAAAGCTGGTTACAGCCTCAGAGGGTGTCCGACCTGCCACGCAGAGGAAGCCACAGTCACATGGCGCATGGCAGAAGCATCACCAGCCGCACGACCTCGGGGCGGTCGGGGTCAGCGGCAAACTTGCCTTCGTTCCAAGCCCGGACGAACTCATCGCCGCTCATATTCAAGTAGCGTCGAGCCTGCTCATCCAGGAGCGCTCTGCCTTCTTCCTTGCTCAATTCGACGTACGGTTTGGCTTCAACACTCATGGGTCTCCGCCTCACTCGCGATTGCCCGTTCACTATAGCATCGTCTGTCAAGGGATCCGCCTGCGTACCAAATGCGGAGGTGGACGCGGCTGGGTGTGGGAAGGCACGCTCCCTGCGGGTGGTATGGTTTCCGGCCACGAAACGCCGAACGCGCGAGAAGAGGGTATTCGCGCTGGCGGATCCCGCGCCTCGCTGTCAGTAAGACGCGCACACAAAGTATTGACGGTACGTATGTTCGAGAGCTACAATAAGGTCTCATCCCCCCAGGTGCTTCGGCGCCTGGGTGCGAGGCCGCCCTTTTTGGGCGGCCTCAGCTTTTATCCTTTCGGTGTGAAAACCAACTTCTACATCGACGGCTTCAATCTCTACTACGGCGCCGTCAAGGGCACACCTTACAAGTGGCTCGACTCCTCCGGGCTCTTCGCGCTCATGTAGGCACCAAATCAACAAGATCCGCTACTTCACGGCGCCGATCGTCCCCAGGGCTTCGGACCCGGGCCAGCCGCAGCGACAGCAGATGTACATCCGCGCCCTCGAAACCATCCCCAATCTGTCCGTTCACTACGGTGTCTTCCTGGTCAACAAGATCATGATGCCTCTCGTGATTCCCCCGGCTGGGGGACCAATCACTGTGGAGGTATGGAAGACCGAAGAGAAGGGTTCGGACGTCAATCTGGCGACGTATCTATTGCTTGATGCCATAGATGGCGACTTCGAGCAAGCCATCGTGGTCTCCCAATGATTCAGATCTCGTGCTGCCGATCCAGATGGTGCAGCAGCGATTCCGGCTTCCTGTCGGCGTCCTGAACCCTCACCGCGGGAGGCCTCAGGCCCAACTGAACGCGGTCGCCAGCTTCTGTCGCCAGATCCGACAGGGCCCACTCAGCGCCAGCCAGTTCGCGCCTGTCCTGCATGACGCGCACGGGGCTATCACCAAGCCGGCCTCTTGGTAGCGCGGCACGTAATCCTGCCGCTCTTGGAAAAGTGAACGATTGGTTCGCTCGGATGCGGCTTAGCTCCGCTCAGGAGTCCATAATCACGTAGGGCCGGGGGCCGACCGGCCTACGTTGAGGCAGAACAGACGTGTCGTCGCAGAAATTCATCGGCTGGAGTGGCCCGGCGGCCATGCTCGGCGGCTTGCTCTGGATCGCGGGCGCCGTCATTACCACACTCAGGCCGGAGGGCTGCATCGCAGCCGAATGCGAGTAGATCCATGCGGGAAGGCAACATCATCGATGGCGGGTTGTTGATCGCCGCTGTGCCGCTCATTGCGCTCGGGGTGGCGCCCATCGTGATCCGCGCCCAACGGGCGGGCCGCTTCGGACGATTGGGCAGCATCGGGCTGGTCGCCAGCATTGGCGGCGCGGCGCTGCTGCTGGTTGGCTTGCTGGTCCAAGCCGTCCTGTTCGGCGGTGATTTCCCCTACATGCCACGGTTCGTTCTCCCTGGCGGCCTGGCCCTGGTCCTCGGCATGCTGCTCCTCGGCATTGCCATCCTGCACGCGGCCGTCTTGCCGCGTTGGGCGGGGGTGCTCCTGATCATTGGGACGCTCGCGATGCTGGGGTTCGACAACCAGAACGCCCGGGCCCTAATGGCAGTCCCGTTCGGCATCGCATGGCTGGGGGTGGGCTACACGTTGTGGTCCGGAGAGGGCAAGCAGCCGTCGCAGTCTTAGGTTCGGCTGACGCCAGCCGAGGACATCGACAGTTGGGCGTGGCCAAGACAATCGTTCGGGCTAGGCTCGAGGCGGGCGAGCCTCACATCCAGTTGCCCGCTCGCCGTCGATCTGCTACTCTGCTGCCGTCAGTCCACCCGCAGCTCCCGAAAAACCGAATAGCCTGGCTGGAGAGTTAGGGAAAACCGGTCCAAAGCCGGTGCTGTGCCGCAGCGGTAGGTTGGCCCACGCGCCAACGAGCCCGAACGCCTGTCTCCATGCCGAGCCGTAGTCCTTCGAGCTAGAGGGCGAAGGCCAGCCGTTGGCGTGCTCGACCCTCTGTCCCGAAGGACGGAGGGTCTTTTTTTGTTCGGGGCACGAGAGCGGCCTCGCCCGGGTGGCGGCAACAGCAGGAGTGAGAACCATGGCGCAATTCCCGCTTGGTCGCTCACCGGTCGTCGTAGCAGCCGCGATTTTGTGCGTGCTAGCGGCCGCATGCGCGCCCGGCAGTGGGGGCGACCACCGGTCGGCCGGCTCCGCCCGGCCACCGGACTCGACGGCTCCCAAAGTGCTCACCGTCGCGATCCAGAGAGAGCCGGCGATACTGAACCCGGACCTCACTCCTGGGCTGCCGGGCGCGGGCCAGCACGTTCACCTGATGCTCCACAACACGCTGGTGGTTCAGAACGACCGGTATGCCTGGGTGCCGCAGCTCGCGGCCGAGCAGATCTCGTTGCCGAACGGCACCTGGCGCCTCAACGAGGACGGCTCCATGGACACCATCTGGCGTCTGCGCCCGGGGGTTCGATGGCACGACGGCGCGCCCTTCACGGCGTCAGACCTCGCCTTCGCCTACGCCGTGTACATGGACCCCGCGATTCCTATCCAGGCTCGCGGCGGCGGCCCGAGCTTGATGGTGGCGGCCACCGCCACTGACGCGTTGACGCTGGCCGTACGCTGGGCACGACCGTACGTCAACGCCGATCGCGCCGAGGCTCTTATCCCGCTTCCCCGCCACTTGTTGGAGGAGGCTTACCAGCGAGACCCCGCCGGCATTCAGGAGAGCCGCTACTTGAGCACCGAGTTCGTCGGCCTTGGTCCGTACCGGCTCGTGAGCTGGGTAGAGGGCTCGCATCTTGATCTGGTGCGGTTCGACGACTACCACCTCGGACGCCCGCCGCTGGATAGAATCGTCGTTCGCTTCATCCCTGATCCCAATGCCATGGTCGCGAGCATTCTGTCCGGCTCGGTCGACGTCATCCCGGCCGGGAGCGTCGGACTCGACGCCGCGCGCGCCGTCAGCCAGCAGTGGGACGGGACCGGCAATCAAGTTCACTTCGCCGCAAGCGACTCATTTCGCCGCCTGCTGCTGCAGCATCGCCCCGAGTACGGGCGCCCTCGCGACGGCTTCACCAACCTCCTCGTGCGTCGCGCCTTCTATCACGCGATAGACCGTGCCAGTCTCGCCGAAACCGTGACCAGTGGGCTTGCGCCTGTCGCCGATAGCTGGATCCCGCCCAACCACGAGCTGCGGCCGTTTGTGGAGGACGAGATCCCGCAGTTCGCCTATGAGCCCACTCGCGCGAGGGAGCTTCTCGCGCAAGCCGGGTGGGCCCGCGGCGCAGACGGCGTGCTGAGGCACGCGGAGACGCGCGAGCGTTTCGAGGTAGAGCTGTACACGGCGCAGGCCCCCGAGAACCTGCTCGTGCAGCCGATCATCGGAAATGACTGGAAGGCTCTCGGTGCCGACGTGAGCCTCGTCGTCCTACCCCCCGTTCTGTGGAACGACCTCCAGTATCGGGCGAAGACACCGGGCGTGTACCTCCTCGGCACTCCTATGGAGCGCGTGTACTCGCTCGAAGTCCACTCGCGAAACACGCCATCCGCGGAGAACGCGTGGGTCGGCTACAACCTCGACGGCTACGCGAATTCGCGCGTTGATCGGATCCTCGAGCGCCTCGCGGTCACCATCAGCCGCGGGGAGCAGATCCCCCTGCATCGCGAGCTGCTGCGGGAGCGGGCGGGCGACGTGTCGTTCATGCCATTGTATTGGCTGGTGGACCCGGTTTTCGCCCTCGCGTCGGTCAAAGGCGTGCGGGGCAGGACACCCTGGAACGTCTTCGAGTGGGACAAGGCCCGATGAGACAGCTGTGGAGCCGCGGAGCGCCTGGCGAGGGGCTCGTTCGTGAACTCGGTTAACGCGGCACGATTGCGTCCCATGAAGAAATCAAGCTTTGGCACACCCGCTGGCAGCGGGCGTGGTGAAGGGCGCAGGCAGTAAGCTTGAGCCGGTTCGGCTCGCGTCGCAGGCTGGTACCGCTTGCCCTGACGGGCGCAAATACCATCATGCTCGTGCTCTTGATCATCATGGAGACAGTCCGTATCTTCGGCCGATGAGCCGCGCTCCGAAAGGCCCGCTTATCGTTCCATCGTGTGTCATGTTGCGCCTGCGGTCCCGTCTCCAGGTGCCTGCCAGTCTGTATGCTATCCTCGTCGCCGCCCCGGTTCCTTGCTGAGGAAGGTAGTGGCCTCCCATTGGCCGGCGGACGGAAGGCCCACTTCTACGTACGCGAGGTCAACCTTTTTGTGCACCTCCAAGCGTTCGAGCTGGTCGGTAGGCTCTATCGCGTCCACCTTCTGATCCCAAGTTGGCGGTGGTGGCCGGATGCGCCAACCAACCCTTGGAGCGGGCATGGCAGTGTTCCTGTCTGGCTACGCTTTCGAGCGGCAAGGCCGACCGGCGCGCTTCGCCCCGACCGCTGTCGAGGTCGTGCAGCAGTTGCAGGCATCGGGCCGGAGCATCGAGCAGCAGGACCTTGAAGAAGAGGCGTGGGACAGCTTTTCCCGGAAGCTCGACGGACGAAGTCTCAACCACGCGAACAACCCGATGGCGCCGAGGGGCACCCTGTTCACTCGAAATGGTCGTGAGCTGAAGACCGCTGGCCGTCGGTGCTTGAACTGGCTCGCGGATTGGGACGCAGCATCGTTGGGAACGCTCTCGACCTCGTTGAGGAGGGGCACACTGGTGTCGTGTACGAGCAACTCGCATCAGTGAATGGAGTTGGCCCGAAAATCGCGTCCCTTTTCCTCCGCGATGTCGTGCTGCGACGTGGGTCCTACTCAGGGGCGGACAGGGAGCTATTACAGCCAGTGGACATCTGGGTTCAGCGCGCGGCCGCCAGTCTCTGGTTCGGCGGCGTGGTGCCCTCATTCGATGTTGTGGCCCGTCGCATCGTGACGGAATGTGCCAACGATGGAGTCAATCCCGAGTTGGTGAATGCAGGGATGTGGTATTTCGGTGCCCAGGTCGCCCGGTCAGACAGGCTATTGGACACCGCCACTCGCGACGCTGCGGTCTTTGATCAACTACTCGATGACTACATCGACGCCCTCAGGTCGGTCGTCACAGCGTACGAGCAGGCTGACAAGCCCGACTGAGCCCGACGGGCGACCGCACACGAACCGCTCATGGTGTGTCCAAATCGAGACTCCAGGGCCGCACGTAGTCAGATGCCACAGCGACATTGACCCACTCCCGGATAGGCACCTCGCGTCCATAACCTGCCAACTCTCCCAGTGCTCGCCTGGCCTTCCGATCGATTTCTGCTCGGTCCAACCTCTCCGGATCGAACGGTACGCCTCGCTTCAGTTCGACACGAAGTGTCGCAACACCGCGCGACGAGCGACCTCCAAAGAAACGTACCGGGGTGCGAAGAAGGCGCTCCCGTCGAAAGGACCCGGCTGGTTCTTCGTCACGGGCATCATCTCGTTTCGGATCCTGGTTGCGTCGCGGTCGAGCACAGTACCTGTATGAAGAATGAAGAATCCTGGATCGGAGGTCGTACAGGCCGCGCACGTGTTCAAATACATCTCCGGCGTCTTCATCAGCGACGCCAGCGAGAAGACCGACTCGGCTCGACACCCGGCGGCTGATGTCCTGCTGATCCTTTGGGCCCACGAGAGCTTCCAAACAGGTTGCTAGTGACACGTGACTCTCAAAAACGTTGGGCTCCCGCGCTGCTTCCTGCAGGTACACCAAGGCTGTCTGAATGCGGTCGGCGTTCGCCGGCAATGAGCCGAGACCCCTCCAGAAGTCGTTCCCTCTGCGTTTCTCGAAGTGGTGGTAAAGGGCGCGAAGCTCCGTCTCGCGTTTCCGATCCATTTGAACTGTGCCCTCTAAGTCGGGAATCCGAAGACTCTCGCGAGGCCAGAACGAAGGTGGTTTAGCTGGGAAGGGCCCGTCCCAGTTCACGTCAGCGTCTACCTCGACGAGGGGGCTGGCGACCAAGGCGAGGGTATCGGTCAGTGCTGCAGGGAACGGATAAATCCGAATAGCTGAGTCTGGGCGCCGATTCATGACCCGCTCGCGAAGCACCGCCCACGTCTTAGGTGGGTTCGGAGAAAAACCCCACTCGACCGCATCCTCCTGCCTCTCGGGTTGCGGGATATCGACCTTTTGGGATGGGAGAAGTCGCACCAACGAACCGAGGCGGACTGGCCGTGAGAGCTCCAAATGGCAAAAACCAGCAGCGTGCCACTCCCACCACGATTCTGCCCCCAACGCGGTTATCCACCTCTCGACCAGCCTCTTCAGTGGCCTCGCCTGGGACCGCGGAGACAGCCATGTCGTAACCAAGCTCTCTACGATCGATTGCCCCTGACCCGCATCGCCGCAATTCAATCTCCTCCGCCACTGCCAATAGCTGTCCGTAGCCCTCCACAGCGGCGAGGTCATCGAATCGCCAGTCACGATTAAGGTAGAGAGAAGCTCCAGGAGACCCGCGTAGGACTCCTCGACTAAGCAGAGTCGGAAGCGCAGCGGTCAGATACTTGACGGCGAGGTTGCGGAGGAGAGGGCGCCGGTCGGGCTCACCCCACGAGTTGGCGGGCAGTGGTAAGCCCGGACGTCCTGAGCCTCGGACTGAATCGAACACGCTAGGCGTTTGAAGCCGCGAAGCCGGCAACCGCCGCGAGAGGCACCGGAATCGGCAATGTCACAAGTTCCTGACCCCCAAAACCAGGGGTAATCGCCGCCCGTCGCCTTAAATAAATCGAGCGACGCGACCTCGAAAAGAGAAGTCGATAGTGCGCTGCGACGCTGAACGGATGAAAGGTGATTAGCGCGTAAGCCGCCGCCAGCGCCGCCCTCGACGAACTGCCGAACTGCCCAGTGGCCATCGGTACGACTATGCAAAGCGAGGCAACCACCAAGAGCGAGATCATATTGAGCACATCCGGCAGGGGCACCCACGTCTTTCGGCCCTCGTCTCCTACAGTTATCTCCCGGTTGATACGCCAGCCCGAAGGCCACCAACTGCACGGCGAGCCCCTCCCTACCGCCGGTGGCTGAGGGCCGCTGGACTCAGGCCAGGCTTGGGATAGCCCCAATCTGCCTCATCATTCCCATCACATCCTCGGCCACGCGATCCTCCACGATCTTGCCGCCCGTGATCCGGTACATAGCCATGCCGGAGACAGAGAAGGACTTCCCGCTAGGCGGGATTCCTGCGAAGTCTCCTTTGTGTGTCCCGCCGAACGTGAACCGGGCCGCGACCTTGTCATCCTCGCTGACAAGGTCATCAACGGTGATCCAGAGGTCGGGAAAGGCACTGAGAAACATGCCGATGGCCTGCTTGATGGCTTCGTGCCCGCGCGCCGGCTCTGGCATCGCCGGGTGATAGACAACCCCATTATTTGCGAACAGCTCATCGACGACCGAAAGATTGTGCTGGTTGATGGACTCGTCCAGAAAGCGCCGGGCGATGGCTTTGTTCTCTTCGGACATGAGTGCGCAACCCCCAACAACATCGCCTGAATCGAACGGCGCGTCGCGAAGTCTATTCAGCTTCCTCGGCGCTCGTCAAACGTGGACGGAACGAGACATTCAAGGGGCCGCACAGCCAGGAGCATCGATTCCCTGCCCGGGATCGACACGATCCGCCGATGGTGACTGGTTCGCGAGAAATCCCATTTGCACAGCCCCGATAACGTGGCTATTCTTGCTTAGCGCCTTCAGACCTAGCCCATGGGGGCAAGCGAAAGACATATCCATGCTGATCCCGGAACAGAACGAGCATCTCACTCGCGTTGGCCCTGGGACGCCCATGGGCAGCCTGATGCGTCGCTACTGGCACCTGGCCGCCGCGACCGCGCAACTGGAGGCGAACCCCATAAGGGCGGTCAAGCTTCTCGGCGAGTCTCTCGTCCTCTACCGCGATAAGCAGGGGCGGCTCGGGCTGCTGGCCGAGGCCTGCGCCCATCGGGGCGTGTCACTCGCTTATGGGATGATCGAGAACGAGGGGCTACGCTGTTCGTATCACGGTTGGCTGTACGACGCGGGAGGAAAGTGTCTCCAGCAGCCGCTGGAGCCCGGAGGCGGCAGTCCTAAGGACCAGATGACGACTGTGGCCTATCCAGTTCAGGAGCTCGCTGGCCTGATTTTTGCCTATCTTGGGCCGGGCCCAGTCCCACTCCTGCCGCGCTACAACGTGTTGGTCTGGGACGATGTGGCCCGGGAGACGGACGGCACCATGATCTCTTGCAACTGGCTACAGGTCATGGAGAACTTGCTCGATCCGATGCACGTCGAAAACCTTCACGGCCGGTACTTCGCTTACGTGCTGGAACGGCAGGGAGGAGACCGGCTTCAGGAGTTTCTGTCCAGCTACGCCCCAGCCCCGATGAGGAAAATCGGGTTCGACCTCTTCGAGCGCGGCATCATTGAGCGACACGTCGTGAGAACCGAGGAAGATTACAGCTGGAAGACCGGGACTCCGACCTTCTTCCCGACCACGTCCCTGGTAGGTTCTTCCGGAAAGACCGGTTCTGTGATCTTCGTCGTACCTGTCGACGATACCCACACGTGGTTCGTTCAGCATGTCGCCAGGCGGCCCAGTGGCCCGATTCCTCCTCAGGAAGCGAACCGCTTCTATGATGTGCCGGGGTTAGATCCGAAGGGCAAGTTCATCACGGACACCGCGAATGGCCAGGATCATATGGCGGTGGTGACACAGGGAGGCATCGCCCGACGCGAGGTGGAGCGTCTTGGCATGTCTGACCTTGGGATCGTTCTCTACCGCGAGCTGCTCATGGAGCAAATGGAGCGAGTTGAGCGCGGCCACGACCCGATGAATGTCTACCGTAACCCTACCGAGAGCCGCGTTATCGACGCCTCTATGCTAAGAAAGCTCCCCAAACGGGCGCCGGCCGCGCCGAGTGCCCGCCAACGCAAACGCATGCGCCGTCGTGAAGAGAACATACTCCAGCAGTCGTTCTCGAAGGGAGTGGAAGCCGCGCCGGCTGGCGACCGCCTCGGCCGTGGTCCACCACCCGATCGACTGGCGCTTGCGACAGGCCATCACGAGGTGGTGATGCGCTGAAGCAGTCCTGGGACTTCGGAACGGTTAGGCCATCTGAGGTTCAGGGAGAGCAGAGGGTGGCGCAGCTGATCAAGTCCCGTCTGCATGCGTGCACATCCGCCTTGCTCCGGCGACGGGAAGATGCGGAGGCGTTCAACCGTGGTACCTCAGCATTCAAGCCTCAGCACGTGATGGTTCACCTGCCCGTGCTAGAAGCCGCTCCGCCGACGCTCCGCTCATAGCGTGCGATCGGAGACGAGCCGGTTCGAGTGTGAGGCGGTTCGCTCCTCGTCATCCTTTCGGATGCCGCTTCGAACGGCGGAAGCGAGCCACCGGGCGTGCAGGGCACAAGAGCGCGGTCTGCGGCCTCGCAGGATCGGGGGCCCCTACTACCAGGACTTCGGGCAGGACTTCGGGGCGACGAACTTCGTGGTAGTCGCCTCTCCCTTTAGCAAACGCGAGCCCCACGGTCCCGGTCAAGTGGTCCGCGGCAGCCCGTCACGGTGACGCGTCACCGTGACCCCAGAGACATGCTTGCTTGCATTCTTTCGCCCTGATCCGCGGTGCATTGTGGCTACACTTCCCGTCGGACACGATCCCAGGCAAGGCTCGAATGGAGGAAATGAAACGCGGTGAACGAACTGCTCGTCCCGGTCGTCGTCATCGCCGCCGCGCTCGCTGCCGGCACGCTCGCCGCGGTCGCAGGCTTTGGCGGCGCCGCGATCATGCTCCCGATCCTCGTCTGGGCGTTCGGCGTGCGCGACGCCGTTCCGCTGCTCACGGTGGCGCAGCTGATCGGGAATGCCTCCCGCGCATGGTTCAACCGGCGCGAAGTCGCTCTGCCGGTGGTCAGCTGGTTCGCTCTGGGCGCCGTGCCCCTTGCGGTAGTCGGCGGCATCGTGTTTGCTACCGCGCCTGCGCCCTTTTTGAGGCGGCTGCTCGGCGTATTTTTGCTGGTCACGGTGGCTTATCGGCACACGCGACTTGGACGCGAAGCGTGCGTTGGGCTCCGAGGCTTCCTTGGGATTGGCGCAATATTTGGGTTTCTCTCTGCGCTCCTCGGAAGCGTCGGACCTATGATGGCGCCGTTCTTCCTAACCTACGGCCTGCTGAAGGGCGCCTACATCGGCACCGAGGCGCTCTCGACGGTCGTGATGCACGTTGTCAAGCTAGGAGTGTATGGCGGCTATTCACTGCTCAGCTTCGGCACCCTGGTCACGGGCCTCTCGATCGGCGCGGTTCTCATTTTGGCGTCGTACATCGGCAAACGGATCCTCGACCGCATGCCCGAGCGCATCTTCCCAATACTCATCGAGGTAGTCCTGATCCTCGCCGGTCTGCAGTTCCTCGTGTTCGACTGAGCCGCCGCAGCAGAAATGACCAATCCTGGCAGTCCCCTCTCCCTTACGCTGTTGGCGCGTATAGCCCCACATCCCTCACAGCGGTGGGGGAGAGCGGCCGGTGTGAACCCACTGATCGAGCGGCCCTTCACCCTGGACCATCTGGACCACGTTGTGCTCCGCGTGGACGTTATTCTTCGACAGGTCGAAAACCCATCGGTCCCTGGTCCTCGAGGGCCACAGTCGGGCAAACCGCGACGCATGGGGTGTCCGCGCACGCGACGCACTTCAGGGGATCCGTGACGTGGGCGCATCCATCCCAGACGTGGATGGCGGAAGCGGGACACTCTTCGCGGCAGGCGTAGCAGCCGATGCAGAGGTCGTCGTGCACCAGGATGCGGAGACGAGCTGGGTGGTTCCACGCGACGTCCTCACCCACGATGTCGTCGTCCAGATATCCCGTCTGGACCAGCAGTCGGTAAGTGAACAGAACGCGAAGGTTGAGCCTTTCCATCCCCTGCTCTCCAGCGGTCCTCGCTCGAACGAGTCTACTTCATCGCTGGCGAGCGGCCCCGACTGGAGCCAGCTAGCGGGCCCAGTTCCTATGGATGTCAGGATCACGGTCACCCCACCCAAGCCTCCCCCGTCGAGGGGGAGGGGGAGATCTCTCCCGCGGGGATTCTGTTGCGACCAATGCTTCAGCCCGCAATGATGCCGAGGACAAGTCACGCGGTTGGGAGCACACGAGCTATCCGAACTGGGGCCTCATGAACCCGGCCGTCATCCTGAGGCTACTTCATGTCCTGACCGCCATTTGGTTCATCAGTGGATTACTCGGTCGCTGGCTGGCGTTGAGCCACGCCGGGAAGGCGACAGATGTGCGGGTCGCGTTCGAGTTCTCCGAATTTGCGGGGCGTTTCGAGCGACTGATGGTGATCCCCGGCTCCATCCTGGTTCTCCTGCTTGGTCTGTTAACAGCGTGGATCCAGGGACAGCCAATGCTAGGGTTTCTTCAAGGAGCCAGCACGAACTGGCTACTCGTATCCATTGTTCTTTACTTGAGTTCATTGCCTCTTGTGCCGTTGGTCTTCCTGCCTCGGGGGGCGAGGTTTGCCGAAGCAATGCAGGCCGCGTTGGCACGCGGAGAAGTCACCAGCGAGCTGAGGGGATCGTTTGCCGACCCTGCTGTGTTGGCCGGGCATGTCTACGAGCTTCTCGTAGTCTTTTTGGTCCTCGTCCTAATGGTCGTGAGGCCCTTCTAGCGTCGGCGTGGCAGACTATCCGCTCGCGGTGTTCGTTGCGCTGTCCCGAGCGGTTGCCTGAGATTCGCCTTACCGTGGACCTGGCACACCCGCTGGCTTAGGCGGGCGTGGTGTAGGGCCCAGGCAGTAAGCTTGAGCCGAGTCGGCGCGCGCCGCGGACTGGCGTGCGCTTGTGCACCGCGCGTGTGCGCAGGAGAAGGAGGGTCGTCGTGACGGCAACACCCTTGCAAGGAATTCCAAGAGGGCTCAGCCACGTTGCGCTGCGAGTGCGGAACGTGGACCGCGCCGTCGACTTCTACACCCAGGTCGTGGGCCTCAAGCTGCGCAGTCGACGCGGCGACAGCGCGGCGTTCCTCGGCATTCGCGAGGATGCCTCCCATGAGCTGGCGCTCTTCGCGCTCGGGGACGGCGCGGCCGACCCGGACCCGGAGCGCGTGGGCATGTACCACATGGCCTGGGAGATGGCGTCGTTCGAGGAACTGGAGCAGTTCCACAAGCGGCTATTGGCGAGTGGCGCTCGAATCGCCGGCTACAGCGATCGCCAGTGCAACGTGATGTTCCTCGACCCGGACGGCAACGAATTGGAAGCCTTCTGGGAACCGCCGCGGGAGGTCCTGGAGCGAGCCCGCCAACCCGGCGGCACACAGCTGCCGCGGCTCACACGCTGACCCGCTAGTACACATCGGCGCAAGAGCACCGATGGTTGAGCGAGCGGGCAGGCTCCCTCTCCTGCCGAAGCGGGAGAGGGGTGGGGTGAGGGCAGACCTCGATGGGCCGATGATACTAGGGTTCGGCAGGGGGCCCTCACCTAGCCTCTCCCATCGCAATGGGAGAGGGATTTGGTTGAACGCGTCCGGGCGTTTGAGCGCAACCGATGACTCACTTCGGCCGAGCTGTACTTGAACCACCAGCGTGCTGCGTCTCGCGGCCCGGACCGCGTTACTTCAGCACCCATTCGTGCATGTTGTAGGCGGTGAGCGGCGCGAGCGGCCCGCTGAGCTTCGTGACGTGGGCCAGCACCTGCGGGTTGTACAGCGTCGGAATGGTCGCCACCTCGTCGCTGAGGAGCTTGAGGGCCTGAATGATGGCCGCGTAGCGCTCGGTGCGGTCGAGCCGGGTCTGGTAGATCTCGACGAGCCGGTCGTACTCGGGGTTGATGTAGCCGCCGAAATTGCCGCCGGTCCAGCGGTTCTCGGGCCGCCCCGCTAGCTCGGTCTTGAAGAGTACGGGCGTGCCGCCGCTGGTGGCCGAGAGGCCCGGGAAGGTGGAGCGCACCATGTTGTTCTGCACCTGCGCCGGTGGCACGACGTACTCGGCCACGTCGAATCCCATGCGCCTGAGGTTCTCCCCCACCACGTGGAGCTCCTGCTCGTTCTGGGTGCCCGCGAGGACCCACAGCTCAAAGGCGAACCGTCCCGCGGTCGGGCTGGTGTAAACGCCGTCGGAGCCCCTGGCGAAGCCTAGCTCGTTCAGGTACTGCTCGCTGCGACGCGGATCGAACGGATACTTGCTGACCACCCGCTCGGCCTCGGCGTAGAACTCGAGATCAGTGGCCGCCATTGCATCGATGGGGCGGCTGTTGCCGGCGACCAGCGCCTCGTTCAACGCCTCGCGGTCTATGGCGTGGATCACCGCCTTCCGGCCTCGGGCGTCCAGGAGAGCCGGAAGCTTCTGATAGTCGGGGCGCTGCTGGACGTCGATGCGGCGGAGCTGTCTGAGGTTTCTCAGGACGACGCCCTGGCCCGGCCCCCACTGCTGCTGCAGGATATCGGCCTGCTGCGTGCGGAAGATGTTGTCGAACCCGATGTCGACCGCGCCCGCCAGGAAGTTGCCGATAACCACGGTCGGGTCGCCGATGAAGACCCAATTGAGCCGGTCGATCCTGGGCCGGCCCCACACGTAGCGATCGAACGCCTCGGCCTGGATGAACGCGCCCGGCTCCCAGCTAACCAGGCGGTAAGGACCGAGCCCCACGTACTCCCGGGTCCAGAAGGGCTGCGCGCCAAGAGCCTCGGGGTCTCCGCGGGCCACGGCCGCTTCCAGAAGGTGGCGGGGCAGCGCCGGGAGCTCCACAGGAATCATCCCGTCGGCATCTGGGTAAGCGCGTTTCCAGCGGATGACGACCGTGCGGTCATCGGGCGCCAGAATTTCGGCGATCTCCCGATGCGGCACCTGGGACGCTCGACCGTTGTCGGGGTTCGAGAACACGCTGAAGGAGAAGACCCAGGCCTCGGCCGAGAGCGGCGTGCCGTCGTGCCAGACCAGGTTCGGCTTGAGGCGCCAGACGGTCTCCATCGTGCCGTCGGGGTTCACGCGCCAGGTGTCGGTGTTGAGCTGCGGCAGCGCCTCCGCGAGGTGGGGACGGAAAGTCAGCCGCTCGTCCTCGTGGGCGAGGCCCGCATTGAACGATGCCAGCGTCATCCCCTCGCTGTTGCCCGAGGTGCGGAGGGCCCTCGAGGCCAGGTAGAGGGGCTCTACCTGGATGGCGATGTTCAACGTCTTGGGGCCGGCGGGCTGGCCGGTACCGGTCGTCGATGGACCTGGCGTACTTGCGGGCGGGGCGCAGGCGCCCAGCAAAAGAGTCGCGATGGCGGCGGGCCAGAGCAGCCGAGAGCAGCGGAAACGGCCGGTACCGATCGACATGGCACCACCCCCAAAGCATCCGAAGCCGTGGAGCCCGTAGTGGGCGCCCGGCTCGCGACGCCGAATCGTACTCCGAAAGGGCCGTCGATACTAGCCCAACCTCCACACTTCGGGGCAGTTTAAGGCACGGATTTCGACCGTTCGTCACTAATCGTCACGATTTTCCGCTGAACCGGTCCGTAAACCGACGCAACCCCCGGCGGCCTGGAACGTTCAAACCTGGGGCAATCCAGCCGTACCACTACTTCGGGAGGCTGCAGGCGCGGCCGCGAATCGTATCTGTGCGCGTCTCAGTTGCAGACGGTGGTCACGAGCCCCGCACGTCGTTGCGCGCGACCAACTGCCGCCATTGCCGAGGAAGTCGTCTGGCCCATCGATATGAACGCTTCGTCTGCGGCACATTGACGACTTTACGCAAGCCTGGGATACTCGGTGCGCCGCCGGCATACGGACGGCAGAAAGAAGGTGCGCTGGCATGAAAGCCATGCTTGCACTCTCCATCGTGACGTCATCCGTTGTCTCGACGCTCATTACTCTGATCATCGTGGGGATAGTGAGCCCGCGCCCTGCGGAGGCTCAAACCTCGCCAGAGGTGGTGACGGCGCAGCAATTCGTGGTGCGGGATGCGGACGGCCGGATTCGCGCCCAGTTGGGGGTAGATGCCGACAGCAGCACGCGACTGGCCCTGTTCGACCGGGACGGCGTGAGGCGCAACCATATTGGAGTCGATGCTAACGGAAACCCCGCCTTGATCTTGCAAGATGTGGACGGCACCTTCCGCATCGCACTTGCCGTGAACGTCAATCCAGGTGTGGCGGTGCTGAGCCTGCGCGAGCCCGGGCTAGGCGGCGAGCCGTTCCAGCCGACGCGTATCCGGCTCGCGGTCAACGGTGATGGTGAGACGTCCATCAGCCTCTTCGAGCCTCCTGGCAACACGCCCGTTTGGGTCGTGCCTTAAGCAGCTTGAAGGGCTAGGGCGGGGAGTCTCGACTCCATCCCACAGAGCAGACCCTCACCCGGTCTGCTCTCTCGTGTTGTGATGCGCGGGCTCCAGGTAGAGTCGGGTATCGGGTACGCTGAGAGTCGGAGGCGGGCATGGCAGCGTCAGGAGGCGACAGCGTCCCCGCGGGGGACACCGAAACCTGCTTCATCTGCGGCCAGCCGGCTGGGGGCGGGCAAATGGAGGCCGGGGCGCACGTTTTGTGTGCCTGGGGGCTGACCGACTACCAGCGTCGAGAGAAACAGATCAGGAAGCGGCGAGGGCTGTTTCCAAGCATCGAAGCGCTGGAAGCCCGCCGTTCCGAGTAGGGCAGCCGCATTCCTACCTCAACGTGCGCGATCAGCGCGAATCGCCTATTCGGTGATGGCCACGAAGACGGGAAAGTGGTCGCTGAATCCGTTCTGGTTGACGTTTCTGGCGGCGTTGCCCTTTGGCAGGCCAAATCGGATCGGGCCGTAGCTGACGCGATGATCGACCATCGAGGGGATGAGCTCGATGCGGGCGGTCTCGTCGCGCACCGTGAACCCCCGCTCGCCTTTGAGAAGAGAGCGATTAACAAGAATTTGGTCGAAGACGTACGCATTGTTGTCGAAGTAGAGGGTCCCATCGATAGTCCGGTTGCCTTCTCGGTGGTCGGTGGTCGTGTGTGTCCGGACGTAGCCCCATGACAGGTTGTGGAACCGTGCGGATCGAGCACGCTCGGTGTCGCCTCGTTCTCGCGAGCTGTTAGCGTTGAAGCGGACTGATGGGTCCCAGGGCTCGTCGTTGAGGTCGCCCAGGGCGATTATTGCGATGTCTTCTCCGCGTACTTCTCGGATACGCTCGTGCCAATAGCCGAGCGTTTCCCCAGCTACGGCGCGAAAGCCGGCCGACTCGACCGCGCCGGCGCTGCGTGATGGCCAGTGGTTGCACAGGGCGACCAGCTCGTTGCCAGCCTGGGATTTGAAGGTGACCTGAGTGATGTCACGGGTACCAGTGCGGCGTATGACGAAATGCGAGAAGATGGCGTTGGGATCCACCTGGAAAACGCGGTCGTCGTACAGAAAGGCAGTGTCGATCCCGCGGTGGTCAGCGGCGCTGTCGGCGTGTACGACGTTGTAGTGTCGGCTCGGATGCCGATTGTTGAGCTCGGCAGCGAGCACGTCGAGTACGAACCGATTCTCGACCTCGCACACGCCGAGGATGTCGGGACCCAAGCCCTCGGACATAGCAGCGATGATGGTGGCAAGCTGCGCGACCTTTCGCTCAAACAGGGCTTCCGTCCAGCCTGCGAGATCGGACCCGACAGCGGTAGCGATCCACGGTTCTCGACCTGGAAAGCCCTCCGGCGCGAAGAGATTCTCCAGATTCCAGAATCCGATCTCGTAGTCAGTCATGGCACCCCAGTTGCACTGTGTCCTATCGCTCTCTAGCGATGCGGATTTCCAGGACGTATCCGTCGGGGTCGCCTACATAGACCGTGGGGCCCGCGCGGCCGTCCTCCGGCCCCCGGACGATCTCGGCCCCGTTCTCCCGCAAGTAAGCCGCGACCTCCTGGATGTCGGAGGCTCGAATCGTGAGATTGATGTGGTCGACCGCGCCTACCTCGGTCGGAACGTAGTCCTGCCGCTCCTGGAAAATGAGCGACTGGTTGTGGGTGATGCGCATCACGGTTCCGGCCGCGACTTCGCGCTGCCCATCGGCGCCCAGCATTGAATAGAAGGCGAGCGACTTCTTTAGATCGCGCACACGGAGAACGATGTGGTCGAGATGATCGAGCGTGTAGGGTCGCTCCACTGCCGTTTCCTCCAATTCCGATGGACCATGGCCAAGCCGCATCCGCTCAATCGCTGCGCTGCGCGATCATGCCCCTACGCCTGCCGGGCGCACCGCCACGGACCCGCGGATTTAGCAATCTGCTGAAAGCCCGCTCACCCTGAGCTTGTAGTTCGACAGGCTCACCAGGAGCGAAACCCCGCTCATCCTGAGCTTGTCGAAGGACACGCTCACCACGAGCGGAACTCAACCTTTTTCAGCAGCCGCCGGCCAAATGCTACCGGTCGCGCTCACTCCTCCTTGATGTCGAACAGTGGCCTGGCCTTCAGGAAACCGTCCACGATGGCGTGCTCGCGCGGAGTCACCACCGTGTGGTGGAAGTGGGCGGAGCCGAGGTCGCGAGTTGCGTCGAGGCCGATCGCGCCGCGCAGGTCGGCGCGGTAGAGGTCGACGTCCGTGAAGATTGCGTCCGTCAGGTCGGTGCCCCTGAGGCCGACCTTGAGCGCGATCGCGCCGGTCAAGTCGGCGTTGCGCAGACTCGCCTCGCTGAAGTTCACCTCGTAGAGGTCGGCGCGCTGGAGCCGGGCGCCACTCAGATTGGCCTTCATGCAGCGCGACACGCTGAGGTTCGCACCGCGCAGGTCGGCGCCCTCGAGTGAGGCGCCGCTGAGGTCGCACCTGGTAACCTCGGCGTCGCGCAGGTCGGCCCCGCTCAAGTCGGCTCCCGCCAGCTTCGCCGTGATTACGAGCCGTGGCGCAATCAGACCGCGCCAGTCAACCCCGTCGGCAACGACGGGCGAGTTGCGCAGGTCTTGCCCCTGCAGGTAGGCGATCAGCTCCGGGTACGCGCGGTTCGTTGACAGGTCCGTGCCGGGGGGGAACCGCGTGTTGGTGAAATCCCGCTCGCCGGCCAGCACCTTGCGCACGAACTCGTCGACCGAAAGCTCCGTCAGACTCTGGGTCATGGTCCTATCCTCCTCCATTCACGTAAAAACGCCCCCACGCTTCTCAGGAGCGTGGGGCCGCCAGCTTATCAGAAATTGCGAGGTGGAGCGTGCGGACAAGATTCTCCATTTGCGTGCAGTCCCGCCCGCGATTGGCCCGCCATGCCTACAATCTCCCACTATGACCGAACCTGCGGTTGAACTGCGCGCCTGGGTTGATGTGGACGAGCGTGATCGACGTCGCCTGGCTGAGATCGAGCGCGGCGTCGACTGGGGCACTCCGGCGGGCGTGACGCCACTTCAGTTCGGAGGGCACAGTGATTGGCGCGTTCTCGTGCGGGAGAACGGACAGGTTGTCAGCACGGTCGGGATTCTCGAGCGCCCAGTGCTGGTAGATGGGGGTGCGCTTGTTGTGGCGGGAATCGCCGGCGTCATGACCGCCGCTGGCTACCAAGGGCGCGGGCATGCTTCGGCAGCTATGCGCAGGGCAGCGGCGTTCTTGACCGCCGAACCTGGCATGGCCTTCGCGCTACTCGTGTGCTGGCCGAGACGCGTTGCTTTCTACCAACGCCTCGGGTGGCGAGTCCACCCCGGCCAGGTGCTATGCGAGCAACCCGGTGGGCGAGTGACCATCGATTTGATGCAGGTCATGGTGCTCGATGGGAATCAATGTCCCCTGCCCACCGCCCGTATTGATCTCCACGGGCTCCCTTGGTGAGGACGGTCCGCGATGGTGTCATCGTGACTGTTCCAGATCAGGATCCGAGCCAAGCGCGACATGGGGGTCGCGCTCATAATCGTCCACGTCGGCGGCGTGCAGGATCCGCGGATTCGATTCCAGCGCGGATCACCCGAACTCTCGACTTCAGGCTCGTCTCAATCATCGGATGGTCTGGGTCGCGTACAACACCAATCGGATCCATACCCTCCTGGACCCGCATGATCTCCCGCACCAGCATCTCGCGGTACATGATGACGCCTCGATCAGTGGTTGCCAGTCGTTCGACAGTTCGATCGGCGATGGGGCCCTGCGTTTCCCAGGCCATGTGATCCTGCATCTGGCCCTGGCTCATATCGAAACGCGTGTACGGGTGAATTGCCTCAGCGGGCTCCTTGTATGACGCTATGTAACCGACGGTAGGCTCGGGCTCATCCTCGACGATGCTGCCGTCCCGCGTGGGGACGAAGCTGATGAACACGATCTTGGTGTGCGTGTCATCGATCGGGACCCGAATTTGTGTCCCGGTCAGGTGTTGCAGGATGTTCGGGAAGAGAACGGGATGCTCGTCTACCATACCGTTCTTGAACAAGCGTTTCTTCATGATTCCACCATACGGCAGCTCGTACCAGTCATACTGCTCGATCCAGTCCACGAAGCCCCGCGTCGTGTTGGTCGGGATCAGGGGCTCGTCATCAACCGGCCCCATGCTCCCGTCGGGGTAAATCCCCGGCAGGGTGATCCGTTGATGGAGGATCTGGTTGTGCGCCGGGTCGACCGAGTTCTCCATCGCCTGGATCCAATTGCAGTCGAGCTGCGGCTGGAAGTGGACGCGGTGGATTCCGTCTCTACGCACCCACACATCGTAAGGAGCAATGACGGGAGCCGGAGCGGGCCCCATGTAGGCCCAGCATAGCCCGAGAAACTTCTGAACGGGGTAGGCCGTGGCCTTCACGGTCAGATAGAACTTGCTATCTGCTGGTTCTGCCGGCGTCTCCAGGCAGTTGCCCCGGGTATCGTAGAGCCACCCATGATAGGCGCAAGCGATGCCTCGTTCCTCTACGCGCCCGTAGAGCAACGAGGCGCCGCGATGCACACAGTGGTCCTGGATGAGGCCGAGGTTGCCACTCTTGTCCCTGAAGAGGACGAGGTCCTCGCCCAGAACCCGGACGAACTTGGTTGGGGACTCGTCAGTCAGCTCCTGGGCCGCTGCAACGGGCAGCCAGTAGCGCCGAAGCAACTCGCCCCCTGGCGTGCCGGGGCCTACGCGGGTCAGGATCGCATTTTCCTCTTGCGTGAGTACCATGCTTCCGCTCCTCGAATGTGCTACGGCGCGCCAGGCGCGCTCGGGTAGTAGAAAGCGTAGGTCGCGGTGTAATCCACGCGCAGCTCTTGTCCCGCGTGCGCGTCGTCGCATCCCTCCGCGGGCGCGCGCCCGCCCGCGGTGTCCAGCCGTTGGATATGGCTCACCGTGCTGAATACGCCTGTGCCCTGATTCGATCGGGCCTGGAGCAGCAGCCAGAGTATCGCGTCCGGACTTGGGCTGCCGGCTGTCGCGCGAACCTCGCCGACCACCTGGCTGCCGTCATTCCCCTCCCACGTGGGGCCTGCGAAATGGCGGCCAATGTGCTCGCCCCGGCCATTCAGAAGCTCGGCCTCTGGAGCGCGGAAGGCCCACTCGAACACGCCGGGGCTGTCGCTCTTCGCCTGGCACACATAGACCTGGAAGCCCCGTGCCTCTGCTTGCAGCAGCAACACGTGCCCGCTGGGAACGACAAGGTTGGAAGGGATGACCGTTCCGGTGCTCTGCGCCACGGCCGATTCTCCCCGACCGGATAATAGCTCCGAAGTCCCGTAGCCGCCGTGAGCGCGTGCGTCTCGCATCCTTCGACGGCTCAATGCCGGGTGCCATTATCACGCCGCTAAACAGCGCGGTCAATCACTGGCGCTGCCCTGCCCAACGATATGAGCGCTTGGAGCGTATGATGAGACTTCATGACCATCGATCCCAGTGAGCGAACTGCTCCATGGGCTTGCGCGGTTGTGGGTTCCTCTGCCGGGCGCGGCGCGCTTCAACGTCGGTGTGGGCGATGGCGACAACCGTGACGGCGCGGTGGTCTTCGGGGATCCCAAGCAGCTGCTTCGCGCTAGCGGGCCCCTCATTCTTCAGTGTCGCGACAGTCGACCCCAGCCCATGCGCGGCCGCGGCGAGCAGCAAGCGCTCGGCGAGACGGCCCTCGTCAAACCGTGCGGCATCGCTCGTGCTTACGATCAGCATGACGACCGCGGCGGTTGCCGCTGGCAGGGCGCCCCACTCGCCGAACTGGCGCTTGACGTCGGGATCGCGGACGACGATCACCTCACACGGCTGTCGGTTGGCGCTGCTCCCCGACCAGCGCCCCACCTCCAGCATGGCCTCGATCACCTCGGGCGCAATCGGCTCAGGCGTGTATTCCCTCACCGCCCGTAGCCCGCGGAGGAACTTCAGCAGGTCGTCGGTTGATTCGCTCATGGCTCATTCCCCGAATCCATCACTTCCTCTCGGCGATACCCTGGTTCCAGTGTAGCCGGCCTTCGGGCTATGGTTCCATAGCGCAACACGTGACATGGCCCACGGCTGAGCGCGCGGCGCCTGCGGTATCGTACTTGCACATCGATTCTGCTTCGCTGGTGGACCAGTTGGATACCTTCCAGCATGCCTCGCCGACCGGCACCCTCGCGACCCCTTCTCCCCCAGAAGTACAGGATGCGCCGCGGATGGGCGGGCCGCGAATCGTCGTCGGTCGGGCCATCTGGACGATCGTCGCGGCGGCGGCTCTTGTGCTCTTCGCTGTGGGATTCCCCGCCCGGCTGGCCCAGCTCTCCAGCATCGTCGCGAGCTTCTCGCCGGTGCAGCTGGCGGTTCTGCCCAATCTGGGTATAGAGCCCGACACCTACCCGTTCGTGGCGATCGGCATCGATGTGGTGGTCACCGGGGCCTTCCTTGCCGTCTCGGCGCTCATTTGCTGGCGATCTGACGATCGGGTAGCAGTTGGTATTTCCGTCGTCCTGCTCGGCCTCGCCATTTGGATATCGCCAACAGTCGATGCGCTGCTGGCTCCGGATTCCATCTGGCGGACTCCCTCCAACGCGGCACAGGCGCTCGGATGGGGTGCAACCATGGGAGTCCTCTACATTTTCCCGGACGGCCGCTTCGTCCCCCGCTGGGCGCGGCCGATGGTCCTGGTTCTCGCCCTTGTCGTCGGGGCCTGGATTCTCATCCCGACCTCGCCGTTCAACCTCGCTGAGCGTTTTCGCCTGCCCCCGTCCTCTTACGCGCTGCTGATGGCCATTGTCGTGGCCGGCGTCGCGGCCCAGGTCTATCGCTTCTTAGTCGTGGCAGGGCCCGTCCAACGCCAGCAGACGAAGTGGGTGCTTTTCGGCATAGCGCTTCAGGTGCTGGGATTCGGCCTGTTCGGGTTAGAGCGCCTTGTGTTGCTTTCGCAGCCGGACACCGGGACAGTGATCGCAGCTCTCGACTTGATCGGCGCGCCCGTGGCCCTGCTGTTCGCGGTGTTCATCCTTCTGGGGTACTTCTTCTCGATCCTCCGCTACCGGCTGTGGGACATCGACTTCCTGATCAACCATGCACTGGTGTACAGCGCACTTACGGCGATTCTGTCCGGTCTCTACATCGCATCCATTGGCTTCAGCCAGCGGCTTTTCGTTGCTGTTACCGGCAACCGATCGGAGGCTGCCGTCGTCATCAGCACGCTAGTCGTGGCGGCCGCCTTCACGCCAGCGCGAAACCGCCTCCAGGCAATTGCAGACCGGTACTTCAGGGAGTCAGCGGACCCGATGAAACGCATCAAGGCCTTTCGCGACGACGTCCACTCACTGGTGGAGCTGGTGGATGTGGAGCTCATCACCCGCCGCGCCCTCGAAGAAGCGGGAGACGCATTCGGGGCAACTGCCGGCTCTATGCACCTCTGGCGGACTGGCAAGCTGGACCTTGTCCACCAGTATGGAGACGGGCCAGGCGACAGTCGCATGAGCGTCCGCTTGCTGTCCCATGGCGATGAGATCGGACTGATGGCACTCGGTCCTCGGCGGGATGGCCGTGCCTACACCGAGCGGGATCGCGCAATCCTGGAGGACCTGGCTGACCAGGTGGCCGCCGCCATAGCGCTCCTTGGTGCGTCAAGATACGGTCGAATGCCGGCGGCGCGCTCTAATCGTCTGTGATCTGCTCCATGATCTCGCGCGCCTCGTCATCGCCGAAGGGGTAAACGCACTACGCGCGACCTTCGAGGATCGTTCGAATGTTGTGCAGGGCGCGGTCCACCTGCCGCTGGATCACATCGACGGGGTAGCCCCTGCGCAACAGGTCCGCTACGAACGTCTGCAGGACGTGGGCCGGGCCAGCGAGCCTCGCTCGCATGCGGACGGTCGTGATGGCATCCGAGACTGGCTCCAGAATGAACCCCCATTCCCCCGTAACGCTGTGGAGCGGTCCGCCCCGGTAGGCCAGCCGCCACCCGATGCGTTTCGGTGGCTCAAGCTCGGTGACTTCGAGCTGACTGATGTATTCGGGCCCTTCGCGGCCCCCGATGGTCGAGTGGGGAGGCTTATCCCAGCGGAGGTCCTGCTTCTCCTGGAGGCGGAAGCGTAAGCCGACCCTCGGAGGACCCGGGGCCTCCGCCTCGATGGAGAGGCACGTGTGGGCCCACTCCGGCAGATGGATGAAGTCGGCCAGGTATGAGTAGACGGCGTCGGCTGGCCGGCCGATGTCGAGAGGGGTCTCGGCCCGAGCGGCGAGGTCGATGACGTCGGGGTCGACGCGCGGCGACCTCAGCAGGTAACTCACAGCACGCCCCCGTCGATGCCCAGTATAGGGGCTAAAATCGGCCACGGCGTGCGGCCACCGCGCGTGGGACTCGCCCTTCCCCGAGAACGGCGTGTACATCTGCAAGCCGAGCGTCTCGACGGCCGATCGCCACCACAGCTTCGGCTGGGGCGACACGATCCGCACCACGGCGCGGCGCTCAGTCCGAATGGGGAAGGCGCCCCACGGAATGATGTTCTCTGAACCCCGCGAGGTCGCCTGGCCGAGGGATTGAGTGGCCTTGTAGACGCGGCCGCGCCTATACGATAGGCCGACCGTTGGCGTCCATGGTCACCCGCTCCGAGTGCCAGTCCATGGAATGGGCCCTGTACGTCAACTCGGGCGACTGCTCCATCCCCACGCTGCCCATGAAGTGGAAGGCGTTCGCATCCCAGTCGTAGAAGTCATCGCCGCGCCCATACATCTTGAACCAGCGGCGACCGCCGCCACTGCCGTGCATGATCGTCCGGGCGGGTAGCGCCGGGAAGTCGACCGTCGCTGCCGTGGAGTCCGGCCGCTCACCCTCCGGGAGTGTGGCCCACATGCGCCGGTAATTGCCCCAGAAGTCCTCATCGTGAACCGTGAGCGCCGCATGCGGCCCCCCGCTGGAACGCGCGAGGGTCCAGGCGCCGAGGTTCTCGACCTTGTGATAGACGATGCGGCCGCCGCCGGCGAGCGGCATAGCCAGCGTATCCTTGTCCACGTCGGCGCTCACGATGGGATCGAGGGCCGCGAAGCGGTCGAAAAAGTCGGCCGTGCGGTCCAGATCGCGCGACTCGTATACCGCGTGGCTGATCCGCCCTACGTTCAGCGGAGTGGCCCCCGCCATGGCCCCGGCGGGCAGGCGCGTGGGCGCCCAGAACTCCAGCGGGTTGCCGTCCGGATCAGAGAAGCGGATGGCTGTGCCCTCCTGGCCCTCGGCCGAGGTGCGAATCGGGTCAGTGTGGGGCACGTGCTGCTCGTCCAGCCGACGCAGGTGTTCATCGACGTCCTCGGGCCGGATGAAGAAGCCGAAGCGCGGCAGTCCGGCGCCCGGGTCTGCCGGCACCGGCAGCTGCTCCGTCGACAGGAACCCGTCCACCATCGAGTACGGGGTCCGGCAGAACGCGGCCATGCCCTGGTTCCGCTGGCGCGCTTCAGTCGTGAGCCCGTTGATCCGTTCGAGCTTGGCCCCTATGACGTTCACCTGGAACTTGATCCATCGATCGAGGTCATTGCTGGGCACCGCGAAGTGATCGATCCAGTAGATGGTTCCGGGGCGCTGGTCTTCCGCCATGGCTTCCCCTTTCAGGTGCGGTTTTGTGTTCCGTTGCAACGCAGTATAGTCCCCGCCGGGCGCAACTGAAAGCGGCGCGAGGTGCGCAGGCGGCCGCGACCACTGCCCAGACGGCAGCCCTGGCGCGTCGCCACCAGATACTCGATTTCAAGGAGGTACCGAGCGTGGCAACCTACCACCACTTCGTATCGCTTGATTCGTCAGATGGCTCGATGTCGACGTATATCGCGGTGCCGGAGGGAAGAGAGCCCCGCGCCGGGATTCTCGTGATTCAGGGGATGCATGGAATCGGAAGTTTCGAGCTGCAGGTCGCAGAGCGCCTTGCAGAGCACGGCTTCCTGGCCGCGGTTCCCGATCTCTTCCACCGGGGCCCGGCATGCTTCACCGATGAGGAGCTCGGGCAGCGCCGCAGGGGGCGCATGTCCGACCCCCAGGTGACTGGCGACGTGAACGTTGCTCTCGCGCACGTCCAGGCGCAGCCGTACGTCCAGGCGGATCGCATCGGGATCGTCGGGTTCTGCATGGGAGGTCGGGTTGCCTACCTCATGGCGGCCACGAGCCCCGCGATTCGAGCAGCGGCGGATTTCTACGGCGGCGGGGTACATCGGGGTGAGGGCGGCCCTTCGCCCCTCGATCTCACATCCCGCATTCGCTGTCCCGTGATCATCTTCGACGGTGAAGAGGATGCCCATCCTTCGCCGGCTGAGGTGCGCCAGACCGCGGACGAGCTGGCGCGCCACGGGGTGATACATGAGGTACACATCTACCCGGGGGTGGGTCACGGCTTCATGTCAGCCACCGGATCGCGGCGGCGAGCGGAGGCCATCGAAGACGCCTGGTCCCGCTTGCTCGCCTGGTTCAAGCAGTACGTGGCCGCTGAGGTTGTCGGGGCAGGACGGCCCGGAAGCCCCTAACAGGCTGCTGAAAAAACCCGCTCACCCTGAGCTTGTCGAAGGGCCCGATGCGGTTCGACGGGCTCACCATGTGAGCCCTTAACAGGCTACTGAAAACCGGCGCACCCTGAGCCTGTCGAAGGGGCCCGATGTGGTTCGACAGGCTCACCATGAGCGGAGCCCTACCCTTTGCGCAGCCTGCTAAGCAGCCCGCCATCCTGACAGACCTGAACGTCGCGCCGCGGGATGAGCACCGCCGGGCGTCCCGGCCGTCTTCGGTCAGCGCCGCGTCAGACGCCGCCAGTCGAGGGCGCGGTCAGGCCATGCGCCTTCAGGTATTGCGGAAAGTGCCAATCCATGCTGTGGGGCTCGTACTCGGTGAACGAGCCACCTCGGGGCTCTCCGCCCATGAAATGGAAGCAATTCGTGTCCCAGTCGTACCAGTCGTCGCCGCGCCCACGGATCTCGAACCACTGCACTCCGCCCGGGCTGCCATGCCGTGCGGTCCGGGCGGGCAGCTCTGGGCCAGAGCCGACGAATCCGCGACTCTCTCGGTCGTACTCCCACTCGGGGACGTCGGCCCACATCCGTTCGTAATTCGGCCAGAAATCCGCGTCCTGCACCACCAGCGCCGCGTGCGCCGCGTGTAGCTTGCCCCACCCGCCCGTCCGCCGGTCAATGCTCTCGACCTGCTTGTAGACGATGCGGGCGCCACCCACGAGGGGCAGCACCAGTGTGTCCGCCGGAATGTCGGCGCTCGCGAGTGGCTCCACGGCGCAGTACCTGGCGAAGTGGTCGGCCGCGCGCTGCAGGTCCCGACATTCGTAGACGCCATGGCTGATGCGGCCAACCCCCACCGACGTGCAGCCGGCCATCGCGCCCTCCGGCAAGCGGTCCGGCGCCCAGAACTCGAACTGGTTGCCGTCCGGGTCTTCCCACGCGATGGAAACGCCCTCATCCCCCTCCGCCGAGGTTCGCACCGGATCGAGGTGCGGCACGCCATACTGATCGAGCCGCCGCAGGTGTTGGTCGATCTCTCCCTGGCGGATGAAGAGGCCGTGCCGCGGCAGGCCCTTGCCCAGCCCGGCGCTCGGCGGCAGCGGCTCGGGGCTCAGCATCGCTCCGTGGTGGCAACATGGTGTGATGTCCTGGAACACGATGAAGCGGCCCCCGGGTCGACCGACCGACGGCAACGGCTGTGCGCCGATCACCTTCGCCTCAAAATCGGCCCAGCGGTCGAGGTCATCGCTGCCCACAACGTAGTGATCAATCCAATACAGGGTACCGGGACGTTGATCGTCGATCATGAGTTGCCTCCTCCTAACAAGATGGAGCTGTCGGATGGCTTGCCCGCCGAACCCGGATCGCCATCCATGCGCCATCCTATCACGCAGGCGTGGATCGCGCAGCAGATTGTCAGTCGCGCGGGGGCGACTCCCCGCCAGTAACATGTGGTGGGTTGTAGTCGGCAAGTCAGGAGAGATAGGGGACAACCGCGATTGCGGAATGACTGGCATAGCGGACGGGAGAGGCGATATGTCTGATATCCACGTAACCGTCGTGGCTCGCATCAAGGCGAAGCGGGGAATGGAGCAAAAGGTGAAGGAGGAGCTTCTCAAGCTGCTTGCTCCCACTCGTGCCGAGAACGGCTGCATCAACTTCGACATGCATCAGTCCCCTGAGGACGAGGCGCAGTTCCTTTTTCATGAGACGTGGGCGTGCGAAGCCGACCTTCGCCAGCACCTGGCAGCGCCACATATCAGCAGCTGGTTTGGCCAGTCCGAGGTTCTGCTGGCAGAACCGGTTGAAGTTACGCTCTGGAGACGGGTGGCCTGAACAGATGGTGGCGCGCCCCGGTCTACAATCGCAGCTATGGCCGGCGCAGCTGACGTAGGAGAGGCATCGCGCTGATGGACCGCATCCGACTCAACGGCATGGTCTTCTACGGCTATCACGGCGTGCTCCCTGAGGAGCGCGCGCTTGGCCAGCGGTTCATCGTGGACGTGGAGGTCTTCACCGATCTGCGCAGCGCCGGGGCGAGCGACGACATCGCGGACACCATCAACTATAGCCAGGTCTACGCCACGGCGCGCGAGATCGTGACAGGGCCTGCCTGCCAGCTGATCGAGGCCGTGGCCGAGCGCATCGCCGCGCGCGTTCTGGCGGAGCACACACCCGCCGAGCGCGTGGTGGTCCGCATTCGCAAGCCGGAGGTGCCCATCCCCGGGTCGGTCCTCGCCAGCTCGGAGGTCCGCATCGAACGCGAGCGCCCGCGGCCCTGATACGCCCTTCACCAGGCCGCGCCGACGCGCCTTTGCTATCATCAGCTATTGAGGTCTGCCCTCACCCCACCCCTCTCCCGCTGTGGCAGGAGAGGGAGCCTGCCCGCTCGCTCAACCATCGGTGCTCTTGCGCCGACGCGTCGTAGCTATGCGGGGGAGCGGCGCCAGGAGCGGACCTTAGAGGAGGGTTACTTGATGCAGCGAATACTGATCGGCGTCCTTGCGGTCGTGCTCGCGGGCTGCACGGCGCCGCCCGCCCGGAACGTTCCACGGCCGGCGGACCAGCCCCGGCAGATAGTCTCGGTCCCGGGCAAGGCGCTGAACATGGCGCTCCCCATTGAGGCCGGCTTGTTGGGGAGCAAGTTCTCGACCGGCCGATCCGGGCTGGAGGAGTACACCTGGCTCTTCGCGGCGCCGCTCGTCCGCCTGGACTACGAGGGGAACCCCACGCCCATTCTCGCTGAGGAGGTCCCCTCAATCGAGCGGGGCACCTGGCGGGTGCTCGAGGGTGGCCAGATGGAGACGACATACCGTCTGCGAAAGGGAGCCACCTGGCATGACGGCGCGCCTTTTACCGCGGATGATGTGATCTTCACCTGGCGGGCGATCATGAACCCGGAGCTGCCGGCCACGGATCGAACCCCGGAGCGCTCCATCGAGGGCATGGAGGCCGTCGACGCCAGCACGGTCCTCATCCGATGGCGCGAGACGAACATCTTCGCCAACCAGTACGAGCTCGAGCCGATCGCCAAACATATTCTCGAGCCGCTCCTGCAGCGGGATCCCCAGGCGTTCACCAACGCGTCCTACTGGACGCGCGAGTGGGTGGGACTGGGCCCGTACAAGCTCGCCGACTGGGTGCCCGGCTCGTACGTCCGCGGCCAGGCCTTCAAGGAATATGTGCTGGGTGCCCCGAAGATCGAGGACGTCTATGTGTACGTCATCCCCGACGCTAACCAAGCGGTGGCCCGCTTTCTGTCGGGCGCCCTTGATCTGACGTTGGGCTCGCTGATCCGTGTGGAGGAGGGCGTCGTCTTGAAGGACCAGATCGAGCCGCGCGGTGAGGGGTTGGTCGTAACTCCGCCGGAGGGAGGCATCCGCGTCACCGATTTCCAGTGGCGGGAGCCGCTCATTCCGCCCGCTCGGGACGTCCGCGTCCGCCGGGCTATGGCGCACGCCATCGACCGCCAGCTCATGATCGAGACCCTCCAGTTCGGCCTGGTGCAGCCTGCGCACATGGTGCTCGCCCCCGGGAGCTCGTCGTTTGGGCCGGCGGAGGCCGCCGTGACCAAATACCCCTACGACGTGAACCGCGCCACCCAGCTCCTCACTGAGGCAGGCTGGACTAAGGGCCCGGACGGTATCCTCCGCACGGCGACTGGTGAGCGGTTCGATCTGGGCGTGCGTGTCACCGAGGGCACGCTGAATAACAAGGAAGCGGCGGTTATGAGCGAGTTCTGGAAGGCGATCGGCATCAACCCCGAGATCGACCTGATGCCACGGGCCCTCCAGAACGACCAGGAGTATCGAGCCAAGTTCCCCGGGGTCGCGTCCAGCTCCCCGATGGGCATCGATGCCTTGGATAGGTTCCGCACTGAGAACATCCCGTCCGATGCGACCCGCTGGCGGGGCGGCAACCGCGGCGGCTACAGCAACCCGATGGTCGACCGCCTCTCAAGCCAGTTCTTCACGACGGTCGAGCTGACTCCTCGGACCGCGGTACATGTGCAGCTCCTCAAGCTGCTCTCCGATGAAGTAGCGACTATGCCCTGGTACTACCAGGTGGACGTCTACGCAATTCGGGACGGCCTGAAGGGGGCCGTCCCCTCAGCGCCGGGGCAGGGTTGGACCGTCGCCAACGCCCACATGCTGTACTGGGAGAAGTAGCTACCCGGGATCGCGCCGTGCACAACACGATCGGCGCGCCGGTGCGTACTGGGCGGCTGGGGATAGCTGATAGACTCACTGCAGGAACGTCGAGAGGAGCAACCCCGCCATGGCCGTGGACTCTGCCCTAACGCTCGATCAGTTCCTCGGTCAAGAAGATACGAAGCCCGCCAGTGAGTACGCCTGCGGGGAGGCGGTCCAGAAACCGATGCCGAACCGACTCCACTCCGCGCTTCAAATGTATCTCGGAGTGGTGCTATTTCAGTTCCTTGAACGCACTAAGCTCGGCCACGTGCTTCCCGAATTTCGGTGCATCTTCGGCCCATCTGGGCGTGAGCGCGCCTATGTGGCCGACCTCTGCTATGTGGCAAAAGGGCGCCTTACGGCCGATCTCCACCTGCATGCGGCCCCGGACATCGCAATCGAGATCCTCTCGCCCGCTCAGGACATGGCCAGGTTACTAACAGGCTGCGGAAAAACGCCTTTTCGCCAAAACGAGATCGATCATAGACGTCTACACTATGTCATCAGACGGCAGATAGCGGTCACCCCGGAGTCCGCGCGAGACTTTTTCCGCAGCCTGCTAGACAAGATCCAGTTCTACCTGCTCAAAGGCGTGCGGCTCATATGGGTACTGGATCCTGCAGCTGCGACCATCGCGGTCTTGACCCCGGGCGAGGAGGCGCGCACCCTAAGATCCGGGGATAGCCTCGACGCGAGCGACGTGCTGCCCGGCTTCAGCGTCCCCGTCGCCGACATCTTTGCACGCCTGGTGCTCGACGCGTAGGCAGGCGCCGACCTGCGTGCAGCGCCAGTCGTGGACTCGCCGCCCAAGCTGGCTTCGCTGGCGACTACCCCCGGCATGGCATTCGCTCTTGACTTCGAGCGCAGCCGGGCCCTCAAGCGGGCGCGAGCTTGTGTAAAGTCGTGTGCAGCGAACGGTCTGGGATGAAAGAAGGTTGGCTAACAACGACATCGGGGCGGCGTGGGAATACCACGACTCCACCAAGCATTCGCCCGAGAGCGTAAGGTCGAGCACCCACACCCTGGACTGGGATAACCAGCCCCGGCCCTACAAGCTGTACGCCAATCCGGGCGAACGCGTCCCCCTACCCGAGCCGCCCGCTTCCGGCAAGTCGGCGATCGAGGCGATCGCCTCGCCGGGCGTAGCGTACGACCGAGAGCACGTACCGGACCTCCGTACCCTCGCGTCCATCCTCCACTACTCGGCCGGCATCACCAAGCATCTGCGCTACCCCGGCGGCCTCATGCCGTTTCGAGCGGCCGCGTGTACAGGCGCCCTCTACCACATCGAGCTGTACGTCGCGTGCGGGCGCCTCCCCGGCCTGGAGCCCGGCGTCTACCACTTCGACGTGCATGAGAACGCTCTCACCCGGCTGCGGCCGGGCGACTTCCGCGGAGCGCTGGTCGAAGCGACGGCCCGAGAACCGTCGGTCGCCGAAGCTCCGCTGGTCATCATCTGCACGAGCACCTTCTGGCGAAACTCGTGGAAATACGAAACGCGCGCCTACCGTCACTCCTTCTGGGACAACGGCACCATCCTGGCCAACATGCTGGCGATGGCTGACGCCCATGGATTGCCAGCGCGCGTGGTGTTGGGGTTCGCCGACGACGACGTCAATCAGCTGATCGACGTGGATGGGGAGCATGAGGCGGCGATCAGCCTCGTGGCGCTGGGCTACGGGCCCGGCATGCGAGCGGCCCCCGCATCCTCCTTCGAAAGGCTCGATCTCGAAACACTGCCGCTCTCAAGGCACGAGTTGGACTACCCGGGCATTCGCTTCATGCATGCCGCTTCTTCGCTCGCCACCGCCGACGAGGTGGCCACCTGGCGCGAAGGCGTCCTCCCGACGTCGCCCGCCCCGCCTACGCCGCCGCCGATTCCCGTCCTACCGGTGCAGCAGCCGCCTGCCGTGGCCGCCGGCGCGCCGGCTATTGAAGAGGTCATCACTCGTCGCGGGTCCTCCCGCCGGTTCGCCCCCGCCGCTATCAGCTTGGAGGCCCTCTCGACACTGCTTCCGACGGCGACCCGCGGCATCCCCGCCGACTTTGTCACCCCGCTCAACGACATCTACCTGATCGTCAGCGGGGTCGACGGCCTGTCCAGCGGTACGTACGTCTACCATCCGGAGGCGGGGCAGCAAGACGGGCAGGAGGCGGGGCGAGAAGCCGACGCTCTGGAGCGGCTCCGAGCGGGCGAGTTTCGCAGCGAGGCGGGCTATCTCGCCCTGGGTCAGCGGCTCGGAGCCGATGCCGCCGTCAACATCTACTTCATGACGGACCTCGAGCCCGCACTCGCTCGCTACGGGAATCGCGGGTATCGGGCCGCGCAGCTGGAGGCGAGCATCACTGCGGGGAAGATCTACTTGGCGGCGTACGCCCTGGGGCTGGGCGCCACGGGCCTCACGTTCTTCGACGACGAGGTGACTCGCTTCTTCTCGCCCCACGCCCGCGGCAAGAGCGTCATGTTCCTTATCGCCCTCGGCGCCCGCGCCCGGCGCTGAGCGGCGCACAGGACCTCTCCGTGCCTCTGTGGTGAACGTCCGCGCCCGGCGCTGAGCGGCGTACAATGTGGCTGCAGCCTTGAAGGAGAATGAGAACATGGCCAGGATCGTCCTCGGAATCGGAACGTCCCACAGTCCGCAGCTCACGCTGAAGCCGGAGCAATGGCACCTGCGGACGGAGGCGGACCACCGCAACCCCGAGCTCTGGTACAGGGGCAAGGCCTACGTCTTCAGTGAGCTGGTGGAGGAGCGCGCGGGCGCGCACTTCGAGCGGGAACTGAGCATGGAGACGTACCAGCAACGCTACACTGCGTGCCAGCTGGGCCTGGACCGACTGGCGGAGATCTTCGAAAAAGTTGCGCCCGACGTTGCCGTGATCTTCGGCGACGACCAGCACGAGTCTTTCGTCGATGACAACATGCCCGCCATGAGTGTGTACTGGGGCGAGACCGTCGACACGGCCCCGCTGGTGGCGGACGGGTCCGACCGCGCGCGCGAGTCCGGGATTTTAACCGCGCAGTTAGGTCACACCCGTGAGGTACGTACAACCCACCCGTGCGAGCCCGGCCTGGGCCAGCACATCATCGAGCGGCTCATCGAGGACGAGTTCGACGTCGCACGGTCCAGCTCTTTGCCTCCCGGGCGCCACGAGAACCACAGCATCGGGCATGCCTTCGGGTTCGTGTACCGACGAATCATGCGGGACGAGGTGATTCCTCACGTGCCGATCTTCCTGAACACCTACTTTCCGCCGAACCAGCCCTCGATGAAGCGATGCTACGACCTGGGGAAGGCGGTCCGACGCGCCATCGAGTCATGGGACAGCGATAAGACGGTCGCCGTGATCGCATCCGGCGGGTTGACCCACTTCGTGATCGAAGAGGACCTGGACCAGCAGGTCATTGCGGCGTTCAAGGCTAGGGACGAGAAGGGCCTTGCCAGCATGCCGATCAAGCATTTCATGTCCGGGACGTCCGAGACGCGCAACTGGGCGGCCGCCGCGGGCGCGATGCACGCGAGCGACCTCCAGTTCGACCTGATCGACTACGTTCCCTGCTACCGCTCCGAGGCCGGCACCGGCTGTGCCATGGCCTTCGCGCAGTGGGCATAGCGAGTTCCGAGTTCCGAGTTTATAGAGGACCGGGGCGGCTAGTACATCGCGGCAAGTCGCCCGTCGGTTCCCGTTACCGTAGCGCGGGGGCTTGCCCCGCGCCCGTTCCCAGGGACCGTGGGGGACAAGCACCGCGCTACGGACGAGATACCGGCGGCACACTTCTCCGCCTGTAGTGGCCTTTCGAGCTCCGAGAGCGGGGGTCCCGTGCTGTTTCTCAATAACGACGACGTGCGGCGCGTTCTCACCATGGAGATGACACTGAATGCGCTGGACGCCGCCTACCAGCAGCTGGCGACGGGCGAGGCCGTGTGCCGGCCGCGCATCGACATTCAGATTCCGACGCGCGACCCATCCCGGCTCTACCAGTGGGGCACGATGGAGGGCGGGTCGACGACGCCCGGCTACTTCGCCATCCGCATGAAGTCCGACGTCACCTACCAGTCGGAGTACGAGGGCGTCGTCACTCACGAGAAGTACGCGGTGCAACCCGGCACCTTCTGCGGGCTCATCATGCTCTTCGACGTCCAGAACGCCGAGCCCCTGGCAATGCTGAACGACGGCCACCTGCAGCATTTTCGGGTGGCGGCGGACTCGGCTATCGGCGCCAGATACATGGCGCGCGACGACGCGCGTGTCATCGGCATGCTGGGCTCGGGCGGCATGGCGCGCTCGCACATGGAGTCGCTGCGCCTGGTGCGCCCGATCCAACGGGTGCAGGTCTTCAGCCCGACGAAGGAGCACCGTGAGGCGTACGCTCGCGAAATGGCGGAGCGGTACGACATCGAGGTCGTGCCGCTCGACGACCCGCGCGACGTCTTCCATGGCGCGGACATCGTGTGCGGCTGCACCGACTCCACCAGGCCGGTGATCATCGGCGACTACCTGGGGCCGGGAACCCACATCACGTCAGTCGGCGGCCGGCCGGACGCCACGACGCACGACCGTGTGGACGTGTCGTTGCGGCTGGGCTCTGCCCCCGGCCCTGTGGGCCTACCGGAGTGGAAAGTGGACGACGAGGCGGTCACCTATGCGGCGCGGGGCGCCGTGGAGTCGGGGCCCGCTAGTCCCGAGCTGACACCGCGCGGCGAGCGAGCCCACGGCCGGCAGATGGGCGACAAGAGCATCTTCTTGGAGGACCTGCTAGCTGGTAGGGTCCGTGGCAGGACGAGTCCGGAGCAGATCACCTACTCCGAGCGAGGCAACATCCAGGGGGCGCAGTTCTTCGCCGTGGCCGGCGCGGTCTACGAAGCGGCGAAGGCCGCGAGCGTCGGCCGGGTGCTGCCCACTGCGTGGTTTCTGCAGGACATCAGGGACTGAGCAGCACCCGGGTTCCCCCTCTCCCTCTGGGAGAGGGTTGGGGTGAGGCGCTACCGCCCTCTTACTCCACCGCCACGCTGACGTAGAACAGCACCAGCGGCTCATCGACCGCCGCGAAGTCGTGCGGGGTCCGCGCCGGGATGCGGCAGACAGCGCCGGGCTCCAGGTCTCGCGTCTCCGAGTCGAGGCTGAGCCGTCCGCGCCCGCGAAGCACGTGGCAAACGACATCTTTGTCCGCGTGCGTGATCTGGAGTCGGTCCTGTTCGCTTCTGGGCAGGAAACGCACGACGCCGCACTCGTACCCTGCGCCGCTGGCGACACGGCGGTAGCTGATCTCGTCGTTGAGGCGGTCCATTTCTAGGAGCAGCGCGTCGACCTGCACGACGCTCACGTCGGGGCCGAAAGCGGTCCACGGATCCGTCGTGCGCTCCTCGCCCCGGGGCCGCGCGCGGCGCAGGCGCTCCAGTGGGCGCAGGACGGTGCGCGCCGCACGCTCAATCCGATGGCCGGTCGCCAGGGAGGGATCGAGCGCGATGTCGCGGATGATGTGAGCTCGGATACTATCCGGGCTCACCCCCAGGCTCCGCAGGCTCGCTGCCGCGACACCTTCGCCCTCCCGAAGCAGGCCCAGGAGCAGGTGCTCCGTCCCGATGTAGGTGTGGTTCAGGCGGCGAGCCTCGTCCACGGCCAGCTCGATGACTCGTTTGGCCCCAGGTGTCAGGCCGACCTCGCCAGTGGCGAGGGTGCCTCCGCCCCCGACGATGGATTCGACGGTGCTCCGAGCGCGGTCTACGTCTACTCCCGCATCGGCGAGGGCGGTAGCGTGAGCACCTCGGCGCTGGCGCAACAGGCCAAGCAGTAGGTGCTCGGTCCCGAGATAGCTGTGCTTCAGCCGCTGGGCCTCCTCCTGAGCGTACTGGAGGGCCCTGCGAGCGTCCCCCGTGAACTTGTCGAATCGCTCTGGCATCCTGGTCCCTATTCTGCGTGATGGGTGAGGATCAATCGAAGCCGCTGCACGAGCTGTCCGGGTGACAGGACCTCCGGGAGGCCGCCCGAGGGACGGTAGTCTCGGACATTGAAGGTTACGAGGTAACGGCAGCCCTGTGCGCGCCGAGGCCAGATCTTTAGGGTCGGCTTCTGCTGTCGAAAGAGCCACGTCGCCAGCTGATGGCACCGTGGCAGCCGTCCCGAATATCGAGAGCGCGGCGTCCCGGAAGACTCGGGCTGCCTCAGGCGACACGCTCACAATGTGGCGCTCTGCTTCCTGAAGGGCCAGTTTAGACGTCAGCGCTGTAATCAGGCCGAACTCGGCCAGGCGGAGAAGAACGAAGCTTGCGCCACGCTGGGATCGGCAGCCAGAGACAATGACGTCGGCGTCGAAGTAAACGGCTGGAGGGCGGAGGCGCTCAGCCTCCGCCATGCTGCTCGCGGTAGATCTCTTTCCGGGCCCGGTGAATGCCTTCGACAAGCGACGCTTCGCTCATGCCCACTTCGTCCATAAGGCGTTCGAATTCCGCGGCATGCTGCGCGAACGCCGTGGGGTGGGACGAGAGAATGATTACTCCCGCTGCGCTGGTGATGAACAGCTCGTCATCGGCTGCGATGCCAGCTCTTTCGCGCTCATCGTCCGGCAGTCGGATGCAGCCATCCTGTATCCACACGCTCTTCGTCATAGCGAAAACATTCTATAGCCCCGATGACTATTCCGGGGCGAGGCAACTGGGCGTCCGCCGCAGAGCGGGTGTGGTGGTGCACCGAGGGGAAGTCGCAACTCGACGGGAGGCTCTCTCGGTCTAGAATAGGCGGCGATTCCTATCCTCAGATTGGGTCCGAACGATGAATATCGACCGCCCCGGCGCTCTGGTCTTCGCGATGTCGCTGCTGCTGGCCGCCTGCGTGCCGGCTGGGCCGCCAGGGGCGCCGGCCGGGCCGATTGACGGCCAGGAGAGGCAGGGTCCGCCCAAGCGTATCGTGGCGGCCATCATGGACGAGCCGCCGACGCTCAGCGCTCAGCTCGCCCCGCCGTCCGCCCGCGGCATCGACGCCGTCGAAGAGCTGGTACACGCGGGGATGGCCACCATAGATCGCCAGGGCGCGCTCCGTCCGCAGCTCGCCGAGGCGGCGCCCACCATAGAGAACGGCCTGTGGAGGGTCCATCCCGACGGTCGCATGGAGACGATCTGGCATATCAGGCCGGGCGCCCGCTGGCAGGATGGCACAGCAGTCACGGCCGACGACTTTCGGTTCACGCTGCAGGTGGCGCAGGACCGGGAAGTGGCCGTGTTCCGCGACGCCTCCCACGACGCTATCGAAGCCGCCACGGCCGTCGACGCCAGGACCATCTCGGTTGCCTGGATGCGGCCCTACATCGCCGCCGATCGGCTCTTTACCAATCAGTCCACCATGCCGCTCCCGCGCCACTTGCTGGAGGGTGCCTTAGCCGATGGCAAGGCGACCTTCACGCAGCTCCCCTATTGGAGCGAGGAGTTCGTCGGCGCCGGCCCATTCAGGCTGCGCGACTGGGTCAGGGGGAGCCACCTCACGCTCGCCGCGTTCGACCGGTACGCGCTGGGCCGGCCGCGGATCGACGAAATCGAGGTGCGGTTCATCCCCGATCCCAATGCGCTTGCGGCCACCGTGCTCGCCGGCGCGGTGGAGCTCACGCTCGGGCGAGGGCTGGACCTGGAGCAGGCGATACGCATCCGCGATCAATGGCGCGACGGCACCATGGACGTTTCCCCTCTCAACTGGCTGGTGCTCTGGCCCCAGCTCCTCAACACCAATCCGGCCATTGTGGCCGACGTGCAGTTCCGCCGCGCGCTCCTGCACGCCATCGATCGGCAGCAGCTCGTGGACACGCTGATGTCCGGAGTCACGTCGGTGGCCCACAGCTTCCTGAGTCCCAGCGACCCGGATTACAGAGACGTGGAGGGGCGCGTCGTCCGCTACGATTACGACCCCAGGCGCGCCGCTCAGATCGTGGAGACGCTGGGCTTCACACGGGGCCCGGACGGCCTCTTCCGGGACGGAGCCGGCCAGCGAATCGTTCTGGAGCCCAGGACCACTGCTGGCGACCTACTGCGCGAGAAGGTGCTGTTGACCGTCGCGGACGACTGGCAGCGCGTCGGCATAGCAGCCGAGCCGTATATCGTCCCTCGCCAGCGGGCCCAGGACCAGGAGTACCGAGCGACGTTCCCGTCCTTCGAGCTGGTGCGCCAGCCCAATGCGCAGACCGCGCTGGCGTCGCTCCACAGTCGGGCCGCGCGGCTTCCCGAGAACAACTACGTTGGAGTCGGAGGCACCAACTACGCCCGCTACATGAACCCCCAGTTCGACGCGCTCATCGACCGCTTTTTTATCACCATCCCCAGAGGGGGGCGCGTCGAGGTGCTGGGCGAGATCGTCCACCACATCTCCGACCAGCTCAACGCCATGGGCCTGTTCTACGCCGCGAATCCGAGCATGATCGCGCACCGGCTCCGGAACGTAGCGGCGCGCACGCAACATTCCACAGAGACGTGGAACGCGCACGAGTGGGACGTTGGCGCGACGCGGTGACGCGGAGACGAGCTGACCAGGATCCAGACTCGTCTCGGCTACGCGAGCCGACGTTCGGGCCTGTCACCCTATCCTCACGTTGCGACACCTCGGCACCTCGCCTCGCTACATCTCCGTGTCGGCTTGTCCCCGTGTCTCCGTGTCCGCGTGTCCCCGAGTCTCCGCGTCGCCTTGTCCCCGCGTCTCCGTGTCGTCCGCAGACTCCCAGACGATGGGCTCCTCGTACGTGACCTTCAGTGGCCGGATCTCGTTCAACGGAGGGTCGAAGAGACCGTCGAACTCGCTGAAGAGCACCTGGAGATCGGCGCGCGCGAAGGCCTTCTCCAGCCGCTGCAGCGCCGTCGAGCGCAACCGCTCGATGTAGAAGTCGGTATCGTAGTCAGTCGTATCGGGCTGGAGCAGTTTCTTCCCGATCCTGGTCTGGTAGTAGTGGACCCGGTGGCCGGACCGCCATTCGGTGTTGCCGGCGGCCAGATAGACCTCGTAGGGCTCCTCCCTCCGCTCCGATTGGCCGTATTTCTCCGGCGTCTTGTTGAGCGGCATGGAGACGCAGAGGTCTGCCGTCGGGACCTCGCGCCGGTGCAGGCGGCCGCAATAGGCCCGGAACAGGGCGCGAACCTCTCCCGGCTCCCCCCGCAAGATGCGATCCAGCGCCTCTCGTAAGAAGAGCTCGAGCAGCGGCTCGCTCCTTGCCGAACGGAACGCAGATCCAACGAGCCGCACAGGATCCCGAGAGCGGAATCCGGCGGCGGCCGACGCCTCGTAGTCGAGAAGCGCATAGTTCTTCTCCAGATAGCTGTACATGGCACGGTAGCGCCCATCATGCTCGACCTCGATGCCCGGGGGCATCGCGCGGCTCACCTCCTCGATGACGGCGAGCTCATCCTCGTACGTCCAGTTCTCCCCATGCACACGCGCAGGCAAGCTGAACAGCACCCCGTCCGTATCCGCCTCGACCAGCACCGCACCCCTTGCTCGCAGCGCGTCCAGCAGCAGCTGCAGAATATCGCGCCCTCGGGATGCGACATGAGCGGCGGCATCCGTGTCGCAGAAGGCAGCGAAGCCTGCTCCGAGCACCCCATAGAACGAGTTGATGAGCACCTTCATCGCCGCTTGCATCGCTTCGTGGAACGTCCGTGTTTCGGGCGACGTGTCCATCGCCCGCGAGCGACCCTTGTGGTGCAGACGAAGCCCGGTCAGTTGCTCCAGCAGGTCGAGAAAGACGCCCAGGTCGTCGCTGGCAGGCCCGATGCGCTCTGCGAGCATGATGCTGGGATACAACGAGGCCACGTCAGCCTTCACGACGTTCTCCACGACGCCTGTCGTGAAGACCGCTGTTCGGCCACCCTCGAAGGGCCGACCCGGCCGCCCGAGCGGAAGCGAATGGCCCGCCGCGAGATAGGCGCGAAGGAGCAGCGGCTCGATGAGGCCCTGGCCGGTGCCGGCCGTCGCAATGCGCTCGTAGGGCTTGGGCACCATGGATGCCAGCGCGAACGATGGCGCGAGGAGCAGCCGGGAGATGTGGTCCACTTCCTCCACATCGTCGAAACAGTAGCGCCGGACGCGATCCGGGTCCTCCTGAAACGTCCGCCAGATCTCCGGGCCGTGCACGTACTCCCGGTCGTCGGCGGCGACGCCGAAGTAGCGCGCTGCCTCCTTGAGCCCGCTGCTGCGCAGGTCTCGCTGGATGGCGGCGAAGCGGCGGGTAGCCTGAAGCGTGTCGACGATCTCTCGCCCCTCCAGGCTGTAGCGCGTGAATCCCTGATTCGCTGCCCCGACCTTCACACTGTCGCGGCTCTCCTGGAAGGTGGAGCCGTCCCGTCCCAGAGGCAGCGGGACGCCTAGGGCGCCAGCCCGTTTGATGAGAAAGCGAATGTCGAAGTCGAAGATATTGTGGTTCTCGATGATGTCCGGGTCCCGCTCCACGATGATGCGCGCCAGCTCCCTCAGGATGCCCGCCTCGTCCATGCTGCCGATGTCCAGGAGCGCGGCGTACCCCTCGGAGTCCTTGACCGACACCATAAAGATGCGGTCCTGGTCGAAGCCGAGCCCCGTGGTCTCCAGATCGAACTGCAAACGGCGGACGTCCGCGTACGTCATACCACCGAAGTAGGTCCGGCCGGTGATGGTGAGGTATTGCTCGGTGGCGGGCCGCAGGTAGACCAGCCCGGAGAGCGGCTCCTGCGTGACCTCTTCGTCGCTCGCGCGTCGGGCGTTCTCCATGACCTGGGCCTCCACCTCATCGAGGTGGTCGGTGAGCGCCAGGTACTGGAACGCGTTGTCGCCACGCAAACACACCAGCCCGACCGCCCCGGACGGTGCCGCCGGCTTGCCCTCGAGGACGGAGGCTGGAAGCTCGACGACGGGGATGTCCCCCAGTAGCTCGCGACGGGCCAGGAAGAACCAGTTGGGATAGGTGTCGTGCTCGCAAACGACGTGGCCGTCGACCCGCCGCCAGATCCGGGCACGGCCGTGGCGGTCTGCGCTGACCGACACGATGCCCGGCGTGTCATCCCGACCGAGTAGGAGCGCGTGCCGATCGATGGTGGGCACGAGCCCGGGGAGCGCGAGCTGCATGCTCCCGCTAGAAGGGCTGTGTCGGGCGGAAGCCCAGGTCCTCGTACCAGTGGCGGACGACATCGTACCCCGGCACCTCGGCGAAGTAGCCGTCGACCCTGCCCGATCGCTTCAGCTCGAAAAGCATCGTCCGCGCGGCAGCCAGGCCCGCCAGCGAGACAAAGGAGGTCATCAGGGCGACCCTATAGCCGAGAGCGAAGAACTCAGCGGTGGAGTTGATGCCATTCCGTGGCCAGGGGTTGACGAGTGGGACCGGCGGGTTCGATCCGATCTGGCGGATCTCCTCCATGTTCGAGAGCCCCACCCCGACGGCGTCGACGCCGGCCTCGGCGTATCTGGCGATGCGTTCCTGGAACTGCCCAAAGGACTCCACGGGCCGTGAGTCCATGCGCACCACCAGCACCAGGGACTCGTCGGTGCGAGCATCGGTGGCGGCCTTGATCTTGTCCACCATCTGCTCGACGGTCTGCACGGCCGCACGGCCCATGCGGCCGATGCCGTTGTCGCCAAAGATGCTGTCCTCGTAGCGGATGCCGGCCGCCCCCGCGCGCTCGAAGAACTGAACCGACCGGGCCGTCTGCTCCGGTCCTCCGTAGCCTGTTTCGCCGTCGACGAGCAGCGGGATATCCAGCGCACGCGCAATGGTGGTGGCGCGGTCGGCCATCTCGGTCATGGTCACGAGGCTGCGGTCCGCAAGGAGCAAGCTGCGATGCATCCCATTCCCGGCCAGATGCATGAGCGAATAGCCGCAGTCCTGGACTAGGCGTGCGTACATCGGGTCGGGGACGCTCGGCGCGACCGTCCCGTCAGGGGAGCTGAGGATCTCGCGGAAGCGTAGGCGTTTCTCGTGATCGTTCATCAAGAGGCCATTGTACCAGCCTGCCCGGTCGGGCGCCGAAGGGCTCGCTGCCCGATTCAGCCGGCACGGCGCGGCCGTGCTGGGCGACGGGCCCTTGTCGACAGGCCGAGCTCCTCGTTCAGCTGGATGAACCGGAGCACGTCCGCGCGGGTCAGGAGGCCTACGAGGGCGCCGCCGTCCAGCACCGGCAGCTGATTGAAGTTTCGATTGACCAGCAGCTCCAGGGCCGCCGCAAGATCCTCGTCGGCGGTTACTGTCGTCAGAGGGGCCCGCGTCATAATCGTGCCGACCGGCGTGGTCGACCAGGCCTCCGGAGGCACCTCCTTCGCGTCGGTGATACTTACGAGGCCCACCAGGCGGCCCCCATCGACGACAGGCATGGCCCGAACGCCCTGCCGGAGCACGTTGTCGAACACGAAGTCCTGGGTGCTCATCGCCGGCGATGCGACGGGCGCCTCGGAGTTCATCAGGTCGGCCACCCGTACTCCCCGCAGGCTCTCGCGCACGACGAACTGTTGGCGGCTGGTTTCCGCGCCGTTGTTCAGGAACCAGCCGATGAAGGCGATCCACAGGCCGCCCAGGAAGTTGCCGCCCAGGAGCTGGGCCACGCCCAGGAAGATGAGCAAGAAGCCCACGCCCTGCCCAACGTAAGAGGCGATCCGCGTTGCGCGCCGCATGCTCCCCGTGGCCGCCCAGATCGCGGAGCGCAGCACACGGCCTCCATCGAGGGGAAATCCGGGCACCATGTTAAACGCACCCAGCAAGACGTTCGTGAAGGCGAGGTAGGCGAGGATGGCGCCGACCGGCGAGGGGCCCAGGGCGAGGACTTGACCCGCGACCCAGAAAACGGCGGCCAGCGCGAAGCTCGCCAGCGGGCCCACGACGGCCACGATGAACTCGTCGCCGGGCGTCTCGGCTTCCTCGGCGATGCTCGAAACGCCACCGAAGATGAACAACGTAATGCTGTGGACACGGAGTCCGCGAGCGAGGGCGAAGAGGGAGTGGCTCAGCTCATGGAGCAGCACCGATGCGAACAGCGCCAGCGCTGAGACGATGGCAACCACCCAGTAGGTCACCGCATCCCAGCCCGGGAACATGGACGGGAAAAAGCCGTGGGAGAGCGACCAGGCGATGAGCGCCAGCGCGATGAGCCACGTGTAATGGACCTGAATGGGAATGCCAGCGATGCGCGTCAAGAGGATTGTGTTGGGCATGCTCGACCTCCAGGGTCCCATGTGTGCCCGGGCCCTACGCACCTGGCACCAGGCGCCGGGCGCTCCGGTAGATCCACATGGTGCTCAGCACCGCGAACAGCGTCGGGCCCAGCGTTGCAAGCACCGTATACGACGTGCGCTCAGATGAACCGCGTCCGACGGACGGTTCGACCAGAGTTGAGAGAACGGCCGCCAGAATGGCAACAGCGAATACGGCGAGATACGAGAGAGCTGCTGCTCGGGCGCCGACGCGGTCCACGAGCTTCAGCCACCCGCGCCATGAGAGAGCGTCGGCGGGCTGCCAGCGTTGATAGAGCCGTGTTCGCTCCAGATCAGCCCGGATCTGGTCCTCCCACAGCCCAGGGTGGGACGGCAGCGCCGCCAGAGACAGCGCGATCGCGGTGAGGTTCAGCACCTCAGCAGCGCCTTGGGCATCGAGGACGTGGGCCAGGCTACCGAGCAGGAGCGAAGCGGCCACGGCAACCGCGACAAGATAGAGCCTGACGCCCGCCGTGCGCCCTCGGTACAACACCCAACCGAGGAACACCGAGAACAGCAGGACCACCAGGATGACGATCTGCCCAGGTTGCATGGCCTAACCCGTTTTTTCCCATTCATGGGCATTCCAGGTCATGGACAGGCGGCCGACGGGCGATACGGTTCGGGGGACGCGCGAGTTGCGCACCTCGCGCCGAACCATGGCCATACTCGGGTAGAAGAACAGGCCGATGATGGGCAGCTCCGACGAGATGAAGCGAGCGACGTCGCGCTCGATTGCCTCCCGCTCGCCACGCTCGAGGGTAATCCATAGATTGTCGAGGAGCGCATCCAGCTCGCGGCTGGCGTAATGGCCTCGGTTCGCGCCCACCCACTGGTTTTCGGGAGCTGGCGCGTTCGAGCTATGGAGCCGGCCATCCAGCAGCGCGAGGTTGGGAATGCCGGCGGCCAGCTCCACACCTGAGTATCCGGCCCGACCCTGGCGGTCCGTCACCGCACCCAGGGAGAGCACCGTCTCGTGGACTGCTACGCCCACTTCCCGCCAGTACTCAGCCACCAGCGCCGCGGCCCTCTCCAGCCCCGTCGTAGTGGTGAGCTCGATCTCGAACCGGCGCCCTTGCTTCACCAGCACGTCGTCGGTGGCCTCTCGTCGCCAACCCGCATCGCGGAACAGCTCGCGGGCGCGCTCGGGGCTGTAATCGTGGCGCGCCGCGCCCTCGGATATGGTGCGATATCGAGGGTCTCCCACGGGTACCCACAGGTTGGACGCTAACGAGCGATCACCTGCCACGGCCTCGGCGATGGTGGCCGTGTCCAGTGCGTCGGCCAGAGCCGCGCGGATGCGCGGATCGAGCAGCTCCTCCGGTTGGGGCCCCGCGAACTGTGGCGCCAGAAAGAGCCAGCTGTTGCCCGGAAGGACGGAAAGGACCCCCTCACCCCCGGCGGTCCATCGCTCGCGCACGCTCCGAACCACGCCGTGCACCGCCCTACGGGGAAGCACCACGTCCACCGTGCCGGCCAGGGCTGCCGCCATGGCCGAGTTGTCATCGGGGAGAAAACGTACGGATACCTCGCTCGCGCGCGGAGGGCCGAGAAAGTATCGATCGTACGCCGCCAGCTCGATGGAGCTGCCGGACGGCCATCGCTCCACCCGGAATGGGCCCAGCCCGATGAACTCGTTCCGCCAGTACGGGTGGCCCGCCATCTGCTCGCGTCTCAGCTCGAACGAGGCTGCTAGCAGGTGGGCGGGCAGAAGCGTGAGGTCGTAGGCGGAGATCTGGTCGGCGAAGGCATAGCGCGCCCGCCAATGCATGACCGCCGTGTGTGGGTTTGGGGCATCGATAGCCTCGATCAAGCGAGCCACGCGCCGCGACGTGACCGGGATGGCGGGATCGTTGAACACGCGCCAGCTGAAAACCACGTCGTCCGCTGTGAACGGACGCCCATCGTGCCAACGCACGTCATCGCGCAGCTGCCACACCGTCTCCATCGTGCCATCCGCGTGGACGCGCCACGTGCCATTCTCCAGGGAGGGAAGGGCGCGCGCCACGCGCGGCACCGGTTGCGCCTGGTCGTCGTAGGTCACCAGGGACTGGTGGATCAGCTCGAACAGATGCTCGGACGACGCGCCCCCAGCGCCCGCCACCGACGGCACGAGCGTTCGGGGCTCGCCACCCACGGCGACGATGATGGGGCTCGACGCGCCGGAGGCGCCATCGCGCACCGGTTGGCTGAATCGCCCAGGGCCGACGGACGGTCCGCAGGCCGAGGCCGCGAGGGCACCGGCGAGCATGCGAAGGAACTGCCGTCGGGTGACGTCCGGCAGAGCAACATCCCTCACCAGCGGAGCCACGCGCCTTGTCGGGCCACCAACATGTGATACTCACCATTGCATGGAGGGGAAACTTGGGGGCAAGCATGAAAATTATAAGGCGCTCTCGAACCGACGCGAAGCAGAGCCAGTTGGCGCGCCGCGGCGTATGGATCAGAGATGGAGTTGCTGGGGGCCGCCGAGGGCCTCACGGTCGCTCTCTGACTTGGGTACAATGCTCCAACATGGCGAAGAAAGAGCGCATCATTTCGGCGATGAACACTCGCCGGCGACAGGCAAAAAAAGAGGCCCGCCAACGACGCGACGAGGCGGCCAGGATTCGCCGAGAGATCCTCCCGCCGCGGCCAGCGAGCCCCGAGGACAGCACAGGCTAGCAGGAGATCGCCGAATTTCGTGACCCCCCACCCCAACCCTCCCCCGCAAGGGGGGAGGCGGCAGCTTTCCCTCCCCCTCGACATGCCCTGATCTGGGCGCTGGACACGGGTCGCTAGCGTCGGTAGTACCTGACCTCGAACGTGGTACAGCCGTTGGGCGACCGCCACGGCCCGTGCGGCATGCCGGGCGGTCGGCACGCGTACATCCCCGCAGTGAACGTCGTATCCAGCGTGATGTCGTCGATACCGCCCTCCACGATCCACACCTCTTCCCAGAAGTCGTGGCGCTGAACGCCCATGGGCGTCGTATCAGTGCCGGGCTCGAAGCGCAGCATGCGCGTGTAGTCGCCCGTCGCCGGATCGTGGCTCAGGATCTTCTCTGTGAGGCCCGGGATTCCGCCGACGGGACGGCCGGCCACGCTCGACGGGTCGAAGAACTCGAACTCAGGCTTAGGCATCTGTTTCTCCAGACATCCTCATTCCAGCCCTCGTTAGGGGCCGCGGGTTGCAGGCGCGGCTTCGTACACGTAGGTGCAGGATACGAGCGGCGTCCCGTCGGCGCCGACGATCGCACCCTCGAAGCGAACGAGTCCCGCCTTCGGGGCAGGCATCGTTGCAGGCACGGTCCCGGAAAAGATGACCGTCCCGGCCCGACAGTCTGACGGGGATATAAGCCCTGGCAGGTCTTGTGGGGCGATGAGACTGCCCAGCGATCCGTCCTGGTAGAGCCGCCTCTCTCCCGCCAACGTGACCCAGCTCCTCAACGTGCAATCGTCCCACTGGGGAGCCAGGCTGGCCAGCGGCCATACCCGCTGGCCGATGATCTTGGGGAACGCCTGCTTCGACGCCACGACAGAGGCGCGCTCGAGCTCGCGGTCGGTGTGGTCGCTTCCCACGCCGACCAGCGTTCCGTGGGGGGTCACGAGCAGGACGTATTCGACCTCCCCGGAGGCCCAGCCGCGTCCAGGCGGCAGCTGTCCCCCCACCTGGACCTTGTCGGCGACGCCGGGGTACACCTCAGGCACCCTCTCAGGGGCCGGAATCCCCTCCGCGGCGAGCTCTTCGATGTGCCGCAGCACGTGGTCGCGATCCCGCCCCGTATAGCCGGCCAAGAACAGCCGCTCCGGGCGGAAGGAAATCTCCAGCCCGTCCTTGGCATTGATCAAAGCCAGCGGTGGCACGGAGCGCAACCCCCCAGATGATCTACAGCCGCCGCGCGAACAGGAGGACCAACCCCGAAAGAAGGGCCGCGGCCAGCGCCACGCTCCCGAAGGCCTGCTCGATTCCTACCACCCCGGCCAGTGCACCTACGGCGGGGGCGGCGAGTCCACCGAACTCCTGCGCCACGAAGTAGTAGGCGCCAAGAGTCGTCGCCCGCCGCTCGGCGGGCGCGCGCTCCAGGATCAGGCCCTCCACCACGGGCATGCGGGCTGAGGACACCAGACCCATCAGCGCCAGGGCGGGGATGATCAACTCCGATCCCACCGCCGTGAACAGCAAGAGTGCTGGGCCCATGCACACGAGAGAGGCGACGATGACCGGTTTGCGCCCCAGCCGGTCGGACAGCGCTCCGCCCAGGGGTGAGCCGAGCAGGCCCCCGATGAAAGGAGCCGACACGAAGAAGGCCGCCGTCACGGGGTCGAAGCCGCGCGCGTCGACCAGGAACAGGGCGATAAACGAGAACGTGGCCGCGTAAGTCATCTGAAACAGGATGGCGAGCCCCAGCAGCGGCCCAACGGCCCGGAAGACCTCGCCCAGCTCGCGAAACATCGCGGCCGTGCCGAGGGGCCGGCCTTCTCGGCCCGGGACACGGGGCAAGGTGCGCATGAGGAAGAGCCCCGCGAGAAGCGGTGCGATGGCGAAAAAGAGGTAGGGAGTGCGCCACGTCAGCGTGGCGGCAGCGAGGCCACCAGCCACGAGTGGAGTGGCAAAGAAGCTCAGGTTCCCACCGACGGTATGGATCCCGAGCACGCCGCCCAGGCGCGCCCTGGGAAACAGCTGCGAGAGCAGCGTGTTGGCGGGCGCGTGGTACGTTCCCGCGACGATTCCGAGCCCGACCAGCGCGACCAGGAGTTGCCAGTAGGCGTCGACGAGCCCGATGAAGAAGCAGAGTAGGGCCGATCCCAGTAGCCCGACGGTCACGACCGTTCGGCTGCCGACGCGGTCGGCCAGCGCGCCGATGGGCGCCTGCGAGAGGCCGCCGCTCACGCTGAAGGCGGACACCAGGAACCCGGATTGGGCATAGCTCAGCGCGAAGCTATCGCGAATGAGGGGCAGCAGCGGCGCCAGCAGTGAGTTGGTGACGTGATGGGTGAAGTGGCCGAACATGAACGCGCCCACCACGGCAGGCGTGTGCGTCCGCTGGCTGGCGACACGCGTGGGTGCGTCGATCATCGTTGGTCCCGTCATCCGACTGGCTGGCCGCGGTTCCGTTCGCCGCGGAGAAGAATCTGCTTGCGCTCGGCGCCCCAGCGGTAGCCGCCGAGCTCACCATTGGCGCGCACGACTCGGTGGCAGGGCACGATCAGCGGCACAGGATTGGTGGCGCAGGCCTGCGCCACTGCACGCACAGCGCTCGGCCGACCGATCATCTCGGCGACCTCCTTGTATGTTCGCGTCTCGCCATAGGGGATCTGACGTAGCGCTGCCCAAACGCTTTGCTGAAAGTCCGTTGCCTGGACATCGAATGGCACGTCGAGGTATAGCTGCCGCCCCGCCAGGTGGCCCAGGATGGTCTGCGCGTACGGGGCGACCGCCGTTGGGTCGTGGACAAGCGTGGCGCTCGCGAACTCGGTCTCCAGCGCCCGTACGAGGAAGTCGTCCTGGCCGAATCGCAGCGCGCACACGCCTCGCTCCGTCGCAGCGATAAGCATGCGCCCGAGCGGGCTGTCGACCATGCCATACACGACGCGCTCTCCTCGACCACTTGCCTTGTAGGCGCCGGGACTCATGCCGAGCTGATCGCGGGCCGTCGCGTAGAATGCGCGGCTCGACTGGTAGCCGGCGTCGTACATTGCGTCGGTCACAGTGGCGCCGTTCTTGAGTCCGGCCTTGACGCGCTCGAGGCGCCGAGCGGCCGCGTACTGCCTGGGCGTGAGCCCGGTCGCGCGGTTGAACGACGCTGGACGTGGAATGGGCTGAGCCCGAGGGCGTCACCAAGCTGGTCGAGCGTGGGGATCGGCTCGGCGCTGTCCAGCATCTGCTGGGCGTGCGCGACGACCTGCTGCTGAACACTGACCTCGCGCGGGCGACACCGGCGGCAGGCGCGGAAGCCGGCCCGCTCGGCTGCCTCGGCCAGATCGAAGAAAGCAACGGTTTCGCGCTTCGGGCGTCGAGAGGGACATGTCGCGCGGCAGTAGATGCGGGTCGAATGCACCGCGTAGTAGAAGGCCCCGTCGGCGGCTGGCTCGCGCCTGAGAACCGCCTGCCAGCGAGCGGCATCATCCGCGTAGGGCTGGGCGACAGTAACATTCATGGCTGTCAATACCTCCTCGCCGTCATCCTACGCAGCTCAGGCCCCGCGCTACTATCCGATTCTTGCGCTCAAAGTGAGTCCGTCCGCTCCCCCTGGAGGGCCGACATGGCCTGCATCGGTTGGCTCAGACTTGGCTACGCCAGCAGGCCGGTATCCTCGCCATTGAGGGGATTAGGGAGGGGGTAGTGCCTGTCATCGTGATGATACTGGCTCAGACCCACCCGCGATCCTGCGTCCTCGCGGGCGGCCATCGACGATCCGCCCAAGGCCGTGAGGTTCGAGTCGAGGGAGCAACGGTACAATAGATCGGGCCGCGGCAGAGCGGCCCTGGACTGATGAATGCAGGTTCTTCGAGCCCCGCGCTTCAGCGGCTTCTGCGGCGGTGTTAAGCGGGCCTGGAGCATCGCGGCTCGGACGCGCGCGGGCGCCGAGAGTCCCGTTTACGTATCGGGCGAGCTCATTAACAACGACCCCGCCATGCGGGAGCTGGAGGGGCGTGGCATCAGCGTGCTCCGCGTGGCCGAGGGCGAGACGGCGCCGCGGGGAGGCACGCTCATCATGCGCGCGCACGGCGAGGGGCCGGTGACCTTCGAGCGAGCGGCGGCGCTGGGCCTGAACGTGGTCGACGCCACGTGCGGGATCGTGCGCGTCGTCCAGCAGAAGGCGAGGGCCCTGGAGGACCAGGGCTATCAGGTGATCCTCTACGGCCATCGCAATCATCCCGAGGCCAGGGCGACGGTCGCATACACCCAGCGCGGCGTGATCATCGAGGCTCTGGAGGAGGCGGAGGCCCTGCCCCACTTCGAGCGCATCGCGGGTCTGGCGCAGACGACGGCACTGCTCTCGGAGTACGAGCGCATCTGTGAGGTGCTGAAAACCAAGGCCGACGTGTTCGAGAACCAGGGTCAGGTCTGCGCATGGACCAGGATGGCGCAGGATGAGGCGGAGGAGCTGGCGGAGCAGTGCACCGTCATGGTGGTGGTTGGCGGGAGAAAAAGCGCCAACACCCATCGCCTCGTCGAGGTCAGCAGCAAGTACATCCCGAGCCATCTGGTCGAGACCGTCGATGAAATCGACCCCGCCTGGTTCGCCGCCGATTCGGTGGTGGGCGTGACCGCAGGCGCATCCACCCGCGAGCAAGACGTCCTCGACGTGATGGCGCGCATCGAGGCGATTGGAGCAACGTTACATCCATGATCGACCGACAGCCAACGAAGCAAGTGATGATCGGGAACGTGCCCGTTGGGGGCGGCGCCCCGATCGCCGTCCAGTCCATGTGCAGCACCGACACGCGCAATATCGACGCGACGATGGCGCAGGTTCACGCGCTCGAAGAGGCTGGGTGCGAGATCCTCCGCATCGCCGTCCCCACGAAAGAATCCGGGCTGGCGTTCGGAGAGATCCGTACGCAGACGACGTTGCCGCTCGTGGCGGACATCCATTTCGACTACCGCATGGCGCTGCTCGCCATCGAGCAGGGAGCTGACAAGATCCGCATCAACCCAGGCAACATCATCAACGCCGACGGCATGCAGGCGGTTCGGATCGCGGTGGACGCGGCGAAAGAGCGCGGCATCCCCATCCGCGTCGGGGTGAACGCCGGCTCCATCGAGAAGAAGCTGCTGGAAAGGTACGGCTATCCGACGCCCGAGGCGGCGTGTGAATCGGCGGTGAACCACGTCCATCTCCTGGAGGACATGGGCTTCGACGACATCCTCGTGTCGGTGAAGTTCAGCGACGTGCCCCGCATGGTCGAGGCCTATCGACTGCTGGCGAAGAAGATCGACTATCCCCTGCACCTGGGAGTGACCGAGGCCGGCGCCTCGATGCCGGCGTACGTCAAGTCGGCGATGGGCATCGGCATGCTGCTCGCCGAAGGGATCGGCGACACCATCCGGGTATCGCTGACGACCGCGGACAAGACGGACGAGGTGGTGGCGGGCTTCGAGATCCTCAAGGCGCTGGAGATCCGCAGCAAGGGGCCGTTGCTGACCGCGTGCCCGTCATGCGGCAGGGCTGAGGTGGACCTCCCCACCCTGGGCCTCCAGGTCGCGGAGGCCCTCAAGCGCATCGACAAGCCGGTCAAGGTGGCCGTGATGGGCTGCGCCGTGAACGGGCCCGGCGAGGCCGCCGACGCCGATATCGCCGTGGTGGGTGGCCGCGGTGTCGGCATGCTCTACATCAAGGGCAAGCCGGCGCGCCGGGTGGCCGAGCACGAGATGATCACCGCCCTCCTCGAGGAGATCGAGGCCTGGCAGCCCGAGGACGCCCATCGGGCGGGGCACCCCGCGGTACACTGAACAGCCACCCCGTTCGCTCGCAGAAGGACTGACAATGGCAGGCGCAAGGGTCCGCTTCAAGGCAGATGACATCTGGGACGCGCCCGACGATCAGTACAGGTACGAGGTTATCGACGGTGATCTCTATATGACGCCAGCGCCGGGCTGGGGCCACCAGCTGGGCCTGATGAAGCTGAGCCTACTGGTCGGCAATTGGGTCTACGGGCTGGGCCTCGGCTATGTCGTGCAGGCGCCGGTCGGCGTGGTGCTAGACGAGGAGAACGGCGTGCAGCCTGACCTCATCTACATCTCGCAGCAGCGTTCAAACATCATCAGCGAGCGGGGCGTCGAAGGTTCGCCGGATCTCGTCGTCGAGGTGCTTTCCCCGAGCACGGCCGCGCGCGACCGCGGCATCAAGATGCGCCGCTATGCCGCTGCCGGCGTCCCCCACTACTGGTTGCTCGATTCTCTTGCCCGTGCCATCGAGGCTTACCGCCTGGGCGAGCAGGGCTACGAGCTGGTCGGTACGTTCGGCCCAGGTACCACATTCCGGCCAGACCTCTTTCCCGGCCTCGATATTCCCATCGACGAGATCTGGGCCTAGAGAGCCCGATACCATCTCACCCTTCTTGGCCAGCGGGCAACCCGTGCGCAGCACCGCATTGGTGGTACGATGCTCACCGCCGCGTCGGCCCCGGCGAGCATGAGGGGGAGCGGCCGCCGGATGAGGGTCCACTTGTCGTCGGTCGAGTGAATCGGGGTGCCGCCAGTCATCTCCTGGCCCCCTTTCGGTTCCGTGAACTCCGACCGGGGATCGCCCGAGCCGACGCCATTGCAGGCGCACGGGGATCGAATGGGGTGACCGAGTGGAAGCACCCTCGAGAGCGGTTGTTTGCCCGCTTCTGATCGGTCGCGAGCCCTTTCTCGCACTGCTCAACCGCTCCCTCGAGGAGGTCGCAGGCGGGAACGGGCAAATCCTTCTCCTCACCGGTGAGGCCGGCGTTGGCAAATCCCGCCTGGTTCGAGAAGCGAGGGCGTCTGCCGATCGCCTGGGCTTTCTGACCTTCGAGGGCCACTGCTTCGAGCCGGATCGGTCGCTCCCTTACGCGCCGTTGCTCGACCTCCTGCGAACGCTCCTCAAGGCCCCGTCGACGAGCGAGATCCTGTACGACCTCGGACCCAACGCCCAGGCTCTCGCCCAATTGCTGCCTGAGCTCGCGAGCCTCTTCCCCGATGGCGCAGCCCAGGTGGCGCTCGATCCTGACCAGGAGAAGCGGCGCCTTTTCTACACGCTAGACCAGCTTTTCGTCCGCCTCGCAGCCGCACAGCCCGTACTCATGGTCGTCGAGGATCTCCACTGGTGTGACGACACCAGCCTCGACTTTCTGCTCTATGTGGCCCGGCGGATCGGTGCCCAACCGATCCTCCTGCTGCTCACCTATCGCAGTGAAGAGGTGCATCCCAGCCTGGCCCATGTGCTGGCCGAGCTCGACCGCGGGAGAATGGCCGGGGAGCTGCCGGTCCCGCGCCTCAGCCTAGCGGAAGTCGACGCCATGCTGCGCGCGATCTTCCACCTCGATCGTCCAGCCCGAGCGGACTTCCTGAATGCCATCTACGGCCTGACGGAGGGCAGTCCCTTCTTCATCGAGGAGGTGCTGAAATCGCTTGTTATCTCGGGGGACATTTTCTACGCTGACGGGACGTGGGGCCGCAAGCCGATCGGTGAGCTTCGTATCCCGCGCACTGTGCAGCACGCCGTCGAGCGTCGGTCTTCGCAGCTCAGCCTGGCGGCACGCCGTGCGCTCGAACTGGCGGCCGTGGCGGGCCGCCGGTTCGATTTCGAGCTGCTCCAGAGGCTCCTCGAGTGTGATGAACGCGAGCTGCTGGAGCTGATCAAGGAATTGATCAGGGCGCAGCTTGTCGTGGAGCAGTCCGCGGAGCAGTTTGCCTTTCGCCACGCCTTGACGCAACAAGCGGTTTATTCGCAGCTCCTGGCTCGCGAACGTAAAGTGCTGCACCAGCGCATTGGGGAAGCGATGGAGGAGGTGTACGGAGACGCGCTCGAGACGCGTCTCGCAGACTTGGCGGATCACTTCTCCGCGGCCGAGGTCTGGGACAAGGCCCTGACTTACGCGCAGCGTGCGGGCGAGCGGGCGCAGGCGCTCTACTCGCCACGGGTGGCCGTCGAGCAATTCTCGCGTGCCTTAACGGCAACCCGCGGAATGGCGGTTGAGGCTCCCCCGCGGCTTTATCGGGCGCGCGGACTGGCGAACGAGACTCTGGGCGACTTCGACGGGGCGCGGGCGGATTACGAGGCCGCGCTCGAAGTCGCTCGCACGAGCGGAGATCGCCGGGCAGAGTGGCAGGCGCTCCTGGATCTCGGTCTCTTGTGGTCCGGGCGAGACTATGAGCGCACGGGCGACTACTGCCGGCGGGCACTGGCGTTGGCGCGGACGATGGCTGATTCCGCCCTCGTCGCGCACAGCCTGAACCGCGTGGGCAACTGGCAGCTCAACGTCGAGCAGCCACACGAGGCGCTGGGGTACCACCGCGAGGCGCTCGCCATCTTTCGGGAGCTGGACGATCGGCGCGGGATCGCGCAGACTCTCGACCTGCTCGGTGTCACCAACCTCCTGGGTGGAGACCTCCTCCAGAGCAACGTCTACTACGATCAGGCGGTCGCACTTTTCCGCCAGCTCGACGATCGCCAGGGATTGGTCTCCAGCCTGGTCATGCAGGCGGCCAGTCGCCACGAGGGCGACACCATGGTTCAGGCAGCGGTGAGCCCAGACGTAGCCACGAGCCAGGGTGAGTTGGGCTTGAAGGTTGCGCGCGAGATCGGCTCACGCGTCGGTGAGGCTAGTGCCCTCTGGAACCTCGGGTCCGCCCTTGGGCAGCGGGGCGAGTATGGCCGCGCTCTGGAGTTGACCCGGGCCGGGCTCGCCATGTCGGAGGAGATGGGGCATCGCCAGTGGATCGCTGGCGCTCATTGCATGCTGGGCGTCGTTTATCGCGATCTCCTCGCGCTGCCAGAGGCGCGCCGGCACCTGGAGCAGTCGATGAAGATGGCACACGAGATCGGCTCTTTCCACTGGATTCGCACCGCGGCGGGATTCCTCGCTTCAACGGCGACACTGCAAGGAGACTTCGAGCGCGCCGAATCGGCGCTCGACGCAGCCGGGCTGCGCCCGGACACTCCGAGCCAGACCCCCGGGCAGCGGCGCGCCTGGAGCGCCCGAGCAGAGCTGGCTCTGGCCAAGGGCGATCCGGCGGAGGCCCTGGCAATCGTCCAGCGGCTGATCGGGTCCGCTGCGAACCTGTCTGCTGGGCGCGTGGTCCCCTATCTGTGGAAGCTGCGGGGGGAGGCGCTCGCCGCGCTGCGGCGCGCATCGGAGGCGGAAAGCGTGCTTCGGGCCGCTCGGGACGGTGCGGTCGAGCAAGGGATGCGGCCCTTGCTGTGGCGCATTCACGTGGCCCTCGGCAACCTGTATCGGACCCAGGCGCGCCGAGAAGAAGCTGAGCGCGTACTTTCAGCTGCCCGCGCCATCATCGAGGAGCTCGCAGCCAGTGTGCCAGACGAAGAGCTGCGGAACACCTTCCTATCCCAGGCGGCCCGGCGGCTTCCGCGTCCCCACTCGGTGTCGCCACGCCGTGCCGCGAAACTGGCGTACGGCGGGTTGACCGAGCGCGAGCGCGAAGTGGCCACTGAGATCGCTCAGGGCAAGTCCAACCGTGAGGTCGCCGAGGCGCTTGTCGTTAGCGAACGGACCGTCGAGACCCACGTCGGGAGCATCCTCTCCAAGCTGGGGTTAACGTCGCGGCAGCAGATCGCGGCGTGGGCTGCCGACAAGCTCGTAGAGAAACCCATCGGGTAGCCCTTCCAGGGCCACCGCCCCATACGTCGCCTCCGGTTTTCTCCGTACTGCTTCTCAAACTCTCCGTGCTCGCCTCCCCGGAAGTTCCGTGTCCTCCCCGATGTGCAGGCAATGCCGGCTGGCTTAGAGTCATAGCGTCATCGCACCCAGGTCGCAATCCAGAGGAGGCCACGAAGGCCCCCCAAGAGATCCGAGAGAAGGATCGTAAGTCGCCACCGAGCCAGGATCCCTCAACCGGGAGGAAATCGTGAGCGGTCACGCCAAACGACGCCGCGTTCTCGTGTGCCAGGGGCTCTTCTGCTCCGCTCAGGGGTCACATCGGGTGCTGGCCGAGCTCCAGGGGCACCTGAAGGGGCGCGAAGACATCGTTGTTGAGCGATATCTGTGCTTCAACGGTTGCGGGCACGGCCCGAATGTGGTCGTCCACCCGGACCGCCTCTGGTACGAGGGGGTCCGGCCGAGCGAGATCGCGACCATCGTCGCGCACCTGGACAGCGGGGAAGACCCGGGCCGCGAGCCCGGCCAGCGCATCCCTGCCGTCGTGAAGGAGGCAGCGTTCGGGATCGTAGAGAGCAAGTACGGGGAAAGGGGGTGAGAGCCGATCGAGCGCAGGTCACGTGACACGAAAGATCCACCACTTTGAAAGAGAGGAACAAAACAATGGGCATTCTCCGCATGGGGTACGTGGAAGTTCGCGTGAAGGATCTGGGCGCCGCGTTGCGGCACTACACCCAGGTAGTGGGCCTCAAGGAGACCGGCAGGAACGACGGCAAGGTTTACCTCAAGGCCTGGGATGAGCTGGAGCACCATCAGCTCGTCCTCGTCGAGGACCCGAACCCGGGCCTGAACTACATGGCGTTTCGCGTCGAGAATCCCGAGGACCTGGTGACCTTGGAGGACAGGCTCGAGCGCAATGAGTACCGAGTGCAGCGCATCTCCGCCGGCGAGGAATACGCGTTGGGTGAGGCCATCCGTTTCACTGCGCCGAGTGAGCACCGAGTGGAGCTCTACTACGACATGCAGATGGTGGGCAACGGGCTGCCAACCACGAACCCGGATCCATACCCGGATGATCTCGTTGGCGTGCATCCCCCGCGGCTCGACCACGCCCTGGTCACCACACCGGACACCCTCGCGTCGCTGCACTTCTGGCGGGACGTACTGGGCTTCCGCCTCTCCGAGCAGGTCGTCACGCCGGACGGAACGCCGATCGCGATCTGGATCGAGCGGTCGCATACGGTGCATGATCTCGCGTTCATTCCGGGGAATCCGGGTGGCCTGCATCATTTCGCCTTCTGGCTCGATAGCTGGGAGGAGTTGGGGCGTGCAGCGGACGTTCTGGCACGGGGCGGGGTGAAGATCGACGTGGGCCCGACACGCCACGGAATCTCGCGGGGGCACACGATCTACTTCTTCGACCCCTCAGGCGTCCGCAACGAGGTGTTCACAGGCGGCTACTGGGCGGACCCGAAGATGACACCGATCACGTGGACCGCAGACGAGCTCTGGACGGGCATCTTCTACTGGGACCGCATGGAACGGGGCGACTTCATCGCGACCTACAGCTGAGAACCGACGGGCATTTCAACCGCTCGCTCGGTCGCTTCCTAGCGGTGCAGCTCTTTAAGCCGCACCGCTAGGTGCTGTCCGGCCTCGCAACCGTTAGACCGGCAACGATCCTCGCACCCGGAAGTCGGCGGAGGATCTCTGGCGAGGTCTTCACCTTCATGGACCTGCTTCCGCCACCGAGGAGCACATAGTCGAGCGCCATGACGCGCTCGTCCACGTAGATCGCCAGATCCCCGGGTAGGGCGAGCGGCGTCACGCCCCCGATCAACATGCCGGTCAGCTCCCTCGTCTCCTCGGGGCTGGCGAAGGATAGCCGCGAGACACCCATCAGCCTCCGCACGGCGTGGTTCACGTCGAGACGAGTCGTCGCGAGGACGACGCAGGCCGAGTACCGTTTCTCCGCTCCCCTCGACGCGCAGATGATCGTGTTGGCAACGAGGTCCACGGGAAACCCGTATCGGTCGCAAAACGCGGCCGTGTCGGCATAAGCGGGGTCAACGGGTATCCGTTCGTAGGGCACACCCAGGTCTTCGAGGGCCTGGATCACACGCGCTTCGATGTCGACGCTCACCGGCTCACCGCACCTCCATCATTGCCACGGCCTCATGGCATGCTCGCCGTTCGCCACGGACAATCGACGCGACCGGACCACTATCGTGGGATTCTAGGCAGGAAGAGGCAAATGTTGCGCAGATTTTCAGTCATGGTTCACCCTCGCCGCTCATTTCTACCAACATTTCGATGAACTCGCTTGGCTACCTGGGCTGGGGTAAGGTCCACTCGCGGCTCGCGGCAGTACTATCGAGTGGCAACTGCCACACGCGGGGTCGAGCCATGCAGCTGATCATCCAGAACGCGACGGTCCTGACCATGAACCCGGAGAAACCCGTGCTCGACCCGGGGTGGATCGAGGTCACCGATGGCGCCATCACCGCCGTGTCAACCTCACCACTGGACGGCACAGCCGCCGACCGCCGAATCGATGGGACCCGCAAGGTCGTGATGCCCGGGATCGTCAACGCCCACACGCACCTGTTCCAGACCCTGATCCGCGGGGTGTACGAGCACTTGCCGTTTACCGAGTGGCTGCGCTGCATCTACGCCTGCGGGCGCGTTCTCACCCCGGAAGACTGCTACCTGTCGGCCAGGCTGGGCAGCGTCGAGGCCCTACGGTCGGGCGTGACGACGGTTGTGGACCACCACTTCCTGAATCGGGGCCTCGAGCTGCCCGAGGCGACGATCGGAGGCATGCAGGCCGCCGGCGTCCCCACCGTGCTTGCGCGCACCATCATGGACTTGGGCGACCTGGCCCCACCCGAAGTGCTGGAGACACCAGAACAGGGGCTCCGGTCCATGGAGGCGCTGCTGCGACGCTACCGGGACCAGCTGAGCGATGGGATGCTGACCCTGATGACCGGACCGAACACGCCCGGTGTGAGCTCCAGCGGCGAGCTGGCCCAGGCGACGAAGCGCTTCGCAGACGAGCACGGGCTGCGGGTGAGCGCCCACATCGCCGAAAGCGCCAGTGTGCTGAAGCTGGTGGAGCAGCGCTACGGGCGCAGCGGCGTAGTGCGGTGGCTGGACGAGCTCGGAGCCCTGGGCCCCAACGTGATCGCCGCCCACAGCGTCCACGTCTCTGCCGAAGAGATCAGCATCATGGCCGGGCGCGGAGTCAGCGTCTGCCACAATCCCGTGAGCAATCTGTTCCTGGGAGACGGCTTCGCCCCCGTGGTCGAGATGGTGAACGCGGGCATCACCGTGGCCCTGGGGACCGATGGCGCGGCCAGCAACAATTCCCAGGACATGTTCGAGGTCATCAAAATGGCCGCCTTGCTGCAGCGGGCGCGCACGCAGGACCCGCACGCCATCGCCCCGATGCAGGCGCTGCGCATGGCGACCATTGACGGCGCGCGGGCGCTTGGGATCGACCGCCTGGTGGGAAGCCTGGAGCCCGGTAAGCGTGCCGACCTGATCATGCTCGACCTGTTTCGGGCGCCGCACAACGTTGCCGTCCACAACGTCCGTGTCACAGCTCGTCCATTGCGCGAGGCCGAGCGACGTCGACATGGTGATGGTGGACGGCAGGTTCCTGATCGAGGACGGCCGCGTACTCGACCTGGACGAGGCGCAGCTCCTCCACGACGCCCAGGCCGCCGGCCGGCGCCTGGTCGAGCGGCTCAACTGAGCGCGCATGACCGCTGACCCCCTGAATGAGCGCGTCGAGCCGGTGAACCTCGGGGAGTTCGAGGCGCTGGCCCGTGAGCGCCTGCCGGCCATGGCCTATGACTACTACGCCGGTGGCGCGCACGACGAGATCACGCTGCGCGAGAACCGCGCGGCCTACGACCGGATTACGCTCCACTACCACGTGCTCCGCGACGTAAGCCAGCGCGATTGCTCGACCACGGTGCTGGGCGAGCACGTCTCCATGCCCATCCTGATCGCCCCTACGGCTTTCCAGGCGATGGCGCATCCCGACGGCGAGGTCGCCACCGCTGGGGCGGCCGGCGCGGCGGGCACGGTGATGGTGCTGAGCACCCTCTCCAACTGCGCCATCGAGGACGTGGCAGCCGCCGCCCGCGGCCCCCTCTGGTTCCAGCTCTATGTCTACAGGGACCGGGAGGCGACGGTGGAGCTGATCAGACGCGTCGAGGCGGCCGGGTTCGGCGCCCTGATGCTGACGGTGGATGCGCCCGTCCTCGGCGGGCGCGAGCGCGACGTGCGCAACCGGTTCCACCTGCCCGCGGACCTCCAGGCGCGGAATCTGGTCCCCGCCGGCCTGGGCGACCTGCCGATAGTAGCTGACTCGGGGCTTGCCGCGTACTTCGCGTTGCTGCTGGACCAGGCGCTCACCTGGAAGGACCTGGACTGGCTCCGCGGAACGACAGAGCTGCCGCTCCTGCTCAAAGGAGTCGTGCGCCCCGACGACGCCGTTCGCGCCGTCGACTGCGGCGTCGCGGGCGTCGTCGTCTCCAACCACGGAGGGCGCCAGCTCGACACGGCGCCGGCTACGATCGACGTGCTGCCGTCTATTGCCGAGGCAGTGGCCGGGCGGGCGGAAGTGCTGGTTGACGGCGGCATCCGGCGCGGAACGGACGTCGTGAAAGCGCTCGCGCTCGGCGCGCGGGCGGTCATGGTGGGCCGGCCTATCCTGTGGGGGCTGGCAGTCGCCGGAGAGGCCGGAGTGGCCCGCGTTCTGGACCTGCTGCGCGGCGAGCTGGACACCGCGATGGCCCTCTGTGGCTGCGCGTCTATTGGGGAGATCGGGCCCGATCTCGTGCGGTAGGTTCGCTCCGCGAAAGCCGGGTAGCTCTCAAACGTTAACCGCGTATTCCACGGAGCGAGGGTTCTCAATTCGCTTTGACGCTTCGAGAATCTCCAGGCCAACGATGTTCCCGTCTTTGTCGTAGTCCAGGATGATCCCCGGCTTGTCCTCATCGCTCTCCTCTATTGCGCGGGTGCTGAGGACGATACGCAACACGTCGACTTCTGAGTCGTACGTGATCTTCACTCTGCCCTCCAATACCTGGTGATTCTCGTGGTTCGATAGACAGTCACCACGACAGGCGGATCGACATCGTGAGCGACGATTACGCGTACCAGGAATCTCCGCCCACCCTCGAAGTCAACCTGCGACTGGTACGCACTTTTCCCTTCCCGCTCGCGAACCACCTGCTGCGGCTGCTCGAGCACCGCATCGACTATAGACTTGGGGATGGATCGCCTGTCAATCTCGTCCTTCGCGTGTTCTGAGAACACGAACTCCAATGGTCCGTCCGCACATTCAGGAGCTTAGCGCCTCTACGACCATGGCGATGCCCTGCCCGCCGCCGATGCACAGCGCTGCGACGCCGAAGCGATCGCCGCGAGCCCGCATGGCGTAGAGGAGCGTCGTCAGGATCCGGGCGCCGCTGGCACCGATCGGGTGGCCGAGCGCGATCGCCCCACCGTTCACGTTGACTCGGGCCGGGTCCAACCCCAGCTCCCGGACGACGGCTACCGACTGCGCGGCGAACGCCTCGTTCAGCTCGAAGAGATCGACGTCGTCCACGGTGAGTCCGGCGCGAGCTAGCGCGCGCCGCACCGCGGGGACGGGCCCCATGCCCATGACCATAGGATCCACCCCTGCCACGGCGCAGGACACGATGCGCGCCAACGGAGAGATACCGGCAGCTCGCGCTGTGTCCTCCGACGCCACCACCAAGGCGGCCGCCCCGTCGTTGATGCCGGATGCGTTGCCGGCGGTCACCGTTCCGTCTGGCTTGAACGCCGGCCTGAGCGCCGCGAGCCGCTCCGCCGTTGTTCCAGGCCGCGGGTGCTCGTCCGTATCCACCACGGAGACGCCGTTCCGCGCCGTTACTTCCACGCTGACGATCTCATCGCGGAAGCGTCCCGAGGCCATCGCCCTCTCCGCGCGAAGCTGGCTTTCGGCGGCGAACCGGTCTTGGTCGTCGCGGCTGACCTCGTAACGCTGCGCAACTTCTTCCGCTGTCATCCCCATGTGGCAGTCGGCGACGGCGCACATCAGTCCATCGGCGAGCACGGAATCGACGAGTCCGCTATCGCCCATGCGCAGGCCCCAGCGAGCGCCCCGCACGATGTAGGGTGCGCCGCTCATGGACTCAGTGCCGCCGGCGACCATGAGCCGCGCATCGCCCGCCCTGATCGCCTCGGCCGCGTGGGCGACGGCCTGTAGCCCCGAGCCGCACACTCGATTCACGGTCTCGGCGGGAACGCTCGGCGGAACGCCTGCCTTCACCGCCGCCTGGCGGGCGACGTTCATGCCCGCTCCGGCCTGAAGCACACATCCCATCAGCACGTCCTCGAGGGAGCCCGGATCGATGCGAGCGCGGCGGACGGCCTCACCGATGGCGACGGCTGCGAGATCAACGGCCGAGATGTCTCGAAAGGCGCCGCCGAAGGAGCCGATCGGCGTCCGGCACGCACTCAAGATGACAGGCGTCTGCATGTCGCGGATTATATGGTCGGCCAGCCTGCCCGGTTTCTGGCTTATAGTCAGGCACCGCGGCGAGGAGGAGCCTGGTGAAGCTCGCGACCTGGAACGTCAACTCGATTCGGGCGCGGCTCGATCTGGTCCTGGACTGGCTTCAGCGCCGGCGGCCGGACGTGCTGTGCCTTCAAGAGACGAAGGTGGTGGATGAGCTGTTCCCGGCTCAAGCGTTCAGCGAGCTCGGCTACCTCACGGTGCACTCGGGACAGCCGACCTACAACGGCGTCGGAATCCTGTCGCTCGAGCCGCTCGCCGACATCCGACGCGACTTCCCGCTCGCCGACAACGACGAGCGTCGACTGATTAGCGGCGTGGCGCGCGGCCTGCGCGTCTACAGCGCGTACATACCCAATGGACGCGACCCCCTCCACCCTTACTTCCCCGTCAAGCTGGCGTGGATCGATGCCCTGGGCGATCTCCTGCTCGGGGAGGGCGGCGCCCGGGAGGAGTCGGTCGTGCTCATGGGCGACTTCAACGTCGCGCCCGAGCCGCGCGACGTGTATGACCCGGTGGCGCTGGAGGGGAAGATCCACTTCAGCGCGGAGGAGCACGCGGCCCTGGAGCGCCTACGCGAACGAGGGCTGGTGGACGCATTTCGCGTGCGGCGGCCCGAGGACGGCCTCTACAGCTGGTGGGACTATCGCCAGGGCTCGTTCCGACGCAACCTGGGCTATCGCATCGACCACATCTGGATCACGCCGGACCTCACGGACAGGGTGGTGGACGCCTACATCGACAAGGACGAGCGTGCCAGAGACCATTGCTCGGACCACGCGCCGGTTGTGGTGGAACTGGAGCTGTAGCCGTGGGCGAAGGACCCAGCCGTGGGCTCTGTCATTTCTGAGCCGCGGGCCGAGAACCGAGGCCCGTGGGTTTCTGTCATTCTGAGCCGCAGGCGAAGAATCTCCCGGCGGTTTTCGAGGCGTGAGATCCTTCGCCTGCGGGCTCAGGATAACAAGGGCGGTTGTTTCAGGATGACAGAACGGCCGCTTCAGGATGGCAGAGCGGCTCCCTGATCGTCGAGCACGTATCCGCGCGCCGGCGGGTTGCTTTCGAAGTAGCCCTCCAGCGCTTCGCGAACCGACGCGCCGTCGACGACTCGCGGGGGGCAAGTAACATGCCGCTGGATGTTCTGTGTGAATCGGACGCTTGGCATGCGCCGGGCCTACACCGTCTCGGCCACCGGCAGCTTCAGTAGGCGCGCGGGATTCGTGTAGAAGATCGCCTCCTTGTCCCCGTCTGTGAGCGGGAGGTCCTCGACCAGCTTGCGCGCCCTGGGCAACAACGGCGCGAGCGGTGGCGCGTCGCTGCCGAAGACCATGTGCTCGATGCCGATGGTGTTGATGGCGCACATGACGGCCGGCCAGTGATACGCGGCCGTGTCCATGTACATCATCCTCAGGTAGTGGCCGGGCGAATGCGAGATCAGCATGGGCTCGTAGGGACCGAGGAAGAAGCAGAAGTCGCCCAGCTCGTAGGCGTAGTCCAGACGGCCGATCACCTCGCAGATGCCCCCGCCCAGGTGACAGCCCACCAGCTTGAGTGTAGGGAACTGCTCCCAGATGCCTCGCACGATCATGCGCGCCAGGGACAGGCACTCGTCGGCGGGGCGCCCGACGCTGGAGATCAGCCGGTACATGTTCATGCACTCCTCGCCGAAGCTAGAGGAGGGCGCATGCACCATCACGGGAATGTCCAGCTCGGTCACCAACTCGAAGAAGCCGCGAGCGCCGTCCTCGTCGGGATAGGAGCCGTTGTGGCTCGAGTTGATGAGCACGCCCTTGAGTCCATATTCGCGAACGGCGCGCTCCAGCTCCCTCAGGTAGTGGTCGCCACCGCCGGGAACGGTTGTGGCGAAGCACTGCGTCCGGTCCGGGTGCTTCTGAGCAACTTCCGCGGCGTACTCGTTCCACCGCTGAATGTAGCGAAACGCCTCGGCATCGGGCTTGCCCCTGACGTAATGGACGGGGTTGCTGACCACCATCATGTCGACGCCCGCGCGCTCATGGGTTTCGAGCACGTTCTCCAGGACCATGGGACAGCGGCCCTGCCACGAGGGCGAGGCCGCGGCCTCAGGCGGATACACGTGGGTGTGCCAATCGATGATCAATTTGACCTCCTCGCCCCCTCCCCAACCCCTCCCCCAATCCTGGGGGAGGGGCCGAGAACGAGAGCCCGGGCTCTATGCTACTTCCACGATCATCTCGATCTCGACGGGGATGCTGCTGGGCAGCTCCGCCATACCGACGGCGGCACGAGCGTGGCTGCCCGCCTCCTGGCCAAATACCTCGACGAAGAGGTCCGAGCAGCCGTTGATGACCGGCGGCGTCTGGTCGAAGCCGGGGGCGCAGTTCACCATGCCGAGGACTTTCACGATCTGGCGGACGCGGTCGAGGCTTCCCAGCTCGGCCCTGACTGTGGCCAGCAGGTTAAGCCCGCACGATCGGGCGGCAGCGTAACCCTGCTCGACCGTGAGCTCGCGCCCAAGCTTGCCGATGGGACGGTTACCGTGCGCATCCCGCGCCGGCCCGTGGCCGGCGACGAACAGGAGCGAGCCAACGCGCTTGGCGCCAACGTAGTTAGCGACCGGCGTCGCCGTCGGCGGCAGCTCGATACCCAGCTCCTTCAGACGCTGCTCCGCACTCATTGCACACTCCATTGGCGAATTGCCTAGTCTCACTCTAGGGCTGGTGGCGCGCGGGTGTCAACGACGACGAAAGGGCCTTGTGGGCCAAAAGTGATTCTGTCCTCCCCTAAGCCAAAAGTGATTTTGTCCTCCC